>NZ_JAHQYI010000001.1:1486613-2229920 GCF_019061125.1 Microbacterium sp. NC79
CTGGTCGCACTGTGCTTCGTGATGCTGTTGCGCCCCGGAATCACCGGCACCCCCACCCAGACAGTCACCACCAACACCGACATTTTCCTTGTTGTTGACACCACGGCGTCGATCGTGGCTGAGGACTGGGGTGATGCGGAACCACGCATCAATGGCATCAGGGAAGACATCGCAGAGCTGGTCACCCAATACGCTGGCGCCCGGTTCTCCCTCATCACATTCGCGAGCGCTGCAGAAATCCGGTTGCCGCTCACAACAGATTCCAGTGCGGTGATGTCATCGCTTGCGGTGATGCGACCCGAGACCACCAGCGTGAGCCGTGGTTCCGACATTGGCGCCGCCGCAGCCACTCTCGAGCGAGTCTTGACAACTGCGGCCGAATCGGCCGACGACCGCTCACGCATGGTGTTCTATTTCGGCGACGGGGAACAGACCTCAAGCCGTACCCCGAAGTCGTTCGCCGCGTCGCGCGAACTGACCGACGGCGGCGCGGTATTCGGATACGGAACCGCCCAGGGCGGCCCCATGAAGGTCACCAGCGGTTACGCAACCGACTCCCCCGATGATTCCTATATCGAGTACGACGGTGAAGTTGCCCTCTCCGTGATCGATGACGAGAATCTGCAGACGATCGCAGATGATCTCGGCCTCACCCTGCAGCTGCGCGTGGCAGGCACCGCAGCGGACTTCCCTCCTGCACCGACATCGTCCATGACGCTGACGAACTCAGAAACCGCAGGCGGTGTGTCCGACCTCTCCTGGATTCTCGCGATCGCCGTATCTGCTCTGATCGCTTGGGAACTGTTGCGGGCGACCATGCTGACTACTCAGCTGCGCGGGTTGAAAGCGACAGCCGATGCACAGCAGCGTGCAGATGACGAATGGAGCCGCGCATGACGCTTGTCGACGATGACGTGGCTGAGCCGTCCGTTCCTGAAGAGCAGCGTGCTGCCGCATCGATCTTGGAAGGCAATCGCCGGCGCCGCAGGATTCGCAAATGGATCGGGCTCGGCAGTATTCCCGTTCTGCTGGTCGTGGTGCTCCTGCTCGTGAAGATCTTTAGTATGTACGCCGCCGCCCATATGGCTATTGCATCGTTCATCACGGGCGATGGTTCCGGCACGTCACGAGCCGCGCAGTGGCAATACCCGGTAAACATCTTCGAGCCGTTCAAAGCGCCGTTTAACAACGCGGTTGGCCTCGCCGCAAATGCGCAATATGCTCCGGCGCGCGCAGAGTTTGAGAAGGCGCTTGATCTGGTGACGGGTCTGGAGGAATGCGCTGTTCGCATCAACCTCTCGATCACGATCGAAAGATTGGGAGATCTGAAAGACCAGGCGGGAGACGCGTACGCCGCGAAGAAGCTCTACGACGAAGCCCTGCTCAATCTGCTGAGCGGCCCGAAAGACTGTGACGACGAAGAGAAGTCGAAGCAGAACTCGAGCGATCCCCAGCGCGACATGAACGCACAGCGGGAACAAATGGAACAGCGCCTGCAAGACAAGCAGGAACAGCAAAAGCAGAAGCAAGAAGGCCCCGAGGGCGAGCAACCGCAGCAGCCCGACCCTGGCACAGGCGAACAGGAAACCGACCAAGGGCCAGGTCAAGAGCAGCTCGACGAAATTGAGCAGCGGCTTGGCCAGGGTGAGCGCGACCGCGATGACATGGGCCGCGACGAAGACGACCCGTGGAACGATTACGAAACGGACAAGCCATGGTGATTCCCGGCGAGGCGACCTCGAACCGGTATGTCGCCAACAGCGACGGCGCTCCCCCGGTGCCACCACCCGGTGGTTACCGCGGTGCCCAGCGCAACCGCACGCCACAACTGCCACCCGGTGCTCCCACGCCGCCTCGTGGTTCCGCTGATGCAAAGAAAAAGCGAGTGTGGATGGGACGCGCGGCGCTCATCGTCGCTATCGCTTTCGCCATCATGCTGCTCATTGTGTGGAACGTTGGCGGAAGCCACACCCTTTACGGCTTTAACATGCTTGCCGTGCAGATCGCCGTGCTGGCGTTTATCCTTGTCGCTCTCTTTACCCCTGGTGCCCGGAAGTGGGCCTCAGGTGCGCTCGCTCTCAGCCTCTTGATGAACGTCGCGACGGTCGGTGCGGCTGGGGCCGTCACGAGCGCGTACACCGGCAATTACGAGAACCTCAAGAGCGACGAGCAGAAGTTCTGGGAGAAGTACCCGGGCATCAAAGACCAGGAGCCTGTCTACCTGATCGGCGCATCCAGCGTTGAGGAGTACAAGGCGGACGCCGACGAGCTTCTTCTCAGCGTGCGAGAACGCCTCACAACGGACTTCGGGTTCACCTGGACAGACCCCACAGATGACATGCGCCGCCCCATCCGCAATGGTTATGGCGGGGAATCGTGGTTCTTCACGTACACGAGTGAAAAGTGGATGACGAATGAGGCTGTGCATGGTGTCTCCGATAAGACCGCTGTGGTGAACAGCATCAATAGCGTGGTGGACGAGTTCGGGTATGACGAGCTGTACTCGCTGACGCAACCCGGGTACCGCGATGACAAGGTGCTGGAACAGCTCTATGGTTCCGCCGAACCGACAGAACAGGTGATCTGGGAGTTCTATACGGGCGACTATGACGCCAACTTCACGCTGTATGTGCAGATCGTTGACTTGAGCATGGACAACGCAGACGGCACCTTCCGCAAGGATCGCGAAGACTGGAACAAGCGCAGCGGCGAACCGCTGGAGGGCGTCAACATCTATGTCGTCACCGGGCCCACCATCAGCGAGGCAGATGAAGCCGCATTCGACGAGCTTCTCGACGACTACAAATAGACGCGAAAAGGCCCCGATTTCTCGGGGCCTTTTCGCGTGGAGCGGATGACGAGACTCGAACTCGCGACCCTAACCTTGGCAAGGTTATGCGCTACCAACTGCGCTACATCCGCGTGGGCGATACTGGGATCGAACCAGTGACCTCTTCCGTGTCAGGGAAGCGCGCTACCGCTGCGCCAATCGCCCGGATTGACTGAGTGTGGAGGTGGCGACGGGATTCGAACCCGTGTAAACGGCTTTGCAGGCCGGTGCCTAGCCGCTCGGCCACGCCACCAAATAGAAAGAAAACCCCGGGTTCCCCGCAGGGATCCTCTAACTCGAGCGGATGACGAGACTCGAACTCGCGACCCTAACCTTGGCAAGGTTATGCGCTACCAACTGCGCTACATCCGCGTGCTCCCTTTCGGGAACGTGTTCGAGCTTACCGGAAAATTGCACGGTGACGCGAAACCCTCCGCGCCGCGCGTGTCGCCTACGTAACTGAATCTATGCAGGAGAATCTTTCCCAGCGAGTGGGGGTACCCTGGAATGATGCCTTCCTCGCATCATGACGCTGTTTCTCCCGCCACGCCAAAGAAAACGTTCTTTGGCCAGCCTCGCGCCCTTGCGAACGTTTTCGGCGTCGAGATGTGGGAGCGCTTCAGCTTCTACGGCATGCAGGGCATCCTTGCCATCTACCTGTACTACTCCGTTGTCGACGGCGGCCTCGGGATCGACCAATCCGTCGCGCTCGGCATCGTCGGCGCATATGGCGGCGCGGTTTACCTCTCCACGATTGTCGGAGCATGGGTCGCCGATCGACTGTTCGGCGCGGAACGCGTGCTGTTCGGCAGCGCCATTGTCATCGTTGCGGGCCACCTCGCCCTCGCACTCATCCCCGGCGTGCCCGGCGTCGCCGTCGGCCTCATTCTCGTTGCCCTTGGTTCCGGCGGCTTGAAGGCCACCGCGACCGCCGTGGTCGGCACGCTGTATGCATCCGACGACACGCGCCGCGACGCCGGCTTCTCGCTTTTCTACCTGGGCATCAACCTGGGTTCCTTCTTCGGCCCGCTCCTGACCGGACTCCTGCAGAGCCGCGTCGGGTTCCACTGGGGCTTCGCTTTGGCGGCACTCGGTATGGTGGCCGGGCTCGTGCAGTACTCCTTCGGCCGCAGTAAGCTCCCCGAGGCCGCGCGCGTTGTTTCCAACCCACTTCCCAAGAGTAAGTACCCGGTCGTTGGCGGCATCGTCGCCGTTGCCATTGCTGCGATCGCAGCTCTCGTGCTCGGCGGCATCATTCGCGCCGACAACCTCGACCTCGTCGTCATTGTCGTCGTCATCGCGGCAACGCTCGCCTACTTCACCCTGATTACGACCTCCGCCAAGGTGACGCGCGACGAGCGATCGCGCGTGTTCGGGTTCATCCCGCTGTTCATTGCCTCCGTCGCGTTCTGGTCGCTGTATCAGCAGCAGTTCACCGTGCTCGTGCTGTATTCAGACGTGCGCCTGAATCGCTCGCTGTTCGGCTGGGAGATGCCGGTGTCGTGGGTAAACTCCATCAACCCGGTGTTCATCATCCTGCTGGCCGGCGCCGCCGCGGCCCTGTGGACCAAGATGGGCGCGCGTCAGCCTTCCACGCCGGTGAAGTTCGCGCTCGGCACCGCCCTCGTCGGCGTCGCGTTCCTCCTGTTCTTGCCCGTGGCGAATGGCGCCGCGCACTCCACGCCACTGCTGTGGCTGGTGCTCATCCTGCTGGTGTTCACGATTGCCGAGCTGCTGCTCTCCCCCGTCGGATTGTCGGTGACGACGAAGCTTGCACCCGCTGCGTTCCACACGCAGATGATCGCGCTGTTTTACCTGTCCATCTCGCTCGGTACCGCCGTAGCTGGTGCGCTGGCGCGCTTCTACGATCCGACCAACGAGGTTCCGTACTTCCTCTTCCTCGGTTGCGTGGCTATCGGCATCGGCGTTCTCCTGCTGATCAGCGCACGCCCCGTTCTGCGGCTCATGAAGGGCGTCCGCTAACCGGACTAAAGTTGTTCGCGCGCTCCGCGCATTTGTGTGCATCTACCTGTCACTGACAAGGCGGCACGAAACCGTCATCAAAGGAATGCACACGTGACTCACTCCCCCGCTGAACCCACGAGCCTGATCGCTCAAACCGGGCGAGCGTATTTCCCGATCGCCCTCATCGCCCGATTGCCGTTCGCGATGAATGTGGTTGGCGTGCTGACGCTCGTGGTGGCAGCCCGCGGCTCGATCGCGACAGGTGGATTAACGGCAGCGGCTGTGGGGCTCGGAACCGCGGTGGCCGGCCCGCTGTTGGGTGCGGCTGCCGACCGCTTCGGACAGCGGCACGTCATGCTGCTTTCCGGCATCGCAAACGCCCTCGCTCTCGTGCTGATGTCGTGGATTGCGTTCGCGCCGGTCGCAGACTCATGGTTGCTTGCGGTGGCGGTGCTCGTCGGCGCAAGCGCACCGCAAGTGGGTCCGCTGTCGCGTACGCGCCTGGTGGCGTACATCACACGCATGCCCAAGGAGACTCGAGGCAAGACGATTCAAGGCGTTCTCGCGTATGAGTCGGCCGTCGATGAGATCGTGTTCATTTTCGGTCCGGTGCTCGTCGGCCTCCTCGCCACGACGATGAATCCTGCCGCGCCTCTCATCGGCGCCGCGGCCCTGACCCTCGTGTTCGTGTCGGCATTCGCGCTGCACCACTCGGCCAATGTCTCGATCACACGAACAGACGCCAGCGCCCGCGTGGAGCAAGCACCGGCACGCGAGCTGTACCGGTTCCGAATCCTCGTTGTCGTGCTGGGCATGCTCGCGACGGGCCTGTTCTTTGGTTCCGCTCTCACATCCCTCACCGCGTGGATGGAAGATCGTGGCGCGGCCGAGCAGACGGGCTTGCTCTATGGCCTGATGGGCGTCACGAGCGCCGTGCTTGCGCTGAGCTTTGCGTTCTTCCCCGCGCGATTCACATTCAGAGCGCGCTGGCTCACGTTTGCCGCGATTATGACGGCTGGGTCGGTGCTCATCGCAACCGCCGACACCGTTCCCACCATGATGATCGCACTCGCCGTTACCGGTATTGGTGTGGGGCCCGTCATCGTCAACGCGTATTCGCTCGCCACCGAACGCACCCCGCGAGGACGCTCGGCCACCGTCATGACAATGCTTGGTTCCGCCGTCGTGGTCGGACAGTCATCAGCCTCCGCCATTGTGGGTGCCGTCGCGGAGTCGTCGGGTACCGCCATCGCCCTGTGGGCAACAGTCGTAAGCGCGTTTCTTCTCCTGCTCCTGGGCGTCATGAACGCGCTACTGCGCACACCGCTTCCCACCCGCTGATCGACACGCGCCCCGCGTTCTGACGGCGGCCTCGCCGCTCCTCGAATTGGGGCTCGAGCGCGCCCCCGGAACGTTGAGGCGTGCACCCTGGTTGTGCAGGAACCGCCGCCTACCTGCCGGCCGTATTGCACGGTTCCGTCGGCGTGTTGCCCCTTCCGCGCCCGCATTGCGGGGCGGGTGAAACCAATCTGGCCCGTTTTGGCACGGTAGCGTGGGGCGTAGGCGGTTCGCACCGCTTCGACAGAGACGGGAGCAACCGCCCGCGCGCCTCGCCAGCGCCGGTGTCCTCAGCCCCCTAACGGCCCGACCTGTCGGCGATCACATCACGACGACAGCAGAAAGAGGCCTCGTCATGCGCGCCTTGACGAAAAAGTCCATCACAATGATCGCGGCAGCGGGAGTAACGCTCCTGGCCGCGCTCACCGGTTGCTCGGCCACGAGCGAGCCGGAACCGGCCGCGTCAACAGTGGCGGCAGCCCCGGCACCAGAAACCCCTGCCCCAGAAGAATGCTCAGGACTCACCGGCATCGAAGCTCTTGAAACCTGGGCGAACGAGGTTGAGACCACCCGCACGTGGGATGTGGCAGGCGAGTACAGCGATGTCAGCGGCTACGACGAGTGCGCAGAACTGTCGTACATCGTGCTGCGTCCTGCGGAGTGCTGCACCGTGTTCGAGATCACGCCCGTGATGTTCTTCAATCGCGGTCAATTCATCTCCGCAGCGACGGTGACTGACCGCGCACAGGCGCGAACCCCTGAGGCCGCTACGGAACGTATTGACGACAGCACGATCGCCCTGACCTTCGCCGTGCCGGGCGGCGCGAACGTGCCGCCGATCCTCACCACGACGACGTATACCTGGGATGAGGCTACGAGCGCTGTGGTCGCAGAAGACCTCGAGCCAGCAGCGGAACCTCGTGCCGACAGCACCGTCGACGGACGTTGGTGCCCCACCGCCGAAAGCAATGATCGCTACGGGTGCGTTACGGTCACCCTGCCCACCGCCACCTACGACAACGGCAATATCGTCGATCTCACCGGTGGAGGGGACCAGAACGCCGACGGCGGCACGCAATTCTCTGTGCCCGGCGCGCCTTTCGGCACGTTCTATCCGGCAGGAACCACGATCGATCTCCCCGATTACTACACCGGGGCGGATTTGCCAGACCAAGACCGCATCTGGAACGGCCAGACCGCCGTCATGCTGGTGCGCGACTAGCTCGCTCACCGACTACCCCGCGCGTCTTTCCGCGAGCCGGGCTCACGGGAAGACGCTGAATCCCCTCGCCCGCGTGCACTCCGTTCACGTGGGCGAGGTCAGAGACGACGACACTGCGCTCGAGGTCGGAGACGGCGTCACGTGGTCGGGGTCGGAGACGGCGTCACGTGGTCGGGGTCGGAGACGGCGCTGCCAACTGCCCGCACGACGGCCGACATGCACACGTCAATCCAGTTATGCATGAGTCAATCCAGTTATGCATGAGTCAGTTCAGTTACGCATGAGTCAAACGCCCAAACCGCGCGAAAGCACGGCGTGTCGAGGCCGAATCGCCTCTTCACTCATGCAGAACTGAGAACGCTCATGCATAACTCGGGCGCGCGGCGGTCCGGGGGTGTCGCGGAACATCGAGCATGCAGCTCCGACGACCTGCCGTTGACTGGTCCGCCTGCCACACGAGATACCAATCGATAGCGCTCCTTTTGGTCTAGAGCCCAGAGGACGACCAGCCTCGGCCACTCACCATCCGGACAACGCAAAAACCCCCTGATTTCTCAGGGGGTTTTGTCTGTGCGCGATACTGGGATCGAACCAGTGACCTCTTCCGTGTCAGGGAAGCGCGCTACCGCTGCGCCAATCGCGCCCAATGGGGCTATTTAGTTTTGTTGAGGTGACAACGGGATTTGAACCCGTGTAAACGGCTTTGCAGGCCGGTGCCTAGCCGCTCGGCCATATCACCGTGTGTGGCTCAAACCACGCGCGATGTTCTCCGAAGAGAATCTCACACTCGAGCGGATGACGAGACTCGAACTCGCGACCCTAACCTTGGCAAGGTTATGCGCTACCAACTGCGCTACATCCGCATTTTCGCCCCGGTGTCCCGGCGCTCTATCGAGAATAGCCGACATCATCCGTCATGCAAAACTGAGCGCGACCCGCGCGTGTCTCCGTGTTGATTCGCACAGCCGTTCCGGTGTGGGATATGCTCTTAAACCGAACCCAGTTTCTGGGGCGATTGGCGCAGTTGGTAGCGCGCTTCCTTCACACGGAAGAGGTCGTCGGTTCGAGTCCGGCATCGCCCACCACTAGCCCGGACAGGTCCTTCCTGCCGGGCATTTTTACGCCTGCAGAAACGTCGCGCTCTCCCCCCCTGTTGCCGCCGCGCGGTATAAAAATCACACACGTCAATTACTATTCCTGAGAAACATATTTGAGCGTCATAACATTCTGAAGAATGCATGATTTGCCCCGGTAGGGTTTGAATATGCGCCGCACCAAACGTTCCGTTCTCATTGTGGTTGGAACCCGCCCAGAAGCCATCAAAATGATGCCTGTCATCCTCGCGGTCAAGCAATCTGAGCACCTGACCCCGGTTGTCATCTCCACGGGGCAACATTCAGAGCTCGTCGCCGAGGTTCTCGGTTTCGTGGGTATCACCCCTGACGTCACACTCCAGATTCGCGACGATGAACGAACGCTTAACGGCCTTTTCAGCGCCGTCATGCGGGGCCTCAACTCCTACGTCACCGAGACCTACGGCGAGAACCCAGGCGCAGGCGCTGGTGCCTACAACGACCACTTCCCGGTGGCTACGCTCGTACATGGCGACACCTCCAGCGCCGCCGCCGCCGCGCTGGCATCGTTCCACCTCCACATCCCGGTTGGGCACGTTGAGGCGGGCCTGCGTACTTCAAACACGCTTTCCCCCTTCCCGGAAGAACTCAACCGCCAGCTCATATCGCGTATCGCCGTGGCGCATTTTGCTCCGACACCAAACAATGCAGAAAACCTCCTCCGCGAAGGTGTGGCGCTTGGTCGCGTTCTGATCACCGGAAATACCGCAATCGATGCGCTGCAACTCGTCGCGGAACGCAAGCTGCCCTACGGCATGCCTGAACTCGAAGCGCTCGAGGACGATGAGTCGCGCCGCGTCGTCGTAGTCACTGCACACCGCCGAGAGAACTGGAACGGCGGCATCGCACGCATCGCCTCCGCTGTGCGCATTCTGGCCGAGTCTCACGAAGACGATCTGTTCGTGGTTTCCCTGCACCCCAATCCCGCGGTCGCTGATGTCTTCCGTGCGGAGCTGACGGGGCTGCACAACGTGATCATGGTCAAGCCCATGCGATACGGCGCGTTTGCGCGACTGCTTGAGCGCGCCTACATCGCGATTACCGATTCCGGTGGCATCCAAGAAGAAGCACCTGCGTTGGGCACTCCGGTGGTCGTGGTGCGTGAAACCACTGAGCGCCAGGAGGGTGTGGACGCCGGAACCGTGAAGCTGGTGGGCACAAATACTGCAGATATCGTCGCGGTCGCAGGCGAGCTGCTCGACAACGCTGAGGCTCATGGCCGCCAGGCTGGCCGCAGGAACCCGTACGGCGACGGTTATGCCGCACAACGTATCCTCGCGGCATGCGAGCACATTGCCTACCGTGGTGACGCGCCACAGTCTCTCGTCACCGGTTTTGATCGCAACGTGATCCTGCGTGCGGCCGGCTACCTAGAGGATCCGGCCGACGTGCGTCACGAAGAAGAAGTCCAAATGGCGCACACCCTCGTCGGAGATCTCTCCGACAATGCCTGACTCGTTGACCAGATGGCTGTTCGTCGACACCCCCATCGAGGTGCGCGTGCTCTTCTTCGTGGTTCTCCTGATCGCGATATCAGCCTTCATCTCGGTAGTCACCCTTGCGATCATGGCCGCACGCGCACGTCGCGCTCGCAAGCGCGCTCATCCCGCAGGGCAAGTGAGCGAAAGCGACTTTCTCTGGGTGTTTATGGTTCCGGCGCTCAACGAGGAGGTCACGATTGCCGACAGCGTCGGGCGGCTTCTGCAAACCCAAGCGACGAACCGCGTCATTCTTGCTATCAACGATGGTTCCGATGACACAACCGGGGAGGTGCTGGAACGGTTGGCGTGCGACGACCTGCACGTTTTGACACGCACAGCTCCCGACGCCCGCACGGGCAAAGCCGCAGCGATTAACAATGCGTACTCGTTTCTCCAGTCCGTCATCTTGACGCAGGAGCGATACCGGCATTTCTCCCCCGATCGCGTCATCGTCGGAATCGTCGATGCCGATGGCCGTCTCGCCGTCGACGCGCCGGAGAAGGTCGCCTGGCACTTTGCGGATGAACAGGTCGGTGGTGTGCAGGTGCTCGTGCGCATTTACAACCGCCGGGGCTTTCTCACGTGGGCGCAAGACGTCGAGTTCAGCGCCTTCGGTCATGTCTTCCAAGCCGCGCGGTCTGCGTGGGGTACAGCGAACATGGGAGGCAACGGTCAGTTCAACCGTCTCTCGGCGCTTGCCGACATCGTGGAGGGTGAGGGCCCGTGGCGCGACCGCCTCACAGAAGACCAAGACCTCGGTGTGCGGCTGATGCAAGCAGGCTGGCGCGGCACGCAGGAGAACGGCGCAACGATCAACCAACAAGGCCTTAACAGTTTGCGCAGGCTCCTCAGGCAACGCACGCGGTGGGCGCAAGGCGCCTGGCAATCGCTCTCTCTTCTCTCAGGGACGGCCCGCGTACACGCCTCCCTCCCCGCACGCATCGACGTGATCTACTACCTTCTGACGCCGATCATCCAGTTGGCCACCGGGCTCGCGCTGATCGCCACCATCGTGTTGGCAGTCGTACATGACCTTCCGCTGGTTCCGTCCACCGCGCTCGGCCTCATCCTGTTCTTCAGCATTGGCTTCGGCCCCGGCTTTATCGTGTTGCTGTCTCGAGGCACAGGCATCAAGCAAATTGGGTACGCACTGCTGGTGATACTGCCCTATACGTTTTACTCCTGGCTGGTGTTCCCCGCGCTCATCCGCAGCCTTGCTCGTCATCTGCTTCGTCGCGAAAGCTGGGCGAAGACGGCACGGGAACCATTGCGCTCAGAAGCAGACGCGGCGGCATGACGAGAGGGCCCGCTCCCCATTTCTGGGAGGCGAGCCCTCAATCGTGAGGCGTTATGCGCCGACAAGCTCCTTGACGTCTGAGCTCGGCTCTTCATCGTCAGATGTCGTTGCGTTCTCGACGTCTTCATCGAGGTAACGCTCGAGTGAGTCATCGAGCTCGTCAATCCATGGCGTGTGGTGCACAACGGCAATGGTTCCTGTCATCACCGACTGGTAGACGCGATCACGGTACCCCATGATGTCTTCCTTCTTGTCGTTCTTCCATGCCAGGAAGATTTCGACAACACGGTCAATATCAAAATGCGGATAGTCGGTTGCGTTCAGCAGGTCGCGAATATATTCGGCCTGGAAGCGGATCTCTTCTGTGACGTTTGAGATCTTGTCAAATTCATCGCGCCACGTGTCAATCGACGCCTGACGCTCGTCTTCTGACGGCATCGCAATGCGGCCGAGAATCAGGTCGCGGGCAAACCACGCCTGCACGTCGAACATGTTGAAGGTGAACCACTGGTCCTGCGCGCCGAGGTACATCAGGCGCGGGTTGTTTTGCCATACGATTCCGCGATAGAGACCGTCCGGGTACACGTTGTTGGGCGATGCGAGCGCGAGGTCATCGGGGAGGAACGGGTACTTGTGAAGGTAGCCGGTACACATGATGACGGCGTCAATGTGCTGCGATGTGCCATCGGCGAAGTGCACCATATTGCCATCGAATCGTTCCACGACGGGCCGCTCTTCGATGCCATCGGGCCACTCGTAGCCCATGGGCTCCGAGCGGAAGCTCGCTGTAACCGAGGCTGCACCCATCTTGTACGCCTGGCTGCCGATGTCTTCTGCCGAATAGCTCGCGCCAATCACCAGCACATGCTTGTCTTCGAAGGACTCGGCTCCGCGGAAGTCGTGTGCGTGGCTGATGTAGCCGGGGTAGGTCTCGATGCCGTCAAACGTGGGCATGTGCGGGAACGAGAAGTGGCCGCTGGCGACAATCACGCGATCGAACTCTTCCGAGACCGATTCACCCGAGGGCAGGTGCTCGCTCGTCACGGTGAACACTTCACGGTCAGCGTCGTAGTCGACCCAGCGCACCACTGTCTGGAAACGGATCTGATCGCGCACGTTCGACTTCTCGAGTCGTCCTGCGATGTAGTCCCACAGCACGGCGCGCGGCGGGTAGGAGGAAATGGGCTTACCGAAGTGCTCGTCGAACGAATAGTCCGCGAACTCGAGCGCCTCCTTCGGGCCGTTAGACCACAGGTTCCGGTACATGCTGGAGTGCACGGGCTCACCAAACTCATCGAGTCCGGTGCGCCAGGTGAAGTTCCACTGGCCGCCCCAGTCTGATTGCTTTTCAAAGCACACGATGTCGGGAACGTCCGCACCAGCGCGGGCGGCCGATTCAAATGCTCGCAGCTGTGCCATGCCAGAGGGGCCGGCACCAATAATTGCTACTCGTTCTTTTCGCGTCACGTAATTACCTCGTAGTTCGTTATGTATAGGCACAGTCGTCTCCCTGCAATTGAGGAGATTCACGCTCGACGGGATCGTTGTACGATCGACCGCGCGCAGGGACAACTGCTCTTCGAAGGTACCAGGTACCGATGTTCTTGGCCTGAGTGCATGCAAAAGGCGGGGTGTGCTTCTTCAGCACACCCCGCCCTTATCGCTGTCGTTACACGTCGACCGTACGGCGTCGGCGACCGATCAAGACCATGCCACCACCGAGAACGAGCAGCGGCAGTGCCAGCAGCCCAAGGGCGGAAAGCTCGCCACCCGTAACCGGGATCGTGGTGACCTCGACCTCAGCAGATGCTTCAGCCTGCGCTCCCTCAGGATCAGTCTCACTCGTCACCACAGCAGTGTTTGTAAGCACACCGCGTGCCGAATCGGCGACGGCAACCGTCATCGTGATCTGCACGGTAGCGTCAACGGCGAGCGGGCCGTCGATGACGCATGTGACGGTCTGTCCTGATGCTTCGCAGATGTCCGTTCCGTCGGCGGTTTGAGCGGATACGATATCGACCTTATTTTGATTCAACACGCATAGTGCGATGTGGTCAAACTCTGAGCACCGTAATTAATGCATGCAAATTATCGAGTTCGCGCGGTTGCACGGGCACAGTGCGCAGTCTCGACCGTGATTAGCGACGACTCGCTTTGAGGTCCGTTGCTGTCGGTACCACAATCGGCACAGTACCCGTGGTCGTGAGCACCGCCTGCCCGCTGATCGTGGCGTGTTCCCCACGCGTCATGCGGGCTCCGCCGATGATCAGGAACACGAGCGCCAACAGAATTGGCCCATAGATGAACGCGTCGCTTGGGCTGAGCGCGTACCCAAGCACAACGGCCGCACCCAACAGCAGCACTGGTTCCAAGTAGCTGAGCAGACCGAACAAACCCAGCGGCAGCCACGTCGACGCCAGTATGTACAGCGTCATCGCGATGCCACTTAGGGCAACGACCAACAACAGTGTGAACGTTGAGGCTGGCGCCTCCCCCACGACAAACGCACCCGATGCAATAAAGATCGTTGCCGGGATGAGCAACAGAAGCGCTTCCATCAGAAACACGTGCGTGGTGTCCATATCGAACCAGCGCCGCAACGCGAAGTAGACCGGATATAGGCCCGCGATGAGTAGCACCGGCCATCCCACCGCGTGGGTCACGACCAGTTGGGCAGCAACGCCGACAGCCGCCGAGATGACGGCCGCACGCTGCCATAGCGACATGACATCACGAAATAGCGCCCTGCCCACCAGCACCATGACGAGCGGCAGCAGGAAATATCCCATCGCGATGTCTTGCGTGTGACCATTCGCGCTGCCCCACATAAATACCCACAATTGGAACCACATGATCACGGTGCACACCAGCAGCACGAGTATGTGCGGCAAGCTGGTGAAGATGCGCTTCGCATCGGCGACGAACTCGATGCGTTGTCGACGTGGAATGTGCACGGATGCGAGTGCGAGCACAATAAAGACGACGCGCCACGCCGTCACTTCTTCCGACGTGAACCCGCCGAGGTGTGCGCCAAGGAGCGCGATGACGCCGAAGAGGACGGACGCGATGACCGAGACAGCAACACCGCGCACAGGTATGGCGGTGGAAGAACGAGGGTTGATTTCAGGCTCCGATCGACAGCCTTTCAAGCCTACCCGCGAGGCATAACGCTACTTTCCGGCGACGGTCCAGCCGTAACGACGAATCAAGGCGTCAGCGACGACCGCGAACCGCTTTACGTCGAGAGCCGCTGCTTCTCGGCGCATGCCGTCGTGATGCACGCTGTACACCTGGTCGATGTCTACCCAGCTCGGCCGGCCCTGTGGATCCCACGGGCCTGAACCAATGGACAGGTAGTCTTTGTCGCCCGCGTGCGACTTACTCGTGAGCCGAACCGCGTAGACGCGGTCGCGACTCTGACGCCCGATTATCAAAACCGGACGATCCTTACCGCGACCATCATTTTCTTCGTAGGGCACCCACGTCCAGATGATCTCGCCGGCATCGGGGTCGTTGTCCGTGCGAGGGTCATAGCTGATCGTCAGCTTGCCACGACCGGGCGGATCGATCTCGATCGTGCGGGTGTCCCCCAGCTGACCGACACTGACCTCGCCGCTGGCATTCGCGGTGTGCGACTGGCTTGCACCCGACGACGTCTGGCGCGTGTGCGGCTGCGGCTTGAGTTTCGCTGTGCCCGCGCGCTGTGGGCGCGACGACCCGCTGGTTCCACTCGATGTCGACGATGACGTCAGCAGTTGCAGAATGAATTCGATGAGTCGACGGACCCAGCCGTTGTTGTTCGCCACCTGGCTACTGTACCGACGCCACAGGGGGCGCCGTGTCACCGACGCCCCCTGCTGGATTGAGGTTCGCTTAGACGCGTTCCTCGATGAGGTATCCCTCTTCGCCGTGGACTGCGGTGTCCACGCCGGCGAGTTCATCCTCGTTCTTGATGCGGAATCCAATCGTCTTCTCGATGATCAAACCGATCACGAAAGCGACGACGAAGGAGTAGATCAGCACGCCAAGCGATGACAGCACCTGAAGCACAAGCTGCGAGCCGTCACCACCGGTGAACAGGCCAACGTTCGTACCGAAGAATCCGATGTAAATGGTTCCGATCAGGCCACCAACAAGGTGCAGGCCAACCACGTCGAGCGAGTCGTCGTAGCCGAGCTTCCATTTCAGCTCGACAGCGATGCAGCAGACCGCACCAGTGATCAGACCGAGGATCAACGCCCAGCCGGGAGCCAGATCAGCACAGGCAGGAGTGATGGCGACGAGGCCAGCGACCGCACCGGATACCGCGCCAACCGAGGTGGGCTTTCCTACCTTCAACTTCTCGACAACGAGCCAGCCAACGATGGCCGCAGCCGTCGCACCCAGAGTGTTGATCACGATGAGGCCGACGCGGCTGTCTTCCGTACCCAACAGGCCGAAGGTTCCCTCCGCACCAGCGTTGAAACCAAACCAACCGAACCAGAGCAGCGCGGCACCGAGGAGAACGAGCGGAACGTTGTGCGGCTTCTGGATGCCCTTCTGGAATCCGAGTCGCTTGCCGAGCACGATGGCAAGAGCCAACGCAGCAGCACCGGCGTTGATGTGCACGGCGGTTCCGCCTGCGTAGTCAATCGTCGCGGTGTCAAAGCCGAAGAACTCTCCGAGCGAGAACGCCCAGCCGCCTCCCCACACCCACGCGGCAACCGGGAAGTAGACGAACGTGGCCCATACTGCGACGAAGATCATCCAGGCGCCGAACTTCGCGCGGTCAGCGATCGCGCCAGAAATCAGCGCGACCGAGATGATCGCGAACGTCGCACCGTAGGCGATACCCACCAGCTGGTCGCTTGACGCATTCGCGAGACCAAAGTCACTGAACGGGTTGCCGGCAAAGTCTGTCGGGTTTTCTACGGCGCTCATGTTGGCGCCGTAAAGAATCCAGAGCACCGCGACCAGCGCGATCGCGCCGAAGCTCATCATCATCATGCTGATAACGCTCTTCGCCTTGACGAGGCCGCCATAAAAGAATGCGACGCCCGGGGTCATGACAAGCACGAGGGCGGTTGCGGTAACCGCCCAAGCGAGGTTTCCACTGTCCATGTCGTTCCTCAATCCATTGAAGTCCCGGATTGACATCAGGCTCAACCGGGTGTCCCCAGTGTCACGGTCATGGATTTCGAGGAATGAGTGCTTCGTGTTTCGCGTCGATTACGCGATCACGATTTCTGTAAACAAAATGTTTCGGCGGACCGCAATAACGATCAGCATCCCCTGCCGATATGCAGAGAATGCGGAACCAGGAGTGCGGCGAGCGGTTACGCGTGGGTCTGCGCGTTGAGGCGCGAGATGGCGCGCAGGTACTTCTTGCGATAGCCGCCGCCGAGCATCTCTTCGCTAAACACCTGGTCTAGCGTCGTTCCCGTCGCCCGAATCGGAATCTGCGCGTCGTAAACCCGGTCGACGAATGCGACGAACCGGAGCGCTTCGCTCTGATCGGTGAGGGTACGCACGTTGCGCAGGCCGACAGCGCTCAGGCCGTCGATCAGCCGGATGTAGCGAGAAGGGTGCACGAGTGCGAGGTGACGAATCACGTCATCGAACGCGTCATCAGAGGAGCCTCCGCTCTGCACGAACTCGGCGACCTGGGCGTCATAATCGGCGTCGCTGAGTGTGATCGCGTGGCCGTCAAGCGCACGCTGACGGTAGTCGGTTCCGTCGATGCGGATCGTCTGAAAGCTATCCGACATGGCGTGAATCTCGCGCAAGAAGTCTTGCGCTGCAAAACGACCCTCACCAAGCGCATTTGGCGGCGTGTTGCTGGTTGCCGCCAGCTTGGTTCCGGAGCGCACCAACTCCCCCAACATCCGCGTCATCACCATGGTGTCGCCCGGGTCATCCAGCTCGAACTCATCAATGCAAAGCAGACCAGCACCGGAGAAATGCTCGACGGTGTTCTTGTAGCCAAGGGCGCCCACGATAGCCGTGTACTCAATGAACGAGCCGAAAAACTTTCGGCGCGCAGGCATCGCGTGATAGATCGATGCCAACAGGTGAGTCTTGCCCACACCGAATCCACCATCAAGGTAGACGCCCGGCTTCATTTCCGGTTCTTTCGGCTTGCGGGAGAAGAATCCGCCACGCTTGATCGGGCCGGAACCAACGGCAAAAGTCGTCAGCAGATCCTTCGCAGCTTGTTGCGAAGGGAAAGCCTCATCGACGCGGTACGTCTCGAACCGAGCGTCGTCGAACTGCGGGGGCGGAACCAGGCTGGCCAGCATGTCGGCGCCACTCACCTGAGGATTACGGTCGGTCAGATGGACGACGCCCACCGGGGCAGCATTGACGGTCATAGTTTCCTGTGTCGAACTTTTACGAAATGGTGCCGCGTCTTGCAGAGAGCCATAGGCTGGGAGGCACGGTATCAACCCTACGCCGTCCCTGAACCACACTTCACACCTTTCATCCGAAGGAGTTCCTCGTGCCTATCGAGTTCGACACCTCATCCGAGAAGTTTGCCGCGTACGCGCACCCCGGAAAGCTGGTGACCGGAGACTGGCTCGAGCAACGTCTTGGACAGCCCGGTCTCGTTGTCGTCGAGTCTGACGAAGATGTTCTGCTTTACGAAGTCGGCCACATTCCTGGTGCCGTCAAGATCGACTGGCACACGGAGCTCAACCAGCCTGTTGTGCGTGACTATGTCGAGGGTGAAGGCTTCGCTGAGCTGCTCAGCCGCAAGGGTATTTCGCGCGACGACACCGTCGTGATTTACGGCGATAAGTCCAACTGGTGGGCAGCGTACGCGCTCTGGGTCTTCGAGCTGTTCGGCCATGAAGACGTTCGTCTGCTCGACGGCGGCCGCGACAAGTGGATCGCCGAAGGCCGACCGATGACGACCGACAAGACGCAACGCCCGGCAACGGAATACCCCGTCATCGAGCGCGACGACAGCGTCATTCGCGCGTACAAGGACGACGTGCTTGCACACTTCGGCAACCCGCTGATCGATGTGCGCTCGCCAGAAGAGTACTCGGGTGAACGCACCACCATGCCTGCGTACCCCGAAGAGGGCGCGCTGCGCGCCGGCCACATTCCTTCGGCACAGTCAGTGCCGTGGTCCAAGGCTGTTGACGAAGACGGTGGCTTCAAGTCGCGCGCCGAACTCGACGCCCTGTACCGCGATGGCGCTGGCCTCAAGGATGGCGACAGCATCGTGGCCTACTGCCGCATCGGTGAGCGCTCCTCGCACACCTGGTTCGCGCTTAAGTACCTACTCGGCTTCGAGAACGTCCGCAACTACGACGGTTCCTGGACCGAATGGGGATCCACCGTGCGCGTGCCGATCGTTAACGGCACCGAGCCTGGTGAGGTTCCGACCCGCCGCTAACGGCATCGTGGGAGAATGGAGGCGATGAGCACTTCACCTTTCCCCCAGTCCTTAGCGAGTATTCGCGAAGATTTCCTCGAGTTGGAGCAGCAGGATCGCCTGCTGCTCCTTCTTGAGTTTGCGAACGAACTGCCCGACATCCCTGCCGAGTACGAGGGGCACCCCGAGCTGCAGGAGCGCGTCGTCGAATGCCAGTCGCCGGTGTACATCATCGTCGATGTCGATGAAAACAATGTCGTGGCGATGCACGCGACGGCATCGAAAGAAGCGCCCACTACCCGCGGCTTCGCCAGCATTCTCGCGCAGGGGCTGACTGGCCTTTCCGCCGATGAGGTGCTTTCGATTCCCGATGACTACCCGCAGACAATTGGCCTCACCAAGGCTGTGTCTGCGCTTCGCATTGGCGGTATGACCGGCATGCTGATGCGCGCAAAGCGCCAGGTGCGCGAGAAGAAGTCCTAGCCCTCTGATTCTTCTGCAGGCACGCGGTCGGCTTCATCGCCTGTCACCGTAAGCGGCGGAACCACAACATCAGGGCGAGACGCCTCAAGTGCGCGCGCCCATGCGGTGATGGCGTTCGTCCAACGGGTCTCGTCATAGTTCCAGAGCTTCGTATGACGCGCGACCTCGAAGCTCTCGAGCGTGACGAGATCAGGACGCGCCGCTGCGAGAGCCCGTGACGCGTCAGATGGCACGAAGCCGTCATCGTCGGAGTGCAGAATCAGCGTGGGCACCTGCAAGGCGTCAGCCCGCGCCAACATATTGAGGTCGTCGAACGGAATCTTCGCCTCCGCTCCCGCGACCTTCGCCGATACCGGGTTCTCCAGCGCTGCGATTGCGAGGGAACCAATGGCAGCAGGCACGCGGTTAAGTTCTGCCTGATAAGCCAACACCTCGCGCCAATTGACCACGGGCGAGTCGAGAATGACGCCGCTGATGGCTGCCGCATGTGGCGACTGCAGCATGGTCTGCAGCACGATCGCGCCACCCATGGACCAGCCCATCAACAGAATGCGCTGAGCCCCATTACGGCGCGCATAACTGACCGCGGCATCGACATCGTGCCATTCGGTGGATCCGAGGCCATACGTGCCGCCCGCACTCCGCGGAGCATCACCGTCGTTTCGGTAAGACACGACGAGCGATGTGTAGCCAAGCGCGTGGAATACCGGAACCGCACGCAATGTTTCCGACCGCGTGGTTCCGCGGCCGTGCACCAAGATGGCCCAGGTCGTACCGCCAGGGAACAACCAAGCGGGACTCGGGCCGACAATCGTGCCGATGAGCTCAGGCGTGTAGTCAAGGCGCAGATCATCAGGCGAATCGAAATACCAACCCGAGAACGTCGCCTCGCGGTCGATGCGCGACGTGTTATCGATCTGCGTCAGCAGCTTGCGCGTCACCGTGGACTCCGTCGCCGCCAGCACAGCGCCCAGCTTGACGTAGTGAGGCGTGCCTTCAACGTGCAGACCGTAGCGGCCAGGAAGCTCGCTGTCGGGAGTACGCGTGAGCGTGATGGTCTGCGCCTTCAGATCAAACGACTCAATTTTCACGTCGGGGATGCGTGTACTTGGCGTTACCACGCGTTTTGCCATCAGCAGCGACGCCGCACCGATCGCGCTCGCCGCAAACAAAACGGCACCACCAACAACCGCCGCTAATACGCGAATAGCCGTCACGAAGGGCAACGAAACGGCGCGCCTGGAAGTCTTCATGCAGGTCTCATTCTAGTCTGGCGCCGTGACGGAAGATTCGGGACTCAGCGCTGAGTTCAGCCGCGCCCGCGAACTGGTGATGGCGTTGACGTTACGTGAAGACTTTGCCGTGCGTGAGATTCCCGCACCATCGGGTCTCGCCCCGGAAGCTCTCGCGCTCGCGGGCGACGTGCGTCCGGAAGATGATGGCGAGTCCCTTTACGGAACCGGCCGTCTCGTCCTGCTCTACGACCCTGATGTTCCGGACGGTTGGGATAGCCCGTGGCGCATCGTTTGCTTCGCCCAGGCCCCACTTGAGACGGAAATCGGAGTCGACCCTCTGCTCGCAGAGGTAGCCTGGTCTTGGTTGACTGACGCGTTGGCTTCACACCATGCGCCCTACCGCGCCGCCTCAGGCACCGCGACGAAGACCCTCTCGAGGGGCTTCGGAACGCTGGCAGAAGAGGGCGATGGGGCACAGATCGAGCTTCGCGCGTCGTGGTCTCCGACAGAAAATATTGCCGGCCATGTGGCGGCCTGGGCCGAGCTCGTTTGTATGCTCGCCGGCTTGCCGCCCGGTTCAGAACGCATCGCTGTGTTTGGTGCGAGAAAGGTCGAGCGTGACTGAATATCACGTCATCGATGACCGCTCTGAGTTTGAGCGTGCCTTAGAACAACTCGCGGACGGCACCGGTCCTGTTGCCGTTGACGTGGAACGAGCGTCTGGCTTCCGTTATTCGCAACGCGCCTACCTGATTCAGGTGTTCCGTCGCGACTCCGGCGTCTTCCTGTTTGATCCGCCCGCGATTGGTGACTTCAGCGGACTCCAGGATGCCATCGGAAGCATCCCTTGGCTGCTGCATGCGGCAAGCCAAGATCTTCCCTCGCTCCACGAAGAGGGGCTCTACCCCGACTCGATCTTCGACACTGAGCTCGCGTCGCGTCTGCTCGGTTATGACCGTGTCGGACTCGGTGCCGTCATCGAACGCACCCTGGGCATCACCCTCGCCAAGGCACACTCGGCCGATGACTGGTCGACACGTCCGCTGCCGCAATCGTGGCTCGAATACGCAGCACTCGACGTCGTCTACCTCGTCGACGCATGGGAGACGGTGCGCTCCGAGCTCGAGGAACAGGGCAAAATTGAAATTGCCCGCCAGGAGTTCGAGGCGGTCCGTTTGAAAGAGCCCAAACCCCCTCGCGAAGACCCGTGGCGGCGATTGAGCGGCCTGCACTCCGTACGCGGCCGCCGCAACCTCGCCGTAGCACGCTCGCTCTGGCAAGCGCGCGAGGATTTTGCGCGCGACCAAGATGTCTCCCCTGGCCGGCTGGTTCCGGATCGCTCCCTCGTTGCCGCCATCATGGCTAACCCCGGCTCAAAGCACGAGCTCGGAGCCCTCAAGGCATTCAACGGCCGTGCGAGCCGAACCCAACTGGACCGCTGGTGGGCCGCTATCGAACAGGGCCGCGCAGCGACGGATCTTCCCGCTGAACGCGTCTCGAGCGACACTTTGCCGCCGCCGCGCGCCTGGGCAGACCGCAACCCGGCAGCGGATCTCCGCTATAAGGCCGCACGCCCAGCCGTTGAGGGCGTTGCAGAAGCGCTCCACATGCCGACAGAGAATCTGCTTACTCCGGAATACCTGCGTCGTGTGGCCTGGGAACACCCGGGCGATGATGCGACATCCGTCGGAGCGGCGCTCCGCACACTCGGTGCCCGCGAATGGCAAATTGACGAAACCTCACAGATTATTGCCGACGCCTTTGTAGAGAGCACCCAAATCGATCCAGAGACGACTGAAACCACTTCGTAGAATCGGCCCAACTGATTCACTTCACCTCCTCCGCCTCAATAGGCTGGGTTAAATCCCACAAACTTGGAGGCAGAGTGGCCGAGATTTCGGACGTCTACTTCGTCGATGGCACGCGAACCCCGTTCGGTCGTGCAGGCGAAAAGGGCATGTACTGGAACACCCGCGCGGACGACCTCGTCGTCAAGGCGATGATCGGTCTGATGGACCGTAACCCTGACGTGCCTAAGGAACGCGTCGACGACGTGGCGATCGCAGCCACAACGCAACAGGGCGACCAGGGACTCACGCTGGGCCGCACCGGTGCGATCCTCGCCGGACTCCCCCAGACCGTGCCGGGCTTCGCCATTGACCGCATGTGTGCAGGCGCAATGACGAGCGTCACCACGATGGCAGGTTCCATCGGCTTCGGCATGTACGACATCGCCCTCGCCGGTGGTGTCGAGCACATGGGCCGTCACCCGCTTGGCGGCGACGCAGACCCGAACCCGCGCTTCCTCACGGAAAAGCTGGTGTCTGCTGACGCGCTGAACATGGGCATCACGGCTGAACGCATTCACGATCGTTTCCCCCACCTGACGAAGGAGCGTGCCGACCGCTTCGGCATGCTGAGCCAGCACAAGGCACAGGCGGCGTACGACGCAGGCAAGATTCAGCCCGACCTCATTCCGGTCGCGGTCAAGGACGCCACTGGCGCTTGGGGCCTCGCAACCGAAGACGAAGGCCGCCGCCCTGAGACCACAATGGAAGGTCTCGCGGCACTGAAGACGCCGTTCCGCCCGCACGGTCGTGTCACCGCGGGTACCGCGTCTCCTCTCACCGACGGCGCGACAATTTCGCTGCTCGCGAGCGGAACCGCGGTGAAGGAACTTGGGCTGCGCCCGAAGATGAAGATGGTTTCGTTTGCCTTCGCAGGCGTCGAGCCGGAGATCATGGGTATCGGTCCGATCCCGTCGACGGAAAAGGCCCTGAAGAAGGCCGGGCTCACGATCGATGACATCGGTCTGTTCGAGCTCAACGAAGCTTTCGCGATTCAGGTCATCTCGTTGCTCGACCACTTCGGCATCGCCGATGACGACGCTCGCGTCAACGCATGGGGTGGCGCTATCGCGCTCGGACACCCGCTCGCGGCATCCGGCGTACGCCTCATGATCCAGCTCGCAGCACAGTTCCAGGAGCGCCCTGACGTGCGCTACGGCCTCACGGCCATGTGCGTCGGTCTCGGCCAGGGCGGATCCATCATTTGGGAAAACCCGTTCTACAACGGAAAGAAGAAGTAATCCATGACGAACTACGACGCCATCGACTTCTCCTCCCTTGACGCTTTCAAGGACGACGAGGTCATCACGCACTCCGTCGTTCGCGATGTGCGCCTGGCGAGCGGCAAGGTTCTTGCGCTCATCACGCTTGACAACGGTCGCGACCACACCCGCCCGAACACGCTGGGCCCGGCGACGCTGAAGGAACTCGGCGAGACGCTTGCTGGACTCAAGGCTCGCGCGGCCGCTGGCGAAATTCACGCCGTCGGCATCACGGGCAAGCAGTACATTCTGGCAGCCGGTGCTGACCTCTCCGACGTCGCACGGGTTCCGGATTCCGCAACCGCGCTGCTTATCGGTCAGCTCGGCCACAAGGTGCTGGGGTCGCTGAGCGACCTGGGCGTTCCGTCATTCGCTTTTGTGAACGGCCTCGCGCTCGGCGGCGGTCTCGAGATAGCACTGAACTCGACCTACCGCACCGTTGACGCATCAGCCGCTGCAATTGCGCTCCCCGAGGTTTTCCTCGGTCTCATCCCCGGATGGGGTGGCGCATACCTGCTGCCGAACCTGATCGGTATTGAGAACGCGCTCGAGGTTGTCATCTCGAACCCGCTGAAGCAGAACCGCATGCTCAAGCCGCAGCAGGCTTTCGACCTTGGCATCATGGACGCGATCTTCCCCGCGGCCACGTACCTGGAAAGCTCACTCGCGTGGGCCGACAGCGTTCTGTCTGGTGCGACGAAGGTTGTTCGCAAGAACGAGCCTGGCAAGATCGAGCGCCTCACCAAGTGGCCGATCGCGATCAAGATGGCGCGCGGCATGCTCGAGTCGAAGCTCGGCACCGTGCCGAAGGCACCGTACATGGCGCTGGATCTGCTTTCTGAAGCAAAGTCGGGAACCAAGGCCGAGGGCTTTGAGCGTGAAGACGCTGCCCTCACCGAGCTCATCTCCGGTGACCAGTTCGCCGCGTCGATGTACGCTTTCGACCTCGTGCAAAAGCGGGCGAAGCGTCCCGTCGGCGCACCGGACAGGGCACTCGCGAAGAAGGTCACGAAGGTCGGCATCATCGGCGCAGGCCTCATGGCCAGCCAGTTCGCGCTTCTCTTCGTGCGCCGCCTCCAGGTTCCGGTTCTCATCACTGACCTTGACCAGGCTCGCGTGGACAAGGGTGTTGCCTACATTCACGCCGAGATCGGCAAGCTGGAGGAGAAGGGCCGCCTGGATGGTGACACCGCCAACAAGTTGCGTGGCCTGATCCACGGAACCACGGACAAGACCGAATACGCAGACTGCGACTTCGTGATTGAAGCCGTCTTCGAAGAGGTCGGCGTTAAGCAGCAGGTATTCGGCGAGATCGAAAAGATCATCGCGGACGATGCGATTCTTGCGACGAACACGTCGTCGCTTTCGGTCGAAGAAATCGGCTCGAAGCTGGCTCACCCCGAGCGTCTCGTGGGCTTCCACTTCTTCAACCCAGTCGCCGTCATGCCGCTTATCGAGATCGTAAAGACGCCCCAGACGAACGACGCCGCGCTGTCGACAGCGTTCGTGGTGGCAAAGAACCTGGGCAAGAACGGTGTTCTCACCGCTGACGCCCCCGGCTTTGTCGTGAACCGCCTGCTTGCCAAGGTGATGGGCGAGGCTGCTCGCGCTGTCTACGAGGGCACGCCAATCGACAAGGTTGAGAAGGCTTTCGGTCCGCTCGGTCTGCCGATGGGCCCGTTCCAGCTCATCGACCTGGTCGGGTGGAAGGTCGCCGCGCACGTGCAGGACACGATGGTGCGCGCTTTCCCTGAGCGCTTCTACGCCAACGACAACTTCCACGCGCTCGCTGAGCTCGATGCCGTTGTTGAAAAAGACAAGGGTGGTCGTGTGACTGGCTTCACCAAGGCTGCCGAAAAGGTCGTCAAGGGCGCAGTCGCCAATACTCCTGCCGATGAGGCAACGATTCTGCAGCGTGTGCAGGATGGCTTGGCTCAGGAGATCAAGCTCATGCTTGACGAGGGCGTTGTGCCCGAAGTCGAAGACATCGACCTGTGCCTCATACTCGGTGCAGGCTGGCCGTTTATCGACGGTGGCGCAAGCCCGTACCTTGACCGTGAGGGCGCTTCGCAGCGTGCGTTCGGAGGCTCGTTCCACGAGCCGATGATCCGCGGCATTGCGAACCGCTAACGACGCAAACGAGTGATGGCCGCCTCCGTATGGGGGCGGCCATCACTCGTATAGCTAGCGCTTTTCGTATGTGCCTTCGCCCGTGGTTCCGTCGTAGTGGAAATACGACTTCTTCGTTTCAATCGTGACATCGACACCGAGAGGCTCCTGTGCGAGAAGCTTGGTCTCGTACGCGATCACCTTGCTCCAGTACTCTTGCGCCTTCGCATTATCAACGCCAAAGGCCGTTGCAGACTTCAGGTCGGTAAGAAGGTAACGGAACGCAAGGTACGCATAGGTGTTGCCGGTATCGTGCGGTATCAGCTGCCACAGTTCACCGTTAGCCTCCATCTGGTCATACTCGTTGAGTACGCCCTCGATTGCCCCGCCCACGGTGTTGGCTGACACGCTCACCCCAGAGCGATCCGGTGCGGCGACATCAGCGTCGGGGTCAGGCTGCGGCGGAATCGATGCGCTCGGCTTCGGCTTCGGCTTGGCAGAGATCGTGGGCTGGGGCGTCGGCGTTGCCGTCGGCGTGGGTTTCTGGGTCGGCGAAGGTGGTGCCTCCGACGGCTCAGGCGTTGCCGTGGCCGTGCGGGAAGGCGTGGGTGACGGGCCCGCATCGGGGACGGCGCCATTGCCCTGGGTCAGCAACAGCGTAACGCCGACCGACGCGGCCGCGATGGCAAGGCCGGCGACGATCGCGATGACGGGCAGAACCCACTTCTTTCGCGGCTTTGGTGGCGTCGCAACGGCAGGCACCGCATACCATTCAGCACCGCCAGGCGCCGGCTGCCCTCCCCCCTGCGGCTGTGCGCCGTACGGGGGCTGCTGGCCTGGATTTGCCGCAAACGGTGCCCCGTAGCCCACGGGCGGCGTTCCGTATCCGGCAGGAATCGTTCCGTATCCGGCAGGAGGCGCACCTGCGCCGCCTGGTGATGCCCACGAACCATCACCGACGGGCGTGGTTGGTGCGGCCTGCGCGGGTGGCAGTGGCGGAACCTGCGGTAGCGGTGGCTGCGGCGGAATCTGGCCAGGTACTGGTTGCTGGCGCGACGGTTCGTTCGATGAATCAGTCATGACGGTCCCCTTAATTTCGTCACGATCAGCCTATGCCGGATGTGCGCACACACCGAACCAGCCGTTCGAAATGAAACAGCGCGGCGTCGTCCCCACCGTTGAGCAAGCGTAACCAGACGAATTACGCCTGCGCTGTACCGTGGCGTTAGCGCGTCAGGCCGGTGGGGCCGGTCTGGGCAGCAATCTGCCCGGTCCAAAGCTGACCATCCGCATGCTGGCGCGCAACAGGCACGCGTACGCCAAGCACTTGCGCCGTGACATCATGCGCGATCTTTGTCGCGGTGAGACCGGCGTCCTCGAGAATCTGGCCGCGCGTAGCGTGATCGATGAACTCGTCGGGAAGACCGAGCTCGTCAACCGCTGTGTCGATGCCCGCTTCGCGAAGCACCTGACGAATTCGCGTGCCAACGCCACCCACACGAATACCATCTTCGAGTGAGATCACGAGACGGTGACGAGCCGCGAGATCAACGACCGTCTGCGGAACCGGGATCACCCAACGGGGATCCACGACCGTGGCACCAATCCCGTGCGCCGTGAGCCGCTCCGCGACGTCCATGGCAAGGTGGGCGAAGGGTCCGATGCCAACGAGCAGAACGTCTTCCGTGCTTCCGCGGTGCAGAATGTCGACGCCACCAATGCGCTCAATGGCAGGCAGGTCAGGTGACACCTCGCCCTTCGGGAAGCGGATAACGGTGGGTGCGTCATCGACACCGACAGCCTCTTGCAAGGCTTCACGGAGCCGAGCCGCATCACGTGGCACGTTGATTTGCACGTGCGGCACGATCTGCAACATCGCAAGATCCCACATGCCGTGGTGACTGGGGCCGTCGGGGCCGGTGACACCCGCACGGTCAAGCACGAAGGTGACGCCTGCACGGTGAAGCGCTACGTCCATCAGCACCTGGTCGAAGGCGCGGTTCATGAAGGTCGCGTATATCGCGACGACGGGGTGAAGCCCACCAAACGCCATACCTGCCGCGCTCGTGACGGCATGCTGTTCGGCAATTCCGACGTCGTAAACCCGGTTCGGGAAGCGTTCCGCAAAGGGAGCAAGGCCCGTCGGTCGCAGCATCGCAGCGG
This sequence comes from Microbacterium sp. NC79, assembly GCF_019061125.1. NCBI lineage: Bacteria > Bacillati > Actinomycetota > Actinomycetes > Micrococcales > Microbacteriaceae > Microbacterium > Microbacterium sp. NC79. The sequence continues at coordinate 1,514,342 of NZ_JAHQYI010000001.1, forward strand.
TCATTGCGATAACGTCGTCGCGTTTCTCGCCGACAGCAACCAACTCGTCAGAGAAGACGTCCGTCCACCCGGTACCCGAGGTTCCGAGGGTCTCCCCCGTCTGCGGATCAATCTTGCCGACGGCGTGGAACTGGTCTGCCTTGTCGTCAAGGGCGGGTTGGTAGCCGCGCCCCTTTTCCGTGATCGCGTGCACAAGCACGGGCGCACCGTAAGATTTCGCTTGACGAAGCGTCTCGATCATGGTTTCGAGGTCGTGCCCGTCAACCGGTCCGAGGTACTTGATATCGAGGTTCGAGTACAACGCGACGTTGTTCGTAAAGCGTGAAAGGAAGCCGTGCGTGCCGCCGCGGACGCCACGGTAGACCGCGCGGCCGAATGGACCGAAAGCACGGAAAAGGCGATCGGAACCACGGTGCAGGGTCTTGTACGGAGCTGCGGTGCGCACGCGGTTCAGATAGCGCGACATGCCACCGATCGTCGGCGCGTAGGAGCGGCCATTGTCGTTGACGATGATGACCAGGTTGCGATCATTGTCATCGGTGATGTTGTTGAGCGCTTCCCACGTCATGCCGCCGGTGAGCGAACCGTCGCCAACGACCGCAACCACATGGCGGTCGGCCCGGCCGGTCTGGGTAAGCCCACGCGAGATACCGTCTGCCCAGCTCAGCGAGCTGGAGGCGTGCGAGGACTCCACAACGTCGTGCGGGCTTTCGGAACGCTGGGGGTAGCCGGCTAGTCCGCCGCGCGAGCGCAGTTTGGTGAAGTCCTGGCGACCGGTGAGGAGCTTGTGGACGTAGGACTGGTGGCCCGTATCGAAGACGAACGGATCATTCGGGGAGTCAAACACGAGGTGCATGGCGATCGTCATTTCGACGACGCCGAGGTTCGGCCCGAGGTGTCCGCCCGTTTGCGAGACGTTCTCCACAAGGAAATCTCGGATCTCCTGTGCCAACTGCTTGAGCTCAGCAATGCTCAGCTTGTCAAGGTCACGCGGCCCGGTCACGTGAGGCAGCAACGCCATCCGGGTCCTCCTTCCGGCGGGGTGGGTCTTCCCGCAACGAAGTCTCAGTCTACTCCGAGGGGACCTCAACAAGGGATGGGCATCGCCATGGGCGCGCCGATGCTCGCAGGCGGGCAGAATTCAGACGCTTATCTTCGGCACCTGAAGCTCCGCAGGTGCGCGTGTGGGGTTCCGCGCCCTGCCGCTGGCCATCTCAACTCACGCGTTCCCAGGTACCCGCGAAAGGGGTCCTGCGGAACTACTGCGACCTAGTTTCCCAGCTAGTTTGCCGCAATAGTTCCGCAGCAGCGACGATCGGGCTCCCGTGTTAGAACTGCCGTCCCATCGTCTGCGGTGCGAAGGGCGTCTTGTCGAAACTCCTGCAGTTGCGAAAAGACATCACCACAGACCCCATCAACGTGCTCAAGACCAGACGGACATGTAATCGTGTACGACCGGCCGGGCGTCGCATCAAGGTGCATACTTCTTAAATACCAAGAGCGGAGCCTCAACGCTCTCACTTTCGCGCAAATTGGCAATAATCCAGTGTTTACCTGCAGGAAGTGACAATGCCGGCGCAGGCAACCGCATATGGCGCCATCACAAAAACGCCACGTGCCCACCCCCATTCGGGGGCGGGCACGTGGCGTTTTTAACTACTTAGACCAGCGAACGCAACACGTACTGGAGGATGCCACCGTTGCGGTAGTAGTCAGCCTCACCAGGCGTGTCGATACGAACGGTTGCCTCGAACGTGACCGTCTCCTTACCAGCGGGCGAGAACTCGCTCGGGGCTGCGGTAACGGTGACCGTCTTCGGGGTAACGCCCTCGTTCAGCTTCTCCAGGCCCTCGATCGAAACGATCTCGGTGCCGTCGAGGCCGAGCGATGCCCAGCTTTCGCCGGCAGGGAACTGCAGCGGAACAACGCCCATACCGATGAGGTTCGAGCGGTGAATGCGCTCGAAGCTCTCCGTGATGACAGCCTTGACGCCGAGCAGGCTCGTACCCTTCGCAGCCCAGTCACGGGACGAACCCGAACCGTACTCCTTGCCACCGAAGACAACGAGCGGGGTGCCCTCTGCCTGGTAGTTCTGGCATGCGTCGAAGATGTACGACTGCGGGCCGCCTGCCTGCGTGAAGTCACGCGTGAAGCCACCTTCGATTTCAGCGCCGTCGTTGACAGCGCGAACGAGCTGGTTCTTCAGGCGGATGTTCGCGAAGGTTCCGCGGATCATGACTTCGTGGTTACCACGGCGCGAACCGTAGGAGTTGAAGTCCTTCTGTGCCACACCGTGCTCGGTGAGGTACTGAGCAGCGGGCGTACCGGCCTTGATATTACCTGCGGGGCTGATGTGGTCGGTCGTGACCGAGTCACCCAGCGTCGCCATGACGCGTGCGCCCGTGATGTCCTTCACCGGGGTGAGGTCCATCGACATGCCGTCGAAGTACGGAGCCTTACGAACGTAGGTCGAAGCCTCGTCCCACTCGAAGATCGCGCCGTCAGGCGTCGGAAGGTTCTTCCAGCGGTCGTCGCCCTCGAAAACGGTGGCGTACTGCTTGATGAACTGCTCACGCGAGATCGACGTGTCGATGACCTCCTGAACCTCTTCAGGCGAAGGCCAGATGTCCTTCAGGAAGACGTCGTTGCCGTCAGCGTCCTGGCCGAGGGCGTCCGTCTCGAAGTCGAAGTGCATCGAACCGGCGAGAGCGTATGCCACGACCAGCGGCGGGCTGGCGAGGTAGTTCATCTTCACGTCGGGGCTGATGCGTCCCTCGAAGTTACGGTTACCCGAGAGGACTGCCGTGACGGCGAGGTCGTTCTCGTTAATCGCAGCCGAAACCTCTTCGATCAGCGGACCGGAGTTACCGATGCAGATCGTGCAACCGTAACCCACGGTATAGAAGCCGAGACCCTCAAGTGACTTGTCGAGGCCAGACTTCTCGTAGTAGTCGGTGACAACCTTCGAGCCCGGGCCGAGCGTGGTCTTGACCCACGGCTTCTGCTTCAGACCCTTAGCCAGCGCGTTGCGAGCCAAGAGGCCAGCGGCGAGCATGACCGACGGGTTCGAGGTGTTCGTGCAAGACGTGATGGCAGCCAGCGTGACAGCACCGTTGTCGAGCGTGTAGCTGAGGCCATCGGGGGTCTCAACGTGAACCGGCTTCGATGCGTTTGCCGGAGCACCACTGTTGATGTGTACCGGACGCGTCGTGGTGTCTTCTTCACCGGGGACCGCACCAGGGTCAGATGCAGGGAAGGAGTGCTTCGACTCGAGGTCAACGATGTCGTCGCTCGTCGATGCCGTTGCGTAGTTGAGAATGTCCTTCTCGAACTGTGCCTTCGACTCCGACAGCAGGATGCGGTCCTGCGGACGCTTCGGGCCTGCGATCGACGGAACAACCGTCGACAGGTCAAGCTCCATGTACTCCGAGTACGCGGCTTCCTTGTCAGCGTCGTGCCAGAGGCCCTGCTCCTTGGCGTATGCCTCAACGAGGTCAACAGCCTGGTCGTCGCGGCCCGTCAAACGCAGGTAGTCAAGGGTGACGTCATCGATCGGGAACATTGCAGCGGTCGAGCCGAACTCGGGCGACATGTTACCGATGGTGGCGCGGTTTGCCAGCGGCACCGAACCAACACCAGCACCGTAGAACTCAACAAACTTGCCGACGACGCCGTGCTTGCGCAGCATGTCGGTGATCGTGAGAACAACGTCGGTTGCGGTCACGCCTGCGGGGATTTCACCCGTGAGCTTGAAGCCGACAACGCGCGGGATGAGCATCGAGACGGGCTGGCCGAGCATGGCTGCCTCTGCCTCAATACCGCCAACGCCCCAACCAAGAACACCGAGGCCGTTGACCATCGTGGTGTGCGAGTCGGTACCGACACAGGTGTCGGGGTACGCCTGCAGCACGCCAGCGTTGGTGCGGTCGTAGATGACCTTAGCCAGGTGCTCAATGTTGACCTGGTGGACGATACCGGTTCCCGGGGGAACAACCTTGAAGTCGTCGAATGCCGTCTGGCCCCAACGAAGGAACTGGTAGCGCTCGCCGTTGCGCTCGTACTCGATCTCCACGTTGCGCTCGATGGCGTCGGGGCGGCCGAAGAGGTCTGCGATGACCGAGTGGTCGATGACCATTTCAGCCGGCGACAGCGGGTTGATCTTGTTGGGGTCGCCACCAAGTGCCGTCACGGCCTCACGCATGGTCGCAAGGTCAACGATGCAGGGCACACCGGTGAAGTCCTGCATGACGACGCGAGCCGGCGTGAACTGGATCTCCGTGTCGGGCTCAGCCGCCGGGTCCCACGATCCAAGAGCCTGGATCTGTTCCTTGGTTACGTTTGCTCCATCTTCTGTGCGGAGCAGGTTCTCGAGGAGAACCTTGAGGCTGAACGGGAGCTTCTGGTATCCCTCGACGGAGTCGAGCCGGAAGATCTCATAGTCGGTGCTGCCGACCGTCAGGGTGCTTTTTGCACCAAAGCTGTTCACCGTTGACACGAGGCTCTCTCCTTTGCGCCGGTCTATCCTGCTGATCTCCATCTTGGGGCTCAAAGGCCCCGGCGGCTAGCAAGGTGCGCCTTACCAGTTTCCGCGCCTTAGTGCGAGAGATCAACCCGTCAAAAGTATCTTGACGTCAAGATAAATCTAGCATGATTGCCGAATGACAGCCCGAACCCCTGAGTATGTCGCGCGTTCACGCTCCCCGCTTTCCGCCGGTTCCGCTCTCACGGCTGTCGTCGTGGTTCCGCTAATGCGTCGTGGGGCGAGCCGAACCACGGCGCGCATTCTCGAAGCCGGCAACGGCAAAGCTGGCGATGAGGCGCACGACGACGTAGATTACTGCGCTGGCAACCAAGATCAGCGGCACGAATACCAGCCCTGCCAGGACCGCGCCGACATATGCCTGATCAGCGACGCGGCTAGCGAGCGCGCCGACATCGAGGCCGAGGAACAGCACGACGAGCAGCACAATCGTGCCGAGCACGGCGCCCTGCAATCCGCGACGCATACCCCAGCGCCGTTGCGTGCCGAACAGGTTCACGACCTCAATCGCAGCCGCCGCTGCCAGCAGACTGAACGTGGAGGCAAGATCGATCTCCTGCCCGCCCCACAGCGCGGCCGCGCCGTAGATACCGGCAACCATGGCGACTGCGGCCAGTAAGGCGGCGCCATGAACGCGGAAGAACAGCTGCGGCACCGACAGGGCGACAACGGCCCATACCGCCTGCCACGGGCCGAGCTCGCCGCCAGGCCACCAGAGAACGATGCTCGCGAGCACGCCAGTCACGATCGACGCCACGACGGCTAACAGCCCCCACCTGCTGGGCCGGTTCAGCACTTGATCCCACGTGGCGTTCGATTCATCCGGCACACGATCTCCGCCCGACACCCCGTCCCCTTTCGTTTCCCGAGACATTAGCGCTTTGTGCGCCGTAGCCCGGGCAGCCATTCACAACCCCTGGGACGACATCACGGCGCCGGAACAACGGGTTTAGGTTGCGGGAGTGGTACCGGGTTCGGTGTCGGTGGGTGCCGCATCTGTCGCGGGCGGGGCCTTCGCATAGAGCGAGCGCACCGCGAGCCACGTCACCGCGACCATGGGCGCGAACAGCGGGATCCCCATGACGAGTTTCACGGTCGCCAGAGTCGCAAGCGCGTCCTCGCCCTGAAGGTAGATCGGAACCTGAACGGCAAGGCGCGCGAAGAACAGCCCTGCCCACGCGACGGTCAGCCAGAAGTACACCCTACGCTTGCGCTTCGAGCGTCGCCATGCGGTGCCCTCGCTCATCAGATAGCCACCGATGAGTCCGATGATTGACCATCCGATCAGCGCGGAAATGAGCAGGCCGGAACCATAGGCTGCGTTCGTGAGGAAGCCCGGGATGAAGTTGTTTTCAGCTTTGCCGGTGAAGAGGGCAAATCCAGCAGCGATGATCGCCGCGATGAGCCCACCGATTGCCGCAGCAGGTGGCGTCTTAGCGACGAGTCGCGCCACAGTGAACACCGCGGCGACCGCGACCGAGACACCAATCGCCAGCCACGCATCCTGCGTGAATGCGAACGTCGCAATGAAGATCAACGAAGGTACGACAGACTCGACGACGCCGCGCCAGCCGCCCATCGCACCCCACACGACGTGGCCGGTCGTGGCTTGCTCGGCCGGGTCGAGGCCCGCACGACGAGCAGCCTCACCCAACGCCGCGCTCAGCACATCGGAGACTTTTGGTTCCGGCGCCGTCGATGGCGCTTCTGAATTCCCGCCGCTAACCACAGAACTTTCGGAGTTTGCATCACCGGTAGCGCGGGTTCCGGAACCAGAACCTGCGGCGGCTGTGTCTGCTGCGGATCCGTCTGCAGGGTCGAGACCGTCGTGCGTCACGCTGCGCCCGGGGTAGCCGGCATCTTCAGCGGAATCAGATCGCGCGGGGGCATGGGCGATCCGCCACGCACAACCACGATCGAACGGAACAGGTCTTCGATGTGCTGCGCCGCTTCGAGATCATTCGTTGCTTTGCCACTCACCACACCACGCAGGAACCACCGCGGGCCATCCACGCCGATAAAGCGGGCCAGGCGCATGCCGCCTTCTCCCCCGGCGATCACCGGAACCTCAGCAAGAAGCTCAGGGCCAAGGGGGCCTTCACGCTCTTCAACGCGTCCGCCCTGCTGCTTGACCTGTTCGCGAATCTGTGCGCGCGTCTCGGCCCACAGTCCCGTCGAACGCGGAGCAGCGAACGGCTGCACCTGCAACGACGATTCCGCATAGTCAAGACCGACGGCGACGATTCGCTTGGTCTGCTCTTCCACCTCGAGTCGCAGGTTCAGGCCTTCGCGCGGCAGAATCTTGATGCCACCGAGGTCGATGTACGGGCGAACAGGGTTCGCTTCCGCCTCGTCAAACGGGCCAGCCGTTGCGCGATCTTCCGGAGCGTTCTTACCGAACTCTTCGATGTCGTCAGTCATGCCTTTTCCTCAATCTTGTGGCCGAATCCGCTCGAGCCAAATCCACCTTCACCGCGCATACTCTCCGGCAATTCTTCCACCGGGATGAAGGTCACGCGGGGCACCGGCATCACAATCATCTGCGCGATCCGGTCGCCAACGGCAATGTCGTAGGGGGTGTCCTGGTCAGTGTTGAGCAGACACACCTTGATCTCGCCACGGTACCCCGCATCGATGGTTCCTGGCGAGTTCACAATCGTGATTCCGTGCTTTGCTGCCAGTCCACTGCGCGGAACCACGAATGCGGCAAAGCCCTCGGGTAGCGCAATACGCACACCGGTGCCGACAAGACGGCGCTCCCCTGGTGCAAGCGTGAGCGCTTCAGACGAGCGCAGATCAGCACCAGCGTCACCGGGATTCGCATACACCGGAAGATCGGGTGCGAGAATGAGGACATCCACAGAATCAGTCACTCATCGAGGGTAATGCAGAATTCAGCCAGTTCCATGTCCACTAGCCGCACCTATCGCGAACGGCTGACGCCGTCGCTGTGGTTGATTGTGGCTGCCATGATCGTTGCGCCGATGTCCGCACTCGTGTTTATGCGCGACAACGGATCGATCGCGCTGATCGCAGGCGGTGTTGTCGCTATCGCCGTCGTCGCGCTGATGCTGTCCACGTCCAAGGTGGTGGAGGTCTCCGGAGGCGAGCTACGCATCGGAAAGGCACACATCCCGGTGGAGTTTCTCGGAGAACCGGTCGTCACGACCGGTTATGAAGCTCGTCTGGCGCGAGGTCAAAACCTCAAAGCGCACAGCTTCACCACAATCCGGGGCGGAATCGACGGGATTGTGACTGTTGCAGTCGTAGATCCCGCCGATTCAACACCGGCGTGGGTGGTGTCCTCACGGACACCCGACCGCCTCGCGGCGGCCATTGGGGTTGCGCAGGCTATGCGCACTCGCGGCAAATAGGACCTGCCGCTGAGTCATGATCGAGCTGCGAGCGGTGCTTAACAAGGAAGCACTCCACGCACGTGAACTCGTCTTCCTGCGGAGGCAGGACGACAACATCCAGTTCGATGTCAGACAGGTCTGCGCCAGGAAGTTCAAAGCCTGAGGGGTTATCTGAGTCCTCAGCGTCTACCGAGCCCGAAAGCTTGTCAGGTACACGCTCCTTGAGGGCCTCGATCGACTCGCTTTCGTCTTCGTTCTTGCGCGGGGCGTCGTAATCGGTGGCCATGTCGGGGGATTTCTCTACTTCCGATAGATATTGGGGGTAGTGCCGTGAAATTGGGCTACAAACAGTGTGTGCCTAACGGGTTCAGGCGGCGATAGTCTGCACGACCTGGAGCCGTTTAGCAAATGCAATACCGACTTTCAGATCGATAGTCAACACTTTTCTCTCAATTCCGGTGCGCACTTCGATTCAAAACCCGCGGCGCGCCCGTTCTATTCCCCGGTTTCTGCGCTGGTCTGTGTCACGATGTTTCGGTAAACCTACGTTCGGAAGAGGCCTGGCCATGGATCAGCTCACAATCGTCGGCACGGAGGATGACAAGCTCATCCTCGCGACGGAATCCGGCGAACGTTTCTCCGTTGCGATCGACGACGTCTTGCGTGTCGAATTGCGCAAGGCGCGCCCCGCTGCGACGCCAAACGACACGCCCCGCGCCAGCCCCCGCGATATTCAAATGCACATTCGCGCTGGCCTTTCGGCTGCGGAGGTCGCTGAACTTCTCGGTACCACCGTCTCCGATGTCGAACGCTACGAAGGGCCCGTCCTCGCCGAGCGCGAACACATCGTGAACCAAGCGCTCGCCGTTCCCGTGCTGATGGGTGGCGAGTTGGAACCGGATGGTTCCCTCAGCTTCGGAGCAGCCATTCGCGCAAAGCTCGCGGATGTCGGCGCCGAAGGCGAACTCTGGTCCAGCTGGAAAGACGACGCGGGCTGGACCATTAAGGTCGAGTTCACCGCGAGCGATGTCGACCATGACGCGCGCTGGTCGTTTGACCCTCGCCGCTCCACTCTCGCTCCCCTCAACACGGACGCGACCCAGCTCTCCAGACAAGGTTCCCTCCCGGAGGGGCTGATCCCGCGTCTGCGCGCGCTGGATAGCAACCCGTTCAAGGATGACTCGCGCTTTGATTCCGGCGCGTTCGGGCCGCGGCGTCTGCCCGACCCCGAGCCGGCTGCCGAGCCCGAAAGCGCCGAAGCCGAAGCTGAGCCCGCGTCGCGCCCGACAACGGCCGCAGATGCTGCGGTGAAGCGTGCTCCTGAGCCCGAGAACCACACGAGCCCTGACACGGCCGACCTGCTGGAAGCGCTGAGGCGCCGGCGCGGTCAGCGCGAACCTGCGCCGATGGTGAGTGAGCCCCCAGCAGAACCCGCAGCACCTGGCCCCAAACGTCGCGCAAATGACGACGGCTTGGTGTCGCTGTTCGGCGACCTCGACAAGTCAGCCTCGAACACAGAGCCCGACCACGACGACGATGAGATCGTCGCAGAAAAGCGCGCAGCTGCCGAACGCGACAAGCATCAGGGCGGCCGCCGCAAGGGCCGCACGTCTATGCCGTCGTGGGACGACATTGTGTTCGGCGCGCGCACCGACGAATAGCAACTCACCACACCGCAGCGAGCGGAATACGGCGAGCCTCGCGCCGTGGGTCAGTTCTGCGCAAATGCGCCAGCGCGCAGCATCGGAACCATCAGCTCTTCCGGCGAGATCGAGCCGTGCTGGCCGATCATTCGTTGCGCGCCCTTATCGTCCAGGGTGTCGTCGTAGAAAGCCCAGAGCCCGCGGGCGGCGACCAGAACGTCTCCGATACGCGGTACGACGTCGACGCTCACAGCACCAAAGAGGCCAGCGGCAATGGCGTCGTCACGCGTCACCACGTCTGCCGTATTGCCGCTGTGCACCTGCCAGCGCTCAGCCAGCGCTCGCACGTCGGCATCTGGTTCCGCGTACACGTGCAGCATGCGCGGTTCGCCTCCGAGATGAGCAACGCCCTGCCAGCGTGGATCCTTTTCGCCCAGCAGCACGTGCCGGGTGTTTGGCACGTCAATCATTCCATGATCCGCCGTGATGAGAACCCCAACGCCGTCGGGAATGCTCGGCGCAAACGCCGCATCAACATCTTCCAGCGCGGCAAGCCACCGCGCGCTGTCGATACCGCGGCTGTGGCCGGCTTTGTCGACCTCAGGCATGTAGCAGTAGACGACGGAACCATCGTGCTCGTCGGCGAGAGCGAGCGCCTTCGCGAAGCGCTCACGCAACACGTCAGTGGGCACGTACTCGGCACCGCGCAAAACCGCCTGGCTGAAGCCAGAACCGGCGTAGCCCGCGGGGCCGACGGCGAACGTGCGATGGCCGGCACGCGCAGCGCGCTCGAAAATGGTCTCGCACCGCTGCCACGTCGCCGGGTCGAGGCCATCGTGCTCCCACCCTGAAAGCTGATTGGCAAGCTGGCCAGTGGCCGTGTTCATGACGCGGTAGCCGACGAGGCCGTGTGTACCCGGGTCAGCACCCGTCAGGATTGCGGTGAGCGCCGCTGCCGTCGTCGAAGGGAAAACGGAGTGGCCGACCCCGCGTTTGGTGACGAGCGCGCTGAGGCGACGGGCGTGCCCGGAGTGTGCGCGCAGTTGCATGATGCCGAGCCCGTCAATAACGACAAGGACGACAGATCGCGCGCGTCCGAAGGCGGATTCGCCGGTCATCGCGGCAAGCAACTCCGACGCCACCCCGGTGATGCTCCGAGAGTGTGCGGCGGGGACAGGTAGCATAAAAGGCATCGTGGTCAGTCTTCCATATCGTGAAGAAAACCCGCCTGACGTAGGAGCTGACGCTCCCCCCACTCGCTCTCCGGGAGCCCGCACCGTATGCCTCGCAACACACCGACGAATGAACCCATCCAAGAACGCATCGAAGACGTCGATGTCTCTGCAGAAATGCAAGGGTCATTCCTGGAGTACGCGTATTCCGTTATCTACTCCCGCGCTCTTCCTGATGCGCGCGATGGTCTGAAGCCGGTTCAGCGCCGCATTCTGTACCAAATGGCAGACATGGGTCTGCGCCCAGACAAGGGCCATGTGAAGAGTGCCCGCGTTGTCGGTGAGGTGATGGGTAAGCTGCACCCCCACGGTGACGCTGCCATCTACGACGCCATGGTGCGTCTTGCACAGCCGTTTGCTATGCGCGTCGCACTGGTTGATGGCCACGGCAACTTTGGTTCTCTTGACGATGGCCCTGCCGCTTCGCGTTACACCGAAGCGCGCCTCGCGGCACCAGCACTCTCGCTGACGGAAAATCTCGACGAAGACGTCGTTGATTTCGTTCCGAACTACGACGGACAGTTCATGCAGCCCGCCGTGCTGCCCGCCGGCTACCCCAACCTGCTTGTCAACGGCGCCAGCGGCATCGCCGTTGGTATGGCAACGAACATGGCACCGCACAACCTCATCGAGGTTGTCGCTGGCGCGTTGCACCTGTTGGAGAATCCGGACGCATCGACCGAAGAGCTCATGGAGTTCATCCCGGGCCCGGATTTCCCCTCAGGCGGAATAGTGATGGGTCTCGACGGTGTCAAGGACGCGTACGAGTCCGGGCGCGGCGCGTTTAAGGTGCGCAGCAAGGTGTCGATCGAGCCGCTTGGCCCGCGCCGCACAGGGATCGTCGTGACGGAACTGCCTTACCAGGTGGGCCCCGAGCGCGTCATTGACAAGATCAAGGACGCCGTCAACTCGAAGAAGCTGCAGGGTATTTCCGACGTCACGGACCTCACTGACCGACTGAATGGCATGCGCCTGGTCATCGGAGTCAAGACCGGCTTTGATGCCAATGCGGTTCTTGAGCAGCTTTATCGCTTGACGCCTTTGGAAGACTCGTTCTCCATCAACAACGTTGCCCTCGTTGAAGGCCAGCCGCGCACGCTCGGCTTGAAGGAACTCCTGTCGGTCTACCTCAAGCACCGCATCGAGGTTGTCACCCGCCGCTCGAACTACCGTGTCGCGCGCCGCAAGGAACGCCTCCACCTGGTTGAGGGCCTCCTCCTCGCCATTCTCGACATTGACGAAGTCATCCAGGTCATTCGGTCATCTGACGACTCGGAGACGGCACGTCAGCGTCTGCAGCAGGTCTTCGAGCTGTCCGAGCTGCAGGCGGAGTACATTCTCGAGTTGCGTTTGCGCCGCCTCACCAAGTTCTCGCGCATTGAACTCGAGTCTGAGCGCGACAAGCTGCTCGCTGAGATCGCAGCGTTGGAAGAACTCCTGTCAAGCCCCGCACTCCTGCGCAAGCAGGTCGCCACCGAGCTTGACGCGGCCGCCGACACGTTCGGCACGCCGCGGCGCACGCTCCTCATGAATGCCAAGCCTGCGGTTGCTCGCTCGGCAAAGGCGGCCGCCGCTGACCTGCAGATTGCGGATTCCCCCACTCAGATCCTGCTGTCGGCAACCGGTCGCGCGGTGCGTCTTGAGCTTGCCGAAGGGCAAACGATCGCGACACCCGCACGACGCAGCAAGCATGATGCCGTGCTCGCAACGCTGGAGACGACAACACGCGCCGAGGTCGGTGCGGTCACCAACATGGGCCGCGTTCTGCGCTTCTCCCCCGTCGATCTGCCGTCGATTCCGCCTGCGTCCGTCCAGTTGGCCGCCGGCGTTCCGCTCCGCGACTACCTGGGCATTACCGACAAGAAGGAACGCGTTCTCGCCCTCATCCGATTCGATGATGAGACGCCACTTGCGCTCGGAACCCGTGAGGGTGTTGTCAAGCGCATTGTGCCTTCGACGATCCCGGTGCGACCTGAAGTCGAAATCATCGGCCTCAAGTCTGGCGACGAGGTTGTTGGCGCGGCTCTTGCCCCCGACGCCTCCGACGTTGTTTTCGTCACGTCTGACGCCCAGCTTCTGCACTACTCGTCAGCCATGGTGCGTCCGCAGGGTGCCCCTGCAGGCGGTATGGCCGGTGTGAAGCTTGCCACCGGTGCATCGGTGATCGCGTTCAACGTGGTTCCGATCGGTGCCGAGGCCATCGTCGCCACGGTATCGGGCGCCGATGCGTTCATTGACGGTATTGATGCAGGCCGCGCGAAGGTCTCGGACTTCTCCGAGTTCCCCAGCAAGGGCCGCGCAACCGGTGGTGTGCGCGCGCACGCGTTCCTCAAGGGCGAGTCACGACTCACCGTCGCGTGGGTCGGCGAGAATCCACGGGCTATCGGAACCGATGGTTCCGCCCGTGTCCTGCCTCCAGGCGGCTCCCGCCGTGATGGTTCCGGAACCGCGCTCGACGCGGTCGTCGGATTCATTGGTTCCGCCATCGCATAAGCACGCAACGATAAACGAAACCCGCCTGCTCGCTGGAACAGGCGGGTTTTTCTATCCGGCGCGATCAGGCGTCGATAGCTTCGCGCGAGAGCCGGTCGGAGGACTCGATGATGAACTCGCGGCGTGGTGGCACGTCGGTGCCCATGAGCAGCTCAAATACCCGTCCGGCGGCCTCGACGTCTTCCAAACGCACTCGGCGCAGCAGACGGCCTGCGCGGTCCATCGTCGTCGATGCGAGCTGCTCAGCGTCCATCTCACCGAGACCCTTGTACCGCTGAATCGGCTCTTGCCAGCGCTTGCCCGACTTCGTGAGCTTGGCGAGCAGTTTGTGCAGCTCAGCCTCGCTGTAGGTGTAAATCGTCTCGTTGGGCTTGGAGCCCGGGTTCATGACGATGACGCGGTGCAGGGGCGGCACAGCGGCATACACGCGGCCATCCTCAACGAGGGGACGCATGTAGCGGTAGAACAGCGTCAGCAGCAGGGTGCGAATGTGAGCGCCGTCAACATCGGCGTCACTCATCAGAATCACCTTGCCGTAGCGCGCCTGGCTGAGATCAAACGAGCGACCGGAACCAGCACCAACGGTTTGAATGATGGCCGCGCATTCGAGGTTGGAGAGCATGTCGCTCACCGAAGCCTTTTGCACGTTGAGAATCTTGCCTCGAATGGGCAGCAGCGCCTGGAACTCGCTGTTGCGGGCAAACTTTGCCGTGCCGAGCGCCGAGTCACCCTCAACGATGAACAGTTCAGACTGTTCGACGTCGTTCGAGCGGCAGTCAACGAGCTTGTTGGGTAGCGAAGAGGACTCCAGCGCGTTCTTGCGGCGCTGGGTTTCTTTATGCGCGCGTGCAGACACACGCGCCTTCATTTCGGCGACAACCTTGTCGAGCAGCTGAGCTACCTGCGTCTTGTCGTCACGCTTGGTGGAGGCAAAGCGGCTCTGCAGGTCTTTGCGAAGCACCTGGGCCACGATCGACTTCACCGCAGGAGTGCCAAGCACTTCCTTCGTCTGGCCTTCGAACTGCGGCTCAGGCAGCGTCACATTGAGCACGGCCGTGAGGCCCGCGAGCACATCGTCTTTCTCAACTTTGTCGTTGCCGACCTTCAAACGACGCGCATTCTTCTCAATCTCGCTGCGCATCTGCTTGAGGAGCTCTTGCTCAAAGCCCTGCTGGTGCGTTCCGCCCTTCGGCGTCGCAATGATGTTGACGAAGGAACGCGTCGTGGTGTCGTATCCGGTGCCCCAGCGCATTGCGATATCGACGTGGCACACGCGCTCGATCTCGGTTGTAACCATGGAGCCGTTTGCCTGCAGCACCGGCACGGTCTCTTTGAAGGTTCCTTCGCCCTGCACACGCCACGTGTCAGTGACAGGCGCGTCGGTGGCGAGGTACTCAACAAATTCGCTCAGCCCACCGTCGTATTTGAACGTGGTTTCGATGGGCTCTTCACCGCGTTCATCGGTGATCGTGATGCCGAGACCCGGAACCAGGAAAGCGGTCTGGCGGGCGCGGGTACGGAGGTCTTCGAGTTGAAACTCTGCATCCTTCGTAAAGATCTGCTTGTCTGCCCAGTAGCGCACACGTGTTCCGGTGACGCCCTTACGCGCCTTGCCGATAACCCGCAGCTCGCTGCCATCTTTGAACGGAGTGAACGGCGCGTCAGGGCGCGCCTCACCATCATCAGCAAAGTTTCCGGGTTCTCCGCGGTGAAACGACATCGCGTAGGTTTTGCCGCCGCGATCAACCTCGACATCGAGGCGCTCACTCAGGGCGTTGACAACGGAGGCACCGACACCGTGCAGACCACCGGAAGCGGCGTACGAGCCGCCACCAAACTTGCCACCCGCGTGGAGCTTTGTGAACACAACCTCGACACCGGTGAGGCCGGTGCGGGGCTCAACGTCAACCGGGATACCGCGACCGCTGTCGCGCACCTCGACGGAGCCATCAGCGCGCAACACAACGTCGATGGTGGATCCGTTGCCAGCAACAGCTTCGTCAACGGAGTTGTCAATGATCTCCCACAGGCAGTGCATGAGACCGGGCGAACCGTTCGAGCCGATATACATACCGGGGCGCTTACGAACAGCCTCCAGGCCTTCGAGCACCTGAAGATGATGGGCGGAATACTCGGAGGTCACAATGATCAAGCCTAATCGCCCGCACCGACACTCCCGCCTATTGACGCGCAGTATCGTGGGCCTCAGTCCGTCCACCACGGCGTTGGCGTACGCGGTGAGCGAAACACGGGGGCTGAACCGGCCCGCGCTCAGAATTGCGTGGTTTGATAAATAGAACCCGAACACCAGGGAAACGACACGAGGAGGCACCCGATGACGACAGCAACTACGCAGACGGAGACCGTGTCCTACCGCCTGACAGCAGCGGATCGTTGCGACTCCTGCGGCGCGCAGGCATACATTGCCGCGGAGGTAAACGGCAGCGAACTCCTGTTCTGCGCGCACCATGGTCGTAAATACGAAGAGAAGCTTCGCGCGGTAGCCACGACGTGGCACGACGAGACAGCACGTCTCGCAGAGGTCGACTGACCTTCGCGCACACATAAGAAAAGGCACCGATTCGTCGGTGCCTTTTCTGCGTTTCACTCCCCCGCACCCGCACGCCGAGCGACCGGATCGAGACGGAGTGCGCCGCCCCTGAGCGGGCGGCGCGACACAAGACGACTTACGGCAGGTAGTGACGCGGCACTTCAGGACTCACACGCAGTACGAGTTCTTCACCGATGGTTCCGATGCGCTCCGCAATGTCGGTAGCCGTTTCCAGAGCGGAACCACCGAATAGCGCGACGCGGTCGCCTTCGCCAGTGGGCCACGGCTCGCAGACGATCTCGTCAGCGCCGATCGCGGTGACGGCGCGAGAGCCATCGGGAGTGTGCACGTTGACGTGGCCAATAGCCAACGACGTGAGCGCCTCAAATCCCGCGTCAAGCACCACGCTGTCCTCCGTGACCGATGCGACTCCGGCCGTGACGGTTCCGATCCCTTTAATGCCAAGTTCTGCGTCGCTCGGCCCATCAGTTGAGCGGATTCCGTAGGCGAAAGCGCCGATACGAACCATGTCGTAGCGGTACTCGGGGCGCGCAAAGGCGGCAGCGCTCGCCGCGAGGTGCATGCGTGTGGGCTTCAGTCCCGTCGCACGCGCTTCGCTTACGGCCCAGTCGAAGATCGCCCGCGCTTCGTCATCGGAAGCGTCCGAGGTTTCAGCGATGTGTGACCAGATGCCGCGCACGTGAATGGTGCCTGCAACCTCGAGTTCGTGCGCTCGCTCCACGAAGGCTCGCCATCGTTCCGGGCGCACGCCGTTGCGGTGCAATCCGGTGTCGATCTTGAGGTGCACGGCGACCGGGGCACCTCCAGAACCAGCGGCTAAATCTTCGAGGAGCTCTTCGGTTCCGATTCCACAGTCGAGCTGTGCCGCAACGGCGTCAGCAATGTCGTGTGGGCCCTGCAGCATCCAGGCAAAGATTCGGGCGTCAGCGCCCAGCACCTCGCGCACACGCACGCCGGTGGCCACATCCAGTGCACCGATCCAGCGCACGCCCTCTTGCCATGCGCGCGTCACGATGGGCTCGAGCCCGTGGGCGTACGCGTCATCTTTGACGACGAGCATGTGGTCGGCCGGCGCGACGCGCTGGCGAATGGTGGCGAGGTTGGCGGCGAAAGTGTCGAGGTCGATCTCAAACTGTGCGGAGCTCATGCGACGACCTCTCGTCGTGATCGCAAGCCGACGAGCGTCACCAGTTCTTCTGCAGGCATGCCGGTGATCTCAACCCACTCGGCCAGTGCCGGTTCGTTGCGCTGTGGGTCTCCGAGCAGCACCACATCATCGCCGCGCGATACTGCTGCGTCTCCCACGTCGACGACGCACACGTCCATTGCGACGCGCCCTACGATGCGGTGGCGGGTGCCAGCGATGCTCACAGCGAGCTTGTTGCCAAGCGAGCGCACAAGGCCTTGAGCGTAGCCACCTGTCACCAGAGCGACTCGGGTGTCAGCCGCGGCGACGAAAGTGTGGCCGTAGCTGACACCTTCCCCTGCGCGCAGCTGCTTCACGCCGAGCACTTCGCCAACCAGAGTGAGCGCCGGGCGAAACGCACCGTCTGCGAGCCCGAGCGTCATGCGCGGCGGCACATCAGCGGCCGCGATGACGCCTGGCCCGATATCTCCGGAGGGCGAGCGAAAAACCTCGGCCGCACCGGCGCCACGGTTGACGCCGAACATATCGAGCTCTTTCGCGAGCGAGGTCACCAGGTCAGCGCCGTGACCGTAGGCGTCGGCGCGAACGTCGATCAGTGCCTCACCGAGCGACTGGCGTATACGCCGCTGTTTGATGAGTTCAAGATTGGCGCGAAGGGCGCCGGCGCTCACCAGGGCGCGCGGGAGCGTTCGCGAAAGCAGCTGCGTCATACGCTCAGAAGGTCATGACCGCTTCGTGTGCGGGGCGCGTGCCGCGGCGGATGCCGGTGGCGAGCACGCGGGATTCGTAGAGTCCGGGAATCCAGTTGCCTTCGATGAGAATCGGTCCGTTGGGGCCGACCGCGACATCCCAGCCGATGTACGGAACCTCGGGAATGATCTGCGCAACCTCGGTGATGAGCGCGACGACTTCGTCCCACAGCGGCACCTGGAAGTCGATGATCGACTTGCCCGAGTCCGGGTGATTTTCGTAGAAGGTGTCGTTCTTGCCGTTGTGTCCTCGGCCGACAGCCTTGCCGTTTTCGTCGAGCATCGTGAAGAAGCCACCCCACGAGAACTGGTCGGAGACCGAGCCGCGGCCAAACTTCTGCACGCGCACCAGGATGTGCACGTTCGTGCCATCGAAGTAGCTGGTGATGCGCGTGGTGTTAACGGTGCCTGCGCAGTATTCAGCGAGGTACGGGTGCTGGGTGATCTTCTCTTCGATGAGCATTTGGTCTTTGGAGACGAGCTCGTTGTAGAAGGCGGTCCAGTCGGTAATGTCTTTCGCTTCATAGCGGAACACGCCGTGGCCTTCGCGGCTGATCGGCACCTTCGCGATGAAGACCGGGTGACGCTTCGCGAACTCTTCCAGAGCTGCCGCGTCTTTATCGTGCAGGTCAAGCCATTCGCGACCCAGGTACTTCTCGAAGCGACGGTTGAAGTTGAGCTTGGAAATGAAGTTGTCTTCAGCGATCTTCTGGTCGTTGACCTTGACCGCAATGTGGTGCTGAAGCAGCGACGTCATAAACGTCTTGCGCTCCGCACGAGTGAGCGACGCGAAGTCGGCCTCGTAATAGTCGATGAACGCGGTGTCTTTGAAGGCAGCCGAATAGAGCATGTCAACGAAGATCGGGAAGGTGGCACGCTTGTGCTCCTTGCCAATCTTCTGCGCGAGCTCCCAGATGCGTCCGGGGTTGAAGTTGCGGAGCCGGTTCGCCAAGTACCGAACGCGCGCCTTCAGATCAATCTGCATCAGGAATCGTTGCCTTTCGTCACGCCAGGGGCGCCGAACACTGGAAGTGCCCATTCTACGCGTCGCACCCCGGGAGAAACTGAGCCGCGCCCGAATGGCGCTTCTCTGGTTCCGGTTCTCGCGTTCCGGTTCGCTGGCTCCGGTTCTCTGGTGACGGTTCTCGCGTTCTGTGCCGCGCACCGCGGTCGCGCTCAGGGGTTCCGCGCGCCTCGCCAGATAGAATCGAGCAATGGCTCAACTCGCGCTTCGCATGAAGTACCTCTTTGATCGCGCCCGCAATGTGTCGGGATCCAACATCGTGGAGTTCGCCAAGCAGACGAAGCGCGTGAGCAAAGCGCCGCTGCCGGTCATTATTGCCGACATGCTGTGGTGCTCGGTGCGGTACGAAATGGGTTTTCGTGACTATGCGGTGTGGGATATTCGCCTGCTCAAGGCGAAGGAGCGTCGTACCTGGATGACGCACCCGAAGTCGTACCGGCTGACGAAGACGCTGAACGGCGCTGAATCGCGTGAAGTGATGGAGAACAAGCTCCAATTCAATGCGGATTTTGCCGACGTCATGGGGCGCGAGTGGATCGACGCGAAGACGGCTTCTGCGCAAGAGCTTCAGGCGTTCGTTGTGAAGCACGGCGCTGTGATGGCCAAGCCTGCCGACGGCTTCGGCGGTCACGGACTCGGACGCTACGAGGCTGGCGACGCGGCAGATGCCGAGGCGTTCCGGGCGCTTTTGATTGAGCGGAACCAGACACTCGTTGAGCAGTTTCTGGTGCAGCACGAAGAGATGGCGCGACTGTATCCGGGTTCCGTCAATACCGTGCGTCTGATCACGTATCTCGATAAGCAGGGCACTTTTCACGTGATCGCCGGTGTTTTGCGTATCGGCAACGGTGGCGTGATCGACAACTTTGCTGGCGGCGGTATGTTCACGATGCTCGATGATGATGGTGTCGCGATGTACGGTGCCGTCGACAAGCATTCGAACGCGTACGAAATGCACCCGGCGACCGGCGTCGCGATAAAGGGATTCCAGGTTCCGATGTACCGCGACATGGTGGCGCTTGTGGAGAAGCTTTCGCACCGCCTCCCCCACACGCCCTATGTTGGCTGGGATGTCGCGCTGACGCCGTCTGGCCCCGCGATTCTTGAGGCGAACCACAACTCGTCGGTGTTCCAGATGAAGCCGTCGGTGTCGGGCGTGCGCACGGGCCTCATCAAGCGCTACGAAGACGCCGTCGGTTTCAGCCTGCAGAAGTAGGCGCTCCGCGCCCGTCCGCCCCCGCTGGCTCTGGTTCCCACCGGGTGGCTTCAATGGCAGCCAGCACGGTTTGCAGTGTTTGCGGCCAGGAGCGGATGACCTCAGAAAAGGAGAACCGCAGGGGAAAGTACCCGAGCCGAATCGCCGCGTTATCTCTCCGCAGATCCTTTTCTCTGTCTGCCGCCGACTCATGGTTCCGTCGTCCGTCGACTTCAATCAGCACCCGCCCGCACCGAAAATCGACCCGGCCAACGGTTTCGATTTCAACCTGCGACTCAAGCTCGATGCCCTCGAGCATGAGCCGAAATCGAAAAATCGACTCAAGCCCTGACCCGGCATCGCCCCGAGCACGCGCCAGCCACTGCCTAATGTGGGTCGGCACCGCCTTTCGGATCGACGCCCGCTCCGCGTCCGAGATGAAACCCTGATACCAAGCCGATTCATACGCGGCGAAGTACGACTCCACTGACAAACACCGCCATGCCGTCAAAAGCGCATGGAAGACCGAAACGATGCCGAACGACGTGCGCGGCGCAGTATGGTGATCCACGCACGTGCAGTTGCGGTGCGAGTGGCGACGCCCAGGAACGCCAAGTTCTACATGCGCGCGCAACGGGACATCGAGGACCCAGACCCCGCGCATTGCCAGGGCGCTGACACAGGTGAGCGCACCACCGTGCGCCGCCGCGACGGCGACGGGCTGTGTGCTGTCGAGGGCATAGACGCCCTTACGCAATCGCGCAATGGCCCCCGCCTCAGCCGAAGCCAGTGCCTCATCCATCGTCACGCCGTACGCAGCCATCTGATGGGTGCGCGCGACGCCACCGAGCCGAGCGAGTGCTTCACGTGGATCCATCCCTCCACAGTCCGCTCAGCGCGCGTGGGTTGGTTGGCGCGGTGCAGATCCGTGGACAGAACCAATCCGACACCACTTGTGGAGGAACGACCGAGGCAGCGACCTAAGACAGTGATCCTAGGCGGTTATCCAAGGCAGTGCTCTAAGGCGGCTATCGAGCCGGTAATTCCAGTTATGCATGAGCGATTTCAGTTATGCATGAGTCAGTCTTCCTCGCAGCCGACTTTTCCGGCGTGTCGCCCCGAAGAAGACCGTCCGCTCATGCGTAACTGGCGAGGCTCATGCATAACTGGATACACCGCGAAATGGCGGGGGCGATCGACGTTGCGTGGCCCCTCGGCTCAAGTCGCGGGGCCACGCGCCCGGGCCCGGCGGGAACCACGTGTCAAGCCGGGAACCACGTGTCAAGCCGGGAACCACGTGTCAAGCCGGGAACCACGTGTCAAGCCGGGAACCACGTGTCAAGCCGGGAAACACCAGGCAAGCCGGGCATTCACCCCCAAAGCCGGGGCGATGGAGCACACGCCGCACAAACCGCCCGGCAAAACGACGCAGGCGCAATCGGCCTCGCCAAATGACGCGTCAATGTACGAGTCCGCCCGACAGGCGGAACGATGGGTTGCGACGGGCGGGAACCGTGGGGCTGACGGGCGGGAATCATGCGGATGGACAGGCGGGAACCATGGGGGGGCACGGGCCCATGGGGCTGGCACCATGGGGCAGCGGACGGGAACCATTGGGTCGACAGGCGGGAACCATGCGGCTGGACGTGCGGAACCATGGGGCTACACGGGAACGCGGCACGGAACCAGGGGGCGCGACGGGCGGGAACGATGGGGCTGAGGACAGGGGGCGCCTGAGACGCGGCCTGCAAACGCTCTGAGTAAACGACAGGTCCCCCTCACGAAAAGCGTGAGGGGGACCTGAAACGTCAGCGGTTCAGCAGAACGTTACGCGCGGCGGATGATGCCGAGCGGCGTGGACTGGTGTCCCTGGCCGAGCGGGTTGTCCTTCAGAATCTTGATGAGGCGAGCCTCGCCGTCCTTCGGAAGCGTGGACCCGAGGATGTTGCCGCCGAGGTCGTTGATGTCAACGACGGCGACGCCAGCCTTCGTGTCGAGAAGCTCCTTGAGGTGGTATGCGACCGCCTTCGGCTTCTCCGGGCCCAGCACAACAGCCTGGTTGTACGGCGGAATAGTTCCGCTCGTGGGGCCATCGATCGCGCGGGCCTTGTCGCCCGCGATGCGATAGAAGTCACCCTTGCGACCGAACGCCTTGGTCACAGCCGCCACAGCAGCCGCGAACAGGATCTTCGGCGTACCGCACTCACGCAGCGCCATTTCCATCGTCTCGGGCATGCCGAGTCCGATGCCGTAGGGAGTGCGCGTCACATACTTTGACAGAAAACGTGCGAGCGGGCGTACCTGGATCTCATCGAGCCGGTACGAACGGCCCTGCGTGATGGCAACGATCTTCTCCGTAACGAAGAGAACGTCGCCCTCAACAGCCTTGCCGGCGGCGTACTCGGTAATGAATTCGTCGAGGTCATCGCCGGGCATGACCACGCGGGTCTTGATCGGGATGCGCTGGAACGACTCACCGTCGACAACGATTTCGAGGTTCTTGCCCTCGTTAGCTGCCGAGCTCATTCGAGGTAGTCCCGGAGCGACTGCGAACGGCTCGGGTGACGCAGCTTCGCCATCGTCTTCGACTCGATCTGGCGGATGCGCTCACGCGTCACGCCGAACGTGTCACCGATCTGGTCAAGCGTCTTGGGCTGGCCATCGCCGAGGCCGAACCGCATGCGAATAACGCCAGCTTCACGCTCAGACAACGAGTCAAGCAGCGACTCAAGCTGACGCTGCAGCATCGTGAAGCCCACGGCGTCCGCCGGAACCACGGCTTCGGTGTCTTCAATAAGGTCACCGAACTCGCTGTCGCCATCTTCACCAAGCGGCGTGTGCAGCGAAATCGGCTCGCGGCCGTACTTCTGCACCTCGACAACCTTTTCAGGGGTCATGTCGAGTTCACGCGAAAGCTCTTCAGGGGTGGGTTCGCGACCGAGGTCTTGCAACATCTGACGCTGAACGCGCGCCAACTTGTTGATGACCTCAACCATGTGAACCGGAATACGAATGGTACGAGCCTGGTCAGCCATGGCGCGGGTGATCGCCTGACGGATCCACCAGGTGGCATAGGTCGAGAACTTGAAGCCCTTGGTGTAGTCGAACTTCTCGACTGCACGGATCAGACCCAGGTTTCCTTCCTGGATCAGGTCAAGAAACTGCATGCCACGACCCGTGTAACGCTTCGCAAGCGAAACCACGAGACGGAGGTTGGCGCCGAGCAGGTGGCTCTTGGCACGCTGGCCATCGCGAGCAACCCACTGCAGGTCAAGGCCAAGCTGGGCCTGCTTCTCGGCGGCCGTCATGGTCGACAGCTTCTCTTCGGCGAACAGGCCAGCCTCAATACGCTGTGCGAGCTCAACCTCTTCCACTGCGTTCAGCAGCGGAACCTTACCGATCTGCTTCAGGTAGTCCTTGACAGGGTCGGCGGTTGCGCCGGTGATCTGCGTCGCGAAAACCGGAGCGTCGTCTTCGTCCGTTGCGGTGAGCACGATCGCGCCTGTCGGCAGCGGTTCGGTCATCGCAGGCTTGCGAGTGTCGCTGCCCTCGTCGTCGTCTTCGTCATCGTCCTTGCCGGGCTTGGCAGAGTCGCCTTCGACACCGCCGGCCTCGCCGAGTTCGACATCTTCGCCGTCGATCTCTTCGTCTTCGGCTGGTTCGTCTTCCTTCTTCTTGCGACCCTTGGGAGCGGCCTTCGCCGTCTTCGCCTTGGGTGTTGCAGAAGCGGTAGCGGTCTTAGCCGCTGTCTTCTTCGCGGCAGGCTTAGCCGCGGTCGTGGCTGCGGTGGCCGCCTTCGTCTTGCGCGCAGGGGCCTTCTTCTCAGTCTCGTCCTGAGGGGCCTGCGCATTCTTGCTAGCAGGGGTCACGTTTCACCTTTCACCGGAGGATCCGGAGGTTTCGGACACTAGTAAGACCCTTGTCAAGTCCTGCGTCGTGAAACGATCACGAATACAGCCCTGACAACGGGTCGATTCTCCATTGTCTCATACGGATGCGCTCCGCCATGACAACACGTAAAGAAAGTAACGCGCGGGCACCACAATTATTCCCGCCGCGCCGCCTACATGCGCGAAAAGACTCGGAATCTAGGCCGTCGTTCCCTTATCGTCATCACTCGGACGATTCGCCAGATATCGCTCCAGCTCCGCGGCAAGTTCATCCGCCGACGGCATGGGCGCACCTCCCAGCAGGGGCGATGCCTCCCCCGTCGCCGTGGTTCCGGCGCGGTAAGCGTCGTACTGGCGCTCGAGTCGTGAAATCAGTCGCTGCAGTTCGTCGTTCGCTGCAACCTGCTCGGCAACCTTGCCGCGGTACTCCTCGAGATCGTTCGACAAATCGTCAAACAGGAAGGCCAACTCGTTGGCGCGTGCAATCCACTCGATCGTCGCGATCGTTGCTTCCGGGTTATCCGTGTCTGCCAGATAGTGCGGCACCAGGAGCACAAACCCAGCGACGCTGTGCTCTTCCTCGGCAAAGCGATACTCAAGCAGGTGACCTGCGGTCGCCGGAACCTGGGTGTGCGGCTTCCACCCCGAGTACTGATCAATAAGGTCGCGACGGTTGCCGCTCACGGTGACCGCCAGCGGGCGCGTGTGCGGAACAGGCATGCCGATGGAATGCACCCACGTCATAGAAGAAACGGCATAGTCATCAGCCAGGTCGAGAACCGCGTCTGCAAATGCTTCCCATGCGAAGTCGGGTTCATAGCCCGCCAGGAGAAGAAACTGTTGTCCGAGCGCATCACGCGCCACGCACAGCTCGAGCCGCGGCGGCACATAGTTCGTCAGGTGATCCGCCTCGAACGTAATGATCGGCCGGCGTGCGCGATAGTCGAGCAATACGTCGTTGTCGAAGATCGCCACCGGCTGCAGGTCAGCGTGCGTGCGCATGTAGTCCACGGTTCCGGCAACGGCGGCACCGGCGTCGGTGAAACCGGTCAGCAACACAACAAGTGGAAGACCGCGCGGAACATCAGGGCCATGGGTTACGCGCTCGTAGACATCATCAGACTGGGGCACATCCCCATGCTACGAGCCACCGCGACATCGGCGGCGAACTGACGCTGACAGCGAACAGGGCGTGATCCCGGACGTTTTCGTGCCGATGATTGCGCCGCGCCAGCGACAAACACGACGCTGAGCGTCAAGACAAACCTAGGATAGGAGGCATGTCTGTCGCTGATCTCGTGGCCTCATCCGAATCTCCCGTCTCCTCCGACGCCGACCTTCTTGTCGTCGTTGTCGGAACTTTCCCCAACGCTGAGGCTCTCAGCGCTTGGCCAGGCCTCGAGGACAGCCTCGTCGCAACCGGTTTCAAGGGGACCGCTGGTTCCACTATGCGTGTTTCTCTCCCGGCCGTCACAGACAAGCCGATTCTTGTTGCGGGCGCCGGAAGTGACATTGACGCTGAGGCCGTGCGTTCCATCGTCGGCCAGGTCGTGCGTGCAACCACAGGTTTCGCAAAGCTCGGCATCGTGCTCACTGGTGACACGGCCAACTACCCGGAGGAAGCTGCCGAAGGCGCAGCCCTCGGTTCCTACTCGTTCGACTCTTACAAGACGAGCACTCCCACGGAGCGCGCAACGAGCGTTGTGCTGTTCGCCGAGGCCAACGCCGACCGCGCCACCGTGATCGGTGACGCCGTTGCTCTGGTCAAGGACCTCGTCAACATGCCGGCGCAAGACATGGGCCCTTCGGAGCTCGCTGACGCTGCCGTTGTCGCCGTTGAGGGTCTTCCCGTTACCGTCACCGTGCTCGACGAGAAGATGCTCGAAGAAAAGGGATTCGGCGGAATCCTCGGCGTCGGCCAGGGATCAGATCGCGCACCGCGCTTGGTTCACCTTGACTACAACCCGGAAAACGCCGAGCGCCACATTGCGCTGGTCGGCAAGGGCATCACCTTTGACACCGGCGGCCTTTCGTTGAAGCCTGCCGCCGCAATGGTGGGCATGAAGGAAGACATGGCTGGCGCAGCAACCGTGCTCTCGGTCGTTCAGGCAGCAGCACGCCTCGGTGGCAACAACCGCGTGACCGCTTGGATGTGCATCACCGACAACATGCCGTCTGGCCGTGCGATTCGCCCGGGTGACGTGCTGACGCACTTCGGCGGAACCACGGTGGAGGTTCTCAACACTGATGCTGAGGGTCGTTTGGTACTGGGAGACGGCATCGCTGCGGCTAGTGAAGAGCGCCCCGACGTCATCATCGACGTGGCCACCCTGACCGGTGCGATCATCGTTGCCCTCGGTATGCGCCACACCGGCGTTTTCGGAGATGAGGAGATCGTCGCCGACATCCTCGAGTCCTCTGCTATGGAAGATGAGCTCGCGTGGCACATGCCGCTGCCTGAGCACATGGAGTCTGAGCTTGACTCCCCCATCGCTGATATGCAGAACGCCAAGATCGGCGACTCGGCTGGTGGCGCACTGTTTGCTGGCCTGTTCCTGCGCCGCTTCGTTGGCAAGACAAGCGACGCCGAAGACGCACCGCGCATCCC
This sequence comes from Microbacterium sp. NC79, assembly GCF_019061125.1. Taxonomy (NCBI): domain Bacteria; kingdom Bacillati; phylum Actinomycetota; class Actinomycetes; order Micrococcales; family Microbacteriaceae; genus Microbacterium; species Microbacterium sp. NC79. The sequence continues at coordinate 1,540,791 of NZ_JAHQYI010000001.1, forward strand.
GTGGGCACACCTCGACATCGCCGGATCGTCGTGGCACAAGGGCTCCCCGTACGGCTACACCGACAAGGGCGCTACCGGAGCGAGCGTACGTTCGCTCATCAACCTCGTCACGCGTAACGCCTAACCCGGCGCGCCGGCGACTTCCCAGGAGGAATGAATGACCACCCACACCTTCGACATCGTCGTCCTTGGTGCCGGTAGTGGCGGCTACGCGGCCGCTCTCCGCGCTGCAGAACTCGGCAAGACCGTCGCTCTCATTGAGAAAGACAAGGTCGGCGGAACCTGCTTGCACCGCGGTTGCATCCCTACAAAGGCACTCTTGCACTCGGCAGAGGTGGCACACACCGTGAAGACGGCTGCCACCTACGGCGTGACAGCAAGCTTCGACAACGTCGACATCGCGAACGTACACAAGTACCGCGACAACATCGTTGCGAAGAAGTTCAAGGGACTTGAGGGGCTGGTTAAAGCTCGCGGTATCACGGTCATCTCAGGCGAAGGAAAACTCGGCGCTGACCGCACCGTCGTTGTCGGCGATGACGTGTACCAGGGCGAGAACGTCATCCTGGCGACGGGCTCATACTCGCGTTCACTACCCGGCCTGGAGATTTCAGGTCGCGTAATTGCGAGCGAGCAGGCTCTCACGCTTCCGGAGATTCCGAAGAAGGTCCTGATTCTCGGTGGCGGCGTGATCGGCGTCGAGTTCGCGAGCGTCTGGCACGCTTTCGGCGCTGAGGTCACGATCATTGAGGCGCTTGACCGCCTGGTACCGAACGAGGATGCCGCGGTCAGCAAGGGCCTCGAGCGCGCATTCCGTCGCCGGGGGATCACGTCGAAACTCGGCGTGCGCTTCCAGTCGGCTACGCAGAGCAACGACGGCGTCACCGTCACGATGGAAGATGGTTCCACTCTCGACGGTGACTACCTTCTCGTCGCCGTCGGCCGCGGCCCGGCAACGGCGGGTCTCGGTTTCGAAGAAGCCGGCCTCACGATGGATCGCGGATTCGTCATCGTCGATAACGAACTGCGCACCAACATCTCCGGAGTCTGGGCGGTCGGCGACATCGTTCCCGGCCTTCAGCTTGCGCACCGCGGGTTCCAGCACGGCATCGCCGTCGCCGAGCGCATCGACGGGCAGACCGTCGCTGCGGTTCCTGACATCGAGGTTCCGAAGATCACGTACTGCTCCCCCGAGATCGCATCCGTTGGCCTCAACGAGGCTCAGGCTGCGGAGAAGTACGGCGCAGACAAGATCAAGGCCTACGAATTCAACCTCGCGGGCAACGCCAAGAGCGAGATCATTGGCACCGGCGGCTTCATCAAGGTCATCCGCGAAATTGATGGCCCGGTCATCGGCGTTCACATGCTCGGAGATCGCGTCGGCGAGATGATCACCGAGGGCCAGTTGGCTGTCGTATGGGAAGCTTTCCCTGAAGATCTTGCGCCTCTGATCCACGCACACCCCACACAGAGCGAAGCAATGGGTGAGGCCTTCTTGGCCCTCGCCGGAAAACCGCTTCACGCATTGTCGTGACGAAACCCGTTACGTCACTAAGCTAGATACGTCACAAGCAGCATCATGAAGGAGACATCGACATGAGCACATCCGTGGTCCTCCCCGCTCTCGGTGAGAGCGTTACCGAGGGAACGGTCACCCGCTGGCTCAAGCAAGTCGGCGACACGGTCCAGGCTGACGAGGGCCTGCTCGAGATTTCGACGGACAAGGTTGACACCGAAATTCCGTCGCCTGTTTCTGGCGTGATCGAAGAGATCCTCGTCCAAGAAGACGAGACCGTCGAGGTTGGCGCAATCCTGGCAAAGATCGGTGATGGTTCAGGTGCAGCGTCGGCTGAGGCCGCTCCTGCCGCTGAGCCTGCCGCTGAAGCACAGGCGGAACCTGCTGCCGCGCCGGCTGAGGCTGCTCCTGCTGCTGAAGCACCGGCTGCCGAGGCACCCGCTGCCGCAGCTCCGGCCGCTGGCGGCGACAGCACCGAGGTGAAGCTCCCCGAGCTGGGTGAGAGCGTCACCGAGGGCACCGTTACCCGCTGGCTGAAGCAGGTCGGCGAAGAGGTTGCCGTCGACGAGCCGCTGCTTGAGATCTCGACCGACAAGGTTGACACCGAAATTCCGTCGCCTGTGGCCGGCGTTCTGCAGGAGATCCTGGTTGCTGAAGACGAGACGATTGCCGTTGGTTCGGTTCTTGCTCGCGTCGGCTCTGGTGCTGCTCCTGCTCCGGCAGCTCCGGCACCCGCGGCAGAAGCACCCGCTCCGGCCGCTGAGGCACCGGCACCCGCTGCAGAAGCACCCGCGGCACCTGCTCCGGCAGCTGAAGCACCCGCGGCACCTGCTCCGGCACCTGCAGCACCCGCTCCGGCACCTGCAGCTGCTCCTTCGGCTCCGGCAGCCCCGAAGCTTGTTCTGCCTGCTGAAGGCGATGACCGTCTCTACGTCACCCCGCTCGTGCGCCGCTTGGCCGCTCAGCAGGGCGTTGACCTCACGACGGTTCAGGGCACGGGTGTTGGCGGACGCATCCGCAAGGAAGATGTCCTGAAGGCCGCACAGAGCCCCGCAACTGCCGCTCCGGCAGCCGCACCCGCCGTCAAGCTGGAAGCGTCGCCGCTGCGCGGTACGACGGTTCCGATGACGCGTCTGCGTAAGGTTGTCGCTCAGCGTGCCGTTGAGTCGATGCAGCAGACCGCTCAGCTGACGACGTTTGTTGAAGTTGACGTCACGAAGGTGGCAAACTTCCGCGACCAGACGAAGGCTGACTTCCTGGCTCAGACCGGCGACAAGCTCTCGTTCCTGCCGTTCTTCGCTTTGGCAGCTGCTGAAGCTCTCCGCGCGTTCCCCATCATCAACTCCACTGTTGAGGGTGAGAACATCGTCTACCCTGCAACCGAGAACCTCTCGATTGCTGTGGACACCGAGCGTGGCCTGCTGACGCCGGTGTTGCGTGACGCTGCGTCGAAGAACATCGCGCAGATCGCCCGCGAGATCGCTGACCTGGCTGATCGCACGCGCAACAACAAGCTGAAGCCGGACGAGCTTGCCGGTGGCACGTTCACGTTGACCAACACTGGTTCGCGTGGCGCCCTGTATGACACGCCGCTCGTGTTCTTGCCGCAGTCGGCAATTCTCGGCACCGGAGTCGTTGTGAAGCGCCCCGGCGTTGTGAAGGTTGACGGCGTCGACGCGGTTGCCGTTCGCTCCTACGTCTACCTTGCGCTGTCGTACGACCACCGCATCATCGACGGTGCTGACGCTGCTCGCTTCCTCGGTGCCATCAAGGCCCGCCTGGAAGACGCAAACTTCGCGGCCGACCTCGGCATCTAAGTTTCGCTACGACGAAGGGCTCCGGTTTCGACCGGGGCCCTTCGTCGTTTCCCAAGACGACGTCACCGCCGCGCTCAGTGTCGTCGCCGTTGTCGCCGAGACGCGCGCAACGCCGTTCATGCACGAGTCCATCCTGTTGTGCACGATCCAGACGCTCAACAGGCGTGAAAACACGGCGTGTCGCGGCCGAGACACCATTTCACCGTGCAGAACTGAAAAGAGTCATGCCTGAGTCGGTCGCACGTGGTGATGACGCTACGGTGCGGTTATGCGGCCGCGACCGGGGGCCAGGGAGACGGGAGCAGAGAGGCATCCATTCTCTTTGGTCGATGAGCCCGCTGAAACGAGGATGGGCCCCGGCGTTGCCGAGGCCCATTCAGTGCTGACGGGGCTATTCGCCGCGTCGCAGCGTGATGTCGCCAGCCGACAGATCCACCGAAATACTGCGCGGTGCGGAGGAGTCGGTGTCGAGGTCAATGTCGGCGTCGCCGAGTGAAACATCACTCGATACGCGGTACGCCACATCGGGCATGGTCAGATTGATGTCGCCGGCTGATACCGAGAAGGTAGAGGTCTCAGGCGCCGTACCTGTGATGCTGCCACGCACAGAGCCCGCGCTGACATCGACGTCGAGCGTTCGTACATCGCGAGCGGCGAGTCGCGCTGATCCCGCGCTGATCGAAAGGTCAACATCATCGATCGCGCCCTCAATCTGGACGTCGCCCGCGTTAATCTCCACGCTCAGCGTCGCGAAGTCTCCTGCAACGACCGCGGAGCCTGCACTGTTTTGCAAGTCGAGTTCGAGCGTTCCGTTCATTTCTTCCGGCAGGGTCAGCGTCACCGCTTCTTCGCCAAAGAACCCGAGGAACGGGCCACCGCTAAACCACGAGCTGTTGTTGTTGACGACAAGCGTCTCGTTCTGCGTCTTCAGGCTCCACGAGCTGATGCCACTCGCCCTGGTGCTCTGCACGTCGAGGCTGGCTTCGTCCACGTCGGCAAACACGACGGTGAAGGTGGCCGCCGAATTGTCGACGTCGAGCCGTGTGATGCCGGCGGCATTTGCGGTGATAACGTCGCTCTGCTTGTCGCTGATGCGCGCGGCGTTCGCAGCAGATACTGCCAGCCCACCTCCAGCGATGACCAGGCCGACCACGGTAAAGGCAACGGCGATCCCGCGTCCGCGACGCGGACCCGCCACCGGTGTTGAGGGGGAATTGTTCGTCATGTCATACTCCAGAATCCGCACCGAGGTGCGTCAGGACGGCGAGAACACGGCGGTTATCAGATGCGCTGGTCTCGAGGTCAAGTTTGGTGAAGAGGGCGGAGATGTGTTTCTCCACGGAACCCTCAGAAATAAAGAGTGCTTCGGCGATCGCGCTGTTTGATTTGCCCTGCGCCATCAGTGCGAGCACGTCACGTTCGCGGTCCGTCAGGCGTTCCAGCCGTGAATCGCGCCGGCGCCTGCTCAGCAGCTGAGCGACGACTTCCGGATCAAGCACCGTGGCTCCCCCGGCAACGCTCTCGGCGCTTTCCAGAAACTCATTGACGTCGGCGACGCGGTCTTTCAGGAGGTAGCCGAGGCCCGCGGAGTTCGCCGTGATGAGTTCGGTCGCATAACGCTCCTCGACGTACTGGCTCAGCACCAGGATCGCCATCTGTGGGTTTGCTGCGCGCACGGCAAGCGCCGCACGAATGCCCTCGTCGGTGAAGCTGGGCGGGAGCCGCACATCGAGGATCAGCAGGTCAGCGGTCATCGTCGCGAGCGTTGCCATCAGGCTGTGCGCGTCTGGCAGCGCCGCGACCACGGTGTGTCCGGCGTCTTCCAGCAAACGCACCAGGCCTTCGCGCAGCAGCACTGCGTCCTCACAAATTACGATGCGCATGGCACACTCACTTCCAGCGTTGTCGGGCCACCAACCGGGCTTGTCAGCGAGAAGCTTCCGCCGACCGCCGCGACGCGCCCGGCGATACCGTCGATACCGCCACCCGGCGTGCGCACCGCACCACCGGTTCCGTCGTCTTCCACACGCGCCCAGATTCGGCCATGGTCGCGTTCGCGAACTGTGACACGCACCTGGCGGGCGTTCGAGTGCTTGGCGGCGTTGGTGAGCGCCTCGGCGATCACAAAGTACAGCGCTGCTTCGGTTGCCTTGGCACACCGGCCGGTGATGTTGATGTCGAGCATGACAGGCACATGCGAGCGTGCGGCGAGGGCCGACAGCGCGGCGTCGAGCCCACGGTCATCAAGCACTGCGGGGTGAATGCCGCGTGCCAACTGGCGCAACTCCGTGATGGCAGCCTTCGTCGACAGGTGCGCGTCGTCAATGAGCGCGGCGGCCGCTTCGGGATCAGTCGCGAGCTTATTCTTGGCCATCCCGAGCGTCATACCGACCGAAACCAGACGCGGTTGCACGCCGTCATGGAGGTCACGCTCAATGCGCGTGCGCTCAATCTCGGCCGCATTAATCGCCTCGTGCCGACGCTGCGATGCGACGTGCGCCTGCGCGACGAGTTGTGCTTCGCGAGACGGAACCATGAGAGAGCGGGAGACTTCACGGTGCGCGACGCCGAGGGCCGCAAGCAGCGCGACAGCCACGAGGATCGTCACGATCGTGGCAATGATGGCTCCGACGCCGTGTACCGGCCCAAAGATGAGGATCCAGAAGTCGCGCTGCGGAAAGCGAGCGGAACCAATGAGCACCGTCAGTGACGAAAAGATCGTGCCGAGGAGAGCCATGGCCACGGAGGCCAACACGAACATGATCGTGAAGTGGAGAGCTCCGATCCAGTTGCGCGAGTCTTTAGCCTGCAACCAGACCGTGTGCGGAAGGCGCAGCCAGTCGGTGCGGGTTGACCGCGCGAACGGGTGGGGCGGCACGTCGAAGCCGAACAGGCCGGCGACACGCGCCTCCTCCATGCGGGCGATCGCGGCGAGAAAGAGAAGCGCGAGCGCAAGCGGAACGAGCCCAATGCCGAGCACGACCAACAAACTCGCACCGGCCGCTGTGAGGGCGGCCATCACACCGAGAGCCGCGATACCGACGAAAAACAGCGCCCACAAATGGGCGACGGCGCCAGCGATGGGCTTAATGGTTGATTTCATGCTTCCACGCTATTTTTCCGCCGAACAGGGCACAGTGGCGTTGTCCTCACACCTGGTGGGGGTTATCCCCCACCAGCCATCTTCTCGCGCGCTGACCCGAATGGTCAGCATTTTCTACCGGGCCCCTTGACATGGTTCCGTCACCGGCATAACGTACAACCAAATGGTTGCACAATTAGAACTCGACGAAGCGGAGATCGACCGTGTATTTCATGCACTGGCGACGTCGACCCGCCGCGACATCCTGCGCCGGACGATCGAGCAGGAGCAGTCGGTCTCGACCCTCGCCGCTGACTACGACATGTCGTTCGCGGCAGTACAGAAGCACGTTGCCGTGCTTGAAGCTGCGAACCTCATCATCAAACGCGCCGAAGGGCGCGAGCGGCTTGTCCGCGCCAACCCCGAGATGATTGCCCGCGCCCGGGCGCTTCTCACCCAATACGAAGACATGTGGCGGTCGCGGATCGCCCGACTCGATGACCTATTGGCCGCAGAGGCCACCAACCTTGAAGGAGCATGACGATGCCTGTCACCGACATCACCACCGATCCCGAAAACCTCACGATGACGGTAACCGCTGAGTTTGCGGCACCGCTCGAACGCTTGTGGAACGCGTTTACGACACCGGCGCAGCTGGAACGGTTCTGGGGCCCTCCCGGATGGCCCGCCACGTTCACGAGCTGGGATCACTCGGTAGGCGGGCGCGCGATCTATACGATGCACGGTCCGCGCGGCGAGAAGTCGACCGGCTCGTGGGAGTTTCTCGCCATCAGCGCTCCGCACAGCTTTGAAGTCATGGATACCTTTGCTGACGAGCAAGGCAACCCCCTCGAAGGATTCCCGGCGATGCGCATGACGTTCACGTTCGACGCCACCGCCGAAGGCAGCCGAATGATCAACACCAGCTACTTCACCTCGACGGAGGCTCTCGAACAGGTTGTCGCGATGGGTGCCGTCGAAGGTACGCGGATGGCCATGGCTCAGCTCGACGCCGTTTTGCAAGATCTTCGGGAATACGCGCAGGGCAAAGGCACGCGTGTGGAGCTTCTCGACGACACCCACGTGCGCATCACCCGCCTGGTGAACGGGCCACGCGAGTTGGTATGGCGCGCGCACAACGAGCCTGATCTGATTCGCGGATGGATGCTGGGCCCCGATGGTTGGGAGATGACGGAGTGCGTCGTCGGCACCGAGGTTGGCGCGGCTTTTCGCAACTCGTGGGCACCCGTTGGTGATACCGAAGGCGAAGCGTTTGGCTTCGAAGGCGAAGTTCTGCTGTTTGACGCGCCACGTCGCGCCGTGACAACAGAGCGCATGCAGGGCATGCCCACGGAGACGCTGAACGACCTCAACCTTTACGAGGAGAATGGCGCGACGCTCATCACCCTGCTCATTGAGTACCCAGACAAGGAGACCCGCGACATGATCCTCGCCACCGGCATGGCCGATGGCATGGAGTCCTCCTACGCCCGTCTCGAGACCACGGTGCTGCAAAACGCTTAGCCCGACCACGATGCCGGTCGCCCCTTAAGGCGGCCGGCATCGCTATGGACGCTACACGTTACTGTTCTCCATAGACCTCCCGAATGAGCCAGCGCTCGTCGCGTTTTTCAATAACCACGGTGATCACAGGCGCGTTGTGCGATGTCACGGAAAACACGGCGATACCGCCGTAGTCATCAACCAGCTCCACGGCTCCTGCACGTGGCACCAGCGGCATCAAAGCGGTGTCAGCCAGCAGCTCGGTACACGACTGCGGCGTGTCGCACTCACCCACCGCCACCATGAGGGCGACGGCCTCAGCCGTGATCTCTGGCTGACCCTCCTGAGCAACCACGGCTGCTGGAGCGGACTCCACCGGTTTTGGAGCGGGCTGTGCAGTCGCAGACGGAACCACTGGTTCCGCCCCAGCACTGGCCCCGTCTGCAGCCGCAGCTTCGCGCGCACCCGCGTCGACTGCCTCGTCAGCACTCGCCTCCACAGGAGCACGCGGGCCCGGCGTGGCAGAGTCGCCATCGTCTGGCCACAACAGGCCACCGGCAACGACCATGACGGCGAGGGCAATCGCAAACACCCACACCCGCTTGCGCGACGGCTTCTCCGCCCCTGCTTTACCTTTGTGCACCACAGCTCTGCCTTTGGGCACCACGGCGCGATCGCGAACCGCACGTGGTTGCGGCGTCGATGTACGCGTGAGCCGCGCACGCGTACCCTCCATCCGCTGTCTCACTTCCTCGACAACCCGCATCACGCTGAGGCGCGGCGCCTCAAAAAGCGACGCGCGTCGTCCCGGGCTTTCGTTGCGTTCAGATTGCTCGCGATGCGCACGACGGCGCGGCAGAACGGGACTGGTTTGCGTAAATACGCGTGCGGTCTCCAATGTTGCGCCGAGAAAACCAAGCTCGACAGGGCGCGGCGCCGCGATCTGAACAAGGCGACGTTCAATCTCTCCGCGCACGCTACTCTCGCCTGCCGCCGTCGCATCCCTTGCCTCCACGAGGCACCTCGCCAACTCACGATCATCGGTATGAGCTGCCAGCATGCCCAGCATGCGGGCCGAGGCGACCGCCGCGCCGTCGCCCGCCCCGACCGCGAAAACCGGGCGGCCACTGTCTGTGGCCCACCATCGGCCCGTCACCGCCGCATTCGCTTCGTGCTCGTACAACTCGTTCAACCCGCGCAGGACGCTGCACGCAAGCGTCACCAGCTCTCCCGCAAGCACCACATCACCGCGACGACGCTCCAGAAACATCTCGAGCGGTTCCACCACACGCGGCATCATCACGTCGTGCCCGTCTGAGCGTCGCCACAAATCCACTGGCGCCCAGACATGTTCGGCACCGACAAACGACATGAGGTGGGCTACACGCTCGTGGTCACTATCGACCATGAGAAAAGCGACGCCGTCTTGCATCGCAAGAGCGGCTTCGCAGGGCGCATCGGGTGGCGCAACGCGCCGGATCACGCGAAGGTCACAGGTCAGCAGGGTCGAGGCCATAGGAATATCGTCGAGAAGATAGGCGCTGCGGGGTTGGCCGTCAGCGAACCTGTGTGTAATTGGCGGCTCCGGTGAACATGTGGAGGAGCCGTTCCAGGTATTCTTAACTCCATGGCTGCCCGCAATTCCGCTCCTGAGAAGCGCCCCGGACTCATTTCCCAGATCAAGACCCTCGTGAAGTTCACGAAGGACGTCTACCCCTGGCTTCCGTGGGTGCTGATCGGCATCCTGGTTGCCGGCGTGGCGCTCGGCGTCGGCCTCGGTTTCCTCATTCCGCCCGTTGCGATCTGGAGCATCATCCTCTGGGGTGTCACCGGTCTCCTCCTCGGATTCCTTGGCGCGATGATCACGATGTCGCGACTGGCAACGAAGGCGATGTACATCAAGATCGACGGCATGCCAGGCGCCACCGGCTACGTCATCACGAGCGGACTCGGTCGCGGCTGGAACGCTGACGAGACCCCCGTCGGCGTGAACCCCAAGACGCAGGACGCCGTATATCGCGCCATCGGCCGCGCAGGCATTCTGATCCTCGGTGAGGGTGCAGAAGGTCGTCTTACCCGTCTCATCAACGAAGAGAAAATGCGCGCCAAGCGCGTCGCCCCGCAGGTTCCCGTACACGTCATGTACGTCGGTAACGGCGAAGGCCAGGTTCCGATCAAGACGCTCGCAAAGACCGTCAAGGCCCTCCCGAAGAGCATCAACAAGGCGACTCAGGCGGCCGTCATCAAGCGCATGGCGTCGATGACGCAGGGCATGGCATCGCTGCCGATCCCGAAGGGCATCGACCCGACCAAGGTTCGCGCACCGCGCCCGCGCTAGTCACGCACCAGACAAAGAAGTGAGGCACCCGATCATTCGGGTGCCTCACTTCTTTGCTTGGTAGCGGAACCATTTAGCGGCGGAAGATTCCCGGCGCACGTACCAACATGGTTCCGGAAATCTTGTCGTGCAGCCCGCGCTGATCCTGATCCCAGACAACGGCGGGAATAACCAACAGAATCAAGACGGTGCGCACAATCGGGCGCACAACGCCCGTCCACGCACCATCGAGACGCAACACACGCATACCGACGATGCGGTGCCCTGGTGTGCCACCCAGCGTCGGGACAAACACCACGTTGATCGCGAAAAAGATCAGCATCTGAGCCAGCGGGCTGTAGTCGAAGAATGCAATCGAGAGGATCGTGACGGGGATCCAGTCAATGATCAGTGCGAGCAAGCGAGGGGGGAAACGGGCGATGCTTCCAACGCCGGTTTCGGGGAGGCCAAGGTCTTGACCTGGATAGTACGCAGAAGGGTTGGTCACCCCTCCAGCCTAATCGCCGTATGTAACACGCCTGAAACATTCGGGATACGCTCGAGACACGACGAAAAGGTAACGTCCCGTTTGTAGCCGATAATTCTGGGCTCAGTAACGCCGCTCTACCCCATTGGAGAATGCATGTTCCGCGATTCATCTGAAGTGCTGGCGTACATCAAGGAGAACGACGTCAAGTTTCTTGACATCCGTTTCACGGATCTCCCGGGTGTGCAGCAGCACTTCAACATTCCGGCCTCGACCGTCGATGAAGAATTCTTCACGGTCGGCCAGCTCTTCGACGGTTCGTCGATTCGCGGTTTCGCGTCGATCCACGAGTCCGACATGCAGCTCATCCCCGATGTGACGACGGCGTACATCGACCAGTTCCGCGCGGAGAAGACCCTCATCATGGTCTTCGACATCTTCAACCCGCGCACCGGTGAGGTTTACAGCAAGGACCCGCGTCAGGTCGCAAAGAAGGCAGAGAAGTACCTCGCCTCCACCGGCATCGCTGACACCGCCTACTTCGCACCCGAAGCCGAGTTCTACATCTTCGACGACGTGCGCTACGAGGTTTCTGAGGGCAAGAGCTTCTACTCGATCGACTCCGAGGAGGCTGCGTGGAACACCGGCCGCAAGGAAGAGGGCGGCAACCTCGCCAACAAGACCCCCTTCAAGGGCGGCTACTTCCCCGTCTCCCCCGTCGACAAGACGGCAGACCTCCGCGACGACATGTCGCTGCGTCTGATCGAAGCGGGCCTGGAGCTTGAGCGTTCGCACCACGAGGTCGGCACCGCCGGCCAGCAGGAGATCAACTACCGCTTCGACACCATGGTGTCGGCAGCTGACGACATCCTGAAGTTCAAGTACATCGTCAAGAACACGGCAGAGCTGTGGGGCAAGACGGCAACGTTCATGCCGAAGCCGCTGTTCGGCGACAACGGATCGGGCATGCACACCCACCAGTCGCTATGGCTCGACGGCAAGCCGCTGTTCTTCGACGAGAAGGGCTACGGCCAGCTCTCAGACATCGCGCGCTGGTACATCGGTGGCCTGCTGAAGCACGCTAACGCTGTGCTCGCGTTCACGAACCCGTCGCTGAACTCCTACCACCGCCTGGTGAAGGGCTTCGAAGCTCCGGTCAACCTGGCGTACTCGGCCGGTAACCGTTCGGCCGCCATCCGCATCCCGCTGACGGGTTCCAACCCGAAGGCAAAGCGCATCGAGTTCCGCGTTCCTGACGCCGCATCGAACCCCTACCTTGCCTTCGCCGCGCAGCTGATGGCTGGCCTCGACGGCATCAAGAACCGCATCGAGCCGCTTGAGCCGATCGACAAGGACCTGTACGAGCTTCCCCCCGAGGAAGCAAAGAACATTCCTCAGGTTCCGAACTCGTTGCTGGACTCGCTCGAGGCTCTGCGCGCAGACCACCAGTTCCTCCTCGAAGGCGGCGTCTTCACGGAAGAGCTGATCGAGACCTGGATCAACTACAAGATCGAGAACGAGATCAAGCCGATCGCTCAGCGACCGCACCCGTTTGAATTCGAGCTCTACTACGGAGTCTGATTCTGAAGCAGCGGAGCCCGTCACCATATGGTGGCGGGCTTCGCTGTTTCCCTCACATTCCTGCAAATACATGAACTGTTGTTAAATACCCGACATCTCAATTTGATCCTCTGATTAAGTTACGCCAGGGTAAGAGGCATGACTTCTCGTATTGTCTTCGCCGGCGCGACCGCCGCCCTCCTGCTTGCTCTCACCGCCTGCGCAACACCCGCTGCTGACACTGTCGCCGATGACCCCACAACGGCGCCTGAAACCTCGGCAACGGAACCATCGGCGCAGGCCCCAGCAGAAGGTTCCGCGCCGGAGACGTTCACGTGGGATCACCTCACCAGCTGCCACCAGATCGGCGCTCCCGTTGTGGAGTACACCGCCGGCCTCACCCTGGTCGACGAGTACTTCTCGGAGTACGAAATCCAGTGCGACTGGGAACACCCCGACCCGGTGGAGTGGGAAGACCTACGCACGGTCTCGATCAGCTTTGCCGTCAATGAGTTTGTCTTGACCCACGATCAGCTCGCCATGACCGAAAGCCTGATCGCGCACCCCGATGCTGCGCTCGAAGCTCTCGGCGGAATCGCATACAGCATGGACATGCAGACCGCGATTACCGGTGTCACCGGCACAGTCGTCAGCGTTCCGGGCATCGACGTGACGGTGTCGGCGAGCGAGTTCGTCGAGCTTCCCCCGCTCCGCGACGCTACCGCCATTGCGGTCGCTAAGCAGCTGCTGGGTATTTAACGATCTACCCGTAAAACAGCTTCTCGAAGACCCGACGGGACCGCCGCGTGGCGCCGAGGTAATCCTCCTCCACGCGCGTGGCGGACCGGTCAGGGTACCCCACGACGCGACCGATTCCGTCGAGCTGCTGGCGGTCGCCTGGCAATACATCTGAGGCGCGCCCGGTGAGCAGCGTGATCGCGGAGCGTAACCGCGCAGACAACTCCCACGCCTGCATCAAACGGGTCGACGACGACTCGCTGATCAGGTCAGCCGCGACAGCCGCGGCCATTGCCCGCACGGTCGAGGTCGTGCGCAGATCAGGCACATGCCACGCATGCTGAAACTGCAAAAGCTGCACAAGCCACTCAACATCGCTGATGCTGCCGGGCCCCAGCTTCAAATGCCGGGAGCGATCGACGCCCTGCGGGAGCCGCTCGGCTTCAACACGCGCCTTAATGCGCTTAATCTCGCGGGTTGCTGCCAGGTCCGGTTTTTCCGGATACCGCATCCCGTCCGCGAGCACGGTGAACTTTCTGATCAGTTTCACGCTGCCTGCAATGCCACGCGCGCGCAGCAGCGCCTGAGCCTCCCACGGTTGCGACCAGCGCTCGTAATACTCCTCGTAGGCCTCGTAGGAGCGCACCATCGGCCCTGATCGTCCCTCAGGGCGAAGGTCAGCGTCAAGCTCCAGCGGTACGCGGTGGTCTTCGCTATGCTCACGAAGTTTGGCGACCAGCTGTTGCGACAACTCGTGCGCGCGCTGCGGTTCGACGCCGTTCGCGTCGTAAATGAACATCACATCGGCGTCGGAACCAAAAGTGAGTTCGGCTCCCCCAAATCGACCCATCGCGATGACGGAGAAATCGAGGTCATTATCTTCAGGCGGAACCACTTCGCGGCGTACCGCTCGCAGGCTCGCTTGAATCGTCACCTCGGTGATCGTGGTGAGCGCAGCCGCCGTTTGTTCAAGCGTGATGACGTCCAACATCGACGCCATCGCCGTGCGCAACAGTTCGCGGCGACGCAGTGCACGCACCGATTTCATCGCGTCTTTCGTCGTCTCATGGCGCGACTGAATCGCGCGAGCTTCTTCCTGCAGCACAAACCCGGCGCGTGGTTCCAGCCCATCAGCCTGATCCAGCCACGCAACGGACTCCGGGATCCACTCCATCAGTTCGCCCACGTAGCGGGAGCCGGAGAGCACCCGGGTCAAGTGCTGCGCCGCGACAGAGGAATCGCGCAGCATGCCAAGGAACCAGGGCGAATCACCGAGACGTTCAGAAATGCGCCGGAACGCGACCAGACCGTAGTCGGGATCGGCTCCTTCGCTGAACCACCTGATCATGATCGGCATCAGGTGGCGCTGAATCGTCACCTTGCGGCTGAGACCCGTGGTGAGCGCTTGAATATGGCGCAGGGCGCTGGCAGGGTCACGGAACCCGATCGCCGCGAGACGATCATGCGCGTGCGCCGAGGAAAGCGAGCGTTCGTCTTCGCCAAGCGACGCCACCGCACTGAGAAGTGGCCGGTAGAACAGGCGCACATGGATCTCGCGCACCTCGCGTTTGATTGCTTCCCACACCGCGATGAGCTCGCCGCCGGTCACCGCGAGCTTCGACGCGCGCGCAATGAAGCGTTGGCCCTCTTCAGTACGGGGCATGAGGTGGGTGCGTCGCAGGTTTTCCAGCTGCAGCCGATGCTCAATGACGCGAAGCTGACGATAGTGCTGCGCAAACGCAGCCGCATCGTCACGACCGATGTAGCCTTCGGCTGCCAGTGCGTCAATGGCGCCGAGCGTGGATCGCTCCCGAATCTTTTCATCAGAAAGGCCGTGCACGAGTTGCAAGAGCTGCACGGTGAACTCGATGTCGCGCAGTCCGCCCGGGCCCAGCTTGATCTGGTGATCAATGTCTTCTGCCGGGATGTTGTCCGTGACCCGCTCGCGCATGCGCTGCACGGAGTCGACGAAGTTTTCTCGTGCCGAGCTCGTCCAGATCTTGGGCTGCACGCCCGCCACGTAGGCGGCGCCAAGCTCAGCGTCACCCGCCAGGGCGCGTGCCTTCAGCAGCGCCTGAAACTCCCAACTCTTTGCCCACCGGTCGTAGTAGGTGAGGTGCGATTCCAGTGAGCGCACGAGCGCCCCCTGCTTCCCCTCCGGACGCAAGTTGGCGTCGACTTCCCACAGTGGTGGTTCCATCTCCATCCCGGAGATTCCGCGCATGAGTTGCACGGCAAGACGCGTCGCGATATCGATGGCGCGTGCTTCGGAGACCAGCTCTTCGTTCGCCGTGCCCGAGACGAAGATCACGTCGACGTCGCTCACATAGTTGAGTTCACGAGCACCAGCCTTGCCCATGCCGATGATGGCGAGGCGTGTCGCCTGCATCTCGGCGTGGCTGAACATCGCTGGCCCACCAATGCCGGTGAGCTTGGCGCGCGCGACTGACAGCGATGCCTCGAGGGCTGCCGCCGCAGCGTCGGCCAGCGCGGCAGCTACGGCGTCCACAACCACAACGGGATCAGCCGCGGCCACATCGAACGCTGCGATGCGAGCAACCATACGGCGATAGCGCACCCGCAATGCCAGCCACGCGGATTCGCTGCCGTCTGCGGCGAATCCATCGATGCTACCAACGGAGGCCAGCAGCTCGGCGCGCAGTTCGTCGGCGGTCGGCAGCGCATCGGGAACCAGCGCGAGATCGGTGAGTTCGTGCGGATGCCGCAGGTAAAAGTCGCCGAGGCCGGAAGAAACACCCAAGACGCGCCACGCGTTTTCGGCAGCGCTAGGAGATGACAGCACCTCGCGCACCGGAACCACGTCGCGGCGCGCAACGCGGATGAATCCGGTGAGCGCGCGGTCGGGGTCGGCAGCACCCGCCGCGCCATCGATGAGTTCGTCAACAGGCAGCCCCGTCAACGCGGCGAGCTCCTCCAGGAGCGTTGCCGCGTTGCTCAGCTCACTGAACCCGCGGCGTGCAAGGTCGCTGAGGCTCGTCGAGCGGCGCGACATCATGACGGCGCCTAAAGCATTTCGAGGTTGTTTGCCAGTTCGAACGGCGTGACCTGAGAACGGTAGTCGGCCCACTCCTTGCGCTTGTTACGCAACACGTAGCTGAACACCTGCTCGCCGAGGGTCTCGGCAACGAGCTCCGACTCCTCCATGTACTCGAGCGCGTGGTCAAGGCTTGCCGGGAGCGGCGCGTAGCCGAGCGCACGACGCTCCGACTCGGTGAGCGTCCAGACGTTGTCTTCTGCCTCGGCAGGCAACTCGTACTCTTCTTCGATGCCTTTCAGGCCGGCGGCCAGCATCAGCGCATACGAAAGGTACGGGTTGGCCGCCGAGTCCAGTGCGCGGTATTCCACCCGGGTCGACTGCGTCTTGTTCGGCTTGTACATCGGCACGCGAATGAGCGCTGACCGGTTGTTGTGGCCCCAGCAGACAAAGCTCGGCGCTTCGTCGCCGCCCCACAGGCGCTTGTACGAGTTCACGAACTGGTTCGTGACCGCCGTGATCTCGTTCGCGTGCTTCAGCAGGCCAGCGATGAAGTGACGGCCCGTCTTTGACAGCTGGTACTTGGCACCCTCTTCGTAGAACGCGTTCGTGTCGCCCTCAAACAACGACATGTGGGTGTGCATGCCGGAACCAGGCTGACCAGACATCGGCTTCGGCATGAACGTCGCATAGACGCCCTGCTCGATCGCGACCTCTTTGATCACCGTGCGGAACGTCATGATGTTGTCGGCCGTTGCCAGCGCGTCAGCGTAGCGCAGATCGATTTCGTTCTGGCCGGGGCCGCCCTCATGGTGCGAGTACTCCACCGAGATGCCAATGTCTTCCAGCATCCGCACGGACCGGCGACGGAAGTCATGCGCGGTTCCGCCTGGCACATTATCGAAGTACCCGGCTGAGTCGACCGGAACCGGTTGACCGTCGGGCCCAAGCTGTGACGATCGCAGCAGGTAGAACTCGATTTCGGGGTGCGTATAGAACGTAAAGCCCCGGTCGGCAGCCTTCGCCAGCGTGCGCTTCAGCACGTGACGCGGGTCAGACACCGCTGGCTGTCCGTCTGGTGTCGTGAGGTCACAGAACATGCGGGCAGTGGGATCTGTCTCGCCACGCCACGGCAGAATCTGGAAGGTCGCGGGGTCAGGGTTGGCGAGCAGGTCAGACTCATATCCGCGCGTCAAACCCTCGATAGCGGAGCCATCAAAACCCAGCCCCTCAGCGAATGCACCCTCGACTTCTGCCGGGGCCAGCGCAACGGACTTGAGAGTGCCAATGACGTCGGTAAACCACAGGCGCACAAACTTGACGCCTCGCTCTTCGATCGTCCTCAACACGAAGTCGCGCTGCTTGTCCATTCGCTTCCTCTCTTCGGGGTGATCCCAGACTACTGGTCTGACGAGCCCGCGCTTCCCCAGTTGTCTTCGGCTTCATCTTCGGCAGCCCACGCTTCAGCGCGACGTTTCACCACCGCAGGTGCGTCAGCCGCTTCAGCTTCAGTGGCAAACGGCCCAAGGCGGTAAGGCGACGGCGACTGCCGCCCCTTCTCAACCTCCTGCGTGAGGGTGTTGTACCAATACTGGTCGTCGGCCATCGGATCGACATAGGGTGCTTCGTTCGACATGTACGCCTCCTTCTCGCTTCGATACTAGGAGGCGGACAGCGTCCGCGGATATAGGCTGAGCGCATGAGTTCTCAGCGCGCCGTCGGTGTTGATATCGGAGGGACCGGCATCAAGGCCGGAATCGTTGATTTGCGACACGGTGAAATGGTTTCCGAGCGTGTGCGTGTTGCCACTCCCGAAGGTGCTGCACCGGCCGATGTGCTCACTGCCGTGCAGTCTGTGCTCGCGACCCTCGGCGTCGATGACGATCACCAGGTTCCGCTCGGCGTCGCCTTTCCGGCGATCGTGAAGCACGGTAAGACGCTGTCCGCGTCAAATGTGTCGCAGGACTGGGTCGGTTTCGAGGCCGAGAAGTTCTTCGAGAACGGGCTCGGTCGCGACATCCACTTCGTGAATGATGCCGACGCCGCTGGTGTCGCCGAGCACCGCTACGGTGCCGCGAAAGGCCGTGACGGCCTCACGATCATGACGACGCTCGGCACCGGCATTGGGTCGGCATTCGTGTATGACGGCGTGCTCATTCCCAATACCGAGCTCGGGCATTTGCAACGCAAGGGCGAGAAGATCGAGGCGTGGGCCGCCTATTCTGCGATGGAACGTGAGTCGCTGTCGTGGAAAAAGTGGGCTGCGCGTCTGCAAGTTTTCTACTCGCAGGTCGAGTTCCTCTTCTCCCCCGACCTATTCGTCGTCGGTGGCGGCGTCTCCAAGCACCCCGAGCAGTTCCTGCCGCTGCTTGACCTCGTGACGCCGATCGTTGCGGCAACACACCGCAATGCTGCAGGCATAATCGGTGCTGCCGCACTCGCAGGCGACTAACGCACGCGGAACCGCACCGTGGTTCCGGCTGGAAGCTGCGCAATGCGGTCAAGGTGCTCCGAAACCACGACCGCGATAACGGGGTAGCCGCCTGTCACCGGGTGGTCGGCGAGGAAGATCACAGGCAGACCATTCGCCGGTACCTGGATGGCGCCGCGAACAACCCCTTCGCTGGGGAGCTCGTCGGTTTTCTCGCGATCAAGCGGGGTGCCATCGAGCCGTACGCCGACGCGGTCCGATGTGGCTGAGACGGTGAAGGCCGCCGCAGTGAGGGTGTGACGTGCTTCGTCGGTGAACCAGTCATCGCGCGGGCCGAACGTCACGTCGATCGTCGCGGTGTCATCGGGGCTCGCAAGCGGCGTTGGCTCCGGAACCACGACGGTGACGGCGGTGCGCGGTTGCGTTGCCGAGATGGTGAGGCGTGAGCCGGCGCGCAACGGTTCCGGGCCGAGGCCGGAGAGCGTGTCGGTGGCGCGCGAGCGGAGGGTAGATGGTTGCTCCCAGCCGCCTCGAACGGCGAGGTAGGCGCGCACGCCGCGGGTGGCGTAGCCGATACTGAGGGTGCTGCCGGCAGCAATGGCGGTGGGTGCGCCCGGCACAACATCAATTTCAGTGTCACCGGTGACGATTGTGGCAGGCGCGTGTGCGCCGGTCAGGGCGATGACAGCATCAACGGCGAACGCCAGTTCTGCACCGCCGATGGCGAGTTCGAGTGTCGCCGCGGTCGGCGGATTTCCGACGGCCTCGTTGGCAGCGCGATGGGCGGCCCGGTCGGCTGCACCGCAAGCCGTGACGCCTTCGGCTGCGTGACCTGGCCGGCCAAGGTCCTGGATGAGGAGCTGGAGTCCGGGGCTATTCACCGTGACACCAACGACCTCGTGGTACGGCTGCGCGGTGGGCACGGGTGTGGTGGGTGCGCTGGCAGGCGCGCTGGGCGCGGCGATCGCGGGTGCGCTGGCGGACGTAAGGCTGGGGCGCACGGCGCGGAACCGCACCGCGTCGCCCGGATGCAGCAGCGCGGGCTGCTCCCGCTGGCTGTCCCACAGTGCGGCGTTCGTGTGCCCAAGCAGTTGCCATCCGCCAGGTGTGGCACGCGGATAGACGCCCGAGAACTCCCCTGCTAAACCAACGGCACCCGCAGGCACCCGCGGCCGCGGCGTCGCGCGTCGCGGCACGTGCAGGCGTTTATCGGGCGCGACCAGGTACGCAAAGCCCGGGGCGAAGCCCGTGAACGCGACGCGATAGTCCAGCGACGTATGAATGCCGACGACTTCTTCGGGCGATAGGCCGAGCGTCATCGCCACCTCGTCGAGATCATCGCCGTCGTAGACAACGTCAATGTCGATCGGCCGGAGCTGAATCTCCGAGGCCGCGTGCGTGCCAGCAGAATGGAGCCACTGGATGATGTCCGCTGCCGCCGCATGCGGTGCGAACGAAACGAGGATCGTGCGGGCCGCCGGAACCACGTCAATGATTCCCTCGGGCCGAGGCGTGGGCAGACCCACGAATGCGGCCATTGCCTCGCTCAGGCTCGAATATTCGGCGAGCACCGCACGGCGCCCGACCGGCAGAATACGCTTCGGTGTGGTCACCGTGCCGCAACGGTGACGCCCGCCGCCTCCAGGGCCGCGCGGGTGCGGCTGGCCATCTCGAGAGCTGCCGGACTATCGCCGTGCACGCACACCGAATCTGCGCGCAGCTCGATGGTTCCGCCATCCACCGTCTCCATCACGCCCTCCGTGACAAAGCGCACAATACGGGAAGCTGCGGCATCAGCATCGTGCAGCACCGCATCCGGCTGCGAACGCGGAACCAGGGTGCCGTCGGCACGATACCCGCGGTCGACGAATGCCTCAGCAATGGTTCCGATCCCCCGCTCATTCGCCCACCGCAACCCCGCGGAACCCGCGAGCCCCATCACGGGAAGGGCGGGTGTCACGAGCGCCATCGCATCGTAGACCGCATGCGCAACCTTCTCGTTGGTCGCCATCGTGTTGTACAGCGCGCCGTGCGGCTTGACGTAGGCAAGGGGCGTGCCTGCTGCACGAGCGAGCCCATCGAGGGCAGCGAGTTGGTAGGCGACGTCGGCGGTGAGCTCGGCGGGGGCCATGTCGATGTGACGGCGGCCGAACCCTGCGCGGTCACGGTATGACGGGTGAGCGCCCACGCGCACGCCGGCGCTCGCGGCGGCCCGGAGGGTTGCCATAATGCCGATCGGGTCACCACCATGAAACCCACAGGCCACATTGGCGCTCGACACAATCGCAAGCATGGCGGCGTCATCGCCCATCGTCCAGGCGCCGAAACTCTCGCCCAGGTCTGCGTTCAGATCCATATGTCTACCCTGGCACGCGCCCGCGGAAGTTAGGAATGGGTCGGCCGATACGCCGGGTTCTGTTCGGGGATTACTCCCTCTGACGGCCATCTCTCTCGGCGCGACGTTGCCGTAGCGCTCTAGCAACCTACCCGGGGACTCGGCGAGCCGCGTCAACATCCCCTGTCTGGTCTTGCTCCGGACGAGGTTTACCTCGCGAGTCATGTCACCATGACCCCGGTGGTCTCTTACACCACCCTTTCACCCTTACCGAGCATGCTCGGCGGTCTACTCTCTGTGGCACTATCTCGCGGATTTCTCCGGGTGGGCGTTACCCACCGTCCTGCCCTGCGGAGCCCGGACGTTCCTCGGTGCGGTTACCCGCAACGCGACCGTCTAGCCGACCCATTCTTCATCTATCGTATCGCTCCCCTGGTTCCGTTCTGTCCGCACCCCCTCAGCCCATGGTTCCGCTCTGCCTCGCCGGCGCCCGTGTCGTGAGAACCAGAGAATGCTCCGAGAACCAGAGATAGAAGCCGATCCGGTATGTCTGCGAGCGCAATCCCTCGTTCTCGCGACACGGAACCATGGGTGCGGAACCACGGCGGCACAAAAGAGGGCCGCTGGCGAGAAAACTCCCGCCAGCGGCCCGTGGTTGCGCTTCTTAGTGTTCGACAGCCTTTTCGGCGCCGTAACCGGTCAGCGAGCGAACTTCCATTTCGGCTTCGAGCTTGCGGTCTTCGATGCGCTGATCGACAACCGAGCCCAACCATCCGAGGAGGAATCCGACCGGGATCGACACGATGCCCGGGTTCTTCAGCGGCCAGACAGCAAAGTCGACCTCACGGAAGACGCTGTCAGGCTGACCGGAGAACACCGGCGACAGCACGATCAGGATGAGCGCCGCGGCGAGTCCGCCGTACATGCTCCATACCGCGCCCTGGGTGGTGAACTTCTTCCAGAACAGCGAGTAGAGAATGGTCGGGAGGTTTGCCGATGCTGCGACGGCAAAGGCGAGAGCGACGAGGAACGCCACGTTCTGACCCTGCACGCCGATGCCACCGAGAACCGCGAGCACACCGATCACGACAACAGTGCGGCGAGCAACCTTGACTTCACCGTCGGCGGAGTCTTGGCCCTTCTTGATCACGTTCGAGTAGATGTCGTGGGCGAACGACGCAGCTGCCGTGATCGTCAGACCAGCAACGACCGCGAGGATCGTTGCAAACGCCACAGCCGAAATAAATCCGAGCAGCAGCGGGCCACCGAGCGCGTTTGCCAGCAGTGGTGCGGCGGAGTTCACTCCACCAGGGGCGTTCTTGATGACGTCCGGGCCGACGAGCGCCGCAGCGCCATAACCGAGCACAAGTGTCAGCAGGTAGAACATGCCAATCAGCACAATCGCCCACACCACACTACGACGTGCTTCCTTGGCGGTCGGAACCGTGTAGAAGCGCATCAGGACGTGCGGCAGGCCGGCAGTACCGAGCACAAGCGCGAGACCAAGCGAGAGGAAGTCAAGCGGGTTCGAGCCGTACTGAATACCCGGCGCAAGAATTGCGTCAGGCGGTGTCGACGTCGAGTGCGCGACCGCGTTGGCGAGCAGCGTGTCCAGGCTGAAGCCGTTCAACGCCAGCACCCAGATGGTCATGACAATCGCGCCACCGATGAGAAGGAACGCCTTGACGATCTGCACCCAGGTTGTGCCCTTCATGCCACCGATGAGCACATACACAATCATCAGCACGCCGACCACAGCGATGACGATGGACTGACCAATCGTCTCCTTGATGCCCAGCAGCAGCGACACCAGTCCGCCGGCGCCGGCCATTTGTGCGAGCAGGTAGAACAGGCAAACGGCGAGGGTCGTGATGGCGGCAGCCATACGCACGGGGCCCTGCCTGAGGCGGAAAGACAGCACATCAGCCATCGTGAACTTGCCGGTGTTGCGCATCAGTTCTGCGACCAGCAGAAGTGCGACGAGCCACGCCACCAGGAAGCCGATCGAGTACAGGAACCCGTCGTATCCGTTGATGGCGATAGCGCCGACAATGCCGAGGAACGACGCCGCTGACAGGTAGTCGCCGGCGATGGCAAAGCCGTTCTGCGGGCCGGTGAACGAACGACCGGCCGCGTAGTAGTCGGCCGCCGACTTGTTGTTGCGGCTCGCGCGAATCACGATGAACAGGGTCACCGCGACGAAAGCGCCGAAGATCGAGATGTTTAGAACCGCGTTGTTCTCAACGGGTGCCGCCTCAGCGGCGAGAATCAGCATGCTCACTGCTGACCTCCGATCGCTTCGAGTTCTTCACGGATGGCGCGCGATTGCGGGTCCAATTTGCGGTTTGCGTACCAGACGTACCAACCCGTAATCGCGAAGGTCGTCACGAACTGCAGAAGCCCGAGAATGAGACCAACGTTGATGTGACCAATGACGGGGGTCGCCATGAAGTCATGGGCGTACGCGCCGAGCAGTACGTAAGCGAAATACCAAACCAAAAAGAAGATCGCGAGAGGAAAAACGAAACTGCGGTGTGACTTACGAAGAGTTGCGAACCTCTCCGACTCCTGGATCTCGACGTAGTCGATCTCTGTTGTTGGCGGTGAATCGGTCATGGGGCCTCCTTGCCCTACTCCGGTTAAGCGGCATCTTTGCCGCCAGCCCGCGCTACCCATTGTTGGTAAACGCGTAGGATGTCAACCTAGAGAAAAGCAACTTCTCGTGTCACCCCCCGAAAGTTGGTATCAATGCCGATGACTGACAATTCGCCTAGTGACGACGACGCCGTCGCGAAGGCTGTCAGAAGCCTCGCCGCTCGCACCAACTTTCCCGTCGCCTTTGGCGGACTCATTGCAGACGGCGAAGTGCAGGTCAGGCATGTCTTCGGTGCGCGCACCCGTTTTCTCGAGGATCTGCGTGTTATGCCACAGCGCGGCCTCGGCGGTCAGGCCGTCGCCGAGCAGCGCCCGCGGATGACATCGGACTACCGTTCGAATCCCCGCATCACTCACGACTATGACCGTCAAGTTCTCGGTGAGGGCATCGCGACCCTTTTGGCGGTTCCGGTGGTCGTCAATGGCGAGGCCCGCGGTGTGCTCTACGGCGGAGCGTGGGATGCCGCCAGCATGAACGGCGTCATTGCTGCTCCGGCGTTTCAAGTCGCAGAAGAACTTGCCACCGAAATTCGCATCCGCGACGAGGTGCGTCGGCGGCTGGCGCGCACAGCGTCCAGTGCGCCGATTGGAACCATGACACCGGCGCAGCGCGAAGAGTTGCGCGAGAGCTATGCCGAGTTGCGGTCACTGAGCGCGGCCGTCACCGACCAAACGTTGCGTACACGGCTGGAGGTCATCGAGCGCCGCCTTGCTGGTCTCTCGGGGCTGTCAGGCGAGCAGGCGCCGGTCGGCCCGACAACCGATATTCACCTCTCGCCGCGCGAAACTGACGTCTTGGCGTGCGCGGCGCTCGGCTCCACGACCGCAGAGATCGCGGCGCAACTTGGCCTCAAACAAGGAACAGTGAAGGCGTATCTCGGTACGGCGATGGCGAAGCTAGACTCATCAACGCGGCATGCCGCCGTCACAAAAGCCCGCCTGTTTGGGCTGCTGCCGTAAGTCGCTAGGCGCTACTTGCCGGCGTTTTCGGCAATCTTCAAATCGAGCGGAAAATCCAGCGGGAACGTGCCAAACAGGAGCGCGGCGGCCCGATCTGCGGCGTCCCTGACGACCTGCGCGGAGGCTTCTGCGAGGTCTTCTGGCACGTGCAGGATGACTTCGTCGTGAAGAAAGAACGCGAGATGCGGAACCCGTGCGAACGTCGCACCGGATGGTTCCGTCGCGGGTCCACTTGTTTCGCCGAGCGCGACGAGTCCGCGGCGAATCTCCGCGAGCCAGGCAAGCGCCCATTCCGCGGCGGTTCCCTGCACGATGAAGTTTCGCGTGAACCGGCCACGGTCGCGTGCCGAGCGTCGCGCACGTTGCTCAGCACCAGGGTCAGCGTCGACGTCTGTGGCGGCTCGCTGCACGGTCATCCAGTCTGCGCTGACCTGCGGTGACGAGCGACCCAAGAGTGTGGTGACGGTGCCGCCATCTTCACCGGTTTGTGCGGCGTGATCGACCTTCGCCATCGCTAGCGGGAACGCGCGCCGCAGGCGCGGCACCAGCCGACCTGCTTCGCCCGTCGTTGATCCATACATCGCGCCCAGAACGGCGATCTTCGCTTCTTGGCGGGTAGCGACGATGCCACGGTCCACGAGACCCGAATACAGGTCATGGCCGCGCGCGGCATCAGCCATCGCGAGGTCGCCGCTCATCGCGGCGAGAACTCGCGGCTCAAGCTGCGCAACGTCGGCGATAATCAGCCGCCACCCCGGTGCGGCGCGCACCGCGGTGCGAAGCGCTCGCGGAATCTGCAGTGCTCCGCCACCTGATGACGCCCAGCGCCCGGTGACCACACCTCCCGGCACGTAGACGGGTCGAAACCGGCCGCCCTGCACCCACTCGTCGAGCCACGCCCACGCGTTGGCGGAGTACAGGCGGGACAGCTTCTTGTACTCAAGGAGCGGCTCAATCGCGGGATGCTTTTGCTCTTCAAGCTCCCACTTGCTCGTGGATTCAACGAGGATTCCTGCGCGGTGCAATGCGCGCAGGAGCTTGGGCTGGCTATCAAGGCTGACGGTCATGTCACCGAGAAGTTGGCGCACCTCTTCAGCGCGCTGCAACATGATGGACGGCGCACCGCCTGCGGCCGGCCGCTCCCCCAGGGTGTCTGTGAGCATCTTTTCGTGCGCAGCAACATCCCATGGGAGCCCCGCGCTTCGCATCTCGGCCGCGATGAGAGCACCGGTCGATTCTGCGACGGTGAGCAGTCGCAGTCGCCCGTCTGCGGCGTTCAGGATCGCGCGCTGCCTGTCGAACTCCGCGCGTATCTCTTGCGGATCGCCCGGTACTTGGCGTGGTCCTGTCGATGCGAAGTCAAAGAGTGCTTCCACGGGCCGCTCCGGAGGTTCCGGTGCTGGCGATACATCCCACGCCACCGCGCGCCGCAGCTCGTCACCAGCCGCGACGAGCGCGGAGTCACGCAAAATCGCGTGACAGAGCCTGAGATCGTGTGCTCGGGCAACACGAACACCGGCGTTCAGGAGCGCGGGATAAACGAGGGCGGTGTCGTTGAACACCCAGCGCGGCGTCGCGTGTTCATGTTCGCGTACCCACGCGGGCCAATCGTTCGCCGAAAGGTGTGCGGTGTGTTCTTCGCCGTTGGCCCCGATGAGCGTGGCGATGTAGTCAACGCCGTTGCGGGCGGTGAGAATCCAAACCGGGTCGCCGGGTGACGGGCTCAGAGCCCCGACTCCTCCGTGCGCACCATGATTGCACCACAGCTCGGGCAGTTGGCGATTTCGTGCACCGATGTCGCGCGCACTTCTTGCAGGTCAGTCGCGTTCAGCACCATGTTGCAGGCGCCGCACGTGTTGCGGGTGAGCAGGCCCGCACCAACGCGGTCATACTGCTTGGCAAGGGCCTCCGGAATGCGGCCGACGACGGCAGCGCGGTCGCGGGCAAGCTCGTCGAGTTCGCTCGTCATTTTGGAGATCAGCTCACGCGCTTCCGCGGTCAGGCGTGCACCCTCTTCATTGGTGACATCGATGACGGCCTTCTGCTCATTGACGGCAGTTTCCGCTTCTTCGAGGCGCTCCATGATGACGAGTTGAGCATCTTCCAGGTCGCTCAGTCGCTTCGTGAGGGCAGCGATCTCGCTCTCAAAGGCGACGGCCTGCTTGGGGTCAGAGGCCGTGGCGACCCGTTCCTGGTCGCGCTGTCGACGCGCCGCGGCAACTTTCACGTCGCTTTCGAGGCGGCTCAATTCCAGCGCCACATCGTCTCGCGCACCGAGGCGCTGCGACAGTTCCTGGCTCTGGCCCTGCTTTTGTGCCGTGAGCTCGGCAATGCGAGCCGCCTGTGGCGGGTTCTTGCGGGTTGATTCGGCCACCAGAATGCGGCGGTCGAGGTCAACAAGGTCGAGCAGGATGCGCTGGTCAGCTGGGGTCACGTTCACTCTTCCAACCTACGGCAGATTGCCGGAATCTCGGGAGTGTTCGGCAACAATGGTTCCAGTCGTTACCGCACCGTCAACCGGCGACCGTTGCTGCACCGACGATCAGGGCGATCCCACAACCGGCGAGGGACCAGCTCAGCAGGCTGCCGACGAGAAATTCTTCGGCTTTCGAGCCAATACCGCGATCGGCGTTGATCTCGGGAAAACGCACGATGCCTTTGCCCGCCATGATCGCCGCGATGATGCCGAGCGCACCTGCCAGACCAAGCGCAACGATCGCCCACCGCTCCAGCGGGCCAATCCAGCGGCCACCCCGCATCGTGGAGATCACACGGGGTGCGGCAGGCTCGGGTGGCATGACCTGCACGCGCGCCCATCGCCACTTTCCCGCAACAATCCACGATCCGGCTGACACCTCAGGCTCAGTGGAACGTTCGGCCGTGTGCGTATCGGCCCGGCGAGCGAGGGTTAGCGTCGCCCGCACGATGACGTTCGCGCTGTGGGCAAGGAACACGGCAACCGCGACCGCCATTGTCGCAACGGTTGGCGAGATCACGGCACCCGTCGCCGCCCACGCGTCAGCCCACGACGGTTGCACGAGGGTCGCGAGTGTCGGAACCAGTAGGAGCGCCGCGAGTGCGGCCGCCAGAAGAAGGCCAACGGGAATCACGAGGCGTGCGGCCCACCGGCTGGCGAGGGCGAGCGCCCACAGCGCGGCCACGACAACGAACGTAAGCGCGACCCACCACGGCGCGGAGAATCCGGCGATCAGAACGATCGGCCAGCCAACGAGAGCGACAACCATGACGCCAACCGCGAGCGGGCGCGTACGCGCCGATTGCCACACCAGCATCGTGAGGTCGGCGATGGCGATCGTCAAAAGCAGTAGGGCGGCAATCATTGGTGTCCTCCACGCCCCACCGTAAGCGGTGGTCCTCACATTGCTCGGCGATCTGCTTATGTTTTCGAATTATTAGCACATCGCTTATCGCTGGCTCGTGGATACCGACCGCGCTTCAGGCACGCGCGGCGACAACGGAGACCACGTGGCGACGCATCAGGCACGGGTGCTGCGCCACGCGGGCCGAGCTAGCGGGCCATCGCCACGACGCATCAGTCACCCGCCGCGCTTCAGGCACGCGCGGCGAGCCACACCTCGTAACTCTGCGCAAGGGTTGTGGCTCCTGACTTCTTCGCGGCCTGCGAAACGGCGGCTTGAGTAATGCCCTCGCTATCGGCAATCTCCCGCTGGGTTCGGCCAGATATCAGTTGCAGCGTGATGCGCTTCTCGCGGGGCCGCATTGCCGAGATGAGGTGATCACGCAACAGCAGACTGACGTTCGCTGGCACGCTCCCCTCCCCCTCAACCCAGGTTCTGGTTCCGCTGCGCGCACCGCGCTTCTCTGCCTCCTCGATGGCGTTGCGCGCGCGCCACCAGGCATCACCGTCAAGCACGGGACCGGTCGCGCCGGGGCCAACCTCGCGTGAATCTCCGACTCCGATGCCAAACCGAACGTCGACGGCATCGGCGAGGGCCAGGCGCACGAGGCCCGTGGCGGCACATGCGTCGTCAAGAGTGCGGTAGATCACCTGAAACTCGTCGGCAAACGTCGGCCACGCCGTGCGCACGGGCGCAACCACCTCGTTAACCTGCGCGAATGCATCGGCGATGGCGCGCTGCGCCGCCACGCGGTCCTCGAGGTTTCGCGAACCGACCACATCAAGAATGACCGCCGCAACATCATGCATGACATAAGTTTATCACTTATAACTTGAAGATATAAGTGAATAGCTAATGCACGAACGGCTGCGTGCGGAGAGGCATCACTAGGTACCGTAGACGTACGTCGCTATCGAAGGAGTGTGCCCGTGAAACTCGCCCAGCGCGCGGCCAATGCCGAGCCCTTCCACGCTCTCGCCTTTGGGCAGCGTGCTGCCGACATTGAGGCGGCGGGCCACCATGTGGTGAAGCTCTCGATCGGCGAGCCGGATTTTGGTGCTCCTCCCGCCGTGCACGCCGCGATGCGCGAGGTGATGGATGGGCGCCCGCTCCCGTACACTCCGGCGCTTGGCCTGCCGCTCCTGCGGGAGACGATCGCGAACTACTACCGCACGAAGCACGGCGTCACCGTCGACCCCGCGCGCATCGCGATTACCGCAGGCGCATCGGGTGCGCTCCTGCTGGCGACAGCCGCGACCACCGATCCGCGCGATGAAGTGATCATCGCTGACCCGTCATACCCGTGCAACCGTGAGCTTGTACGCACGTTCGGCGGAACCATCGTTTCGCTCGCCACCGCGGCGGAGACCCGCTACCAGCTGGATGCTGCGAGCGTCACAGCTGCGTGGACTGAGCGCACGGTTGCCGTCATGGTGGCAAGCCCGTCGAACCCCACGGGAACATCGGTCACGACTGCCGAGCTCGACGCCGTCTGCACCCTCGCGCGCGAACGCGGGGCGTGGCGCATCATCGACGAAATTTACCTCGACCTCGCCGATCCGGCAGCCGATGGCACCCCGGCCCGCACGGCGCTTGCGATTGACCCCGACGCCATCGTGATCGGCAGCTTCTCGAAATACTTCGGCATGACCGGATGGCGCCTGGGCTGGATGGTGTTGCCGGAACCACTGGTTGAGCCGGTAGAGAAGCTTGCGATGAACTACTTTCTCTGCGCATCGACACCGGTGCAGCACGCTGCCGTCGCCGCATTTTCCCCCGAATCGGTCGCGGTCTGCGAAGCACGTCGCGAAGAACTGCACGAACGACGCACGCTGGTACTCGACGGGCTTGCGACTCTCGGCCTCGTGGTTCCGGTCTCCCCCGATGGCGCTTTCTACATCTACTTCGACGTGAGCAGCACCGGCCTCGACGCGTGGACGTTTTGCGAGCGCGCGCTCGATGAGGCTCATGTGGCGTTGACGCCTGGGCGAGACTTTGCGCAGGGCACCGCGAACACGCACGTTCGGCTGTCGTACGCGGCATCGCGTGAGGAACTGACCGAGGGGCTGCGACGACTCGGCGTGTTTCTAGCGTCCCTCCAGTAATAGCCTCGGCGCGCAACTACCTCGCGCCTGAAGTCCAGCGCTCGCTGATAACTATCGAACCCCCGGAAGCGCTCTACGAGAGCCCGTCTCGAGGGGTAATTGTTTGTAACCACGGCCGGAGAACGCCGTGTGCCACGATGTTGGCATGGACCAGTTCTCACAGCTTCAGTTCGCGATGCTCGCTATCTGGCTCGGCATCGTCATTCTCGCCCTCCTCATCGCGTATGCCGTGATCTTCTTCGCCGTTCGCAACGCGCTTCGCTCACACGCACGATGGGAGTACGCCGGCGGCGTCGCTGGCGAAGACCGCCGCGCCATCGAGCGCTAAGCGAGGCGCAATCACGGAATGCAGACGAGCGACGCCTGCGGCACCATTCGCCTCAGCGCCCGCTCGTCGACGGGTCACTGATCCACGCCGCGACCCAACGCAAAACCCCCGAGAAATTCTCGGGGGTTTTGCCTGATGTGGGCCCTACCGGGATCGAACCGATGACATCCACGGTGTAAACGTGGCGCTCTACCAGCTGAGCTAAAGGCCCTGGTGTGATTCCATCCTAGCGGGTGAAATTGCGTGCTCTGCACCATACCCAACGCAAACGTGCATAACGCACTGCTCAGATGGTTCCGTTACAGCCGTTGCAATTGCCGCACGATCAGCCAAACACGCCCGCGCGACGAATTGAGCCAATAAAAGCGGGGAACAAACCTGCCCGTGTACCCCATTTATGAGTAGGCTGTGGACTACGCGTGTTGTGTGGAGCCGACAAAGCCCCCCGCGCGTCGAACCGATGCCCTTGGCATGATCTGCCAGAACGACGAAAGGTCGCCCGGTGACTGTTCACGACCAGGATCCGTATTCCCAAGAACCCCTCGATAGCGATCCGGAAGAGACGGGCGAGTGGCAAGAATCGCTCAACCAGCTCGTCGACGCTAAGGGTCCGCAGCGTGGTCGCGAGATCATGCTCAGCTTGCTGTCGAAGTCTCGCGAACTGCACCTGGGTGTGCCGATGGTTCCGACCACCGACTACATCAACACGATCGCGTCGGAGAACGAACCCGAGTTCCCCGGTGACGAAGAGGTTGAGCGCCGCTACCGCGCCTGGACCCGTTGGAACGCCGCTCTGACCGTGCACCGCGCGCAGCGCCCTGGCATTGGTGTGGGCGGCCACATCTCGACGTACGCGTCGAGCGCTTCGCTGTACGAAGTCGGTTTCAACCACTTCTTCCGCGGCGCCGACAACCCGACCGGTGGCGACCAGATCTTCATTCAGGGTCACGCCTCCCCCGGCATCTACGCACGTTCTTTCCTCGAGGGTCGCCTGTCGGCAGCTCAGCTCGATGGGTTCCGCCAGGAGAAGTCGGCTGCTCCCAACGCACTGCCGTCGTACCCGCACCCGCGCCTGATGCCTGACTACTGGCAGTTCCCGACGGTATCGATGGGCCTCGGCCCGATCAACGCCATCTACCAGGCGATGACGAACAAGTACCTCACGAACCGCGGCATCAAGGATGCCAGCGACTCGCACGTGTGGGCCTTCCTCGGTGACGGCGAAATGGACGAGGTCGAATCGCGCGGTCAGCTTCAGGTTGCCGCGAACGAAGGCCTCGACAACCTCACGTTTGTCGTCAACTGCAACCTGCAGCGCCTTGACGGCCCGGTGCGCGGTAACGGCAAGATCATCCAGGAGCTGGAGAGCTTCTTCCGCGGTGCTGGCTGGAACGTCATTAAGGTTGTGTGGGGTCGCGAGTGGGACGCTCTGCTCGATGTCGACACCGACGGCGCCCTGCTGAACCTCATGAACGTCACCCCCGATGGTGACTACCAGACCTACAAGGCGGAGTCTGGCGCGTTCGTGCGCGAGCACTTCTTCGGTCGCGATGAGCGCACCGCCGCCATGGTCAAGGACTACACCGACGAAGAGATCTGGGGTCTCAAGCGCGGTGGCCACGACTACCGCAAGGTGTACGCCGCCTACAAGGCTGCAATGGCTCACAAGGGCCAGCCGACCGTCATCCTCGCGAAGACCGTTAAGGGCTACGGCCTCGGCTCGCACTTCGAGGGCCGCAACGCGACCCACCAGATGAAGAAGATGACGCTGGAAGACCTCAAGGGCTTCCGCGACGAGCTGCACATTCCGATCACGGACGCTCAGCTCGAAGAGAACCCGTACCAGCCGCCGTACTACAACCCCGGAACCGGCGACGAGACAATCCAGTACATGCTCGAGCGCCGCAAGGCACTCGGCGGGTTCCTGCCCGAGCGTCGCACAACGCACGTCGGCCTCAACCTGCCTGGCGATGACATGTACAAGCAGGCCAAGAAGGGCTCCGGAACGCAGGAAGTCGCCACGACGATGGCTTTCGCCCGTCTGCTGAAAGACCTGCTGCGCGACAAGGAGATCGGAAAGCGCATCGTTCCGGTCATCCCGGATGAGGCTCGTACCTTCGGTATGGACGCCTACTTCCCCACCGCGAAGATCTACAACCCGCACGGCCAGAACTACACCTCGGTCGACCGCGAGCTTCTCCTCGCCTACAAGGAGAGCCCGCAGGGGCAGATCGTTCACGTCGGCATCAACGAAGCGGGTGCTGTTGCCGCATTCACGGGCCTCGGAACCTCGTATGCCACGCACGGTGAGCCGCTGATTCCGGTGTACGTCTTCTACTCGATGTTCGGGTTCCAGCGCACCGGTGACGCCCAGTGGGCTGCCGGTGACCAGATGGCACGCGGATTCGTCATGGGTGCAACCGCCGGTCGCACCACGCTGACCGGTGAGGGCCTCCAGCACGCTGACGGGCACTCGCACCTGCTGGCCTCGACGAACCCGGCAACGATTTCGTACGACCCGGCATACGGCTATGAAATCGCGCACATCATTCAGGCTGGTCTTGACCAGATGTACGGTGGCAACCACCCGAACCCCGACGTGATGTACTACATCACCCTCTACAACGAGCCGATCGTTCAGCCCGCTGAGCCGGAGAACGTCGACGTTGAGGGCATCATCAAGGGCATCCACAAGGTCTCGACCGGTGAAGGCGACGGGCCCCGCGCTCAGATCCTCGCGTCGGGTGTTGGCCTCGGTTGGGCATACGAAGCCCAGCAGCTGCTCAAGGATGACTGGGGCGTGATCGCCGACATTTGGTCGGTCACCAGCTGGAACGAGTTGCGCCGCGACGGTCTTGCCGCCGACGAGCACAACTTCCTGCACCCGGAAGAAGAGCCCCGCACCGCATACATCGCTGAGAAGCTGCGCGGCGCTGAGGGTCCGGTCACCGCGGTGAGCGACTTCATGCACGCCGTGCAGGACCAGATTCGCCAGTGGGTTCCGAACCGTTTCGCCTCGCTCGGTGCCGACGGCTTCGGCTTCTCCGACACGCGTGCAGCTGCTCGTCGATTCTTCAAGATTGATGGCCCCTCGATCGTGGTTCGTACGCTCCAGTCGCTCGCCGAAGACGGCGTCGTTGACCGCGCGCTCGTCAAGCAGGCAATCGACAAGTACGACCTGCTGAACGTGAACGCCGGAACCAGCGGCAACGCGGGCGGCGAAAGCTAAGCATGGCGGCATCGACGGGAGGGACCTCTCCCCAAAGCAAGGCAGAAACCCTGGCCTGGTTGCGCAAGATCTCTGGCGACCTCGCGACGGCCACGCTGACCCGCTTGGAGGAGTCCCTCCCGTGGTACGCCGAGATGCCACCCGGTCGCCGCTCAGCGGTGGGCCTGGTGGCTCAGGCGGGCATCACCTCGTTTATTCAATGGTTCGATGACCCCACATCCACTCCGTGGATCGCAGCAGACATTTTCGCTGCTGCACCCCGCGAACTTCTGCGCAGCGTCAGCTTGCAGCAGACACTCCAGCTCATCCGCGTCACCGTTTCGGTGACCGAGGAGCGCGTCGCCGGCCGCAGCGAAAGCCTGCGCCAAGCAATCCTGGAATACTCCCGCGACGTCGCCTTCGCATCGGCCGATGTCTATGCGCGCGCCGCCGAAGCACGCGGCCTGTGGGACGCCCGCTTGGAAGCACTCGTTGTTGACTCGATCCTCACGGGTGAAGCCGATGAAGAACTTCCCAGCCGTATCGCAGCTCTCGGATGGCACGGTCATGGCGAAGTGTGCGTGCTGGTCGGAACCACGCCACAACAGTTTGACGTCGACCAGTTCCGGCGTGCTGCTCGCAAGCTCGGCATCGACGTTCTCATCGGCGTGCAGGGCTCACGCCTCGTTCTCGTCATCGGCCGCGCCATCACGTCATCGCGCAGCGACGAGACCGCAGACATTCCCTTTATCGAGATTGCACGGCACCTCGAGCCGCACTTCGGCCCCGGATACCTCGTCCTCGGGCCGACGGTGGCCGCTCTCGTTGACGCAAGCCAGAGCGCTCGGGCCGCACTCGCCGGCTTCGCCGTCGCACGCGGTTGGCGCCACGCTCCCCGCCCTGTCGAAGCAGACGACCTCCTTCCCGAGCGTGCACTCGCAGGCGATCCGTTCGCCAAGCAGACTCTGATCGACCGCATTTACCGCCCTCTCCAGGCACACTCAGCCGATTTGGTGACAACCCTGTGGAGCTACCTCGACAACGGCCGCTCCCTGGAAGCGACCGCGCGCGAGCTGTTCGTGCACCCCAACACGGTGCGCTACCGCCTCAAGCGTGTCAGCGAGGTCATCGGGTGGGACGCTACCGGTCCCCGCGAAGCCCTCATCCTGCAGACGGCCCTGATTCTTGGTTCCATCGGCACCACGGAGTCATTACGTCGTCGTCCGACACGCCCACGTCCGTAGGATCTGTCGAGTAAGCACAAAGCTTCTCGACATTTATGTGTGGGAATCGCCAGCGTAGACCGATTCAGATTGGCAAGATAGACAAGTGATCGTTGTTGCATGCCCCGGTCAGGGGTCTCAAACTCCCGGATTTCTGTCGCCTTGGCTCGAGCTTGACGGAGCCCGAGAGCGGCTTGAAGCGTACTCGGATGCCGCAAAGGTTGACCTCGTCACGCACGGCACAGTGTCTGACGCAGACACAATCCGCGACACGAAGATCGCCCAGCCTCTGATTGTTGCCGCGTCCTTGCTGACGTGGCACGCCCTGGGCGATGCCGCGCAGCACGCTGGCGGTGTCGCTGGCCACTCGGTCGGCGAACTCGCTGCGATCGCGGCCACCGGCGTCGTATCCGACGAAACCGCAATGTACCTCGTGGGTGAGCGCGGCCGCGCCATGGCGCAGTCGGCAACCGAAGCGGCAACCGGCATGAGCGCCGTCGTCGGCGGTGTCGAGGCCGATGTGCTCGCCGCCATCGCCGAACACGATCTTCAGCCTGCAAACTTCAACGGCGGCGGACAGATCGTCGCTGCTGGCGCGCTCGACGGGCTCGCGAAGCTCGCCGAGGCAGCACCGCGCGGTGCCCGCGTCATCCCGCTGCAGGTCGCTGGCGCGTTCCACACCCGCTACATGGGTTCGGCTGTTGAAGCGCTCCGCGCTGCCGTAGCAACCGTGACCGACGCTGTTGCTCCCGCAACGCGCCTCTGGACCAACAGCGATGGTTCCGTCGTCGCAGACGGCCAACGCGCGCTCGACCTTCTCGTCGGCCAGGTGTCATCGCCCGTACGGTGGGATCTGTGCATGCAGTCCTTCGCCGATAGCGGCATCACCGGCCTCGTCGAGCTCAGCCCGGCCGGCGCGCTCGTGGGTCTCGCTAAGCGCGGCCTGAAGGGCACACCCACCGTCGCCGTGAAAACCCCAGAAGATCTCGAAGCAGCCGTTGCGCTGTTGAATGGAGTGGCCGCATGACTGTCACCTTGAACCAGGCCAAGGGCCCCGAATTCACTCGCATCTACGCTTACGGCGCCGCACGTGGCGAAGTTGCCGTTCCCAACGATGATCTGATCGGTCCGATCGATTCGAGTGACGAGTGGATTCGTCAGCGTACCGGCATCATCACCCGCACCCGCGCGGTTCCGGAGACCTCGGCTCTCGACCTGGCTTCCGAAGCCGCTCGCGAGGCCGTCGAAAAGAGCGGCGTTAACCCCGCCGACATTGATCTGGTGATCGTTGGAACCATCAGCAACGTGCAGCAGACGCCGTCGATGGCGGCTGTGGTTGCCGACCGCATCGGCGCCAACCCGGCCGCCGCCTACGACAGCAACGCGGCGTGCGCTGGTTTCGCGTACGCGGTGGCTCAGGCTGATGCTCTCATTCGTGCAGGTGCTGCCAAGTACGCGGTCGTCATCGGTGCGGAAAAGCTCAGCGACATCGTCGACCCGACCGATCGTTCCATCTCCTTCCTGCTGGGCGATGGCGCCGGTGCTGCCGTCGTCGGGCCGAGCGACTTCCCCGGCATCTCCCCCACCGTGTGGGGTTCGGATGGCTCGAAGGCACACGCCGTCGGCATGAACCACACCCTCATCGAGTACCGCAACGGCGAAGCCGAGTGGCCGACGCTGCGCCAGGAGGGCCAGACGGTCTTCCGCTGGGCCGTGTGGGACATGGCCAAGGTCGCCAAGAAGGCGCTTGAAGTTGCGGGCATCGAGGCGAAAGATCTGGCGGCGTTCATTCCGCACCAGGCCAACATGCGCATCATTGACGAGTTTGCCAAGCAGCTCAAGTTGCCCGAATCCGTCGCCATCGCTCGTGATATTGAGACCACAGGCAACACGTCGGCGGCTTCGGTTCCGCTCGCCGCGCACCGTCTGCTCGAAGAGCACCCGGAGCTCAGCGGCGGCCTCGCCCTGCAGATCGGCTTCGGCGCTGGTCTCGTTTTCGGCGCGCAGGTCGTTGTTCTGCCGTAAGGCACCCCTAGACTTTTTTCAGTCAACCTAATCAGAGGAGAAACACCATGGCATTCACCAACGACGAGGTCCTCGAGGGCCTGACCGAGCTCATCATCGACGAGACCGGCATTGACGGTAGCGAGGTCGCTCTTGAGAAGTCGTTCACCGACGACCTCGACATCGACTCGATCTCGATGATGACGATCGTTGTCAACGCAGAAGAGAAGTTCGGCGTCAAGATTCCGGACGACGAGGTTAAGAACCTCAAGACGGTTGCTGACGCAGTCAACTACATCGCCTCCAACCAGGAATAAGGCGTTCTTGGCGTGCCACGGAACCACGGGGTCACCGTGGCACGCCAGTTTCTGACCATAGAGGAGTATCAATGACCAAGCGCATCGTCGTCACGGGCATCGGTGCAACGTCGGGTATCGGCGGCACAGCACAAGACAACTGGAGCAACCTGCTCGCGGGTGTCTCGGGCACGCGCACCATGGAGCACGACTGGGTCGAGCAGTATGAGTTGCCTGTCAACTTTGCGGCCGAAGCCATCGTTCGCCCCGAAGAGGTTCTCGCCCGCCACGAAGCGAAGCGCTTGGATCCGTCCAGCCAATTCGCACTCGTCGCCGCACGCGAAGCTTGGGCTGACGCGGGAACTCCCGAAGTCGAGTCTGAGAGGCTGGGCGTTGACTGGGCAACCGGCATCGGCGGCATCTGGACGCTCCTCGACGCGTGGGACACCCTCCGCGAAAAGGGACCGCGCCGCGTCATGCCGCTAACGGTTCCGATGCTGATGGCTAACGCTCCTGCTGGCAACCTGTCGCTGCAGTTCGAAGCGCGCGCCTACGCGTCCACGGCTGTCTCGGCCTGTGCGTCCAGCACTGAGTCGATTCTCAACGCTTACAACCACCTACAGGCCGGCCTCGCAGACATCGTCATTGCAGGCGGTAGCGAGTCGGCTATCCACCCGATCACGATGGCATCGTTCGCTGCGGCGCAGGCGCTGTCAAAGCGCAACGACGACCCGGCAACGGCATCGCGCCCGACCGCTGTGTCGCGTGACGGTTTCGTCATGGGTGAGGGTGCTGCCGCGCTCATTCTCGAGACCGAAGAGCACGCGAAGGCTCGCGGCGCGAAGATCTACGCTTACCTCGTCGGTGGCGCAGTGACCGCGGACTCGTACCACATCACGGGTAACGACCCTGAAGGCAAGGGTGCTGCTCGCGCAGTCCGCCAGACGCTGGAAATCGCTGGCGCTTCGGCCGATGACGTGACGCACATCAACGCGCACGCCACCTCCACGCCGGTGGGCGACCCCAACGAGTTCGTCGCGCTGCAGACCGTATTCGGTGACCGCATTCGAGAGATTCCGGTTGCGGCAACGAAGGCAGCGACCGGGCACCTCCTCGGTGGTACCGGCGCTTTGGAAGCAGTCTTCACGGTGCTCGCGCTCAAGAACCGCACGGTTCCGCCGACGATCAACGTCGACGAGCAAGACCCTGAGGTTCCGTTCTTGATCACCCCGAAGCCGGCAGAGCTGGGCGCGGGCGATCACCTGGCCATCAGCAACTCGTTCGGCTTTGGCGGCCACAACGCCGTCATCGCGTTCCGTAGCGCGTAAAAACACATTGTTAGGGGGCTCCCGGTATTCCGGGAGCCCCCTTTGTACGTAGGGAGCGGATTCGCTTTCTCGCCCTCCGGGAATGTTCACCGATGGTCGATACTTGCGCCTCCCGCTCCACACCCATTCCGCGCCGCATGGACGCGGAATCCTCTATCCAACTTTGTGTAGCCACACCACCGGCACATCGTCACTCGCGTGCCGGAATGGTTCCAGTTCTTCGTCCCACGCAATTCCCAGCGCGAGCTCAAGCTCTCGCTGCATTTCATACCCGTCGCCATCGGCAATCTCCATGGCGTAACGCAGGCGGTCTTCTCCGATTACCACGTTGCCCGCGGTGTCGACCTGCCCGTAGTGAATGCCGAGTCCTGGCGTGTGCATCCAGCGCCCGCCGTCGCTTCGCGGTGTCGGATCTTCACTCACTTCGTATCGCAAGTGCTCCCACCCGCGGATGGCTGTGGTCAGGGCAGCACCCGTGCCTGCCGGGCCTTCCCAGTAGAACTCGGTACGACGAGCACCATTGAGGACGGGCTGATCAGTCCATTCGAAGTTCACGGCGCGACCAAGGACGCCGCCAACCGCCCACTCGACGTGGGGACACAACGCGCGTGGCGCCGAGTGAATGTAAATCACTCCGCGCGCCTGTGGTGTCACCATGATCTCTCCGTTTCTTCAGGTGCGTCTTCCCCAACGACCTGCACGGATACCCGGCGACAACTATTCGTTTGTTCCCTTGCATTATCACAAACATGCCTGGGAATCACAACCATGTGATTCCGGGAGTTTCGCCCCACGTTCCCCGCCCATTCGGCGAGGGCAGCGAGACAGCCACTCCAGGGCGTGTTGGCACTCCTCGCTCAGTGACGAGGGCTCATGGTAGGGCGGGTGGGACTTGAACCCACGGATCGTCGGGTTATGAGCCCGCTGCCTTAACCAGCTTGGCCACCGCCCCATGCTGAATTTAGCCTATCGCAGGCTCAACCCAGGTTTATCTTACGCGCGGTCGTGTGGCGCGTCCGGGTCATTTATCGAGGGTGACGACAACGGGCCTCCAGCGAAAGGAACATCCCCTTCAGCTCTTGGGCGAGGTGCGTTACTGCCCCGGTCGATCTTGAGCTCCTGGCTGTCGCTCACCACTTGCGGGTGGTAGCGCGCAAGTTCAATCACGCCCCAGATCGCAATCGCGCCAGCAATTGCAAAGCCGACATACGCCCATACTGGTGCGCCGGAAGCTTCGCCGAGAACGAGCAGACCAATCAGAACCGCAACGATCGGGTCAATGACCGTGAGGCCCGCGATAACGAGGTCGGGCGGGCCCGACGCGTGCGCGGTCTGCACGAAGTAGCCACCAACGGCCGTGCCTGCGACGAGCGCAATGACGCACACCAGGGTGAGCCATTCGAAGTCACCTGACTGAATGCGCTTGATGACAACCTTGGCGAGGGTCGCCACAAAGCCATAGATGATGCCGGCGCACAGAATGTAGAACAGCGGCCCCATCTTGCGGCGCAGCGCAAGCCAGAGGCCACCAAGAACGATGATGACGACCATCAAGATGCTCAAAACGATCGACAGCTGGTAGTCGGAGACGTCTTTATCCTCGGCAAACAGCGCTGCAATAAGGACAAAGAGGAACACGCCGCCCACACAGGCAGAGATCGCGACCACTGACCGTTTCGTTGGATTGTGTCCGCTGATGCGCGCGTTCAACAGAGTCGTCATCACGAGAGCGATCGCACCCAGCGGCTGCACCACAATCAGCGGCGCCTGCGTGAGGGCCGCCAACTGGCACACAATCGCCAAACCCAGCATCAAGGTTCCGATGACCCAGCTTGGCCGTACCAGCAGATGCTTCAGGTGGTTGCCGCTCAGGCCTGTACCGCCGTCGGAACCAAGAGACAGCTCCACTTTCTGCACGCCACGGTGTTGGTACTGCGTACCCAGCGAGAGGAAAGCCGCGCCGGCGATGGCCAGCGGGATGCCGAGGAGGAGGCCGGGGTTCTGAAAGACGCCAACCAGCGTCTCCCCCACATCTCCGACGTTCTCAATTTCGGCAAGTATCACAACACGAGCATAGGGCGTTGGACGCCCGGACTAGGCTTGACGCGTGGCTATTCGACCAATTTGCATCATGGGTGACCCCGTCCTTCACGCGGTAGCTTCTCCTGTCGGCGAGATCACGGATGAGATCCGCACGCTCATTGCCGACATGTACGAGACGATGGACGCAGCCCCCGGTGTGGGCTTGGCTGCGCCTCAGGTGGGCGTTGGCCTGCGCATCTACACCTACTCGTACGAAGACGACGAGGGACAGCCTTGGCGCGGCGAGATCATTAACCCTGAGCTCTTCATGACGCCTGCGGAACCAGGCGACCCGGATGAGGATGAAGAGTCAGAAGGTTGCTTGTCGGTTCCGGGTGAGCGCTTCCCGCTCCGCCGCTCTGATCGGGTGCGTGTTTCTGGAATCGACCTTGAAGGCAAGCCGGTCATGATTGACGTGACGGGGTGGCGCGCACGCATCATGCAGCACGAGTTCGATCACCTCAACGGCGTGCTTTACATCGATCGCCTGCATGACTCTGACTGGAAGACCGTGCAGAAGATCGCGAAGAAGCGCGGCTGGGGACGCCCGGGCCAGTCCTGGACGCCCGGCATTGACGGCCACGAGAGCTAAACACGAACAGATAAGATAAGACGGAATGGAGCGCGCTTCCGCAGGTGTTCTCTTCTATCGCGTCGCAGGTACCGAGCTACCGAATACTTTTTAGGGGAACTTCACTCATGTCTCACAGCACCATCGCTCGCCGTTCGCTCGCGGCAGGCGCGGCACTGGCCCTTGCTCTCAGCCTCGGCGGCTGCGCGGCCGTGCAGAACCTTTTCGGCAGCGACGGCGATGTCCAGCGTGACGAGTCCGGTGAGGTCACCGAGGCCGGAACCGGATCAGCATTCGAGCTCGAAGTTGGCGACTGCCTCGACTTTCCGTCAGCGGAAGAGTTCAACGACGTCAAGTTGATTCCCTGCGGCACTCCTCACGATGCTGAGGTGTTCCTGAACTACGAAACCGCGGAGAGCACGTTTGACGAAGACGCCCTGTACGCCGAAGCCGAAGAGCAGTGCGCCGCAGAGTTCCAGTCTTATGTCGGCTCAGATCCTGCGACGTCAAAGTTCTACTACACGTACTTCACCCCGGTTGAGGCTGGCTGGGAGGGCGGCGACCGTGTCGTCACGTGTGTCGCCGTTCAGCTCGATGAGGCTCGCGAGTCAATGGTTCTGACCAGCGGCTCGGTTCGCGGACTCGCTGAGTAAATTTGTCTCTACCAAGCGGCTCTCGCCTTGTGGCGGGAGCCGCTTGTGGTTTACCGCGCCATCTCGTTTCTGCGAGAAAGGCCCCGTAGCCGCACATAGCCACGGAACCAGAAAGCTGCCAGCGGAACCACACAGCAACTACCGAGGGGCATTACCCAAAAGAATGGATGGCTGCTCGGCTGGGCCGAGAGGTCCACTCATGCATGAGTCATCCTGTTCTGCACGACGGGAACGCTCGACCGGCGTGAAAAAACGGCGTGTCGGGCCGAGTCGCCATTTTAATCGTGCATAACAGAGAAGCCAGGCACGTCGAGCACGAGCCAAACATGTCGAGCACTGCGAAGCAAGGGGACGACAAACAAATAACCCCCGGAGAATATCTCCGGGGGTTATACCTGCTCCCCCATTTGGACTCGAACCAAAAACCTGCCGATTAACAGTCGGCTGCTCTGCCAATTGAGCTATGAGGGATTAGCCCCTGCGCGGGGCAACTAGACCAGCATAGCAAAGAAGAATGGCGCATCAGAACACGAGCAAACTTCCGGGCGCGTCGCGCGATTCCGCGGGATTCGGCCGCTCGATCGTGTGGTGCCGCACCTAGCCATGGCGGGCGCGGCGCTGACGGCGGGTGCGTGGCTTCGCGGGGGTATCCGCGAGGAAAGCCGCAGCGATCGGCCCCGTCGGCGTGGGCCGAGGAACAGCGGTGAAGTCACCGTCGGCCACGACGTGACCGGCGCGAAGCGCAATCGCCGAGGCGTGCAGTTCGCGGGTGAGATTCACATCATTCGTCACGATGAGGCTCGCCATATTGCGTTCCTGCTGCCTGCGCCGAATAGCGTCGTAGATGACAGGACGCATCTCGACGTCCAAATTCGCCATCGGATCATCAGCGACAAGCAGCACCGGTTCGAGCACCACCGCGTGGGCAAACGCCACGCGTTGCAACATGCCTGCACTCAGCTCGTACGGGTATTTGTCGGCTGCCCCCAGAGGCAAGTGCACCTCGTCAAGCAACGCGGCGACACGTTGCCGCAGCGCGGTCGCGTTATGCCTGCGTGACCGCGATGTAATTGGCGATGCGATGATCTCCCCTACCGTGAACTGCGGCGGCAACAGTGCGCCCGCGCTCTGCGGAAGGTATCCGGTCCGTACGAGCCACTCACGGCGCAGGCGTCCAGGGCGCTTGCCCGGAATACCTCCCACGGTGAGGTCACCGCCGACAATCTCCACGCCCGCGGCCGGCTGCCCGGCGACGAGCGACGCGAGGGTTGTTTTACCTGCCCCCGCAGGGCCAGCGACCACGAGGGTCTCCCCCGGCTCGATCGTAAACGTCACGCCGTCAACGATCCGCAGCTGTGTGGTTCCGATACTGAGGTCAACGGCGCGAACCGCGGCGGAATCATGTCGTCGGCGTGCCATCATCCCATCCTGTCCTAGCCAACGGGCAGGGTCTACTCGCCACGCAGACTGCGAATGCGAACGTCGAGGTCGCGCAACTGCACGCGCAAGGCTCGCCCCTCTTCCGAGTCAGGCGCAATGCGCTGCACCGCCCCGAGCAGTTCGTTTTTCCGTGCGTTCATGGCGCGCTCTACTTTCGACAGCGCGAGGTCTTGCGCGGCGAGGACAGCAGCCTGCTCGTCCTTCGCCGGAAACTCGGCAGCCAGCAGCTCCCCCGCGACCATGCGGTATGGTTCCCGCACGCCGCCAATCGCGGCCAGCGCCCAGCCCGGCTTCGTGCGTTCCGGGTGCGACAGAATGGCGGCTCGGACGGCGTCAAAAGCCGGGTGACTGTACGGTGCATCCAGCGCCTGCGCCATCAGCTCTTGATCAAGCAGGTGGCCATACTGCAAAAACGCCATCAGCGTGTTGCGGTCACGGTAGACGTCTGGGGTGCGCGGCAGCGTCGCGAGCGTCACCGCGACGGCGGGGGCCGGCTCGGAGTCGGAACCATAGGGCGCGGAGCCCTGCTGGCCAGAGCCAGCGGAGACGGAACCATAGGGCGCGCCGCCTGGAGTGCGGTTTCCTGCGGCCTGATGGTCAGACCGGCGCTCGTCTGGACGCTTTTCTTTTGGTGCCCGACGTGCCGCCGCGTCGACTTCGCGGTGTACGTCGGTCGGGTCCATCCCCAACCGGCGCGCAAGCACGCGCTCGTACTCTGGGCGCAACAGAGCATCACGAATATCGGCGAGCACGGGGGCAGCCGACCGCAATGCGCCCACGCGGCCCTCAACTGTCGCGAGGTCGTAGCTCGCGAGACGCTGGTCAATCACGAACTCAAACATCGGCACTTTAGATGTCATCAGCGCCTGCACGGCCTGATCGCCGCGTTGCAGCCGCAGGTCGCACGGGTCGAGGCCATCGGGTGCGACAGCAACGTAGGTCTGGGCGTTGAAACGCTTCTCTTCGGCGAAGGCACGCAACGCTGCCTTCTGACCTGCGGCGTCCGGGTCAAACGTAAAGACCACCTCACCGTGGCCAGAATCATCGCCCATAACGCGGCGCAACACGTTGATGTGGTCGACGCCGAATGCCGTGCCGCACGTCGCGACAGCCGTCGTGATGCCTGCGACGTGGCACGCCATGACGTCGGTGTACCCTTCCACGACGACAACGCGTTTGGGGTCGCCACGCGCGATATCACGCTTGGCCAGGTCCAAACCGTAGAGCACCTGCGCCTTTTTATAGATCGGCGTCTCCGGGGTGTTCAGGTACTTCGGCCCCTTGTCGTCTTCATAGAGCTTGCGGGCGCCAAACCCAATCGTCTGCCCAGTGACGTCACGAATCGGCCAAATCAGACGCCCTCGGAACCGGTCGTAGACACCGCGGTTACCCTGCGACACGAGACCGGCAGCAAGTAGTTCCTCGCGCGTAAAGCCCTTGCGGGTCAGCGCGTTCGTCATGTTCTCCCAGCCGCGCGGCGCGTACCCCACGGCAAAGTGCGTGGCGTGGGCAGCGTCGAAGCCGCGTTCCCCAAGGAAGGCCCGAGCGGTCTCTGCTTCGGGCGAGCCCATCTGCGCACGGAAATACTCCGTCGCCGCGGCGTTGGCCGCGTATAGGCGCGCGCGCCCGCTGGTCTCCGGGGCCGAGCCGCCGTCTTCGTAATGCAACGGGTATCCGATGCGCGCTGCCAGTCGTTCCACGGCTTCAGTGAAGGTGACGTGGTCCATCTCTCGCAGGAACGTATAGACGTCACCAGACTCACCACAACCGAAGCAGTGGTAGTAGCCGACCTGTGGGCGCA
Organism: Microbacterium sp. NC79; assembly: GCF_019061125.1. NCBI lineage: Bacteria > Bacillati > Actinomycetota > Actinomycetes > Micrococcales > Microbacteriaceae > Microbacterium > Microbacterium sp. NC79. Next base: position 1,585,606 of record NZ_JAHQYI010000001.1, read on the forward strand.
CGTGGAAGCTCGGTGATTTTTCGTCGTGAAACGGGCACAGCCCTTTCATCGAACCGACACCGGCCGAGCGCAATGCGACCCGTTCGCCAATGATTTCGTCGATACGGGTGCGGGCCTTCACCTCATCAACGTCGGCCTGGAGGATGCGAGGCATCAGTACGACCTGGTGGAAGGGCGAGCACCTGGCGACCAAATGCCGACGTCTGCGGCGTCTATATCGCCAACAAACCGGCGGTGCCATGCGAGTGCGGTGGCATCGGTCAGGCTCGCGACCTGGTCAACAATCACCCGTTTGCGAGCGGCGTCGTCGCGGGCTACGCGGAAGTCAGCGGAGAACACGGGATCCAGTGCGTGGCCGCCCTCGTCCCACAGCGCGGAGGCGAGACGCTTGAGCACCTTGCGCTGCTCTTTGTAAATCGACTTGCGACCATCGATTGAGACGACGGCCGCGCCGATGATTCCCTTAAGCACGGCAACTTCGGTTTCCACTTCGCGCGGAACCACGACGTGCGCCTGGTAGCGAGACATCGTGTCAACGGGGTAAGCCTGGCGAGTCGCAATGGTCGCGGCTCGTGCGAAGCGACCGATCAGTTCGCTTGTGAGGTTCTTCAACCGCGCCAGATCGTGACGCGATGCGTCGAAGCTCTTCAGCCACAGCGGAAGACGGGTCAGGCGGTAGAGGGCTTCGTCCAACTCATCGCGGGAGTAATCGAAACCTACCCACGCTTGAATTCCAGAGACCAGGGCGTCGTGCTCTGCCGGGTCGGAGAGGCGGGCTGGGCTCAGGTAGCCGTTCACGATGGCGTCTTCGAAGTCGTGTACCGAGTAAGCGATGTCATCGGAGAGATCCATGACTTCAGCTTCGATGCAGCGCACTCGCTCGGGCGCACCCGCACGCATCCACTCAAACACCGGCTCATCATCGGGGTACACGCCAAACTTCAGGCGTCCGCCCGGGTCAGGAACCGGCGCATCCAGCGTCCACGGATATTTGCACGAGGCATCGATGCTTGCGCGTGTGAGGTTCAATCCGAACGGATCGCCATTCTCATCCAGCACCTTTGGTTCCAACCGCACCAGGATGCGCAGTGTCTGGGCATTACCTTCAAAGCCGCCAATGTCGCGCGCCCACACGTTAAGGGCACGCTCGCCGTTGTGACCGAACGGCGGGTGGCCGAGGTCGTGCGTGAGGCATGCAGTGTCGACCAGGTCAGGATTGAGGCTGAGGCTGGTGGCCAGTTCACGCCCCACCTGCGACACCTCAAGCGAGTGCGTCAGCCGGTTGCGGGCGAAGTCGGCGGGCGATGCCGGAGAGAGTACCTGCGTTTTTGCGGCGAGCCGGCGCCAAGCAGCCGAGTGCAGGACGCGGGCGCGGTCACGCGCGAAGTTGTCGCGCTCGGAGCGGTGCAACTCGGGATGAAAACGCTCGACGTCACGCGCATCGTATCCGTCAGCGATACGCCCTGGTCCTACGCCATCAACCGCCACTGGTATCCGCTTCTCCTTCAGTTAGAGCGCAGGCGACATCTGCAGCGATGTCGTGCGAGTTTAGCCAGCCATCGGGCAGAACCGTCCGCTTGGGGGTACCGGCACGACCGCGCTGACCTTCGGCGGCCTCACCAGGGTAAGGCGCATCCAGGTCGAGCAGAGTCGTCAGTTCGTCAATTTCCGCCAGCGTACTCACCGTAGCGAATCGGGAGCGAATATCTCCACCCACCGGGTATCCCTTGAAGTACCAGGCTGCGTGCTTGCGGATGTCTCGGCATCCGCGAACCTCGTCTTCGAAGAACTCGGTGAGCAATTCGGCGTGGCGTTTGAACGCCGCCGCGACAAAGCCGAGCGTTGCGTCAACCGGCTTCGCGGCGATGCCATCACCGAGCGCGTGGGCGAGCTCGCCGAACAGCCACGGGCGCCCGAGGCAACCTCGGCCGACGACAACACCGTCTGCACCCGTCTCAGCCATCATGCGCACGGCGTCATCAGCTGACCAGATGTCTCCGTTGCCCAGCACCGGAATGCTCGTGACCGTCTCTTTCAACGTCGCAATCGCGTCCCAGTCGGCATGCCCCGAGTACATCTGGCTCGCGGTGCGCCCGTGCAGAGCGACGGCAGCAACGCCAGCGTCTTCTGCCATGCGTCCGGCGTCAAGGTAGGTCAAGTGGTTGTCGTCGATGCCCTTGCGCATCTTGACGGTGAGCGGAAGGTGCTCGGCAGCTTGTACTGCCTGCGTCACGATCTGGTTAAACAGCGTGTGCTTCCACGGCAGCGCAGAGCCGCCACCCTTGCGGGTCACCTTGGGTACCGGGCACCCAAAGTTCAAGTCAATGTGATCGGCGCGATCTTCAGCGACGATAATGCGCACGGCCTCGGCGACGGTCTTCGGATCGACACCGTACAGCTGAATCGAGCGAATATTCTCCGACGGGTGGTGCGTGACGAGGCGCATCGTGACAGCGTTGCGCTCCACAAGCGCGCGAGACGTAATCATTTCGCTGACAAAGAGACCAGCGCCGTACTCGCGGCAGAGCCGACGAAACGCCGTATTGGTAATGCCTGCCATGGGGGCCAGAACGACCGGAGCTTCCAATTCGATCGGCCCGATGCGTAGCGGCTGAGTAGGAGCTGTAGTCATCGTCACCTCCCTATTCTCCCCTATCCCATGCCTGCGAGGTGCGGCGCGCTCACAGCCACACCTTTTCTCGGCACTTTCGCCCTGGCTCCGCCCCACGGCAGTAGTCTCAGAACATGACCGACACTACTGAGACTGCGCTGCGCGACATCGCTTTTGTCGACGCCGCTGGTAATGAACACACGCTGGCCGAATACCGCGACAACGTGGTCATGATCGTGAACGTCGCTTCAAAGTGCGGCCTCACTCCGCAGTACGAACAACTCGAAGAGCTGCAGAAGCAGTACGGCGACCGCGGCTTCACAGTGCTGGGCTTTCCGTGCAATCAGTTCATGGGGCAAGAGCCCGGAACCATGGAAGAGATTTTGGATTACTGCGCGGTGACGTGGGGCGTTTCGTTTCCGATCAACGACAAGATCAAGGTAAACGGCCGCTCAGCCGCGCCGCTGTACAAAGCGTTGAAGAAGACGAAGGATGCCGACGGTAAGCGTGGCCCCGTGCTCTGGAACTTTGAGAAGTTCGTGTTGACGCCGGATGACACGTTGCACCGCTTCCGCCCGCCGGTGATTCCGACAGACAAGGCTGTCGTCGACGTCATCGAGGCAAACCTCCCCCGCTAACGCAAAACAGTGGCGCTCACCATCACGGTGAGCGCCACTGTTGCGTGAGGCGGGATTAGGCCTTGTCTTCTGCCCACACCTGGCGAAGAATCTGCGCGAACGCATCGGCGGGCTGGGCACCCGAAACACCGTATTTGCCGTTGATGACGAAGAACGGAACGCCCTGAATGCCGTATTGCGCTGCCTGCGCCTGGTCAGCACGTACGTCTGCAAGATACTGCTGCGACTCCAGCGCTGCGCGGGCAGCCTCGCCGTCAAGGCCAGCGTCGGTCGCGAGAGCCACGAGGCTGTCGATCTCACCGACGTGCTTGCCCTCGGTGAAGTACGCCGACATCAGGCGCTCGGCCATATCGTGTTGCTTGCCTGCAGCCTTAGCGAAGTGCAGCAACTCGTGAGCGCGCACCGTGTTGGTGTGCTTCAGCACATCAAAGTTGTATTCGAGACCGACGCCTGCTGCCACGTTCGTGACGTGATCGAGCATCTCCGAAACCTTTTCCTTCGGCATGCCCTTGTGGGTTGCCAGAAAGTCAATCTCGCTGCCGTCGAAGTCGACGGGAGTATCGGGCGAGAGCTCGTAGGAGTGGTAGGTAATCTCCACTTGCGGGGCATCAGCGTCATCGGAGGCGGCGACAATGCCGTTCTCCAGGTTGCGCTTTCCGATGTAGCACCACGGGCAGGCGATGTCGCTCCACACGTCAATTTGAATCTTTTCGGTCACCTCAATGACAACACCAGGGTGAATCGGTTCTATTCCCCGGGATTTCCCTGAGTCATTTGGCGCTCGTTGGCCATACGCTAGAAGCACGCCGTCTGGTGGCGCGTTGAAGGGGAATCATGGAGGGCACGAGGCGCCACGCTCGTGCACGCCGACGGCGCGCACGGCTGACCGTGATGTGGAGCATCATCGGCGTCGTGATCCTCGGCGTCATTGGCTTCTCGGCCGGTGCAGCCACCGGGTTCATCCCGATCTTTGCGACGCCAGCGCCGTGGCCCACATCTGCCGTCACCGCGTCTGAAACTGCCGCTGCGCCGACGACGACCCCCGAGGTTCCGGAACCATCGACGTCGGCACCAGCACCGGTTCCGTCTCCGACACCCGCACCGCCCATTCCGTGCGCCGTGGGCACCACGATGTCGGTCATGGCGCACTACGACGACGACCTCATCTTCGCCAACCCCACGATTGCCAACGCGATCGCGGGCGGCCAATGCGTGCGCACGGTGTTCATCACCGCAGGCGATGCCGGTTCAGGCATGACATATGCGACGTCGCGAGAGAGCGGAATCCTGCACGCCTACGATGTGTTGCGCGGCGTCGAGGGCGCGTGGGCAGAAGAGCACGTGGTGCTCGCAACGGGGTTGCCCATTACGCGTTTCACCCCAGCAGATGACCCTGACATCGCCGTGACATTTCTGCGGCTACCTGACGGTAACCTCCGTGGTGAGGGTTTTGAAGCCACGGGCTGGGAGAGTCTGGCGCGATTGAACAATCTATCGCTCGCCGCCATGCACACGGTAGACACGGCGACGCCGGTGTCACTCGACCTTCTGAAACAGTCGGTCAGCGAACTGATTTCTGCTGCCCACCCGACCACACTCATCACTCTTGTTCCTGGCTGGTCGTGGGCTGCGCACCGCGACCACTCCGATCACAGCACCGTCGGCACTCTCGTCCGTGACGCTGCGCAGGCTGCTGGCTTGCCTGTCGAGGCGATGCGGTACGCGACGGGCTACGGCAACAAGGACAAGCCGGCGAACGTGACGGGCGACGCGCTCGAGCTCAAGTTGCGCGCCTTCTTCGAGTACACGCAGTATGACCACGTCATGCAGTGCGGCACCCCGGTCGGATGCCTTGACATCAAGATGTTCGGCCGGTCACTCGAGCGCGAATACTTCCTCACCGACGCCGAACTGTAAGCGGAAATTGCCGCAGAGTGCGTCGGCTAACTCGTCGGTGCGTTAACGGCGCCGCCGAAGCGCCGGTTGCGGCCCGTGTAGATATCGATCGCTTCCCACAGATCGGCTCGTGTGAAATCGGGCCACAGGGTGTCGAGAAACACCATTTCGGCGTAGGCAGCCTGCCACAGCAAGAAGTTCGAGGTGCGCTGCTCGCCCGATGAGCGTACGAACAGGTCGACGTCGGGCATATCGGGCAAGTACAGGCGCTTCGCAATGAGTTTCTCGTTGACCGCGCTCGGCTTAAGCCTACCTGCCGCGACATCTTCGGCAATAGACCTCATGGCATCAGCCAGCTCAACACGGCCACCGTAGTTGACGCACATCGTCAGAGTGAGGGTGGTGTTGTCTTTCGTGAGCTCTTCTGCGTACTGCAATTCTTTAATGACCGAGCGCCACAGGCGCGGTTCTCGGCCCGCCCACCGCACGCGCACGCCCCACTCATTGAGCTGGTCGCGGCGGCGGTGCAAGACGTCCCGGTTGAATCCCATCAGAAAGCGCACTTCTTCAGGCGAACGCGCCCAGTTCTCGGTGGAAAACGCATACACCGACAGGTGCTTCACACCCGCTTGGATCGCGCCAGCGACGACGTCGAGCAGCGCTATCTCCCCCGCCTTGTGTCCCTCCACGCGGTTAAGGCCGCGCTGGTTTGCCCAGCGACCGTTGCCGTCCATGACCACCGCGACGTGCGCGGGCACAGACTTCTTCGGGTATTCCGGAGGGTAGATTCCGGTCCAGTCCAGGGGGCGAAACTCGACAGCGTCTTTGTGGGTGTACGGCTTCGGGGTCACTACGCCTCCACGTGTGCGAGCGACCGAATGCTGCGCTCGAGGTGCCATTGGGTATACGCGGCGATGAGGCCGGATGCCCGGGTGTGATCGTTCGGGGTTCCTGCCTCGATGGTGGTCCAGTCGCCGCGAATGAGGGCGTCAAGCATCGTCGTGGTTCCGACAGGAATACGAGCGGAACCAGCGGGTGCGCAGGTGTCGCACACCATGCCGCCGAGTTGGGCAACGAAGGTGTGATGCGGCCCTTCCTGCGCGCAGCGCGCACAGTGATCAAGGCCGGGAGCCCAGCCGGACAGGGACATTGCTCGGAGCAGGTAAGAGTCCAGGATGGAGCGCGACGCGTGCTCGCCACGCGCGAGGGCCCGCAGTCCACCGACGAGCAGGAGATACTGCTGAGCGGTTGCCTCGGAGTCGCCAAGACGGTCAGCGGCTTCCACCATGGCGTTCGCTGCGGTGAAGCGATCGTAGTGCAACACAATGTCGGCGCCGTAGGTCGCCAGGCTCTCGGCCTGGTTCACGATGTCGAGCGAGCGCCCCTCGTAGAACTGCCCATCAACGACCATGAACGGTTCGAGCCGCGACCCGAACTTTGAGCTTGTGCGACGCACACCCTTCGCCACGGCACGAATCTTGCCGTGGCGTCTGCTGAGAAGAGTGACGATACGGTCGGCTTCCCCCAGTTTGTGGGTTCTGAGCACGACGGCTTCATCACGATAGGTGGGCACACTTCATTATCGCGCGCCGCACCGACACTGCGGGTTGCGCCTCGCTAGGCGGCGACAAACACAGGTTTCGCGTCGGTGATATTTTCCAAGCGCACCTGCACCGCGGTTCCGGGTTCTCCCTCCATCACCACGGTCGTGGTGACAGGCGGGTCTAGAAGCTCGAGTTCAGCGCGCGTCTCGCGACGATCAACGATAAGGGCGTCAAAGATCTGACCGATTCGCGGTTGCAAAATCACCGCGGTGACAGCGGCGATGCAGTCGCGCTCGAGCGCGCCAGCCTTCTGCGCGCTCGCCGCCATGATTTCCGGGAGGCCATCGAGCCCCTCAGCTGCCCACGCGGGAATCTCGGTACCGTTCGCAATCGCCTCGCAATGTGCAAGCACATAGCGGTCGACAAGGCGACGCAGCGGTGCGGTGGTGTGCGCGTATGGTGCGCCGATCGCGGCCTGAATAACGTCATCGGGCGTCTCCGACCCGGTGAGGACGTGATAGCCAGCACCACGGAACAGGGACCGCGCCGCCATGAGCACGGCAATCGCGGCAGGGTGGGTGCGATCAAGCCGACGCAGGAAGGCCCCGTATTCTTCGTCCTCGGCAAAAGGGATGCCCATGGCTGTAACTTCACGCCGGAAGTGCGCCATCGCGTCGACTGCCGGCCGCGGCATCGTGCGCAGGATTCCTTTACCAGCCTCAAGCTGAAGGCGCGCAGCCTCCATTCCCGTCATGAGCGAGATCTGCGCGTTCCACTGTTCAACAGGCAGGAGTTGGCGACGCGTGATCGTCCAAGAGTCTCCGTCTGCGACGATCTCTTCTTCCGGCATGTCGAGCGAGGCGCCGCCACGGTCGGCCTCGCGGGCAATGCGGAGCTCGCCAACGTCACGGAGGAGCGTCATGAGCGGGTCGCCAGTGTCGACACGGCGCTGGGCCTCGACGTAGGTGAGTTGTTCGCGACTGCGCACGCGTGCGCGCTTGAGGGTCGAACGCTCGCGCTTGCCAGTGGCGTCAAGATCGATCGTCCAGACATACGCCGAGCGTTCGACGCCGGGCAGCAGGCTCGCGCCATCCTCACTGATTACGCGCGGGTGCAACGGCGCGCTCGCGTCCGGCGCGTACATGGTTTGACCCCGTTCGCGCGCCTCGCGGTCAATAGCTCCTCCCGGCCGAACGACGGCAGGAAGATCGGCGATCGCGTAATAAACCCGGTATCCGGCATCGGTCTTTTCGATGAACAGCGCCTGGTCGAGATCTTTCGAACCGTCCGGATCAATCGTGACGAACGCGATGTTCGTTGCGTCGGCAACGGGCAGCGTCACATTCGCGACCGCGTGCTCTGCCTCAGACTCGACCGCACGATCGAAGTCGAGATCGATATTGAGTCGATCACGGATCGCGGCGAACTGTGCGGCGAGGTCGGCGTGTGGTGTGGTCAAACGTGTCGTGCGAAACGGCATGCCTTCAACCTAACGCCAATGCACACGGAAGAATGGGGACGTGATCGAAACCGTGTTCGTGATTCCGCTCTGGGCTGATCTTCTTGCCGTTGGGCTGGGCGGCGTGCAAGGCGCGCTCTTCGCGTCTGGCTTTCAGGGCGAACGGCGCCTCGACCTCCTCGGCGTCGCCATCATCGGACTGTTGCTGGGTATGGGTGGCGGTCTCATTCGTGACCTCATGCTGGGGCTCCCGCCCGCCACCCTGCAGTCAAACTGGTATCTCCTCACCGCATCGGGAGCAGCGCTGGTGGGAATGCTTCTCGCCGGGGTGCTGAATCGCGCAAACGCGATCATTGTCGTGCTCGATGCCGGGGCGATCGGCATGTTCGGTGCCTTCGGCACTGTCAAGGCGCTCACCGTCGGCCTGCCCGTGGTTCCGGCTGTCTTCGTCGGCGTGTGCGCCGCCGTCGGTGGCTCGATTCTGCGCGACGTGATCATGGGCTTGCCCGTCGCGATCATGCACGTTGGTTCGCTCTATGCGGTCGCTGCCCTCCTGGGTTGCACCACCGTCGCTGCCGCTCACGCATTCGGCGCGCCCATGGTTCCGGCCGCCATCGCCGGCATTATCGTGACCGCGACCATCCGCGTGCTCGCCGTGATTTTCGACCTCTCGTTGCCGGAACAGCGGCGCCTGCACCGCCGCAAGGTTGCTGCAGAGACGGGCGCCATCGCCATCGTCAAACCGTAAGCACACCACGCCAAAAAGAAATGGGGGCCCGTCACCGGAGCCCCCATTTCTTGTTTTGGCTATACCAGCGCTGCGTTGCGTTCGCGCGTACGGATCGAGCGGTTCACCCCCGAGACGATGGCACGCAACGACGAGGTGGAAATGTCGCTATCGATGCCGACGCCCCACAGACGGTCACCGTCGACCTGCAGTTCGACATACGACGCCGCCTGAGCGTCGCCGCCCGAGCTCATCGCGTGCTCAACGTAGTCGTACACCGTGACGTCGAAGCCGAGAGTCTGCAGCACATTCACGAAAGCGGCAACCGGACCGTTGCCGGTACCCTGCGTCTGGATGCGCTCGTCTCCGTCGCGAAGCGTGACGTCGAGAACAACCTCGCCTGTCATTTCCGAACTCGTGCGTGTTGCCAGCAGCTCGAAGCGTCCCCAGCGGTCTTCTTCAAGATCAGCGGGCAGGTACTCGTCGTTGAAGATCGCCCAGATCTGGTCGCTCGTCACCTCGCCGCCCTCGGCGTCGGTCTTGGCCTGCACGACACCGGAGAACTCGATCTGGAGCTTGCGGGGCAGATCGAGAGCGTGGTCGTTCTTCAACAGGTAAGCGACGCCGCCCTTGCCTGACTGCGAGTTGACGCGAATAACGGCCTCGTACGAACGGCCAAGGTCCTTCGGGTCGACGGGCAGGTACGGAACCGCCCATTCGATGTTGTCAACGCTGACGCCCTGAGCCTCCGCCTTGGCCGCCATCGCTTCGAAGCCCTTCTTGATGGCGTCCTGGTGCGATCCGCTGAAGGCGGTGAAGACCAGGTCGCCAGCCCAGGGGCTGCGCTCGGGCACCGGCAACTGGTTGCAGTACTCGACGGTGCGCTTGACCTGGTCGATGTCACTGAAGTCAATCATCGGGTCGATGCCCTGGGTAAACATGTTGATGCCCAGCGCCACCAGGTCAACGTTTCCGGTGCGCTCACCGTTACCGAAGAGGCAGCCTTCGATACGGTCAGCGCCTGCGAGGTAACCGAGCTCGGCAGCCGCCACCGCGGTTCCGCGGTCGTTGTGCGGGTGCAGCGAGAGAATGACGTTCTCGCGGTACTTCAGGTGACGGTTCATCCACTCGATGGAGTCTGCGTAAAGGTTCGGCGTCGCCATTTCGACCGTAGCGGGCAGGTTGATGATGACCTTGTTGTCGGGCGTCGGCTGCAGCACGTCGAGCACGGCGTTACAGATCTCAGCCGCGTACTCGAGCTCGGTGCCTGTAAAGCTTTCCGGCGAGTACTCGTAGTAGACCTTGGTCTCGGGAATGCGCTTCTCGAACTCCTTGCACAGGCGTGCACCTTCGAGGGCGATGTCAATGATGCCCTGCTTGTCGGAGCGGAACACCACCTCGCGCTGCACGATGCTCGTCGAGTTGTAGAAGTGCACGATGGCCTGCTTGGCGCCGGCGATCGACTCAAATGTGCGCTCGATGAGGTGCTCACGCGACTGCGTCAACACCTGAATCGTGACGTCGTCAGGAATCAGGTTCTCTTCGATGAGCTGGCGCACGAAGTCGAAGTCGGTCTGGCTCGCCGAGGGAAAGCCGACCTCGATCTCCTTGTAGCCCATCCGCACGAGGAGTTCGAACATGACGCGCTTGCGTTCGGGGCTCATCGGGTCGATGAGAGCCTGGTTGCCATCACGCAGGTCAACCGCGCACCAGCGCGGGGCCTTCTCGATGTGCTTGGTCGGCCACGTGCGGTCGGGCAGATCGACCTTGATGATCTCGTGGAACGGACGGTACTTGTGGATCGGCATTCCGGAGGGGCGCTGGGTGTTTTCCATGATGTTTGCTTCTTCGTTAATAGAAACCGGAAGGACCAACAGCAAACTCCGCGACGAGGAAGGCCCTAGAACGAGGTCTCGTCGCGGCAGCTAAGAAGGAGCATGCCTGCGCGCATATTGTCAGGGTATCACGCACCGCGCACTGCTTTTACCCAACGTTCGGCGTCGAACTCTCCGACGCCATCCCCAACGACACGCCACGCCGTCTACGCACCGGCCGATCTTGTTATGCACGATCCGAACACTCGAACGGCACCAAAAAACGGCGTGTCGGGGTGAGACGCCGTTTTGCTCGTGCGGAACAGGTCTGCGGGACCGCTTGGCGGCGGGGCGGCGGAACCACGAGGACTGGCGGCGGACGGTGCGGGGAAAGTGTGATGCCGCGATACGGGGCGGGTGCCCGATATCGCGGCATACGCCAGAACCGTTGGATCGTCCCCACGAAATCTCGGTTCCGACAACTCTTTCAACGAATGCGAACTTCGTTGCCTTTGAGGTAGCGACAGCATAACCATGACGGTTGTCGCTCGACAAGACCTGTTCGCAAGTTGGGGATAAGCCCGACCGTTTAGAAGCCCAGGCGCCCCAACTGCTTGGGATCGCGCTGCCATTCTTTCGCAACGCGCACGTGCAAGCTCAAGAAAACGCGGGTTCCGATGAGCGGCTCGAGTTCAGCGCGGGCGCGAGCGCCCACGTCGCGAAGCCGGGCACCCTTGCGGCCAATGATGATCGCCTTCTGACTGTCGCGCTCGACGATAATGTCGGCAAAAACATCGGTGAGATCGCTGTCTTCGCGCTCTGAGATCTCAGACACGGTGACCGCGATGGAGTGCGGCAGCTCGTCGCGGACGCCGTCGAGCGCAGCTTCGCGAATGATTTCCGATACGCGGTCTTCGAGCGACTCGTCGGTGACGATGCCTTCGGGGTACAGCGCCTCGCCCTTCGGCATGAGTGCGAGTAGTTCGTCCGACAGCACGTCAAGCTGCTCGTTCGTGACGGCAGACAGCGGAATCACCGCTGCCCAGTCTTCGCGCAACGCGTCGACTTCGATGAGTCGCTCCATGATTTCATCACGCGACGCTGTGTCTGTCTTCGTGACGATCGCGACCTTCTTTGCGCGCCGGTATCCATCAAGTGAGGCCGCGATGCGCGTGTCACCTGGTCCGACTTTCTGGTCAGCAGGCACGCAGAACGCGATGACGTCAACGTCGCCAAGTACCTGCTCGACGAGGTCGTTCAACCGCTGGCCGAGAAGCGTGCGCGGCCGGTGAATACCCGGCGTATCGACGATCACGAGCTGGCCTGCCGGCCGGTTCACGATGCCGCGGATCGCGCGGCGCGTGGTCTGTGGCTTATCGCTCGTGATAGCGACCTTCTCGCCCACGAGTGCGTTCGTGAGCGTGGATTTGCCGACATTGGGTCGGCCGACAAACGTTACGAATCCGCTACGCATTACTCGTCTCCTGGTTCCAGGTTTTCATTGGCAAAGGCTTCTTCTGCCGCTTTCAGTGCGGCGCTGCGTTCAACGATGATGTTCGCGAGGCCCTTGCGGCGTCCGCGCGATTCACCACCGATCATGATGATGCCGTCAGACTCGGCGACGGCGCCCGGCTCAGGTACCCGGCCGAGTTCCTTCGCGAGGAGCCCGCCGATCGAATCGACGTCTTCGTCCTCAAGCTCAATACCAAACAGGTCGCCGACTTCGTCGAGCGGAAGGCGTGCAGACACCCGATAGCGGCCGTCGCCAAGATCGGTGATTTCGGCTTCCTTAGCGTCGTACTCGTCTGAAATGTCGCCGACGAGCTCTTCGATCAGGTCTTCAAGCGTGACCAGTCCCGAGACGCCGCCGTATTCGTCAACGACGAGGCACACGTGAATCGAGTCACGCTTCATTTGCTGCAACAGCGACTCTGCCTTCATCGCCTCAGGCACGAAAACCGGTTCACGCGCGATGTCGATCGCGGGGCGGGCACGCCACCCTGCCTCATCTGCAAACGTCGATGCGATGACGTCTTTCAAATAAAGCATGCCGACGACGTCGTCGCCCTCGGTGATCGGTATGCGCGAAACGCCTGAAGACAAGAACATGCGCACGGCGTCTTCGGTCGTGGCATCGTCTTCCAACGTCACGATTTCGGTTCGCGGAACCATGACTGCGCGCACAAAACGGTCGGTGAAGTCGAAGACCGAGTGGATCAGCTCACGATCATCCTCTTCGATCAGATCATGGCTGGCCGCTTCATCAACCATACTCAGCAGCTGCTCTTCGGAGGTGAAGGAAGCGCCCCGCGTCACGCCCGGGGTTACCCGGTCGCCGAGCGCCGCCAGACCATAGGCGAGCGGTCCGATCGCGACGCGACATGCCCGAATGATTGGCGCTGTGCCGCGCAACAGGCCGGTGGAGTGCTGGCGCCCTACTGAGCGGGGGCTAGCCCCCACCAGCACGAACGACACCGCCGTCATAATCAGGGCGGCCGCGAGGATCGACCAACCAATATGGTCAAGCAAAAGCATGAAAACGGCGGTGACCATCACGGCAGCGGTGGTCTCCGCCAAAATGCGCATGAAGACGACGGCGTTCGCGTGCGCGGGCACGTCATCGCCGATCTTCCGCAACGCCTTTGCGTTGCGGCCGGAGTGGGCCCAGTCAGAAAAGTCCTGTCGACTGGTCACGCCGAGCGCGGCATCGATGGCCGCCATCAATCCGCCGAACGCCACGAGAAGGACCGCGGCGATAAGCAAGAAGATTGTCATCGCGAGTTTTGCTCGCCCTCATGGAAATGGGCGATCAACTCGCGCTGCAGCCCGAACATTTCACGCTCTTCATCGGGTTCTGCGTGGTCATATCCGAGCAGGTGCAGCAGCCCATGGGTGGTGAGCAGAATCAGCTCATCCATCAGGGTGTGACCGGCCGTCTTGGCCTGCGCCTCAGCAACCTGCGGGCACAGCACAATGTCACCCAAAAGACCCGGTTCGGTGGGCTTGTCCATGGTGCCTGGGCGCAGTTCATCCATCGGAAAGGACAGCACATCGGTGGGGCCGGGCTCGTCCATCCACTGCACGTGCAGGGCTTCCATCGCGCCCTCGTCGACGAGCACAATGGCGACTTCAGCATCAGGGCTGACGAACAGCGCCGCAAGGTTACTCTCGGTGAGACGCAGCAGAACCGTTTCGTCGATGCTGATGGCGGATTCGTTGTTGATTTCGATCATGATCGTCCTCGTCGGGGCTGTCGGTCTTGGGGGCGAAGGGCGCCGCGGCGCTCCACGCGATTCGCCATCTCTGCTGCCTGCTCACGTTCGTGGCGGGCGGCTGTGCGCTTTTCGTCGTATTCGCTGTAGGCATCAACGATTCGTCCGACCAGGGAGTGGCGCACGACATCGGCGCTGGTGAGGCGCGCGAAATGGATGTCATCAATGTTCTTCAGCACATTCGATACCAGGCGCAAGCCGCTGGTGCCCTGCGGGAGGTCAACCTGCGTGATGTCACCGGTGATAACCATCTTGGTTCCGAAGCCCAAGCGGGTCAGGAACATTTTCATCTGCTCAGGCGTTGTGTTCTGCGCTTCGTCGAGCACCACGAAGGAGTCGTTCAACGTGCGCCCGCGCATATACGCCAGCGGCGCGACTTCAATGGTTCCGGTCGCCATCAACTTCGGCAAGACATCCGGGTCGATCATTTCGTTGAGCGCGTCATACAGGGGGCGCAGGTACGGGTCGATCTTGTCGGTGAGCGTGCCAGGCAAGAACCCGAGGCGCTCCCCCGCTTCCACAGCCGGTCGCGTCAGAATGATGCGGTTGACCTCTTTACGCTGGAGCGCTTGCACGGCTTTGGCCATGGCGAGGTAGGTCTTGCCGGTACCGGCCGGGCCGATGCCGAACACGATCGTGTTCTCGTCAATCGCGTCAACGTACTCGCGCTGGCCAAGGGTCTTCGGGCGAATCACCTTGCCGCGTGACGAGAGGATGGGTTCGCTCAGCACCTCGGACGGACGAATACCGTCTTGCTGTAGCCGTGCCGAGGTGGCGACTTCATCAGGCGCCAGGTTGTGGCCGGAGCGGGTCATTGTGAGGAGCTCTTCGACCAGCCGTTTGGCCGCGGCGACAGGGTCTGGTTCACCTGTGAGAGTGATCTCATTGCCGCGCACGTGAATCTGCACCCCGGGGTGCTGCTTTTCGACCATGCGCAACAGTCGGTCTTGTGGCCCGAGCAGGTGGACCATCGCGACGCCGTCGGCGAAGATCTGCTCGGTTACGGTTTGTGGGTCAGGCACCCATACTCGTTTCGGTTAGTCCGCCCGCAAGTACGTGGGCGTGGACGTGAGAGACGGTTTGACCGGAGTTCGCGCCCGTGTTGAAAATCAATCGGAAGTGGCCATCAGCGTGCTCGTTCGCGAGCTGCTGAGCAACGGCCACCATTTCCTGCATGAGCGCAGGATCGGCAGCAGCGAGTTCGGTAACATCGCGGTACTCCTGGGTCTTCGGAATCACCAGGAGGTGAACCGGCGCCTGCGGAGCAATGTCTTTTATCGCAAAAACTCTGTCGGTTTCAGCGACGAAAGTCGCGGGGATCTCGCGCTGCAAAATGCGGGTGAAGATCGAAGGCTCGCTGCTCATAACGGCAGTCTATCGAAGCGTGCCTACCAGCGGCCGAGAACCACGCTCAAGGCGGCCAATGCCGCTGGCCCGGCTGTTGATGTGCGCAACACCGTGGTTCCCATGCGCGCAAGGGTTGCCCCGGCATCTTCCAGCGTGTCGAGTTCTTCCGGCGTCATACCGCCCTCGGGCCCGACGACAAGCCAGACATCGCGGTCGAGGGGCAGCTCGAGCGCCGTCAGTGCTCCTGCCGCGGATGGTTCCAGCACCACGACGCTCACGTCGGTCGCCCGGGCGGCCAGCTGGGCTGTCGTCACGGGGTCACTCACCGTCGGAACCCACGCACGGTGGGCTTGCTTAGACGCCTCACGCGCAATGCTCTGCCAGCGTGCGACGCCCTTTGCGATCTTGGCGGCGTCCCAGCGCGAAACGCTCC
The DNA here is from genome assembly GCF_019061125.1 of Microbacterium sp. NC79. Taxonomy (NCBI): domain Bacteria; kingdom Bacillati; phylum Actinomycetota; class Actinomycetes; order Micrococcales; family Microbacteriaceae; genus Microbacterium; species Microbacterium sp. NC79. Next base: position 1,601,347 of record NZ_JAHQYI010000001.1, read on the forward strand.
GCGCCGCTTGCCACGGCACGATGGCGCTCACGCCCAGTTCGGTTGCCGCCTCCACAGCACGCTCGTCGCGGTCGCCCTTCGCCAGTGCCTGCACGAGCACGATGCGCGGGGTGTGCTCCTCGATGTGGCGTCGAGATTCCAAGACGATGTCGACACGCTTCGCCGCCACCGCCGTCACGACACCCGTCACCCACGCCCCGAGACCATCACCGAGGGTGACGGTCTCCCCCACGCGCACGCGGCGTACCGCAGCGGCGTGGTGTGCTTCCGGACCGGTGAGCGCGACAGAATCCCCCACTAACTGGTCAGGGGAATCAACGATGAAATGCAGCGCCATTAGTGGGTACGAAATCGATCGCGCAGCTTCGCGAACAGCCCCTGCTGGTGCTGCGCAAGCGCTGGGGTCGGCGACTTCATCGATCCCTGCAACTGCTCAATGAGCGCACGCTGCTTGGCGTCGAGCTTGGTGGGCGTCACGACGTGAATGCCGACCCGGAGGTCACCGCGAGTGGAACCACGCAGCGGCGTTATGCCGCGGCCCTTGATGGTGAGTTCGTCGCCAGACTGCACGCCGGGACGAATCTCCAGGTCAACGGAACCATCGAGCGCGTCGATTGTCGCCGTGGTGCCGAGAATAGCGTCAGGCATCGCGACTTCGAGCAGCGCCACCAGGTCGTCGCCCTCGCGCGAGAACGCGGCGTTGGGCGACACCTTGATCTCCAGGTACAGGTCACCGTTGGGGCCACCGGCTGGGCCCACTTCACCTGAGCCCGGAAGCTGGAGTCGGAGACCGTCGTCGACGCCGGCAGGAATGTCGAGCGATACCGTGCGGCGCGAGCGCACCCGTCCTTGACCCGCACACGTGACGCACGGCGAAGGAATCGTGGTTCCGTATCCGCGGCACACGTTGCACGGTGCGTTGGTCAACATCGTGCCGAGCAGGCTCCGTACCTGCTGCTGGATGTGACCGGTACCGCCACAAATGTCACACGTCTGCTCCGAGGTTCCTGGCTGGCAGCACGATCCCTGGCAGGTCTCACACAACACGGCGGTGTCGACCTCAATGTCACGGTGCACGCCGAAGATGACGTCGCCGAGCTCGACCGTCACCTTGACGAGAGCATCCTGGCCGCGCTCACGACGCGAACGGGGGCGCGGGCCGCGGGATTGTCCGCCACCGAAGAACGTTTCAAAGATGTCGCCGAACCCACCAAAGCCGCCGCCGCCGAAGGCCGAGTCGCCGCCGTTGTCATAGCGCTGACGTTCCTCGGGGTTCGAGAGCACATCGTAGGCGTGCGTCACGAGCTTGAACTTCTCTTCCGCTTCTTCCCCCGGATTCACATCCGGGTGAAGCTGGCGAGCGAGCTTTCGGTACGCCTTCTTGATTTCTTCGGTCGTCGCATCACGCGAGACACCCAAAACTTCGTAGTGGTCTGCCACTTTAGCCTTTCTCGGGGCACACGCCCCTCATCACGTCAGCGACGTGTGTCATCCTCGTCCAGCAACCGGGTCAGGTACCGCGCGACAGCGCGCACGGCAGCGAGGTTGCTGGGATAGTCCATGCGGGTCGGGCCCATCAGCCCAATCCGCGCACGGGAGCCTGGTGCGTCATAGTCTCCCGTCACAAGGGATGCCTCGGAGAGACCAAACGCTGCGTTTTCTGAGCCGATCGAGGCCGCGAGGCCCTCACGGTCGGCCACCATTTCTTCCATCAGCCTGACGAGAGTCGCCTGCTCTTCGATTGCCTCGAGCAGGGGGTGAATGGAACCACGGAAGTCCAGTTCTCGACGAGCGAGGGTTGCTGCACCCGCCATCACGAGCTTGTCTTGGCGGAACTCGTCGAGTTCTTCTGCCACCGCATCGCTGATGGCATCAAACACCTCGTCGGTCTCGGAGGGGTCTGCGCGGTGAGCTTCGAGTCGGGCGCTCGCTGTTCGTACTTCGTTGCCTGTGACAAGACCGTTCATGCGTCCCTTGAGCGCTTGAGCGTCGTTTTCGGTGACCTCCTGCGGGAGGTGCACGATACGCTGCGACACGCGGCCGGTGTCAGTGACAACAATCACCAGGATGCGCGCAGGCGCGAGCAGAACCAGTTCAATGTGGGTCACCGTGGCGCGGGCAAAAGACGGATATTGCACGAGAGCGACTTGCCCGGTGAGTTGCGTGAGGCAACGCACCGTGCGCGACAGCAAATCGTCGAGGTCGGCAGGGTCATCAAGAAATGTCGAGATCGCCGTGCGTTGGGCGGTGCTGAGGGGGCGCAGTCCCGCCAGGTGATCGACAAATACCCGGTACCCCTTGTCGGTCGGAACACGACCGCTGGAGGTGTGCGGCGCGACAATGAGGTCTTCATCCTCAAGGAGCGCCATGTCGTTACGAATTGTCGCAGCAGAAACGCCAAAAGCGTGCCGGTCAACAATCGACTTGGAACCGACGGGTTCGCGAGTGCCGACGTAGTCCTGCACGATCGCGCGGAGAACCTGGAGTCCTCGTTCGGATACCACGGCCTCTCCTCTCGCTGGCACTCAGTACGTTCGAGTGCCAATTCTACCGCTTCTGAGTGGGAGCAAGACGAACGTGTCAGCGTGCCGCGTGCTTGACCAGCAACGCCGTCATGTCGGTGAGCTGAAATTGGTCGGCAATCGCGAGGGCCGAGCGAAATCCGAGATCGGGGTCGGCTCCGGCATCCAGCAGCATCTGCAAGATCGCGGCATCATTGCGGAACACGGCGCAGGAGATCGCAGTCTGCCCCATCGTGTTCTCAATGTTGAGATCAGCACCGAGCGCAATGAGGGCCGCGACCGCGTCCGCCTGTTGCGCGTAGGCAGCAACGATGAGCATCGTGTCGCTACGGGCGTTTCTGGTATCGACGGGCACGCCAGCGCGCACCATTTCCGTCAGTTCAGATACCCGACCTTCACGAGCCAACGCAAAGGTTCCGTCAACCACTTCCGTGCTGAGACCAGCGCCAGGATTCTCGGTCGCCATATCAATCCTCCGTCAGGGCGCGAACGACAGCATCAGCAAGCAGGCGACCTCGCAGCGTCAACACGAGGCGCCCCCGCAGCGCGGCACCGGGCTCAACGAGTTCATCGGCGATCAGGCCAGCAACCGCTGAACGACGCGAGGCCGGAATCTGGTCGATTGCCAAGCCTTCACGAATGCGCGATTGCAGGAGGACCCGTTCCAAGACGGCGGCCGAACCCTCAATCGTTTCGCGCGCGTACGCAGGGCTGTGGCCGGCGGCAAGACGCTGGGCGTACGCGGCAGGATGTTTCACATTCCACCAGCGAGTGCCATCAACGTGCGAGTGGGCTCCTGGTCCGTAGCCCCACCAGTCGGTACCACGCCAGTAGGCGAGGTTATGCCGCGAGCGGTGGCTCTCTCCGCGCGAAAAGTTACTGACCTCGTACCAGTCGAAGCCGGCGCCCCTGAGCTCCTCGTCAACGAACTCGTACATGTCGGCCTGCAGGTCATCGTCAGGGGCCGGAACCACGCCTGAGCGAATCTGGCGCGCCAGTTTCGTGCCGTCCTCGATGATGAGCGCGTATGCCGAGATGTGGTCAGGCTCCAGCGCGATCGCGGTACGTACCGATGCTTTCCAGTCGTCGAGCGACTCGCCGGGGGCACCGTAGATGAGGTCAACGCTGACGTCGAGGCCGGCGTCTCGGGCCGCTGCAACCGCGGTTGCCACGTTCTCTGGGTTGTGGGTGCGATCAAGCGCCGCCAACACATGAGGCACGCTCGACTGCATGCCGATCGAAACACGGTTGACGCCGGCAGCGGCAAGCTCAACCATGACAGCGGGTGTGACCGTATCCGGATTAGCCTCGACGGTGATTTCGGCGCCATCGGCAAGCCCAAATGCATCGCGCACACCACCCAGCATGCGCGCCAAATCTCCGGCTGGCAGTAGCGTCGGTGTTCCACCACCAAAGAACACGGTCTGTGCCTGGCGGAGCGCTCCGATGTCGCTCAACACCTGGCGGGAGAGTTCGACCTCGTGGAGCAGCGTATCGGCGTAGGCGTCTTGCCTGGCCCCGCGAAGTTCGGTGGCGGTGTAGGTATTGAAGTCGCAGTACCCACAGCGCACGCGACAGAACGGCACGTGCAGGTAGACACCGAAATCAACGTCGCCGCGTGCGACGGTACCGGCGGGCAGGGCGCCAGACGTCGGAACGTCATCGCCCTCGGGAAGCGGGCCGCCCATTACGCGGTGGGGGTAGCGAACAACGGAGAGATGGCGCGCAGGTATCCGCTGAACAGCTCTTTGCGGCGGCGGCGCGTCAACACGGGCAACACCTTGTACAGCACCGATTCGGGCGCATCAAACGCGCGTACCGTGAACCACACCTCGTCGTTTTGCAACCATTCGAGCATGAAGCTCTCCTCGCCGCTGACGACGGAATCATCCATTGTGCCGAGCGCAAAGCCAACACGACGGGGCTCTTCGATCACGAAAATCACGCGCAATTCGGCATCAGCTCGATGGCCGCCAACGCGCCCACGAACGTGCACCGTGGTTCCGGCACTCACATACGGCGTGCCCTCGGCATCGAAACGCTGTTCCGGCTCCGTCTTTGATGGGCGCACAGGGTTGCCCTCTTCATCAAAGCTGACGCCGAGATAACTCGGCTCGGCCGCGGGTCGCACGTCGGTCAGAGTGAAACCGGAAGCCTTATGCGTCGTCCACGACAGCAGCGCGTCGCTGGCGGTCGCAAACCGCTCAGCACCGCTACCGATCCGCCAAGACTCCTCCGCCGGGATGCTTCGCTCCGGCGGATACTGCATGAGATCCGGCGCCTGCGTTGCTCCGACGGCGGCGTAATTGACGGTCTCGTCTCTAAACGTCCCGCGCCGCATAAAAAACAGCCTAACTGTCGTTCCTGGTCGATGCCGCAGAATTACTCACAGTGTCGCCAATGCCAGGGATTCGTTGAGCACATATCAGGGTGTTCCCTGATATGTGCTACTTGTCCTTGGCTTCGACGTCACCAGACAGCGCTGCGATGAAGGCCTCCTGCGGAACCTCCACACGACCAACCATCTTCATGCGCTTCTTACCTTCCTTCTGCTTCTCCAGAAGTTTGCGCTTACGGCTGATGTCACCGCCGTAGCACTTGGCAAGAACGTCTTTACGGATGGCGCGAATGGTTTCGCGAGCAATGATGCGGGCGCCAATGGCGGCCTGAATCGGAACCTCGAACTGCTGGCGAGGAATCAGCTTACGAAGTCGCTCGGTCATCAGCGTGCCGTAGGCGTACGCCTTCTCGCGGTGCACGATCGAGCTAAACGCGTCAACCTTCTCGCCCTGCAACAGAATGTCGACCTTCACGAGGTCAGCTTCCTGCTGGCCTGCGGGTTCGTAATCGAGCGATGCGTAACCCTGCGTGCGGCTCTTCAGGTGGTCGAAGAAGTCGAACACGATCTCGCCGAGCGGCATCGTGTAGCGCAGCTCAACACGGTCTTCGGAGAGGTACTCCATGCCAAGCAGCGTCCCACGACGCGATTGGCACAGCTCCATGACTGTTCCGACGTAGTCCTTCGGCAGCAGGATGCCGACCTTGACGATCGGTTCAGACACCGTCGCCACGCGGCCATCCGGATATTCGCTCGGGTTGGTGACCGTGACGTGCTGGTTGTTGTCTGTGGTGACTTCGTACGTCACGCTCGGTGCGGTCGTGATCAGGTCAAGCCCGAACTCGCGCGACAAGCGCTCCGTGATGATTTCAAGGTGCAAAAGACCGAGGAAGCCACAGCGGAAGCCAAAGCCAAGAGCAACGGAGGTCTCCGGCTCGTACTGCAGTGAGGCGTCAGACAGCTTCAGCTTGTCGAGTGCTTCACGTAGATCTGGGTAGTCGGAACCATCGATCGGGTAGATACCGGAGAAGACCATCGGCTTCGGGTCAACGTAGCCGTCCAGCGCTTGCTCGGCAGGGCGACGGTGGTTGGTGACGGTGTCGCCGACCTTGGAGAGACGAACGTCTTTCACACCGGTGATGAGATAACCCACCTCACCCACCGAGAGACCCTTCGTGGGTGTCGGCTCGGGGCTCGAAACACCAATCTCGAGGGCCTCGTGCGTGGCACGAGTCGACATCATCTGGATACGCTCGCGCGGTTCCAGACGGCCGTCGATCATGCGCACGTAGGTGACAACGCCACGGTAGGAGTCGTAAACCGAGTCAAAAATCATGGCGCGGGCGGGCGCGTCTGCGTCGCCCTTGGGCGGCGGGATCTGCTCAACGATGCGGTCGAGCAACTCTTCAACACCCATACCGGTCTTGCCGCTGACGCGGAGAACGTCTTCAGGCTTACCGCCGATAAGGTTTGCGAGTTCCAGCGCATACTTCTCGGGGTCGGCCGCGGGCAGGTCAATCTTGTTCAGCACCGGAATGATCGTGAGGTCATTTTCCAGCGCGAGGTACAGGTTCGCGAGCGTCTGCGCCTCAATACCCTGAGCTGCATCCACCAACAGAATCGCACCCTCACAGGCGGCGAGCGAACGCGACACCTCGTATGTGAAGTCGACGTGACCGGGGGTGTCAATCATGTTCAACGCGTACGTCTGGTTCGCGTCGGCCCACGGCATGCGCACGGCCTGGCTCTTGATCGTGATACCGCGCTCGCGCTCGATATCCATGCGGTCCAGGTACTGGGCGCGCATCTCACGGTCAGAGACAACACCGGTGATCGACAGCATGCGGTCAGCAAGGGTCGATTTGCCGTGGTCAATGTGCGCGATGATGCAGAAGTTGCGGATCTGCTCGGGCGGCGTCGCAGCGGGCTCGAGAGGCTTCAGGGCTCGGGGAGACATATCTAACAGAGTCTATCTGCCCGCGAGCGTTTCTGCCGCCTCGAGAGGGTCGGCTCGGCGGGTCGCCCGCACGCTTGGCTGATACCTGCCCAACCAGAATGCCGCGAGCGCGAATCCACCGCGTTACTCCCCCGCCGTTCAAACGCCAGTGAAACGCGGCGCGAACGTTGACTCGCGACACGCGAAGGTGAGAGAACCCTCATGATCAACCTCTTGATTCTGCGGTGCGCGAGGAAGACGCTCAAGACATTGTTCCTTCTCGCATCCCCCTTTTGGAGGCACCATGTCGTCCCTCTCTCTCGCGCGCAGGCGAATCATCGCGCCAGCCGCTGTCGTCGGCCTGTTGGCCGCGTCAGTCGGTCTTACCGCCTTACCGGCATCTGCGGCCGTCTCCGTCGATGCGCCGGTCATCATTAACGAGGTCTACGGCGGAGGCGGCAACTCCGGCGCCGCCTTTAACCGTGACTTCATCGAACTCATTAACTTCTCCGACGCTGCCGTTGATCTCAGCTCGTGGAGCGTGCAGTACGCCTCAACCACCGGCGGCACCTGGCAGGTCACACCGCTCACCGGTATGTCGCTCGGCGCCGGAGAGACTCTGCTCATCGGGCAGGCGACCGGCACCAACACGTCGTTGCCCGGCTTCGAACCAGACGTGAACGGAACCATTCCGATGAGCGGAACCGGCGGCAAAGTCGCGCTGGTTTCTTCTGCCAGTGCGCTTGCTGGTTCCACTGGTCTCGCTCAAGCCGAGAGCGTCATTGACTATGTGGGTTGGGGCGCCGCGACAGATTTTGCCGGGGCAGCCGCACCGGCCACGTCGAACGGTGTGAGCATTGCGCGCAACGCCGAGGCCATGAACACGGTCAACAATGGGGCTGACTTTGCGACGCAGACGCCGACGCCCCTCCCGCAGGGTGATGTCGAAGGTCCGGTTGATCCCCCGGAGGAGCAGACCCTGACGATCGCGGAGATTCAGGGTACAGGCGACATTTCTCCCTATGCGGGCGCGACGGTGCGCACGCAGGGTGTTGTCACCGCCGCGTATGCCACGGGAGGTTTCAACGGGTACACGATTCAGACACCCGGAACCGGTGGGCTCAGCGATCTCGGCTCCCACCTCGCGTCTGACGCGATCTTCGTCTACTCCCCGGCCACCGTCGCCACCGTCGCAATTGGCGACACGGTGGAGGTCGCCGGCGTGGTGTCCGAGCACTTCGGCCTCACCGAGATCACGGTGGCCGCGGGCAACGTGACGCAGCTTCCGGCCGCGAGCGCGCCGATCGCGATCACAGCGCCGTGGCCTGCTGATGCCAGCACGCGCGAGACTCTGGAGTCAATGCTTTACCTGCCTGCGGAACCCTTCACCGTCAGCAACACCTACACGACACACCAGTACGGCGAGGTGGGGCTCGCGTGGGGCGGAACCCCACTGCGCCAGCCGACGGATGTGGCGCCTCCTGGTTCCGCTGAAGCGGTAGCAGTCGCCGCTGACAACGCGGCGCGGGCGGTAACCCTCGACGATGGTGCGTCTACCAACTACCTGAACGCAGCGAACACCTCACTGGTTCCGGCGTATGTGTCACTGACGGAGCCCATCATGGTCGGAGCCAAGGCGACATTGACGCAACCGCACATCGTGGACTTCCGTAATGACGTCTTTAAGCTCAACCCGACCTCACCGCTTCCAGGTGGCGTCGCAGACGGCGTCGACTTCGCCAATAGCCGCCCGGCTGTGCCCGCCGAGGTCGGTGGCGATGTGTCGGTTGGCTCGTTTAACGTGCTCAACTACTTCACGACCCTCGGCGCCGAGACCGCATCGTGCACGGCCTACACCGACCGCACCGGCGACGGTGTGACGGTGCGTGGCGGATGTGACCAGCGCGGAGCGTGGGATGGTGCCGACTTCGGGCGTCAGCAGGATAAGATCGTTGCCGCCATTAATGGGCTCGACGCTGCTGTTGTCGGTCTCATGGAGATTGAGAACTCGGCAGCCCTCGGCGAAGCAACCGATGAGGCGCTGTCGAGCCTTGTTGCTGCGCTCAACGCTGGTCTCGACACACCGAAGTGGGCGGCCGTTGCTTCGGCGACCAACCTCCCGCCACTGGCAGAGCAAGACGTCATCACGAACGCGATCATCTACCAGCCGGCTCTCGTCTCCCCCGTGGGTGCGGCGTCCGCAATCGGTGAGCAGAGCGGCGATGGCGAGGCCTTCGGCAACGCTCGCGAGCCGATCGCGCAGACGTTTGTTCCAGCTTCAGGCGGAACGCCGTTCACGGTCGTTGTCAACCACTTCAAGTCGAAGGGGTCGGCCGGGCCGTGGCCGGGAGACGCTGATGCCGGTGACGGCCAGGGCTCGTCGGTGGAGTCGCGCGTTCGCCAGGCAACGGCGCTGCGTGACTGGGTGGCGACCGACCCGACAGGCAGCGGATCAACCGATGTGCTGCTCGTTGGTGACTTCAACTCCTATGGGCAGGAAGACCCGCTCCAGGTGCTGTATCAGGCCGGGTTTGTGAACGCTGAGCACCACTACGGTGTGACCGACTCGACGTACGTGTTCCAGGGTCTTTCTGGCTCACTTGACCACGTGTTGCTGAGCCCTTCGGCGCTGGAGCGGTCAACCGGCGCGACGGTGTGGGACATCAACGCGGGTGAAGCACTCGCGTTGGAATACAGCCGCTATAACTCGGTCGGCGCTCTCTACCACGAGGCCTCTCCGTACCGTTCCAGCGACCACGATCCGGTGCTGGTTGGTCTTGGCGCGGGCCAGGTCGGGTCGAGCACCACGCTGGAGCTGAGCGCATCGTCGGTCACGGCGGGCACCGCGGTCACGGCAACAGCCACCGTGACGACGGCAGGCGATAGCAGCGGAACCGTCGAGTTTGTTGTCGACGACGTGGTCGTTGGTAGTGCCCCCACGGTGAACGGCACGGCCTCCCTCGCTCTGCCTTCGACCCTCAGCGTTGGCAACCACACGATTGTCGCGGTATTCGGTGGTTCCGCCACCGCACTGGCGTCGACGTCTGCTGGGGTCCCCCTCACGGTGACCGAGGCAGCGCCTGTTGCATCACGCCTGTATTTGGACAGTAACTTCCTCGTGATCAACCGGTTCTTGCCCGCCAAGCTGACGGCATCTGTCTCAGTGCCTGGTGGTTCCGTTGCCGGCACTGTCTCCTTCTACGCAGGAGACCGACTGCTCGGCACGCAGAATGTGAACGCGCAGGGCACCGCGAAGTTCACGGTGACCGAGCGTCTGTCTCGCGGACTGCAGCGCATCACCGCGGTATTCACGCCTGCTGGGTCAGGTGTGACGACGTCGCGCGACACCACGTGGGTGTTGGTGGTGCGGTAGCACAGAGCTGGCTGACGATTGCCCGTGCGGAGGATGAATGACCTCGCCGCACGGGCAATCGTCGTTTTATGGTGGACGCATGAGGGGGCAGACTCCAACGATCGAAGTGGTGCTGGTGCATGGGATCCGCACGTCGGCGACGATGTGGCGTGCGCAAGTGGGATATCTGCAGGAGCTCGGCTATCGAGTAACCGCCGTTGATTTGCCCGGGCACGGCACGCGCATGGCCGAGACGTTCACGCTGAGCGGTGCGATGGAAACGATTGACACCGCGGTGCGTGCGGCGGCTTCGCGCGCACACGTGCTTCTCGTCGGACATTCACTCGGTGGGTTGTTGTGTACCGCGTATGTGGGTGCGGGGGATCCTCCCCCGGTCGCGGGCTTCATTGCGGCGTCGTGCACCGCGTTTCCGCGTGGCGCGGCGCTCACGACGTACCGGGCTCTGGCCGGCACGTTTAACTCGTTGCCCGATCAGGGAATGTGGCTCACGAAGCGCATGCTTGCCGCCACACTTCCCGAAGACACCCGCGCGGACTTCGGTGCGGGTGGGTACGCGCTCGCCGCTCAAGACACGGCGTTGCGGAGCCTTGCCGCGCTTGACCTGCGCTCCGCACTCACCCGCATCATGGTTCCGACCTGGTTTATCAACGGGCAATACGATCAGCTGCGGGTGTCGGAAAAGATCTTTTCGCGGCTCGTTGCGGGCTCGGAGCTGATTGTCATTCCGCGCGCTACGCATCTGGTCTCGGCCATGCGTCCGGCGGCGTTTAACGCCGCGATGAAACTCGCGCTCGTCACGCTGGAGCGCGATCTCGCGGTTGATTCGGCGGCGGGGCAATCGGTGGGGCGAGCTGCGCAGTAGACCGTGGGGCGAGCGGGCGGGTGACGGGTATGCGAACCCGTGCTGCCAGCTGGTAGCTGGTAGCTGGTAGCTGACGATTTTCTGACACGGTCGCCGTCGAATCGCAGTTGGGCTGGTTTGCTGGTAGAGTTGGCCATTGGCTTGCGTGTGGGTTTTCCCTCACGTCCGCCGAGCGGCAGCCCTCTCCTTGCCACTTGGCATTTCAAACCGTCCAACTGGAACGAAAGTCTGACCACACGTGGCAAACATCAAGTCGCAGATCAAGCGCAACAAGACCAACGAGAAGGCTCGCGAGCGCAACAAGGCTGTTAAGTCTGAGCTTCGCACGGCAATCCGCCGTACCACCGACGCTATTGCTTCGGGTGACAAGGCAGCAGCCGAGTCGGCCCTGAAGCTTGCTTCGAAGAAGCTCGACAAGGCAGTCAGCAAGGGTGTCATCCACTCGAACCAGGGCGCTAACCGCAAGTCGGCTATCGCCAAGAAGGTTTCGGCACTCTAAGCCCAGCTTTTGAGAACGCCCGCTCCCCTCGTGGGGGCGGGCGTTCTGCATTCCCCGGTCCCCTCCCCTGGGTCGCCTTTTCTGCAAAATGCATCGGAACCTGTTGCTGGAGTGACTGGTGAGCCACATGAGCAAGACATTTCGACATCTCCGATGCATTCCGCAGCACCATCCAACTCAGTTCCGCCCAGCCCAGCTTCACCTCGCTTCACTTCACCCGACCCAGCCCAGCCCAGCCCAGCCCAGCCCAGCCCAGCCCATGGTTCCGGCTGCGCGGCGTTATGTCGCACGAAATACGTTATGTCGCGGAAATTCGGGATGTTTACGGGAAATGAGGCACGGTGTTGTTGCTTAACGCACCGGTGGCGGCAGAGGACGTCACCTCGACGCGTTTCGACTCGGCAACTACGCTGCCACGCTCATCGACCGACTATTAACCGGGAGTAGGCGGCCTCGCTCAACGGCCAGTGGGTAACCGCCAACCCTGCTCAACGGCGAGCGAGCCCACTCATCGCTCAAGAAACGACTTACGGCCCACTTGACGACCGGTGCCAAACCCGCCTGACTCTACGACCGACGGTATTCCGCCTGACTCTTCAAGCGGGACGGCAATCCGCCCGACTCTCGGTCCGGAGGCAAACGGGCTCGATCAACGAGCGGGTCGGCTAATCGCCGGAGAGAGTTGTGCGGCGGGTGTGCGGATCCCAGCCGAACGGTGCGCGAGTGGCGATGACCGTGACGAGACGTTCCAATGCGAAGATCGGGTCTCGTGAGGCGCCCTTCACCTCGGCGTCAGCGCGCGCGGCCGCCTGAATCGCGAGCCCCAGGGAGAGGTTGCTCCAGCCACGGGCTTCGGTCCGGGCGCGGCGCACTTGCCAATCCTTCATGTTCCATCGGGCGGCAAGAGCCTGGTCACCCTCGTTGCTGTTCGCAACCCGGGCGATACCGCGAATCTTCATGGCGAACGCCGCGACCATGGGAACCGGATCAACACCTGACGACAGCGCGTGACGGAGCGTGGCGAGTGCCTGCGGCAGGTTGCCTGCGATGGCAAAGTCGGCGACAGCAAACGCGGTGACCTCAACGCGGCCGCCGTAATACTTTTCGACAATCTCTTCGGTGATCTCCCCCGGCACATCCGCAATCAGCTGCTGGCATGCGGCTGCGAGCTCGGTGACGTCGGAGGAGAAGGCGGCGACCAAAACGCGGAGCGCGTTTGGATTGATCCGCTTGTCAGCCGCAGAAAACTCACCCCGTGCGAAATCAACGCGATCATCGTCTCGGGTGATCGCTGGGCAGGCGATCTCAATTCCACGGCCAGTTCCTGCGCGGATCGCATCGAGTAGCTTCTTCCCGCGCACGCTCGCACTGGTGTGCCGCAGGATGACGGTCGCCCCCTCTTTCGGGTGTTCGACGTAAGCGAGAGCCTCGGTCAAGAACGTATCCGTGCACTTCTCAACGCCGGATACCCGCACGAGACGGGGCTCTCCGAAAAGCGACGGCGACGTCAACCCAAACAGTGTGCCCGCCTCGTAATCATCGGCGCGCACATCCGATACCTCGAGGGACGGATCTTCCGCACGCAGGTAGGCGCGAACGCCAGCGATCGCACGCTCGGCGCACACTTCCTCCGGCCCCGACACCAGCACGATTGGTGCGGGTTGCGGGCGCCGCCACGAGACCTGCGGAATCGCCGACGCGGGGGCTTTGGAGGCGGGCCGTCGCGGTGCAGGAGTCATACATCGAGCCTACCTTCCAGCATCGACATCGGCGGTGGCGCGTTGTTCCTTCCAGGGGTTGAGCTGAGCCCGGCTTCCATGCGCTGAGCTGAGCCCGGCTTCCAGGGGCTGAGCGGCTTCCAGGGGTTGAGCTGAGCCCGCCTTCCAGGGGCTGAGCTGAGCTGGGCGACGCCGCGGCCTGCGGGCACAGCTCTTTGGCTGTGCACGCCGCCGACGTGGCACTCCCGTGCGATCCCGCTGACGCCAGACACCGAGCCCACCGTCCAGGGCACTGACGGCAACAGTTCCATCACCATCGGTACGGAAAATCACGGTTCCGTCCGCCGTGAGGGTATCGAGAATCTCCTGCCGCGGATGCCCATAGTCGTTCTCCCCCACACCGATCAACGCCACAGCCGCAGACACTTCTTCATACAGCCGCAGTTCTTGGTCGGCGCTTCCGTGGTGGGCAACTTTCACCAGATCGTAGGGCCCGCGAACGGAACCAGTGGCCAGCAACGACTGCTGGGCAGAGCCAGAGAGATCACCAAGGAAGAGCGATCGCGGAACATCGCCACCACTCACCTCCCACACGACGCTCGCGTCGTTGCCCGGTGCCGCCGCTCCCCGCGGCCACAGTACTTTCCAGTGCGCCGCACCCAAGGTTCCGCTTGTCCCTTTCGACACGGACTCCAGTTGCGCGCCCCCGGCGTTGAGTTCATCGAGCCGGTGCTGCGACACGGCGTCTGGAACCGGCCCGTGCAGCACCGTATCGACCTTCCCAACGACGGCATCGGTGCCACCTACGTGGTCGAGATCGAAGTGGGTGAGCACAAGAATGTCGATGTGTGAGACCTGGAGGAGCTCAAGACACTGCGCTAACGGAGCGGGATCGACTCCCGTGTCGATCAGGGCAACCGCATCGCCAGACCTGACGACGAATGCATCGCCTTGCCCCACATCGCACGCCGCGATCGCCCAGCCGCTGGGCACGGCTTGAGGCGCGATCAGCGTCCGCACCGCGACCAGGCCAAGCCCGGATGCGATCGTGGCTGCCACCGCCGTCATGGCAATCAGCCGCAACCGCGGCTGTCGAGCGATCATCGCGATGATTCCAGCCGCCGTTACAATGGCGAGCAACAGCGCACCGGGCACGCCGTCAGGCCATGCCATCCGGCCACCAGGAACCTGAGCAGCAACGTCGGCGACCGCGGCGATCCACGATGCTGGCACCCACGCCAACGCTGTGAGAGCGAACCCGACGCCCGGAACCATCACCAGCAGACATGCGAGCAGGCCAACGATTGTAGCGATGGGTGCCGCCGGTGCCGCGATGAGATTCGCGAGCGTACCGATCACAGAAATGTGCGGATCGATGAGGATGATAATCGGCGCACACGCGAGCTGAGCGGCGAGCGGAACGGCGACAAGCAGAGCAAGTGAGGCGGGTAAAACCAGTTCAAGCTTTTTCGCGAGCGGTGCCGCGAGTAGCAGGAGCGCACCCGTTGCCGCGACGGAGAGCGCGAATCCGATTGACGTCGCGAGCCAGGGATCAGCAATCAACAGCACGGTGACTGCGAGCGCAAGAATGGGCACACCCGCTCGCGCGCGGCCCAGCAACAGCGCAAGCATCGCGCCAGCGGCCATCGCCCCGGCACGAATCACGCTCGGCTCAGGGGTGACGAGGACGATAAACCCCGCGAGCACACCGAGGGCGACCACGACGCGGAGCCCCCGCCGCGCGCCGCACACGGCTGCCACCCAAAACGCCGCCCCCGTGATAATCGCACAGTTAGCGCCGCTGACAGCGGTCAAATGCGAAAGCGAAGACTGCGTCATTTGGGCGTCCAGCTCATCACTGACGATTGTGGTGTCTCCGACCGCGAGCCCCGGTATGAGCTCGGCTCCGCGGCCAGGAAACAGCGCAGCCAACGCCGACAGATCATGGCGTAGCGTCGCAGCAACGCTGAGGAGTCCGCCAGGCGGCGCCACGACATCCGGCGAATCCGCCACGATCACCCGCACCGCCACCCGCTGCCCAGCAAATGGTTCCGCCGTCTTACCGGACACCCGAATAACGGAACCAAGATCCAGGCCGGCAGGACGTTCGCCGCTCATGAATACGGCAACGGGGGTGTTGGCTCCGGCCAGTGCCGTGTTGATCTCGAAGCGCCAGCCCCCGCCGGTGGCCGGCTCTACCTTGGTGGTGACGGTGGCGAGGGCATCGTCGAGCCGCTCAACCGCCGCGGCTGCGGCACGCTGGGGCGCTGCGGCAGCGACCTGTACAGAAACGACACTGGCAACGACCAGGGCGATCCCGAAAATCGACAGCGTGGACTTGCCCGTCAGCAACGTGACCGCAATCAACAGCACCGCCGCGCACCCGCACACTGCCGCGATCATCCACGCGGCGGGTGCAACCATGACCGCGGCAATGCCGGCGCCCCACGCGATGAGGGCGATGGGGAGCAGCCTGAGGTCGGCCCCACGGCGTGCCACATCAACCAACCTTGACGAGTGGCCGCAGGGTCTCGAGCATTTTCTTCCCGATACCAGACACATTGCCGAGATCGTCGACCGTGCGAAACGGACCGTTTTCCTCCCGCCACGCGATAATGCGTGAGGCGAGCGCTTCGCCGATGCGTGGCAACTCTTCGAGTTCGGCCGTATCCGCAGCATTGATGTTGATCAGGCCGTCATCAATGGGTGCCGCGGCCGATCCTTCGGCGCTCACCGTCGGCACGACGAGCTGCTCGCCGTCAATCACGAGACGTGCCAGGTTGATGCCGGACGAGTCGGCGTCGTCGCGAAACCCGCCAGCCGCCGCGACCGCGTCGACAACGCGCGCATCCGCGTCGAGGAGGTAGACGCCCGGCGCCGCCACCGCTCCCTGCACGTCAACGTACAGTGGCTCGGCCGTCGCTCCCGACACCGGCACTGAGACCACCTGCTCCCCCGCCGACCGCACGACGCCCATCCCGACGACGACGGCGAAGACACCGACGATCAGGATCAATGCGGCGCCGATGCCGATACGCAAGGCCCGACCGCGTGGCTGTGCGGATTCCGACATACCGCCACGCTAGGCACTTGCGACCCGCAGGTTCCGCTCATCCCCAGCTTCTGGTTCCGGAACCATATATTGCCGCCCTGGGGAGGAACCTGCAGTGCGCGCCGTCAGCGGCGCAGAAACGCCGAAGTCCCCGGCACCGTGGGGCACCGGGGACTTCGGGATCGAACCTTAAGCCTTGACGGCGAAGTTCACGATCTTCGGGGCGCGGACGATCACCTTCATGATCTGAGCGTCACCAATGGCGCGGATTGTCTTCTCATCGGCGCGAGCGAGAGCCTCGAGGTCTTCGGCCGAGATCTTGGTAGGAACCTCGAGCTGCGAACGCACCTTGCCGTTGACCTGCACAACGCAGGTCGCGGTGTCTTCGACCAGCAGCGCCGGGTCGGCGGTACGCCAGGTGACGACACCCGCGAACTCCTCGTGACCGAGCGTCTGCCACATCTCCTCCGCGGCGTGCGGGGCGATCAGATCCAGCACCAGCGCGATTGCCTCGGCGGCCTCACGCACGGCGGGGTCGCCAGCGCCAGCACCGGAATCGATCGTCTTGCGCGTTGCGTTGACCAGCTCCATCAGGCGGGCAACGACGACGTTGAACTTGGTGTGCTCAACGAGCGCCGGAACCTCAGCCCATACCTTGTGCGTCACACGGCGCAGAGCCACATCACCATCGGCAAACACAGCGTCGACGGGCGAGGAGACCTCACGGGCGATACGCATCGCACGCGAGAGAAACTTGAACGCACCCGTCGTGGAGACGTCCTTCCAGTCTTTATCGTCTTCAACCGGACCGGCGAAGGCCAGCGCGGTACGAAGCACGTCGGCGCCGACGGACTCCAGCTCGTCGTTGAACAACACCAGGTTGCCCTTCGACTTCGACATCTTCGTGCCATCCAGAATCACCATGCCCTGGTTGATCAGGCTCGTGAACGGCTCGGTGAAGTCGACATAACCGAGGTCGAACAGCACCTTGGTGATGAAGCGTGCGTACAACAGGTGCAAGATCGCGTGCTCGACGCCACCGATGTAGTGGTCAACCGGCGCCCACTTCGAAGCTTCTGCCGGATCGAATGCCTGCGTCGGGTCATTCGCGTTCAAAAAGCGCAGGAAGTACCACGATGAGTCAACGAATGTGTCCATCGTGTCGGGGTCGCGCAGGGCTGCCTCACCGGTAACCGGGTCGACAGTGTTGACCCACTCGGTTGCGCCGCCCAGCGGCGACGTGCCCTTCGGCTTCAGGTCGAGACCCGCGGCGTTCGGCAGTCGAACGGGCAGCTGGTCGGCTGGAACCTTCTCCATGCGTCCGTCTGCGGTGTGCACCATCGGAATGGGAGTTCCCCAGAAACGTTGACGCGAAATCAGCCAGTCGCGCAGACGGAACGTCGTGGTGGCGCGGCCACCGCCACTGGCCTCAAGCTCAGCGACAACGCGCTCGATGGCGGTGCGCTTGCTGAGACCGTTGAGCGAACCCGAGTTGATCAGTCGGCCTTCGCCAGTCAGCGCAACGCCGGTCTTGGCCGGGTCAAGCTCATCGATCGACGCGGCGACAGCGTCCAGGTCGTCGGGGTCAACAACCGAGATCGCACCGGTGATGGGCGCCGTCGTGTCAACGACAACCTTGATCGGCAGGTCGAAAGCGCGGGCAAAGTCGAGGTCACGCTGGTCGTGCGCAGGAACGGCCATGACAGCGCCGTGACCGTAGTCAGCCAGCACGTAGTCGGCAGCCCAGATCGGCATCTTTTCGCCGTTGACGGGGTTGATCGCGTAGCGACCCAGGAACACACCCGTCTTCGGGCGGTCGGTCGACTGGCGCTCGATCTCGCTGTGACGACCGACTTCTTCGACGTATGCCTGAAAACGCATACGCACGTCAGCGTCGGCTCCGGCAGCCAGCTCAGCGGCCAAATCGGAGTCCGGAGCCACCACGAAGAACGTCGCGCCGTGCAGCGTGTCAGGGCGCGTCGAGAACACCGTCACCTTGTCGGCGCGGCCCTCAATCTCGAAGTCAATGTCGGCACCCTGCGAGCGACCGATCCAGTTGCGCTGCATCTGCAGCACCTTGCTCGGCCAGCGGCCCTCCAGCTGGTTCAGGTCGTCAAGCAGGCGGTCTGCGTAGTCGGTGATCTTGAAGTACCACTGCGTCAGCTTCTTCTTGACGACCTGCGCGCCACAGCGCTCGCAAGCACCGTCAACGACCTGCTCGTTGGCGAGCACCGTCTGGTCGTTCGGGCACCAGTTGACGGGCGACTCCTTACGGTACGCCAGCCCCCGGTCAAACATCACCTGGAACAGCCACTGGTTCCAGTGGTAGTACTCGGGGTCAGACGTGTGCAGCTCGCGCGTCCAGTCGAACGAGACGCCGTAGCGCTTGAAGCCGGTCTTCTGCTGCTCGATGTTGGCGTAGGTCCACTCCTTCGGGTCAGCACCACGCTTGATTGCCGCGTTTTCCGCTGGCAGACCAAACGAGTCCCACCCGATGGGGTTCAAGACGTTGTAGCCACGGTGACGCCAGTAACGCGCCACGATGTCGGAGTACAGGTAGTTTTCGGCGTGCCCCATGTGCAGGTCGCCCGACGGATACGGGAACATCGCTAGCACGTACTTGCGCGGACGCGTGTCGTCGTTACCGCCCGCGTTGAAGGGTTCCTTCTCCGCCCAAAGTCGCTGCCACTTGGCCTCGATCGCATGCAGGTCGACGCCAGTTTCGGCAGAGTCCAGGGGGGTTGCTTGTGACACGGGTACTTCCTCAGCAGAGTAAAACGAAAAACGCGTCCTACTATCCTACCGAACCTGCTCCCACTCCGCCGGGACACGAGCCCCCACGGCCGCCAGCGGCGCGCGTGCTTTGATAGCCACCTCAGCGACCTCATCCGCCGCCACTGAGCCCCACGTGATACCGCCGCCTGCACCCACGTATGCTTCGTCCTTGCCAACGATGACAGTGCGGATGACCATGGCAAGATCGGCGGAACCATCGTGCGAGATCCAGCCGAAGCATCCGGAATATACGCCGCGAGCACCACGCTCAAGCCCATGCAGAATCGTCATCGCGCTGAGCTTTGGCGCCCCCGTCATCGACCCCGCAGGAAATGTCGCATCCAGCACATCGGCCATCGTGGTTCCGGAAGCAACCTGCCCAGACACGGTGCTCACCAGTTGGTGGACGGCACGGTACGACTCGACGTGCCATAGCTTGTCGACACGAATGGAACCGGGGGTGCAGATGCGGGAAAGATCGTTGCGCATGAGATCAACAATCATGACGTTCTCGGCACGCTCTTTTTCGCTGGCCAAGAGCTCAGCCTTCAGGCGGGCATCGTCCTCCGCCGTCTGGCCACGCGGCCGGGTTCCCTTGATCGGCTTCGTACTGACCCGCCCACCGTCGACCGTGAGAAACTGCTCAGGGCTCGCACTCACAAGCGCCGTCTCCCCCACCCTGATGTAGGCCGCATGATGCGACGGCGTTGCAGCACGCAACCGCAGAAAGACGTCAGCGGGGTCGTGCTTTCCGGAAACGGTGAATCGCGTTGTGAGGCACAGCTGATACGCGTCACCCTGCCGAATCGCTTCACGGCACGCCTCAATATCGACGGCGTATTCGTGCGCGGTCTGGCGCGCCACCGCCGTGCGCGGAGCCGCGTCTGGGACGGGCGGAACCGTCACTGTGGCGTCGAGGCGAGCTTGCGAGTGCGCCGCGAACCTTGCGAGATCGCGTTCCGGCGCGACGCACCAGACGGCGCGCTGCGCATGGTCGAAAGCAAGAAAGGTGTCGGCGCTGATGGCCTCGCCACGGTCGGCGGTAAAGGCAGGTGCCCCCGCTCGCGCCGCGGCATTGTCGTAGCTCAGCCAGGTCACCCAGCCGCCCAGAAACGGGCCGGCCGGCCAGTTCTCGGCCTGCGCCGTGCCGACGGGAACACGCAGCGCGGAGTCAAGGTCGACCCGCTGGCCGACGCCGAGATAGCTCCAGCCAGATGTGGCATCGACGCCCGCATCGAGGAAGAAGGCAACGGCCGCGTCGCGTTCGAACGTCGCGAACAACAGGTCTGGCGCAATCCACCCACGCAACAGCACAGCACCCTGCTTTGACGACATGCCATAACTCTACGGATTCTGGGCATCTGCCCGACGCATTGCCAGCGCCAAGGCTCTAGGCTCACTCTTGTGAACGACATCGTCGGCGTCCTCATCGAACTCGTGCAGTCCGTCGACCCTGCCCTGCGCACCTCGCTCGCTGGCCTCGCCATCATGCTCGAAACGAGCGTACTGATTGGGCTCGTTGTTCCCGGCGACACGATCGTCATCACCGCGGCGATGGGCGTGCGTGGCCCCCTCGACGGCGTGATTCTCGCGGTCGTCGTCGTGATCGGGGCGCTCCTCGGAGAATCGATTGGATTTTGGCTGGGCCGCTGGCTCGGACCAAAGATCCGCACCACATGGCTCGGTCGCAAGATCGGGGAAAAGAACTGGGTTCGCGCCGAACGCTACCTGCAGCGCCGTGGCGGCCCCGCCATCTTCATCTCGCGCTTTCTTCCGGTGCTG
The DNA here is from genome assembly GCF_019061125.1 of Microbacterium sp. NC79. Lineage (NCBI taxonomy): Bacteria > Bacillati > Actinomycetota > Actinomycetes > Micrococcales > Microbacteriaceae > Microbacterium > Microbacterium sp. NC79. Next base: position 1,622,204 of record NZ_JAHQYI010000001.1, read on the forward strand.
CACTCTCTGGTTCCGGTGACCGTCGGAATGAGCACTTTCTCCTACCGCCGGTTCATCGCATGGACTCTTCCCGCGTGCGTGCTCTGGGCGGGCCTCTACGTGACCGTGGCCGCCGGTGCCGCGCAAACCTACCAGCAGCTCAGCTCACGTCTGCACTGGGCGGGTTACCTCTTTGTCGGCATCATTGCGGTGTTTGCCATCGCCGTATTCGTCGCGAAGAAGATTCTGCAGCGCCGCGAAAGCCGCCACATTGGTGATGGCGACGACGAGCTGCCAGCCATCGAGCATGTCGATCTCTTCGGTGACGGCGACGATGACGCGCCGCCTGCACCCACCGCACCGAGAGACATGAAAGACTAACAGGGATGTTCTCTCAGTCCTCCGAACACCCGAAGATCAACTGGTTTGCGCGCTTGGAACGCCGCTATCACGCGTGGCGTGAGCGTCGCGCCCGAAAGCGCGGCAAGGCGCCGACGATCGTGCCGTTTCCTGGTTACGGCAGCGAAGAGTGGGTGCGCGTTTTGGGACGCGTGCTCATTGTGCACCCGCGCCGCAAGACGCCAGAAGGTGAACCGGAGAGCGTGCGCGGTTGGCGCAGCTTCATGGGTATTCCGGTGAGCTTCTCTCTCGTCACCGTCACCGTGGGTGATGAGTCTCATGAGATCGCGGCCGATAGCGGCGGTGTGATTGATTTCGTCGTTCCGGCGACGCTCCCGCCTGGCTGGCAAAAGATCACGATGTCGGTTGAAGGAGAGCCGCCCGTTGAGGCGCACGTGCTCATCGTGGCCAACGACGCCCGGTTCGGCATTGTCAGCGACGTGGATGACACGGTCATGGTCACGGCGCTCCCGCGCCCCCTCGTCGCGGCATGGAACTCGTTTGTCATCGACGAGCACGCACGCTTGCCCGTTCCCGGCATGGCCGTGCTGCTGGAGCGACTCGTGCGCGAGAACCCCGGTTCTCCGATGATCTACCTTTCCACGGGTGCATGGAATATCGCGCCCACGCTCTCCCGGTTCTTGCGCCGCCACCTCTTTCCCCGTGGCGCCATGCTGCTGACAGACTGGGGCCCAACGCACGACCGCTTCTTCCGCTCTGGCCGCGAACACAAAGAACGTAATCTGCGTCGCCTGGCCGAAGAGTTCCCGAACATCCGGTGGCTACTCATCGGTGATGATGGCCAGCATGATGATTCCATCTACACCGAGTTCGCGAAGGAATACCCGCAGAATGTTGCGGCCGTCGCTATCCGCCGGCTCTCGCCAGCAGAGGCCGTTCTCGCCGGTGGACGCACGCTCGTCAACGACCATTCAGACTCCCCCTGGGTGACAGCGCCCGATGGTGCCGGTCTTCTCGACAGCCTCCGCGACAAGGGAATCGTTCGCTAAATCCTTCGTCAGGGCCGCGCAATGTCGGTGCACGCGCGTAGGCTGACGGCATGTGCGGACGATTTGTCGTAGCGAATGTTGGGTCTGAGCTCGTTGGCGTCCTTCGCGTCGATCTTGAGTCAAATGATCTCCCCGCGCCCTCGTATAACGTGGCGCCGACCGATCGCGTTGCCATCGTGCTGGACTCCGTAAAAACGGAACCACCGACGCGGCGATTGGAACCAGCACGGTGGGGGCTGGTGCCCAGTTGGGCAAAGGATCCATCGGTGGGCCCGCGCGCCATCAATGCGCGCTCAGAAGAGCTGGAAGATAAGCCGACGTTTCGCGGCGCATTCGAGAATCGCCGCGCCATTATTCCGGTGACGGGATACTACGAGTGGCACACGACAGCGGAGGGCAAACAGCCGTACTTCATTCGGCCAGCAGATGAGTCTCCGCTGTTCTTCGCCGGCTTGTACGAGTGGTGGAAGAATCCGGCAGCGGCTGGAGACGATCCGAATCGCTGGATGCTGAGTTTCTCAATTCTCACGCGCTCGGCGACGGGCAATCTGGCGAGCATCCATGACCGCATGCCGGTCTTTGTTGACGAAGACTATGCCGATGCGTGGCTCGACCCGACCGTTGAGTATCCGCGCGACATTTTGGATGCGGCGTCAGACGCGGCCGAAGGCATGGAGACAACGCTCGAGGCCTATGCCGTGGACCGCGCGGTCGGCAACGTGCGCAACAACTCCCCCGCGCTCATCGAACCGCTCGCCGAATAGCGACGACCGACACCGGGTTAGAGTGCGCGCTCGTAGCGGCGCTCGCGAAGCATTTCTCCGTGAAAGTCGTCAAGCTTGGTGGCGCCGCTGTCGTGCCACCCGTTTCGCTCGTAGAAGCCGATGGCTCGTCCGTTGCCGTCAAGCACCCAGAGAAACGCTGACGTGAACCCCGCTTCACTCAGAGCATTCGTCGCGGTGCTCATCAGGCGAAAGCCGGCTCCCGTACCCCACGCCGCTGGGTCTGCATAAATCCCCGCGACTTCTCCATGGTTCCGGAGCTCTTCATCGCGGCCTGGACCGAACGAGCACCAACCGAGGAGACCCCCGTCAGATTCGGCGACGATGGTCTTCAATGACGGGCCCGTTTCGCCCTCTGTGGGGAGCCCGTCGATCGATGCACGAATAATGCGACCCCACGCACGCTCACGCTGCGCGACGTCGAGGCCATCCAGAATGTGCTGCGGGATCAGTCCGCGGTAGGCGCCGCGCCAGCTCGCCACGTGAATCTCAGCGATCGCTCGTGCGTCCTCCGGCTGGGCCGGTCGAATACTCATCTCGCTCACCATCGCGCCAGCGTACCCAGCCCCTCATCCGCGCGTCAATCACCCCGCGCCCACCACGCCCCAGCCCACCCCGCCCCCACCCTTTACCCGCGAAACACAATTTGGTCGGCGAGACATCACCGGGGAACATGTTTCTCGCCGACCAAATTGTGTCTCGACGTGAAGAGCGCGGGCACGACGTCGCGGCGCAGCAGTGCCGGGGAAAACAAAACGGGCCGCTCCCGGAGGAACGGCCCGTTTTTGACTGATTGATCAGCGTGCGAAGTATCCGCGGTAGTACTCGTAGACCCAGCCCACGATGGCGATTGCGAAGACCGCAATACCGATCGGGAGGAGGAAGTGTCCGACGGCCATACCAACAAGGAAGATCGCTGCCGACGAGGCGAGCACGAGCGGCCACCACGACCACGGTGCAAACTCACCGATCTCGGGGTCGCCGTCGTCGATGTCGCTCGTCAGAATGTCTTCCGGGAGCTCGCCGCCCTGGTGCTTGTACACACGGGACAGATAGACACCAACCATTGCGCCCATCGCCGCGCTGAAGAACAGCGTGGTCGAACCGACCCACTCAATCTGGTTGACGAGTGGCAGACCGGGGTGAGCCAGGATGTTCCACGCGGTGTACATGACACCGACGATGGCGAAGAAGATCGCGATGATCCACCAAAGAACGATATTGCTCTTCACGTTACTTGGCCTCTCCACGCGTCTCGGTGAGGACAGCGCCAGCCGGTGCTGCCTCAGGGTGGTTCAGGTCGAATGCCGGACGCTCCGAACGGATACGCGGAATCGACGTGAAGTTGTGGCGCGGCGGCGGGCAGCTCGTAGCCCACTCCAGCGATCCACCGTAACCCCACGGGTCGTTGACCGTGACCTTCGGTGCCGTGCGCTGCGTGATCCAGACGTTCAGGAAGAACGGAATCATCGAAGCACCCAGGATGATCGCACCAACGGTCGAGAGCTGGTTACCCCAGGTCCATCCGTCAGCTTCTGCGAAGTCAGCGTAACGACGCGGCATGCCGTCGACACCCAGCCAGTGCTGGACGAGGAAGGTCATGTGGAAGCCGATGAACAGCATCCAGAAGTGTACGTAGCCGAGACGCTCGTTGAGCATCTTGCCCGTCCACTTCGGCCACCAGAAGTAGAAGCCGGCGAACATCGCGAACACAACGGTTCCGAAGACCACGTAGTGGAAGTGAGCAACGACGAAGTACGAGTCACTGATGTGGAAGTCAAGCGGCGGCGAAGCCAGGATGACACCGGTCAGACCACCGAACACGAACGACACCAGGAAGCCGAGCGCGAAGACCATCGGAGTCTCGAAGGTCACCGACCCTCGCCACATGGTTCCGATCCAGTTGAAGATCTTCACACCCGTCGGAACGGCGATGAGCATCGTCATCAGCGCGAAGAACGGCAGCAGGACGGCACCGGTCACGTACATGTGGTGAGCCCACACAGCAACCGACAGCGTTGCAATAGCGATCGTCGCGTACACCAGCGTCTTGTAACCGAAGATCGGCTTGCGGCTGAAGACCGGGAAGATCTCCGACACGATACCGAAGAACGGCAGGGCGATGATGTACACCTCGGGGTGACCGAAGAACCAGAACAGGTGCTGCCAGAGCAGAACGCCACCGTTGGCCGGGTCGTAGATGTGCGAGCCGAGGATACGGTCAGATGCTGCTGCGAACATCGCCGCTGCCAGTACCGGGAAGGCCATCAGGATCAGGAGGCTGGTGACCAGCGTGTTCCACGCGAAGATCGGCATACGCCACATGGTCATACCCGGTGCGCGCATTGTGATGATCGTGGTGATGAAGTTCACGGCACCGAGGATGGTACCGAAACCACTCATACCCAGACCGACCATCCAGAGGTTACCTCCGGCGCCAGGTGAGAACGATGCGTTTGCGAGCGGTTGATAAGCGAACCAACCGAACGAAGCAGCACCCGACGGGGTGAGGTAGCCGGCGATAGCGATGAGCGAGCCGAACAGGAACAGCCAGAGTGCGAAGGCGTTCAGACGCGGGAATGCCACGTCAGGAGCACCGAGCTGCAGCGGCAGGATCGCGTTAGCGAAACCAGCGAACAGCGGCGTTGCGAACATGAGCAACATGATCGTGCCGTGCATCGTAAACAGCTGGTTGTACTGTTCCTTCGTCGGCACAATCTGCATGCCGGGAGCGAAGAGCTCAGCGCGGATGATGAGAGCCATCACACCACCGAGCAGGAAGAACAGTACGGAGGCGATGAGGTACATGTACCCGATCGTCTTGTGGTCAGTGGACGTGATCCACTTCACCAGGACGTTGCCCTTTTGCTCAACTCGCGAGGAGCTCAGCAGAGCAGCCTGGCGCGGAGGCAGAACCGACGTAGCCATTAGTGGGATTCCTCTTCCTTAGCAGCAGGGGCACCTACACCAGGCAGGTTCTGCAGGCGGTCGTACTCGTCCTGGATCGGACCAGTCTGACCGAGAGCCTCAAGCGATGCGAGGTACTCGTCGTACTCGGCTTCGCTGACGACCTCGACGTTGAACAGCATCATCGAGTGGTACTCGCCACAAAGTTCGGCACACTTACCGGCATACTTACCCTCACGCGTCGGCGTGAACGACCAGTAGTTGTCGTGACCGATGTACATGTCCTTCTTGTACAAGAAGTCAATAATCCAGAACGAGTGGATGACATCGCGCGATTCGAGCTGGAGCTTGACCGTCTTGTTGACGGGCAGCACGAGCGTCGGCAGTTCGCTTTCAACGCGGTTGCCGTTCTCGTCAGCTTCGACCTGAACACCCATGGTCCAGACGCTGTCGGAACCATCGGCTTCGGTACCGAGGTACTCAAAGTCCCAGGCCCACTGCTTACCGGTCGCGATGATCGAGACATCCGGGTCTTCGTACTGCGTCTCAAGCGCAGCCTGGTCACGCGCGGTGAACGTGAAGAAGCCCGCAACGAGAATCAGCGGCACAACCGTGTAGAAGATTTCGATGGGCATGTTGTACCGCATCTGCACCGGAAGGCCGGTCTGGCCTTTACGGCGGCGGTACGCAATACCTGCCCAGAGCATGAGGCCCCAGGTGATGACACCGACAATAAGGAGAACGATCCAGGAGTTAACCCAGAGCGCTCCCACCATGTCGGTGTGGTTAGTGGCGGGCACTCCGTCCTCGGTAAAACCAGGGAGGAATCCGTGTTGTTCTTGCGGCGTGCAGCCTGCAAGGGCAACAGCGGTTGCCGCACCGACAGGCACTGCGGCCCAGCGGAGGTGACGTTTGGACGACACGATGCACCTTTCCGATAGCTAATCAGTCAACTCTCAGTCTAGAGCAACCTCCCACTGGTTTCTGGCCAAAGCCACAGTTTCGCTCGGTTTTTCCGACGCGGCGTCGAGTTCTGCCAGATCGGCACGTGATTTCGCATTCTGGTTCGGTTCAACACACCCACCCAGACAAGCCCGCCGATACGGTATTTCGTGCGCGATTCGTCTGATTCTGTACGAAATTCGCGAGGCAATCGCCGACGCTACGCAAGTTTTGCGGTCGTCGCGCGGCGCGGGCGAGCCCGCCACTGGGGCACCTCCTCCCCCACAACAAAAAACGGCGCCAGCCGAAGCTGACGCCGTTTTTTACGAAAGGTTTAGTGGAAGCTGTCGCCACAAGCGCACGAGCCGCCAGCGTTGGGGTTGTCAATGGTGAACCCCTGCTCGCTGATCGTGTCTTTAAAGTCGATCGCTGCGCCATCGAGGTACGGAACCGACATGTTGTCAACGATGACCTCAACACCATCGAAGTCAACCGTCTCGTCGCCTTCGAGGTAGCGCTCGTCGAAGTAGAGCTGGTAAATCAGGCCCGAGCAACCACCGGGCTGCACGGCAACGCGCAGACGCAGGTCATCGCGACCCTCCTGCTCCAGCAAGCTCTTGACCTTCGCGGCAGCCGCATCGGTCAGCGAAACACCGTGGGCGTTTGCAATGGTGTCCGTCATGACTCTCCTCTATTCGTGACAACCAGGTCACTATCCATTGTACGGCGAGCGGAACCACGGGGGTGCGTCTCGAAAAAATCCGCACCCCCGAGGGTTCACTTCGTCTGTGCGTTCAGGCGAGACAGCAGAAGCGCCTCAGTCACGACAGCGTTCTGGAAGGTCGCCAAGTGCAGCGACTCGTTGGGGCTGTGCGCGCGTGAGTGCGGGTCTTCCACGCCCGTCACGAGGATGTCGGCACCCGGGATTTCACGAACAAGGTCAGCGATGAACGGGATTGAGCCACCCACGCCGAGGTCGACAGGAGCCTTGCCGTACGCGTCTTGCATTGACTGACGCGCCAGCGCCACCGTGTCGCCGCTGGTGTCCACGAGGAACCCGTTGCCGAGGTCGATGTCGCTGAAGGTGAGTTCAGCACCAAACGGCGCGTTCGCCCTCAGGTGCGCCTCCATGGCAGCGTATGCCTCGGTCGCCTCCTGGCCGGGGGCGACGCGAGCCGAGATCACCACCGTGACTTCAGGAGAAATCGTGTTGGAGGCCGCCGCAACCGACGTGAAGTCAACACCGGTGACAGTGATCGACGGCTTGTTCCAAATGCGGCTCAGAATGGTTCCGTTGCCGATCGGGCTCACACCAGGCAATAGTCCCGCTTCATCACGGAGAGTCGCCTCTGTGTATTCCGGCGTCGGTGCGTCGCGTTCGGTCATCCCCGTGACCGCGACGGAACCATCGTCTGCCCAGAGCGTCGACAACAGCTTGACGGTCGCCATCATGGCATCGGGAATAGCGCCGCCAAACATGCCGGAGTGCGATGCGTGCGCGAGCGTGCGCACGCTCAGCGTGAAGCGCGCGTTTCCGCGAAGCGAGACGGTGAGACCCGGCGTCTCCGAGTCCCAGTTGCCAGAGTCGGCGACCACGATGACATCGGAACGCAGTGCGTCGATGTTGTCACTCAGGAATTGCGCGAACGATCGGGAGCCGAACTCTTCCTCGCCTTCAATAAAGACGGAAATGCCGAGGTCAAGGTCATCGCCGTAGACCTCCTTCATCGTGCGAATGGCAGCGACGTGCGCCATGATGCCGGCCTTATCGTCGGCTGCACCTCGACCGTAGAGTCGGCCATCGCGGACGGTTGGCTCGAACGGAGGCGTCTCCCAAAGGGCGTCGTCGCCCTCAGGCTGAACGTCATGGTGCGCGTAAAGGAGAATCGTCGGCTTGCCGTTTTTTGCGGCACGTGTCGCCAGAATCGCGGGTTGCCCCTGCTCGTCTGTGCCCGGGATTGCCGCAGTCTTCACCTCGACACTGTCAAACATGCCGGTCTCTTCGAACAGGGCGGCCACGGCAGCCGCGCTGCGCTGGAGGTTGCTCTGATCGAACGCTGGCCAGGCAATTCCCGGAATACGCACCAGGTTGCCGAGATCGGCGAGTGCGACGGGGATGGTGGCCTTGGCCGCGTGGGTGACGGCCTCGTCGTTGGGATGCTGCTCATAGCTCATACCGGTAATCTTAGAAGGACTCCCGAAACGCGAGGTGCTTTCACGTGGTTCAGAACTCCACCACCCCTTCATCAGACAACGACGAGCCAGTCATCGGCAAGGGCCGGCCGACGCCGTCGCGCGCCGAACGCGAGGCTGCGAACCGCCGCCCGCTGGCCCCCAACACCAAGGAAGCGCGCAAGGAGGCACGCGCCGCACTCAATGCAAACCGCGATAAGGCACGTGCCGGCATGGCTGCAGGCGAGGAGAAGTACCTCCCCCCGCGCGACAAGGGTGAGCAGCGCCGCTGGGTGCGCGACTACGTCGACGCCGGGTGGCACCTTGGCGAGTTCGTCATGCCTGCCATGATCGTCGTCATTGTGCTGACCTTCGTACCCAACTACGCCGTCCAGACGTATTCGTTCCTCGTGCTGTGGGCGTACATCCTGCTGGTCATTGGCGACATGGTGTTGCTGAGCAACCGCGTCAAGAAGAAGACGGCAGCCAAGTGGGGCACCCGCGTTGAGAAGGGCCACGGCTGGTACGCCGCGATGCGCTCCTTCCAGATGCGCTTTATGCGCCTGCCGAAGCCGCAGGCCAAGCGCGGCGAATACCCCGCCTAACCGTAAGCCTTATTGAAAATGCCCCGGGAAACTTCCCGGGGCATTTTCAATGGCTCAGCGATTTTTAACGAGTCCGCGGTTGATCGCACGGCCCCACAGCGGGCCGGAGTAGATGAACTCGGAGTAGCCCTGCACGAGCGTGGCACCGGCATCCAAGCGCTGCTGCACGTCAGCAGCGGTCTGCACGCCACCAACTGAGATGACACAGAACTCGGCGGGAACCGCGGCGCGCACGAGCGCAAGCATTTCGAGTGAGCGCTCCCGAAGCGGTGCGCCGGAAAGCCCACCAGCGCCGATGTCAGCGACCTTAGCGTCATCTGTAACGAGCCCATCACGAGAAATCGTCGTGTTGTTGGCGATGAGGCCGTCCAGCCCGAGGCGGACGGCAAGGCGGGCGATGTCCCCCACTTCCTCGTCTTCAAGGTCGGGAGCAATCTTCACCAGCAGCGGCGTGGTTCCAGCCGCTGCTTTCACCGCCTCGAGCAAGGGTGCCAGCGTCTCAACGGCCTGCAACCCACGAAGGCCAGGGGTGTTCGGCGAGGACACGTTGACGGCGAGGTAATCCGCGTGGGGCGCGACCAGCTTGGCGCTGGTGACATAGTCGGCGATCGCATCATCGACCTCGACGATGCGGCTCTTACCGATGTTCGCACCGATGATGATGCCGGAATTCTGCTTGCGAAGCTTCTGGAGTCGCTGGGCAGCGACCGCTGCACCCTCATTGTTGAACCCCATGCGGTTGATCAGCGCACGGTCGGCAACGAGACGGAAAAGGCGCGGCTTCGGGTTACCTGGCTGCGGAACCGCGGTGACGGTTCCGACTTCGATGTGGCCGAAACCGAGGGCCTCGAGCCCGCGCACCATGGTGACGTTCTTGTCGAATCCTGCGGCAATACCGAATGGCGAGTCGAACGTGAGCCCGAGCGCCTTGGTTTGCAGCGATGCGTCAGGCTTCGTCATTGCGCGGGTGGCCGCGCGCAGCGGACCAACACCGAGGGTGCGAATGACGGTTGCCGCCATGTGGTGAGCCGTCTCCGGATCGAAGCGGGTCAGGACGGTGCGAAAGAGGAGGGAATACATCCCTGCCAGGTTACTCGGAAACGTCGCGTGGTTCCGACTCAGCGTGCGATGCCCGCAGGTCAGAGATGGCGGATTCGAAATCTTCCAGCGATTCAAACGCCTGATAAACGCTCGCGAACCGGAGGTAGGCCACCTCATCGAGGTCGCGCAACGGTCCGAGAATCGCGAGTCCGATTTCGTTTGCATCGATCTGACTCTGACCGGTCTGGCGAATCGCCTCTTCGACGCGCTGGGCAAGCACGGCGAGGTCGGCATCCGTCACCGGGCGACCCTGGCACGCCTTGCGCACACCCGAGATCACCTTGTCACGGCTGAACGACTCGGCTACGCCAGACCGCTTGATGACGGTCAACGATGCCGTCTCCATTGTCGTGAAACGACCGCCACACTTGGGGCACTGACGCCGGCGACGAATCGACAGGCCATCGTCGCTCGTACGCGAGTCGATGACGCGCGAGTCAGGGTTGCGGCAAAAAGGGCAGTACATCAGGGTGCTTTCGGATCAGTCGCGCGGCGCAAAGCGCACGGTCACGGCTTCGCCGTGCGCGGGGAGGTCTTCTGCGGTTGACAGCGACACAATGTCGGCGGCAACCTCTTCGAGCGCAGAGCGCGTGTACTCGACAACCTGCTGCGGGCGCAAGAATGTGAACGCGCCGAGTCCAGAGGCGTATCGGGCCTGCCCGGAGGTGGGCAGGACGTGGTTGGAACCAGCGAGATAGTCACCGAGGCTGACCGGAGCAAAGTCGCCGATGAACAGTGCGCCTGCGTTGGTGAAAAGCGCGGCGTCAGCTGACGCGTTGGCGGTCTGAATCTCGAGGTGCTCGGGGCCGTACGCGTTGCTGAATGCGGCCGCTGTCTCGAGGTCATCGACAAGCACGATTGCCGACTGTTCGCCACCGAGGGCGATAGCCACGCGCTCGGCGTGTTTGGTTTGCGGAACCATGGCCGCGACGTGCGCAGCGACCGCGTCGGCGAGATCGCTAGACCACGTCACCAGAACAGCACCAGACTGCTCGTCGTGCTCGGCCTGGCTAATCAGGTCGGCCGCAACGTATGCGGGGTTTGCAGTGTCATCGGCGGCAACCAGAATCTCGGTGGCGCCCGCTTCAGCGTCGATACCGACGAGGCCAGCGACCGCGCGTTTGGCTGCCGCGACGAAGTTGTTGCCTGGTCCTGTGACGACGTCGACCGGCGCCAAGTCCAGTGACTTCACGCCGTGCGCGAAAGCACCGATCGCACCGGCCCCGCCCATCGCATAGATCTCAGTGATACCCAGCAGTCCCGCCGCAGCGAGGATGGTGGGGTGTACTCGACCGTCGAAGGCGCGCTGCGGGGGTGATGCGAGAGCGACCGCCGAGACGCCTGCGACCTGCGCAGGCACAACGTTCATGATGACGCTGGACGGGTAGACCGCCTTGCCGCCAGGTACGTAAACGCCGACGCGGGTGACGGGTTGCCAGCGCTGAATGACACGGGCTCCCGAGGAGAGCTCAGTGACTGCGGGTGCCGGAACCTGGGCGGCAGAAGCGAGACGGACGCGACGAATCGCCTCCTCGAGCGCGGCGCGAACGTCGGGCTCGAGGGAGGCAATCGCTTCGTCAATGTGGTGCTGGGGTACGCGAATCGCGTGCCCCGTGGCGCCATCGAACTGGGTGGCCTGCTCGCGAAGAGCGACTTCTCCCCGCTCCCGCACATCCGCAACAATTGCGGCGGCAGTTTCCAGCGCATGCTGCTTCGCCGCGGTCGCTCGGGGAACGACGGAAAGCAGCTCCGCAGTGGAAAGGTTCTGGCCACGCAGATCAATGACACGCATTAGTTACGAACTACTCCTGATACATCACTAAGGGTTCCGGTGCGGCCATCGTCGTGACGGATCACGAACGACGAACCGTTGTCTTCGATAACCAGCGCCCACGCGGTGGGGCCGACACGGAAGATCTCGGCACCAGAAGCGTCAACAACGGGACGCTCCTCCGGAACGAGAGCCCAGAACGGCTGCTGAGCGGCGGGCGCAGCTTCGGCGGGCGTTGCTTCGACGGGCGTTGCCTCAGCGGGCGCAGCCTCAGCTTCTTCCTGAGCAACCTCCGCAGCGGGTGCGGCTTCAGCCGGTACGTCGGCTGCAACCGGTGCGACCTCTACTGGTGCGTCTTCAGCGGCTACGGGAGTTGCCCACGGGTTCTCCTGCGCCGGAGCCGGAACCTGCTGCTGAGCGGCCCAGGGGTTCTCTTGCGCCGGAGCCGGAACCTGCTGCTGAGCAGCCCACGGGTTTTCCTGCGCGACAGGCGCAGCGGCTGGACTCTGACCCCACGTGTCGGGCTGCGTCTGCTGTGCGACCGGTGCGCCAGCGGGCAGGGTGACACCCTTGCCCTCGGGAATCACGCGGGTCGTGCGGCCAGCGCGCGGAGCGGTTTCTTCTGGGCGCTGGTCGAATTCTTCGCGAAGACCAGGAATGAAGGGAGCACCGACGGTGAGCACGATGCCAGCGATCGTGAGTAGCACTAGCACCCAGACCACCCAGCTACCGAAACCGCCGCCAGCAAGGCTGCCAATTCCGAGGCCGAATGCGGCCCAGACCACAAGCGCGGACGAGTAGACGACCGATGCGAACTGGTCGGTGCTCAGCGAACCGATACGGTTCACGAGCGGAAGGAAGGGGCGTGCGGCAATGAGCGCGGAGGCGGCAAAAGGCAACAGCACAAGCGGAAGCCAGAAGCCGATCGACCACAGAGTCACCGTGAAGAATGAGGACGATGCCAGCGGGAAGAACGAGAAGACCAGGATCAGCAGGCCGACGCCCATGAGGATGAACTCACGAATCGTGTAAGGCAGCGGCTTCTTCTGCGGTGCCGGAGCTCCATAACCGGGCTGTGCGCCCCACTGTTGCTGCGGCTGGCCATACGGCTGCTGAGGCTGCTGGCCGTACTGCGGGTAGCCCTGGCCGAGACCCTGGGTCTGGTTCGGGTCAAAGCCCTGCGTCTGGTTCGGGTCAAAGCCCTGGGTCTGATTGGGGTTGTACCCCTGTTGCGGCGCACCCCATTGCGGTCCACCGGCCGGGTTCTGACCGTAGTCACCTGGATTTGACATGTGAATTCTCCCCCCACGTTCACGCTGCGATCGCGAGTCGATAAGTTAGTGCGCCGTGTGACGGCACGAATGGACTGCCCTGTGCGCGCACACGACAGCTGATGCTTTGAAACTCTACCGGTGAGTGTGCACTGGGCAACAGTCACCGCGCGCAGGAAGACGCTTCTCGCGTCATAAACGCCGGTTGTGGTTCCGGATTACCCGAGACACTGCGGGCCAAGCAGTCCCTTCAAGTCGCCATAGAGCTCAGCGGTAATGGAGACAGGCAATGGCACGTCGAACACCTTCGCGGAGCGACCACGATGAAGCATCAGCGAAACCTCGGTGTCTCCCGGGTAGCGCTCCAGCACTTCGCGCAGACTCAGCATTGCGCTTTCGGTAGCACGCTGCTCAGCAAGGACCAGTGTGAGCGGGCCGTTGTCGTCGAACGTACCAATGTCGGGTGAGAAGGCCGCCTGCGCATGGATGTTGAGTCCGTCATCGCGGCGGGAGACGCGGCCTCTGACGACGAGAATCGAGTCTTGCGTGAGCGTAGATGAGAACTCGGTGTAGGTCTTTCCCATAAACATCACGGTCACCTCACCAGCGAAGTCTTCGACCGTGATCATGCCGTAAGGATTTCCGGATGCTTTGGCGACTCGGTGCTGCACGCTCGTGACAAGGCCCGCGATGACGACCTGGTCGCCATCCTCAATCGACTCGGACTCCAGTAGCGTGTTGATCGACAGCGAGGCGTGCTTGGCGAGTGGAACCTCGAGGCCGGCGAGCGGATGGTCAGAGACATAGAGACCAAGCATTTCCCGCTCGAAGCTCAGCTTTTCCTTCTTCGCCCACTCCGGGTAGTACGGGATCTGCGCGGGTGCAACCTCGTCGCTCTCGTCGTACAGGCTGTCGAAATCGAACCCAATGGCGCCGGTGGCGGCTTTGCGCTTGGCATCGACCGCGGCATCAATCAGATCTTCATGGGCCATCAGGAGCGCGCGACGGCTGTCGCCAAATGAGTCGAACGCGCCAGCCTTAATGAGCGACTCAACGGTGCGCTTATTCGCGACGTGCACCGGAACCTTCTTCAGGAAGTCATGGAATGACTCGAATCCGCCCTCTTTACGTGACTCGACAATGCCGTCGACAACGTTTGAACCAACGTTACGAACCGCCCCAAGACCAAAGCGGATGTCTTCGCCGACAGCGGCAAAGTACTTGATCGACTGGCCTACGTCGGGCGGCAAGACCTTGATACCCATGCGGCGGCACTCGTTCAGGTACAGCGCCATCTTGTCTTTCGAGTCGCCGACGCTGGTCAGCAGAGCAGCCATGTACTCGGCGGGATAGTGCGCTTTCAGGTAGGCCGTCCAGTAGGACACCAGGCCATAGGCAGCAGAGTGCGCCTTGTTGAAGGCGTAGTCCGAGAAGGGCAGCAGAATGTCCCACAGCGCCTTGATTGCGGCTTCACCAAAGCCGCGCGCGATCATGCCGTCGTGGAATCCCGCGTACTGCTTGTCGAGCTCGCTCTTCTTTTTCTTACCCATGGCACGACGCAGAATGTCTGCTTGGCCGAGCGAGAAGCCAGCCACCCGCTGGGCGATTGCCATGACCTGCTCTTGATAAATGATCAGGCCGTAGCTGATGTCGAGGATGTCTCTCAGCGGCTCTTCGAGCTCCGGGTGAATCGGGGTGACCGGCTGTAACCCGTTCTTACGCAGGGCGTAGTTGGTGTGTGAGTTCGCTCCCATGGGGCCCGGGCGATACAGCGCAATAACGGCCGAAACGTCTTCAAAGTTGTCAGGCTTCATGAGGCGCAACAGCGCACGCATCGGGCCACCATCCAGCTGGAAGACACCCAGAGTGTCACCACGCGACAGCAGCTCGTACGATGCACGATCATCAAGCGCGAGACCTTCAAGGTCAAGATCCTCGCCGCGGTTCGCCTTGATGTTGTCGAGCGCGTCGGAGATGATCGTGAGATTTCGCAGCCCCAGGAAGTCCATCTTGATGAGGCCAAGAGACTCACACGACGGGTAGTCGAACTGCGTGACGATCTGCCCATCTTGCTCACGCTTCATGATCGGGATGATGTCGATCAGCGGGTCAGACGACATGATGACGCCGGCAGCGTGCACACCCCACTGGCGCTTTAGGTTCTCGATGCCGAGGGCCGTATCAAAGACGGTGCGGGCATCGGGGTCGCTTTCAACGACAGCACGGAACTCGCTCGCTTCTTTAAAGCGCGGGTGTTCCTTATCGAACATGCCGGTCAGCGGCATGTCTTTACCCATCACCGCTGGCGGCATCGCCTTGGTGAGCTTCTCCCCCATGCTGAACGGGAAGCCCAGCACACGACCGGCATCCTTCAGCGCCTGCTTCGCCTTAATGGTTCCGTACGTCACGATCTGCGCAACGCGCTCATCGCCATACTTCTCGGTCACATACTGGATGACCTCGCCGCGGCGACGGTCGTCAAAGTCGACGTCGAAGTCAGGCATCGAAACGCGGTCCGGGTTGAGGAAGCGCTCGAAAATGAGGCCGTGGGGCAGCGGGTCAAGGTCGGTAATGCGCATCGCGTACGCGACCATCGAGCCAGCACCGGAACCACGGCCGGGGCCGACACGAATGCCGTGGTCTTTTGCCCAGTTAATGAAGTCAGCAACCACGAGGAAGTAGCCGGGAAACTTCATCTGCAGGATGATGCCGACTTCATAGTCAGCCTGCTTGCGAACGTCATCAGGGATGCCACCCGGGTACCGGTAGTGCAGGCCCTTTTCGACCTCTTTCGCGAACCAGCTTTCTTCCGTCTCCCCCTCGGGCACCGGGAAGCGCGGCATGTAGCTGGTTTCCGTGTCAAAGCTGACGTTGCAGCGTTCAGCGATGAGCAACGTGTTTGTGGCTGCCTCCGGGTTATCCCGAAACAGGTGCCGCATCTCGTCGGCGGTCTTCAGGTAGTAGCCATCACCGTCGAATTTGAAGCGCTTCGGGTCATCGAGCGTGGATCCTGACTGCACACACAGCAGGGCCGAGTGCGCGTCAGCGTCGTGCTGGTGCGTGTAGTGCGAGTCGTTGGTTCCGACGAGCGGAATGTTGAGGTCTTTCGCGATCTTCAGCAGGTCAGGAATGACGCGACGCTCAATGTCGAGCCCGTGATCCATGATTTCGGCGAAGTAGTTCTCTTTGCCGAACAGGTCTTGAAACTCCGCTGCGGCGGCACGCGCCTCGTTGTACTGGCCGAGGCGCAGGCGCGTCTGAATTTCGCCTGATGGGCAGCCCGTCGTCGCGATGATGCCCTCGTGATATGTGTTGAGCAGATCGCGGTCCATGCGGGGCTTGAAGTAGTAGCCCTCAATGCTGGCCTTGGACGATAGGCGAAAGAGGTTGTGCAGGCCGGTGTTGTTCTCGGCCCACATCGTCATGTGCGTGTAGGCGCCCGAACCCGACACGTCATCGCCCTGCTGCTCGGCGGTGCCCCACCGAATACGCGTCTTGTCAGTGCGGTGTGTGCCCGGTGTGACGTACGCCTCAATACCGATGATGGGTTTCACGCCACCGGCCGTTGCGGTCTTGTAGAACTCAAACGCACCGAACGTGTTGCCGTGGTCGGTGACGGCGATCGCCGGCATCTCCTGTCGTGCTGCTTCTTCGACCATCGAGGTGAGGCGCGCGGCGCCATCCAGCATCGAGAATTCGGAGTGGACGTGCAGGTGTACGAAGGAGTCGGATGTCACTCTTCGAGCCTACCCGGGGCCGCCGACGCCGAGGTCGGCGACGAGCCGTCAGCTCGCTTCCAAAACGTCCAATGCGTGCTGGAGATCGGCAGGGTAAGGCGATTCGAACTGCACCCAGTCCCCGGTTGCCGGGTGTGTGAAGGCGAGCTTGTGCGCGTGCAACCACTGGCGCGACAATCCGAGCTTCTCATTGAGCGTGGGGTCGGAACCATAGAGCGGGTCGCCGACGCATGGGTGGCGCATTGCAGACATATGCACGCGAATCTGGTGGGTTCGCCCCGTCTCCAAATGAATTTCAAGGAGCGAAGCGCCCGCGAAGGCTTCGAGGGTTTCGTAGTGCGTCACCGAGTCCTTACCGTCGCGTGTGACGGCAAACTTCCACGAGTGCGACGGATGGCGTCCGATCGGCGCGTCAATGGTTCCGCTCAACGGATCCATGTATCCCTGCACCACGGCGTGGTAGATCTTCTCGACCGTGCGCTCTTTGAATGCTGCCTTGAGCGTCACATAGGCGTGCTCCGACTTTGCAACCACCATGAGTCCGCTCGTGCCGGCATCGAGGCGGTGCACGATGCCCTGACGTTCGGCGGGCCCCGTCGTGGCGATGCGGTAACCAGCACCGGCGAGGGCGCCCAACACTGTGGCCCCTTCCCACCCCATCGAGGGGTGCGCCGCGACACCGACCGGCTTGTCGACAACCACGATGTGGTCGTCATCGTAGATGATGCCGAGTTCAGGCACCTGCATCGGAATGACGGTGGGCTCTTGCTTGGGCGCCCACGCGGCATCGAGACGACTGCCAGCGCGAACCTTGTCAGATTTCGACACCATCCGGCCGTCAACAAAGACGCCGCCTGCTTCGGTAATCTCAGCCGCGAAGGTGCGCGAAACGTCCAAGAGGCTCGCGAGCGCCGCATCAACACGGCGCCCGTCAAGCTCCTCAGAAATCGTGAAGCTCTGCGACTGCATTGTCATGCCGAGGGAGTCTGCTTGTCGGTCGCAGTCTCGTCTTTGGCCTCGTCGACGACGGGCTCGTCGACGGCCTCCTGGACCGCATCGTCATCATGCGATGACTCCGGTGCCTGTGCCGCCAACCGCTCGCGACGCTCGCGTCGCGACTCGTACCTGTCTTCTTCAGGAATGTCGTCGACTGCGGCAACAGCGGCAGGTTCCGCCTTCTCGCGGGTGCCATCGAAGTTGATGCCGACCAGAATGAGGAGGGCAACGAGCACCATGCTGCTGACGATGAAAATGTCGGCGACGTTGTAGATCGCTGGCATCATCCACGGCGTGTAAATGAAGTCGACAACGTGGCCAACCGGAAAGCCGGGGTCGCGGAAGAGGCGGTCTGTGAGGTTTCCGCTGACGCCGCCCAGCAGCGCACCGAGCACAAACGCCCAGCGACGGGAGCGAACTCGCGTCACCGCAAGGAACACCACGGTGAGAGCAGCGACTGCCAGCACGATCGTGAAGATCCAGGTGACGCCCTCGCCAAGCGAGAATGCCGCGCCCGGGTTGAACGTCAAATAGAACTGCAAAAAGTCACCAAGCACCGGAGCCGGAACCTCGATCTCGAGGTTCTGCAGGGCGAGAAACTTGGTGAACTGGTCAGCGGCCAGCACCAGGATCGCGAAGATCGCGATGATGGTACCGGCCGCTGCCCGTGAGAGTTGGGGCCGAGTGGTCAAGAGGTGACTCAGAGACCGATCGCCGAGACCGGAGCAGACCCGGAAGCCGAGCTTGCCGAATCGAGGTCGGTCAGCTGACCCTCAATGTACTTGCGGAGGTTGGCGCGGTAGTCACGCTCAAACTCGCGAAGCTCCGAGATGCGTCCTTCAAGGACGGTGCGCTCCTTGTCGAGGCGCTCCTTCTCAGCGCGGCCGTTGGCCTCAGCTTCGGAAACGATGCGCGTGGCCTGTTCCTTCGCGTCAGCGATGAGCTTGTCGCGCTGGCTCTGACCTTCGGCAACGTGCTCGTCGTGCAGACGCTGGGCAAGCTCGATGATGCTGGCGCTCTGCGTCGGAACATTGTTCTGCGCGACGGGGGCCTCTGCAACAGGGGCCGGCTCCGCAGCGACGGGCTCTTCGACGGCGGGGGTAGCAGCAACCGGTGCCGGAGCCGCGGCTTCGCCCGACTCGAACGCTGCCAGCTTCGCCTTCAGCTCGACGTTTTCTTCAATGGTCTTGCGCCATTCAACGACGATTTCGTCCAGGAAGTCGTCAACCTCGTCCGGGTCGAAACCTTCCTTGAACCGGACGTGCTGGAACTGCTTGGTGACAACGTCATCCGGGGTCAATGCCATGGTGGCTCCTTCTTCACTGCATTCGGTTCGGGATCAACGCAACAAGCGCGGCCGATCCCCCTGCCTGTTTCAGCATAGTCGCGTGTCACTTAAGCCGCGAGGCTGAACGTCATCCTGTAGGCAAATAGACAAATAATCATAACGATCATGAACGACAAGTCGAGCTGTACAGCGCCCAGCCGTACCGGCTTAACCAACTTGCGCACAAACTTGAGCGGCGGGTCGGTGATCGTAAAAATGAACTCGGCGAAAATCAAACCGAGCCCCTTTGGCCGCCATTCGCGGCTGAACATCGGGATGAGGTCGAGGATGAAGCGCGCAAACAGCGCCATCATGTACAACATGATGGCGAAGTTTACGATCGCGAAAACGACCTGAAGCGGGTTCACGGATTACGGCTGTGCGAACGGCGCGATGTCGCCGTCAGCGTGTGCAATGCCGCCGTCGCCGGAGATCGCAATGTTCTCAGGCGAGAGCAGGAAGACCTTGCTCGTGACGCGTTCGATCTTGCCGTAGAGGCCGCTGGCCAGACCACTGGCAAAGTCGATGAGACGACGTGCCTCAGCATCCGACATCTGCGACAGGTTCATGATGACCGGAATGCCATCGCGGAAGCTCTCGGCGATGTTCTGCGCATCGCGGTACTGCTTGGGGTGCACCGTCAGGATTTCGTTGACGGCACCGGCTGCGGGCTGACGAACGACGGCAGGACGGCGCAGGGGCGTCACAGGGGCGGTAGCGGGCTCAGCCTGCTCAACCTCACGGACCTCGCGGCCGCGTGCCTTCGCCGGCGCCTCAGCGGCCGGTTCGGTGTACGTTTCTTCTTCGTCGGCCAGGCCGAGGTACACCATCGTCTTCTTGAGCGGGTTCGACATCGCGTCCTCCGTTGTGTGCTCGTCTGTAGGCAGGTTATCCCCGGGCGGGGCGGGTTCCGGTGATTGCGGAACCAATTCTTAGGTGTGTCGCGCCATGCGCGATCGCTTCGGTGAAGTCGTGGCTCATGCCGGCAGAAATCCACCGCGCATCAGCGACGACACTCCGAACGATGTCCGAATAGCCAGCGAGGCGAGCGAATGCCGGAGCCGGATCCTCTTCGAGGGGAGCAACAGCCATGACCCCGCGCAACCGCAGCGTTTCTAGGCAGGCAATCCGCGTCGCCAACTTCTCGATATCGGCGGGTTCGACTCCCCCGCGGCCTTCGTCGGCGGTGAGATTGACTTGCAAAAGCACGTCAAGCTGCGCGCCGCCTGGCTCGCCTGCGGCGTCAAGCGCCGTCGCAATCTTTTCGCGGTCAACGGAATGCACAACGTCGGCCGCGGCACGAATTTGTCGCGCCTTGTTTGACTGTGCTTGACCAATAAAGTGCCAACGCACGCCGCCGAGATCCGCGAGCTCAGCACGCTTTTGGGAGAGTTCCTGTTGCCGGTTCTCCCCGACGTCGTGCACGCCAAGCGCCGCGAGATCGGTGATCAACTGCGCAGGGTGAAACTTCGTGACAACAATGCGAGTGATCTCCGCAGCATCGCGCTGAAAACGCCGTGCGGCGGAGGCGATGTTTTCATCAACCTCCGCCAGGCGGGTACGAAGTTCACTCATTACTACTTGAGGAAGTCCGGAATGTCGAGGTCGCCCTCGTCGAATGCGGAGTCAAAGCCACCAACGTCAGGAAGCATGTTCGCAGGAACAGCCACCGGAGTTTCGGCCTTCTCTGCCGGGGCTTCCGTCTTCTCAGCGGCAACCGCGGCCTCGACAGCCGGAGCCGCCGGGCGGGTCACGACGGCCGGGAGCTCAATACGAGACTGCGGCTCGCCACCGTCAAAGCCAGCAGCGATCACCGTGACGCGCACTTCGTCGCCAAGGGTGTCGTCGATGACCGTACCGAAGATGATGTTCGCCTCGGGGTGTGCGGCTTCCTTGACGAGCTGAGCGGCGTCGTTGATCTCGAAGATACCGAGGTTGGAACCACCCTGGATCGACAGCAGCACGCCGTGCGCGCCCTCGATCGATGCTTCAAGCAGCGGCGACTCAACGGCAAGCTCGGCAGCCTTGATGGCACGGTCAGCACCGCGCGCAGAACCGATACCCATGAGCGCGGAACCCGCACCCTGCATAACGCTCTTCACGTCGGCGAAGTCGAGGTTGATCAGACCCGGGGTCGTAATCAGGTCAGTGATGCCCTGCACGCCGGCGAGGAGCACCTGGTCAGCGGTGGCGAAGGCCTCGATCATCGAGATGCCGCGGTCGCTGATCTCGAGAAGGCGGTCGTTCGGAACCACGATGAGCGTGTCGACTTCTTCCTTGAGTCGTGCCACACCGGTCTCCGCCTGGCTCTGACGACGACGACCCTCGAAAGAGAAGGGCTTGGTGACCACACCAATGGTGAGCGCACCAATCGATTTTGCGATCTTGGCGACCACCGGTGCACCACCGGTGCCGGTTCCGCCGCCCTCGCCCGCCGTCACGAAGACCATGTCGGCACCGCGCAGGGCCTCTTCGATCTCCTCAGCGTGGTCTTCGGCAGCGCGGCGACCAACCTCGGGGTCAGCGCCAGCACCGAGGCCGCGGGTGAGCTCGCGTCCGACGTCAAGCTTGACGTCAGCGTCACTCATCAGCAATGCCTGTGCATCCGTGTTGATCGCGATGAACTCAACGCCACGAAGGCCGAGCTCGATCATGCGGTTGACAGCGTTCACGCCACCACCGCCGACGCCGACCACCTTAATGACGGCGAGGTAGTTCTGGTTCTGGCTCATGCCGGCCTCCGTGTCTAGAACCTGGTTCAACCTTCACCTTCGAGTAGAAGGTTAAAGAATTGCCCGGTATGCATTTCTCTTGATTGACGGTACGGCTCGAAACCATCGGTTGTGCGCAGACACGCGCGCGTGTCGCGACATGGAGGCCCAGAAAAGTCTCAGCGCATCACAATTGCGGTCGGCGATGACACGTCATAGACCGAAACCGTGTCAATAGGACGAGTCAGCATTGCTTTTTCGAGAACCTGTGACTTGATTTGTGAATCATCGGCGTTACCCCAAATGATCTGCGTGCCCGTGGGCGAAAGCGTCAGAGTGACGTCGGCTGGGGTGGTCGCGGTGACTTTGGCGACGGAACCACGGATGCTGTCAGGAATGGAAAGCATCACCATTCCGGCAGAGCGGAAGGTGCTCTCCCCCAAGCCTCCAGCGACCTGAAAAAGGGGATACCCGGGGTGCGCTTCAGGAGTCGTGGAGAGCACGACACCGGCAGCGTCAACGAGAGAGTAGCCCGCTTCGGTCTCCACCACGCCAACCGGCGTGCGCTCGACAACCGTCACCACCAGTTCGTGCGGCGGCCGAGCTTGCACGGTGTACGTCTCCACGGCCGGGAACGTGACAAGCGCAGCTTTGATGTCGCTCTCGTTGACGAGCGCGAGAGGCGTGCCCAACTGGCCGGAAAGCGATTGCGTGACCGCCGCTGGGTCCAGTGACGTGGTTCCGACCACGGTGATCTTTTGCACGGCGAAAAGTGGCGAGTAGGCGACGGCGAATGAGCCGACGATCACGGCGGCGAGAGAGCTCAGCGAGACGATCCAAATCAGGCGACGGCGACGCGCACGCGCGGTGAACCTGCGCACTTCACGACGTAGCGCCTTTCGCTTGGCGCGGGCTGCGCGCCACACGTCACGCCAGCCGACCACCGCGAGGTCACCGCTGGGTTCGGCCTCGAGGTTGCTCCCCTCAACGTCGTCCTCGCTGGAGTCCGTGGCATCCGGCGCTGACCGCACCTCGGCATCCGTTGACGCAGCGCCCCCTCGCAGGGGAAAGGGAGTGATGACAGCGGTCTCAACCTCGTCGCTGACTGTCACGACGTCGTCGCTGTCGTCGCGCGTCGCGATCGAAGCGACGTCGCTTGGCTCCGCCCAGGAGAACGTTGCAGGCGTCTCACCGTTGTCTTCCACGTCGCCAGCATCGAGCGCGTTACTCGGTGCGAACGCAACGACATCGTCCACACGTTCTGGCTCGTCGACGATGGGCTCGTCGGGAGTCTCGACCCGTGGTCGTTGCGGAAGCGGTTCAGGGCGACGCATGGACTACTTCGCGCGAGCGGCGAGGGCCTCGAGTACCTGCGGGATGATCAGATTGACGTTGCCGCAGCCGAGGGTGACGATGAAATCGCCCTCCTGCGCCACTTGGGCCGCATAGTCAGCGGCCGCTTGCCAGTCAGCGACGAAGTGTACGTTGTCTGGATTCGCGAAATCATTGGAGACCAGCTCTCCCGTGACCCCCGCAACGGGGTCTTCACGAGCGCCGTACACGTCGAGGACGATCGTGTGATCGGCGCGGTTTTCGAGAACCTCGGCGAACTCGCGGTGCATGAGCTGCGTGCGCGAGTAGGTGTGCGGCTGGTGCAACGCGATGATGCGACCGGAACCAACAACCGTGCGGGCAGCGGTGAGTGCGGCATCCACTTCGGTCGGGTGGTGGGCGTAATCGTCGTAGACGCTCACACCACCAACCGTGTCGTGCAGTTCGAACCGTCGTGCGGTTCCGCCGAAGCCTTCAAGTGAGCGCACAGCGGCGTCGAGCTCGTGACCGAGAGCGACAAGCACCGCCGCGGCACCCGCCGCGTTGAGGGCGTTGTGGAGGCCAGCGACAGGCAGGTGCGCGCTGACACTCTGCCCCGCCACCGTGATCGTGAACGACACACCGGTTGCGTCACTCGTGACATCATGCAGTCGCACATCGGCGTCAGCTGCCTGGCCAAACGTAATGACGTGAGGGTGGGTAATGCGCTCGCGCACCGCGACAGCGCCGGGGTCGTCAGAGGAAATAACGACCGCCTCGCGTGCCTCGTTGGCGAAAGTCGCGAATGCGGCATCGAAGGCGTCGCGAGAGCCGTAGTGGTCGAGGTGATCGGGATCGACGTTGGTGATCAGCGCGATCGATGTGTCGTACAGCAAGAACGTGCCGTCAGATTCGTCGGCTTCGATCACAAACAGGTCGTCACTGCCTGGCGCACTGGAAACGCCGAGTGACGCGATCACGCCGCCGTTGACGAACGTGGGGTTCTTCCCCATCGCCGTGAGGCCGGTGACAATCATGCCGGTCGAGGTGGTCTTGCCGTGGGCGCCGGCAACCGAAACGAGACGGCGGGAACCGATGAGCCAGTGCAGCGCCTGCGAGCGGTGGATGACGTGCAGCCCACGGGCCTTCGCGAGCAGGAACTCGGGGTTCTCGGGCCAGATAGCACCGGTGTGGATGACGGTGTCAACGTCTTCGGCAAGGTTGGCTGCGTCGTGTCCGACGAAGACCGTCGCGCCGAGCGCCTCCAACTCGCGCAGGCCGGGGCTATCGGCGCGGTCAGATCCGGATACACGGATACCACGGGCGAGGAACATACGCGCTAGTCCGCTCATGCCCGAGCCACCGATGCCGATAAAGTGCGCGGCGTCGATTGTCTCGGGGATGGGGAGGCTCAAATCGGGTCGAATCATGACTCATCAAGTCTAGGCGGCAACGGTGCTGCCCGCCGCTCGGCACGCCCGGGGCGCACGGCGCTGCGCACTGGTACGGTGGCGCCACAGGAATGAAGGGACGCCATGTTTCAGATCGATCGTTCCAGCGCCATTGCCCCGTATGAGCAGTTGCGCTCGCAAATTGTCGAGGCGGTTTCGAGCGGACAGTTGGCCGTTGATACTCGCCTTCCCACCGTGCGTGCGTTGGCTGCAGAACTGGGGACGGCTGCCGGAACCATTGCGCGCGCGTATCGGGAACTGGAAGAAGCCGGAGTGGTCGTGACCCGCGGCCGCAACGGAACCTTTATCGCCGCGCACGGCGATGCCGCCGAACGCGCCGTGCAGCACGCCGCAGCCGCGTACGCCGAGGTCGTGCGCTCCCTCCACGTGAGTGACGACGTGGCGATCGAGCTCGTCACCCGCGCCCTGCACTCATCCCCCACCTCCTGAGCACCCCATCGCTGCTGCCTGGTTCCGGTGTCGTGGGAAGCTGTTCCGGTGTCGTGAGCCGTGGTTCCGATGTCCTGAGCCGTGGTTCCGATGTCCTGAGCCGTGGTTCCGATGTCCCTGAGCCGTGGTTCCGATGTCCCTGAGCCGTGGTTCCGATGTCCTGAGAACAGGACTATGTCGCGACAGCCAGCGATTTTGGCACTTATTCTCCCGCTCTCACGACATTCTCCTGTTCTCGCGACATCGCCCCGGCCGAATTCGAGTCGGAAGCCCAGGTCGCCAAACACCGCCGGGCGCGGCGAGACGAGGAGAGAGTGCGGCTACCGGGCTGTGAGAGCTTCGTCGATCAGGGTGATGACGTTCTCGGTGCCGGTGCGAATACCGATTGCGCCCGCGGCGTGTTCCATTCCGCGACGACGCTCAGCGTCACGCAACAGCGGCACGACATCGTCACGAACGGCGTCAGAGGTGAAGTTGGCGTTATCGATGATGAGCGCAGCGCCTGCCTCAACGGCGGACGCCGCGTTCAGCCGCTGTTCGCCATTGCCGACAGCGTAAGGCACATAGATGGCGGGAAGTCCGAGCGCGCTGATTTCGCTCACGGTGGCCGCGCCTGACCGCGATACAACCAGGTCTGCGATCGCAAAGGCAAGGTCCATGCGATCCACGTAGCGGCGCACAACATAGCCCTCGGCCTCGGGGTCAGCGTAC
The DNA here is from genome assembly GCF_019061125.1 of Microbacterium sp. NC79. Lineage (NCBI taxonomy): Bacteria > Bacillati > Actinomycetota > Actinomycetes > Micrococcales > Microbacteriaceae > Microbacterium > Microbacterium sp. NC79. The sequence continues at coordinate 1,647,837 of NZ_JAHQYI010000001.1, forward strand.
TCTGACTTCTCCCCCGTGATGTGGATCAGTTGCCAGCCGGTCGCGAGGATGTCTTCCCACGAGCCGTCCAGTGCCTCATTGAGACGCTGCGCTCCCAGGCTCCCGCCAAAGACCAACAGCGTCGGCCGTGCGGCATCGAGCCCGAAGAAGGCCGCTGCCTCGTCGCGCTGAGCGGCACGGTCAAGCTCAACGACTTCCTTACGCAGCGGCATGCCGACAACCTCGGCTCGTTTGAGGGGCGTGCCAGGAAACGCGACACCGATACCTGCGGCGCGGCGGGCTCCCAATACGTTTGCGAGGCCCGGTCGTGCGTTGGCCTCGTGCACGATGAATGGAATGCCCTGTTTTCGCGCGGCAACATACGCAGGCGCCGACGCGTAGCCGCCAAAGCCCACGACGACGTCGACGTTGTTGGCGCGTATGTGCTCACGCACCTGCGCGACCGCCGTGCGGAAGCGGGCGGGAAATGCGAGGGCCGCACCATTCGGCCGCCGCGGAAACGGAACCTTGTCAACGATCAGCAGCTCGTAGCCACGCTGTGGCACGAGGCGGGCTTCGAGTCCCTCCTTGGTGCCGAGCACGAGAACGTTGGCAGAGCCATCACGCTCACGGAGCCCGTCGGCTACGGCCAGCAAGGGATTCACGTGGCCGGCGGTTCCGCCACCGGCAAGCAAGTACGTTGTCACCTAGAAATCCTGTCACACCCTGCTGGGCTGCGTGCTCAGGCTTTGCTGACGCGGCGGCGCGGAACCATGGCTGCGACGTTCGCAGGTGCCGGAACCTCGGGGAGGGTGCGCGTAAAAGACAACAGCACTCCGCATGCAATCAGCACACTCAATAGAGCGGTTCCGCCCTGCGACATGAAGGGCAACGGCACACCGAGCGGCGGGAACAGGCGAAGCACGACACCGATGTTGATGATGGCCTGGCCGACGATCCACGCCGCGATTGAGCCGGAGACGATGCGCACGAACGGGTCGTCCGTACGGCGCACGATGCGGAACGCACCAACGGCAAACGTCGCAAACAGGGCAAGGACCACGAGGCAGCCAATGAGTCCGAGTTCTTCACCCACGATCGCAAAAATATAGTCGTTTTGCGCGGCTGGCAGCCATTCGTACTTCATCTTAGAGTTGCCGAGGCCAAGCCCGAAGATACCGCCACTTGCCAGGCCCCAAATGCCGTGCATGGGCTGGTAACACGCGTTGTCGTACGCATCACCAGAGCAGTCACTAAAGACCGTCAAAATGCGGTCGAGGCGGTTTTGGCTCGTCAGCGCCAGCACTGCGACACCGATGACTCCCAGGATGAGCGGGAGGAGAAACACGCGGAGCTTGACGCCAGAGAAGAAGAGAGCGGCGAGCAGAATCATCAGCAGCACCATCGCGGTACCGAGGTCTTTACCGACAAGCACGGAGCCCAGGATCAAAATGGCGACCGGAACCAGTGGGATGAATACGTGTCGCCACAGGCCCAGGAGGGCCTGCTTGCGGTAGAGGACGTATCCCACCCAGAGCGCGGTTGCCACCTTCAAAAACTCAGCGGGCTGAAACTGCTGTCCGGCGATCATGACCCATGCCGTATTGCCGTCGGCGTGAACGGCAAGCGGTGTGAGGATGAGGGATTGCAGGACGAGCGCAAGCCCGAGAATCGGCCAGGCCATCTTCTTGAAGAAGGCCATCGGAAAACGGCTCAGCACAAACATGAACGGAATGCCGATGAGCGCGAAAACGCCCTGCTTGATGAAGGTGTCGAACGGGCCAGTCGGCGACGCGCTCGTGGCAGACAGCACCATGACCAGTCCGAAGATGGTCAGCAAGAGCGCTGCCGAGGCAATCAGCACAAACTCGGCAGGAACCGGCTTAATCTTCAGCCCGAGGAAGACGCGTGCGGCTTGGCCACGCGCTGCCTCGTCATCAGTGCTCGGGGTCGGCGACGTCGTGTTGCTGGTCATCGCCTGACTCCTTCTCTGCCCAATTGCGGACCGCCTGTGCGAAGAGTTCTCCGCGCTGGTCGTACCCCGTGAACTGGTCAAATGACGCCGCTGCCGGTGCCAGCAAGACCACATCCCCGTCTGTCACGATCTCGGCTGCAATACGCACGACCGCGTCCATGACCTCTTCAGTGTCGGTTGCGACAGCTTCGAAGAGGGGCACATTGGGCGCGTGTCGCGCGAACGCCTCAACAACGGCATGGCGCTCCGTGCCGATCACGATCGCCGCACGCGCCTTGACGCCTCGTGCGGCAACGAGATCGGAGATGTCGACGCCCTTGAGCTGGCCGCCCACGACCCACACCGCGCCGGGAAAAGCGGTGAGCGATGACGCTGCCGCGTGCGGGTTTGTGGCCTTTGAGTCATCCACCCATGTGACGCCGGCAACGCGAGCGATGAGCTCGATTCGGTGCGGGTCAAGACGGAAAGTCTGCAACGCCGTGTTCACATCTTCAGCGGTAATCCCGAGCGAGCGGCTGAGAGCCGCGGCAGCCAAGATGTTCGCCACAATATGCGGCGCACCGAGGTTCAGCTTCGCAAGCGTATCGACCTCGATGAGTTCCAGCGCCGCGTTGCGACGGTCATCAAGGAAAGCGCGGTCAACCAGGAGCCCTTCGACGACACCGAAGTCGCTGGGGCCAGGAACACCGAGATCGAAGCCAATCGCACGAGCGCCCTCAATGACGTCCGCGTCTTCCACCATGTCGCGTGTGGCGATGTCGGCCTTGTTATAAACGCAGGCAATCGTCGTGTTGCGGTAGACGACCGCTTTGGCGTCACGATAGGCCTCGAACGAGCCGTGCCAGATCAGGTGGTCGTCGGCGAGGTTCAAGCACACGCTGGCTACCGGAACCGGTTGTCCGGCCGGAGTCGCAAGCCCCAAGTACCAGAGCTGGTGGCTGGAGAGCTCAACGACAAGCGCATCGAATCCTTCCGGGTCACGCACGGCGTCCAGAATCGGAACCCCGATGTTGCCGCACGGCGCAGCCTTCAAACCACCCGCAACCAGCATCGACGCCGTCATCCGCGTCGTCGTCGTCTTGCCGTTGGTTCCGGTGATCAGAATCCAATCGGCAGGCGAGCCGTCCGCGCGCGTGACCTTGTCGCGCACACGCCACGCGAGTTCAATGTCGCCCCACAGTGCGATGCCCTGCTCCTGCACCCATTGAATGACCGGGTGGTGAGGCGCGAAGCCAGGCGATGCGATGACAACCTCGGGAGCGAAGTCGATGAGGTCGGCAGGAACCTCCTGCAGCGACTTCTCGACAAGCTCCACGCCAATCACAGGCAGCAGCCGAGCGTACTCCTCTGACGACGACTCAGTGAACACACGCACGGTGGAGCCGAGTTCGGCAAGCGTGTCAGCAACCGAGAACCCGGTGGACGATAGGCCGAGGACGGCGACGCGCAGGCCCTTCCAGTCCGAGTACCAGCTGGTGAGGTGATCAAGATTCATACCCGAGAAAGCCATTCGACGTAGAAGAGTCCCATACCGGTCACCGCGCACGCGCCTGCAATGATCCACATGCGCACGACGATGGTGGGTTCTGGCCAGCCACGCATCTCGAGGTGGTGGTGGAAAGGACTATTGAGGAAGAGACGCTTGCCCTTCGTGAACTTGAAGTAGTAGCGCTGCAGGATGACCGATCCCGGACCCATCAGGAAGACAAAGCCGATGATGATGAGCAGCAGTTCGGTGTGCGTGAGAATCGCCATGGCAGTCAGCACGCCACCGATCGCGAGCGAACCGGTGTCGCCCATGAAGACCTTCGCCTTCGGGGCGTTCCACCAGAGGAAGCCGACGAGGGCGCCGATGAACGAGGCGCTCACGATGGCGAGGTCAAGCGGGTCGCGAATGTTGCCGTAGCATCCCGCGATGAGCTCTTCAGGCGCCACTTCACAGCGCTGGTTGAACTGCCAGAACGCGATGAGGCTGTAGGTGCCGATGACGAAGACGCCGGAACCAGCGGCCAGGCCGTCAAGGCCATCGGTCAGGTTGGTGGCATTGGACGTTGCGACGCCGATGAGAGAAATCCATGCAAGGTACAGCAACCAGCCAAGGACGAAGCCAAGCGGCATGAAGCTCAGCACCGCGATATCGCGGAACAGTGAGATGGAGTCGCTTGCTGGCGTGACGTTGTACTCGTTGGGGAAGTTGAGGGACACGATGCCGAACGGAACCATCACCAGCAGCTGACCGATGATCTTGCGCCAGCCGCTCAGGCCGAGGCTGTTCTGCCTACTGACCTTCATGTAGTCATCGATGAATCCGACGATGCCAAAACCAACCATCAGCCACAGCACAAGCAGACCCGAAATAGTGGGCGGGTTATTACCCGTGTATGTGCCGATGAGGTAGCCAATGAGCGTGGCGAGGATGAAGATGACGCCACCCATGGTGGGCGTGCCGCGCTTCGCGCCGTGCTTCGGGTTGTTTGCGCTTTCGGGGGTGCGAATGACCTGCCCCCAGCCCCACTTTCGGAAGAACTTCAGAAAGACCGGGGTGAGGAACAGAGTGAAGGCAAACGCAATAACCGCTGCCGAAAGGAGTGATCTCACGAGAACAATCCTCCCAGACGATCGCCCAGAAAGCGCAGACCTGCGGAGTTCGAAGATTTCACGAGCACGCGGTCGCCGTCCCGAAGCTCGGTCTTGAGGTATTCAAAAGCCGCGTCTGCGTCTTCGAAGAACACCGGTTCGCCGTCCCACGAGCCTTCGCCAATTGCCGAAATAAACAGCCGGCGCGCGTTGGCACCGACAACAACGATGCGCTGAATGCGCAGACGCACAGCCAACAGCCCGATGCGGTCGTGTTCTTCGCCGTCGAACTCCCCCAGCTCGCTCATAGCGCCGAGAACAGCGACGGTTCGCTCATGTGGTTCCGTGATCTGCGCAAGCGTGCGTAGTGCTGCCGCCATGGAGTCTGGGCTCGCGTTATAGGCGTCGTTGATAATGCGTACGCGGTCATTACCCATGACCTGCATACGCCAGCGCTCGGCAAGATCCATCGTCTCGAGACGAGCAATTGACGTTGCAGGAGCCACTCCGAGTACGCGCGCTGCGGTGATGGCTGCGAGTGCGTTCATCACATGGTGAGCACCAAGAACTTTGAGCTTCATGGGCAGAGTGTGGCCGTCAACGTGTACTTCGCACACGGTTCCTGCTGCCGACACCTCGACCTCGCTTGCCTGCACATCAGCGGTCGCGGCATGGCCAAACCAGACCACGGCGTTGCCCTGAGATTCAGCGACGGGAGCCATCGTGGCCACGCGCGGGTCATCGGCGTTCAGCACCGCGGTTCCGCCCGCTGCCAGTGCCTGCACCAGCTCGGTCTTGGCCTTGACCGTTGCTTCGATACCGCCGAAACCACCGGCGTGTGCCATGCCGACCATCAGAACGACGCTGACATCGGGCGTGACGAGGCCAGCGAGTCGAGCGATCTCGCCTGGCCCCGAAGCACCAAATTCGGAGACAAGGTACTCCGTGGTGTCGGTGACGCGCAGCATCGTGAGGGGCGCGCCGACCTCGTTGTTGTATGAGGCAATCGGGGCGATGGTCTCGCCCTCGTCCTGCAGAATGCGCAGGAGCATGTTCTTGGTGGTGGTCTTGCCGTTGGAACCGGTGATTCCGACGACCTTGAGCCGCCCGTGAGCACGAACGCGAGCGACAACAGCCCTGGCAAGATCGGCGATCGCGAGGACGACGTCAGGCACCACAATCTGGGTGATGTCCTCGTCAACGACGTGTTCGACGAGTGCAAGCGTCGCGCCGTTCTGGATGGCGGCACCGACGAATCGGTGCCCATCGGTTGTCTCCCCCGGTTTGGCGACGAAAATGCCGCCCGGGGTCATGTTGCGCGAGTCGGTGTCGACAACGCCAGAGACAACCGTCTCGGCGCTATCTTCGCGACGCGCATGAATGGTTCCGCCGACGATGTGTGCCACCTCGGCGAGGGTGAGGGCGATCATGTGAAATTCTCCGTGCAGGTGCGCCGTTACTCGGCAAACTTCGGCAGAAGTTCGGGGAGCGGCGACTCGGATGGCATAACGCGGTAGTTCTTCAAAACCTGGGTCATGGCCTTTTGAAAGGCGGGTGCTGTTGCCGTAGACGAGGTTACCCTAGTCGGCTCTTCGAGGGTGATCATGACGACGTACTCGGGGTTGTCTGCCGGGGCATATCCGACGATTGAGGTGTCGTATGTGTTGGCCTTGTAGTTGCCTGTCTCGGGGTCGTACTTCTGTGCGGTTCCGGTCTTCGCCGCAATGCGGTATCCAGGTACTCGAATCAGGTCAGCCACGCCGCCCTGCTCAGCCACATTTTCAATCATCAACGAGAGATCGGTTGCCACGTCGGTGTCGAGGAGGCGCTCAGGCGCAGGAACCGCAACCTTATCGACGGTTCCATCAGCCTGAGTGCAGGACTCGACCAACTGGAGCGGATGCTTCACGCCGCCATTAGCGATGGTCTGGTAGGCGCTTACAACCTGTGGTGCGGTGACCGTGAATGACTGGCCAAACGTCGACGCGTAGATCGTCTGACTCTCCCAGTTCTCAACGGGACGCATATCGCCATCTTCTTCACCAAGGAAGCCAACGTTCGTCGGTTCGCCTACCCCAAATTTCTGGAGCCACTCGTAGCGCTTCTCCGGAGGCAACATGGTTCCAAACTTGCTGAGCGCGACGTTTGACGAGTCAATGAGCGCACCCGCGAGCGTGTAGTGGTAGCTGTCGTGGCTGAAGGAGTCCCCCACTTCGGCGGCACCGCCGTCGAACGTCTCCCAGCCGCTCGCCCACACCGAGGTCATCGGCGTGGCCACGCGTTCCTGCATGATCATCGCAGCGGTGATGGCTTTAAAGGTTGACCCTGGCTCAAACTCGTCGACGAACATACGTGACTTGCCTGACGCGCCCACGGCGTCGTTCGAGTCAACCGTGTCGTACTCTGCCGCCGCACGAATCTTGCCAGTCTTGGTTTCAACGACCATGACCGAACCGTACTTTGCGCCCTGAATGCCGACCTCTTCGGTGATCATCTGCTGCATGTACCACTGCAGGTCGGCGTCGAGCGTGAGTTGCACGGTGCCGCCATCGGTCGCGGGCTGCGTTTCTTGCGAACCGGGGATGATCTCCCCGCTACCGCCAACTTCATACGTCGTGGCGCCGTTCGTCGCCGATAGGCACGCATCCTGCATGAGTTCGATGCCAGCAAGCGCCGCACCGTCAGAGCCGGTGAAGCCAATGATGTTGCCGCCCACCGCACCGTTTTGATAAATGCGCTTCTCGATCGGCGTCGAGGCAATGTAAGGGACACCAATGGCGCGAAGGTCCAGGTACTGTTGCGTCGACAAACCGCTCTTCACCGGGGCCCACCGCGGACTCGGGGCGTTATCGAGCGCGGCTTGAACCTCGTCTTCGGTCATGTCGGTGGCCGCGGCGATCTTCGCGCGCGCCATCTCCCATGTCACGACGGTTGGATCTTTGTCGTACCCGTCGTAGTAGACGTCGTAGTCCTTGACGATCTCTGGGTCGAGCATCGTCTCGTACTCGATGGACGTCGAAGCGAGCACCGTGCCGTCCATGTCGACGATCTCGCCGCGCGTGCCGTACAGAATATCGCCGTCCGCGAGGCGGGCAGCACGGAACGCATCGGTGTACTCATCAGCTTTCACGACCTGAATATCGATCAGGCGGATCGTGAACGCGATCATGATGACAAAGATCGCAAGCAGAGCCACCGAAGTGCGCTTGCGGGGCGTGCGCGTGGCTCGCGTGGTCATCAAGACTCCGATTCGTTAGCGCGTTTCTGGTGTGGGGATTCCGTCTGAGATCACCGGAGGTAACTGCGGAGCGTCTTCAACCGGCACGGTGGCCGTCAGGTTGTCCGCCGTTTCTGACGGGGTCACTACTGGAATTGCACCACCGATCGTGCTTCCCGGTGCGGTCGCAAGCGGCGTGTTGGCAATCAGAGCGTTCGGAACCGCCGGAGTGCGCAGCACGTCGACGGTGGAGCTTGTTGCCACCTCGCCGGTGCCGACGACAGCGCCATCGCTCAGGCGCAGGTACGTCGGCGATGCGCCGATAACCATGCCAGTGGCTGCCGCGTTGGCGGCCAGATACTGCGGAGACGACAGGCCAGCGAGTTCTTCGTTAAGAAGCTGCGACTGCACCGTCAGATCACGCTGCTGCGTCTGCAGTTCACGAATCTCGTACGTCGTGGCGGTCGTCGCAAGCGACAGCCCCATCTGTGCAGCACCAATCAACACGGCACCGATCAGCGCTGTCATTGCGTAGGCAACGCGCGGCTTCCGCGCCTTCGCCGGAGTGGTGACCGGGCGCAAGTGCCGTTCGCGCTGCGGGGTGCTCGGAGCCTCACGCCCCGGCCGTGCAATCGGGACGGTAACCGCCTCTGCCAGGCTCATTGTGCCTTCCTCACACGCTCAGCCGCACGCGTGCGGACCGGAATTGATCGTGGGTTGCGCTGACGCTCAGCCTCATCGGCAAGCTCGGCACCCTTAGTAATGAGGCGGAACCGCGGAGCAAACTCCTCGAGTTCCACCGGGAGGCCCTTTGGGCCCGTCGATGAGCTGGCCGCGGCGAAAGCACGCTTGACAAAGCGGTCTTCGAGCGACTGGTACGACATCACGACAATGCGCCCGCCGATGTTGAGCAGATTCATCGCGGCAGGGATGGCTGCTTCGACTGCAGCAAGCTCGGCGTTTACCTCAATACGCAGGGCTTGGAAGACTCGCTTAGCCGGGTGTCCGGCGCTCAGCAGCGCCCCAGGGGTCGCATCCGTAAGGATCGACACCAACTGGGTTGACGTGAGAATCGGCTCCGACTCGCGGGCGCTGAGAATCGCACGCGCGTATCGGCCGGAGAGTTTCTCTTCGCCGTAGACCTCGAAGATGCGGCGGAGCTGGCCTTCGGAATAGGTCGCCAGAACATCGGCGGCGGTCATCCCCTGGGTCTGGTCCATCCGCATGTCCAGCGGCGCATCTTTCGCATAGGCAAAACCACGCTCAGCCATATCAAGCTGGAGCGAGGACACGCCCAGGTCGAACAGCACGCCGTCAATGTGATCAAAGCCTTCACCTGCGACGGCGTCGGCGATGCCGTCGTACACGGTGTGCACCGGACGGAACCGGTCGCCGAATCGCGCGAGTCGCTCTCCCGCGATTCGTAGCGCATCGGTGTCACGATCCAGGCCGATGAGGGTCACGTTATCGAAGCGGTCGAGGATCGCTTCGGAGTGACCGCCCATTCCGAGGGTGGCATCGACAATTACGGCACCGGGTCGAGAGATTGCCGGCTCCAGCAGCTCGATACAGCGCTCGAGCATGACGGGTGTGTGAATTTCGTTCGGGTTCATGAGCTTTCGGGTCTCCCTGTGCTCTGATGCCCCTCCGCGTGACCTGCCATCGGGGAAGTGATGTCAGGGCGCGCGGCGAGGAGTCACAGCGCAGGGTTAGAACAGACCGGGAATCACCTCCTGCTCCATCTCTGCGTAGGATTCTTCGTTTCCTGCCAGGTAGGTGTTCCAGGCCTCGGCGTTCCAGATCTCGGCGTGAGCGCCGACTCCGGTAACGATGAGCTCCTTTTCCAACCCGGCGTACTGGCGAAGCGCGGGCGGAATGGTGATGCGGTTCTGGCTGTCAGGCATCTCGGCGCTGGCACCGGAGAGAAACATGCGCAGAAAGTCACGGGCTTGCTTATTGCTCAGGGGGGCCTGGCGAATGCGCTCGTGCACCGACTCGAACTCAGCGTTTGAGAACACATAGAGGCAGCGTTCTTGTCCGCGGGTGATGACAACGCCCCCGGCGAGATCTTCACGGAACTTCGCGGGAAGGATGACGCGACCTTTGTCGTCCAGCTTCGGTGAGTGGGTACCCAGCAACATCGGCCTTTCACCCCCCTTCCCGTCGGCCTCGGTTCGGTATGCACCCCACTTTACTCCACTTCCCCCCACCTCGTCTACGAAATCACCACAATATTCCCGTCTGATCACGAAACTTCCGCGTGATTACTGGGCGTGAGACGGTGGAGGAAAATGGCGCATGCGTTCCGGTTTATGGCCATAATTGGCCGAATCGCGGTCAAGACCCGTCAAAACCCGCGGCCATGTGGCGCAAAAGGGAGGACAAAGCACCCCGGGGAGCAAAGTGGGGCACTGCATTCCTGCCGCGGGGGTACTGGTGTCCGCCACCACCGTGCCGCTAGTTTGAGAGCCGAATGGCCACCACGGGTTTACCGACAGAAGGGGCGCCCATGGATCCGATTGCCGCGAGTCTCGGAATCCTCGGTTTCGCCATCCTGGGGTTTCTGAGTAACCGCATTCCAATCGCGCTTGTTGCCATCGGCGTCGCCCTCGCGCTGTTCTTCACGGGCGTTCTATCTCTTCCTGAAGCGTTTGCCGGATTTGGGGATCCGACTGTCCTCTTTATCGCTGCGCTCTTCGTGGTTAGCGAGTCTCTAGATGCGACCGGTGTCACGGCGTGGGCCGGTCAAAAGGTGCTTGCCGCGGCAGGAAGCCGCCATACCGTCCTCCTTGTGCTGATTTGTCTTCTCGTCGCTGTGCTCACCGCGCTTATCAGCGTCAATGGCGCCGTGGCAGCGCTCCTCCCACTTGTGGTTGTCGTTGCCGTGCGTTCCAAAATTCCGGCGTCCCAGTTGCTGATGCCGCTCGCTTTTGCCGCCCACGCAGGGTCCATGCTGGCGCTCACTGGCACGCCGGTGAACATCATCGTTTCCGAGTTCGCCGAAGAGAACGGAGGACGAGCATTCAGCTTTTTCGAGTTCGCTTTGGTCGGGGTTCCGCTCGTCGTCGGCACTATCCTGATCGTGCTATTTCTCGGAAAGCGCGTGCTCCCCGAGCGGTCAGGTGCACTCATGCCCCCGGATCTCCGCTGGCTCGCGAGCGAGCTCCGGACGCAGTACGCGCTTGAACCCGACGCCCCGGCGCTTCTCGGTCCTGACCGTGGCATTACCGAAGTCGTTGTGCCTCCGCGCTCTCCCCTGATCGGCATGCACGTTTTCCCCGGAATGACGACCCCAAGCGGCGACCTCGTCATTCTCGGCGCACGCCGAGGCGATGATCACCTCATCGGCGCTGACGTGCGCTTGCTCGCAGGCGACACTCTTCTCCTGCGCGGCGCGTGGGATGATCTCGAGCGCCACACACAGGGGCAAGACGTTCTTGCCGTCAATGCCACCGCCATTCTCCGCAGGAGCGTGCCCCTCGCCCGCGGATGGAAACGCGCCGTGACGATTCTGCTGGCCATGGTGGTACTCCTCGCAACAGGCCTGGTTCCGCCCGCCACTGCGGGCCTGATCGCGGCTGGCGCCCTGGTATTAACGAAGACCGTTGGCGTTGATCAGGCATATCGTTCAATATCCTGGACAACCGTCATTCTGGTTGCCGGAATGATCCCGCTCTCCACGGCATTTACGAGCACCGGCGCGGCAGATTTGATCGCAGAGTGGTTGCTCGCCATCGTCGGCAACGCCAGTGCGCATGTGGCATTGCTGTCGATCTGCGCGCTCACGATCGTGCTCGGACAATTGATTAGCAACACCGCCACGGTGCTTGTCGTTGCTCCCATCGCTATCGCCGTGGCAACGAGCCTCGATGTCTCCGTCATGCCGTTCATGATGGCGCTCACCGTCGCTGGTGCTGCGTCCTTCCTGACACCGATTGCCACGCCAGCAAATCTCATGGTGATGGAACCTGGCGGCTACCGTTTCGGCGACTATTGGAAGCTCGGCCTCCCCCTCGCGCTCCTCTTTCTCACGATCGCCACCTTCATGGTTCCGCTCATCTGGCCTTTTTCGGTCACGGCATGAGTCTTGCGCGGCGCGCAGTGGACTGGAATTATCAAGTCAAGTGCGACGCTCTCACCTGATATGACGGAGCTTCTCGCCCGGTAAGACATCCATTGCGGTTCTTGTTCCAGATGCGAGGTACCTGAAATGTCGTTGATCGCACTTTTATCTCCCGTTCGTAGGCGAACGGGTCGGCCATGAGCGCTGAGAAGAAACCCAACTCCGGGTTACTGAACTGGATCGAGAAGGTCGGGAACAAGGTTCCCAACCCGTCGATCATGTTCCTGTATTTGATCGGACTGATCGCGGTCTTATCGGCAATCCTGGCGTGGATTGGGGTTTCCGTCACCGACGAAATCGTCACGCCTGTCCCCCATGATCAATTTGCAGCTGTCAACGAACACTTCGGTGGCAACTGGGTGATCTCAGATTCGACGACCGGTCAGCCCGCCGAGGTCCCCGAGTACATCGTGGAAGAGCGCACCTTCACGGTGCAGAATCTGCTCTCCATCGAAGGTCTCAGATTCTTCTTCTCGTCATTCGTGGACAACTTCGCAGGCTTCAGCGTTGTCGCCGTCGTGCTCGTCGCCATGGCCGGTGTTGGCGTCGCCGAACACGCTGGGCTAATGGGTGCCCTCATCCGCCGAGTCGTGAAGGTGGCGCCCCGACGTTGGCTGGCCTTCATCCTGATCTTCGTCGGCGTGATTTCCTCCGTTGCCACCGACGCCGGCTACCTCATTTTGGTTCCGCTTGCCGCAGCCGCGTTTCTCACGGTCGGGCGTCATCCCCTCGCTGGCCTCGCGGCAGCGTTCGCGGGCGTTGGCGCCGCTTTCGGCGCGAATCTGCTGATCACCCCGAGCGACAGCATGCTGACGGAAGTCACGAACGAGGTGCTCACCTCCGCCGGAATGGAACCGATCGAAGTCACTCAGAACTTCTACTTCGGCATCGTCTCCACATTCCTGCTGGCGACCGTTGCGCTGCTGGTGACAATCTTCATCACGGAGAAGCGATTGGGCACATACGACCGCGCCGATCTCACCGTCGATGAAGACGCAGAACACACCAGCCATGATGCCGAAGCACGCGGCCTCAAGTTCTCGTTCTGGGCGTTGCTCGGCTTCGTCGCAATTATTCTCGCGTTGACGCTTCCGCCCGGCGCACCACTGCGCGATCCAGACACCGGTGACATCATCGGCACGACACCGTTCATGGCAAGCCTCGTCTTCATCATTTCTCTCGCCTTCCTCGTTTGCGGTGTCGCATACGGTGCGGGAGCGAAGACGCTGACCGGCGGTAACGCCTCGGTGGCTGCCATCGCAAAGACCTTCGGAAGCCTCGGCGGCTTGCTGGTGATGTTCCTGATGATCGCGCAGTTCATCGCCCTGTTTAACTGGACGAATCTGCCGGTCGTCGCCGCCGTGTCAGCTGCCGAACTGCTGGAGCAGGCCAATGTGCCCGCGATTGTCCTCCTGCTGATCTTCATTCTGGTGATCGTCGTTCTTGACTTCATCCTGCCTGGGCTCGTCCCCAAGTGGGTGATCTTCGCCCCGGTATTCATTCCGATCTTCGCGTCACTGGACGTGGCGCCACAGACATTGCTCGCCGCCTACCGCGTCGGCGACTCTCCCGTCAACGTGCTGACGCCGTTGATGGTGTATCTCCCGTTCATGGTGACCGTTGCTCAGCGCTACAAGAAGGATGCGGGCATCGGAACCATCATTGCGCTGATGATTCCGTACGCGCTGTGGATGTTGCTCGCCTGGGTCGCACTCTTCATTGTGTGGTTCCTCCTCGGAATCCCCTGGGGCCCAGATTCACCCGTCCAGATCGGTTAGCCCCTGGTCTGCCACGTTCGACGTTTCCCTTTAGATTCAAGCCGCAAGGAGTTTCGCCATGCAACGCCGACCAAACAAACTCATCCCTGCTGACCTGCCGTCCCTCCCCGGGCTCGATGCACTCGACGCGATTCAGATCACCGTCGGCGCGCCCGATGACGCCCACGACGCCATCGGGATTGGCGTCTACGAAGATGCCGACGCACCAGCGGAGGTCGGGCTGGACAACGACCGTCTCGCGGCCTTGGGCTTCACGCGTGAAGCCGGAACCACGCTGACTCTGACATCGGCCAAGGGGCCAACGACAGTGTTGATTGGCTTGGGTAAGAGTGCCGAAACATCGCCGAGTTCGTTGCGCGACACCGCTGCCGCCCTGGTGCGTGCGACAGCGAAGCACAGCCGACTTGCCATCCGCATCGACGCCCTCAATCGTGTGGCTCCCGCGCAGGCAGTGCAAGCGCTGACGGAGGGTGCGTTGCTCGCCCGCTATCGCTTCAGCACGCTGAAATCGCAAGCGCCCACCTCGCTTGTTGCCTTCACTATCGATGTGCCCACGACCGAAGAATCCACCGCGGCGATCAACGAGGCGCTGTGCAACGTGCGCGCCGGAGTCGTTGCGCGCGATCTCGCAAACACTCCGCCCGGTCACCTGACCGCCGTCAACATGGGTGAAATTGCAGAGCAGCTTGGCAGTCGATTTGGATTCACGGTCGAGCTCTTCGACCGTGACGCCCTCATCACCCTCGAGTGTGGTGGGCTGCTCGGCGTCAACCAGGGATCCGTTGAAGAACCACGCATGATCAAGCTCACTTACACGCCAGACGTGGCACCTTCGAGGCACCTCGGTCTTGTCGGCAAAGGCATCATGTACGACTCGGGCGGCATTAGCCTCAAACCCAGCGACCCGATGCACCTGCTCATGAAGATGGACATGGGCGGTGCGGCCGCCGTGCTTGGCGCATTCACGGGGTTCCGTGATCGCCATGTCAGTGCGAAGGTCACCGGTTGGCTGATGTGTACAGACAACATGCCGTCGGCAACCGCGTACAAGCTCGGTGATGTCTTGACCGCGCGTGGCGGCACCACGATTGAGGTCAAGAACACCGATGCCGAAGGGCGCCTGGTGATGTGTGATGCTCTTGTGCTCGCCACCGAAGATGACGTCGATGCGATTATCGACATCGCAACGCTCACCGGGGCCGCTCTGGTTTCTCTTGGCCAGGCGACGGCACCCGTGTTCGGCAACGATGACGCGATGGTTGACCTGGTGCGCAGCGCATCCGCCGTCACGGACGAACCCGTGTGGCAGCTTCCGCTCGAGCAGAAATACCGCAAGCAACTCGACTCGGAAATCGCTGACATCTCGAACCTGGGTGGCCCATTCGCTGGCGCAACAACGGCGGCGCTGTTCCTTGAGCACTTCGTCGACGGCACACCGTGGGCACACATTGACATCGCTGGCACCATGCAGGTCGAGAAGGATGACAGCTGGCGAACCGCAGGCGCTACCGGCTTCGGCGCCAGGCTCCTCCTCCAGGCCGCACATACATTTGGCGGCCAGTCGACGTAACGCCCCGCAGGCATCAAAAAACCCCGCACCATCGGTGCGGGGTTTTTTGATGAAACTTAGTCTTCGGGGTTCTGGCGTCGATCCCAGCGGTCGTTCATGCGATCCATGAAACCGGACTGCTTGCTGCCAGTGCGCGGTGCGGAACCACGGTGTGCGCTGGAGGAGCTGGCGAACGAGTCTTCGAGGTGCGCAGGGATCTCCGTCTTTGCGGAAGGCCTCACGGCGTACACGACACCGAAGAACATCAGTGCAAAGCCAAGCAGACCGACAATGATGCCAATGAACTGCGACGAGCCGAGGCTCTGGAACATCGCAACACCAGCCACCATGGCCCCGAGGCCGACGACCACGAACACGGCTCCGAGTACCAGGTTGCGGTAGTTCAGCGGTGCGCCCGTCGGCGTCGCACTCACAACATCTGCGTCTGTGCGCAGAAGATTGCGCTCCATCTCATCGAGCATTCGTTGCTCTTGTTCTGAGAGTGGCATGCGGCCCCCCTTGTTCGATATCGAGTTCGCCCCAGTTTATCCCGGAGGATCAACACTAGGCTAGGCCTCGTGAGTGACCCGATGCACCTTGTAGAGCAAGTTTCTCAGCGACTCAGTAGATTCGTCGCCGACCAACGCGACGCGGCAGCCAGCACGGGCCCCATTGCCCGTCAACTTTTTGACGCCGCCGCCGTGACGTTGACAGGCGGAAAACGGTTGCGTGCCCAGTTTTGCCACACCGGTTGGGTGGCCGCGGGCGGTGAACCACTCGCGGAAGAAGCCGTCGCCGTGGCTAGCGCGCTGGAGATTTTTCAGGCAGCGGCACTCGTTCACGACGATTTGATCGATCACTCCGATACGCGCCGCGGGCGCCCGTCTGCACACCGCGCGCTGGAAATCGCCCACCGTGACGCCGGGTGGACCGGAAGCAGCGAAGAATTTGGTGTTTCCGGCGCCATCTTGCTTGGCGACCTGCTGGTGGCATGGAGCGACGACCTCGTCGAAGCAGCCATCGCCGACCACCCCCATGCAGCACTCGTCCGCGCCGAATACGCGCGAATGCGCCGCGACGTAACGCTCGGGCAGTTTCTTGATGTCGCGCAGGAGTCGGCGTGGGTCACGCAACCAGAAGGCGAGCACGCCGAGCGCGCGCTCGAAATTGCCTCGCTCAAGTCCGCCCGCTACAGCGTCGAGCAACCCCTGATCATCGGCGCAGCGCTCGCAGGCGCAACCAATGAGCAGCGTGCGAGCCTGCGGGCGTTTGGACACCACATCGGAATCGCTTTCCAGCTTCGCGACGATGTGCTCGGTGTCTTCGGCGACACCGCGCAAACCGGAAAGCCGGCCGGAGACGATATTCGTGAAGGTAAGCGCACGCTCCTTGTCGCCTACACCCGCGAACGACTCTCCCCCGACGCGAAGGACCGATTCGACGAAGCGCTCGGCGATCGCGATCTGTCTGACAACGAGGTTCAGCACATGCAGCGCGAAATGACGGCATCAGGTGCTCTGGAGCGCGTCGAAACCCTCATCAGCGAACACGCGGTGGCGGCATTCCACGAACTCGCGACCGCCCCGCTCTTGCAGACCGCGCGCGACGAGCTCACGCGCCTCGCAGAAGCCGCCATCCACCGCAACGCGTAGTCGCGGCGTAATCTTCAGGTCTGCAGAGAGTCTTCTGCAGACCTGAAGGGTTAAATCAGCGTGCGCGCGATGCGACGCACTTCAGACTTGCGTCCGGCGCGCAACGATGTAATCGGCGCCTGGCCCATCAATGGTTCCGTGTTCAGGAGCCAGTCAATGACCTCGTCGTCTGAGAAACCGAGGTCTTTCAGCACGATAATGGTGCCGCGCAACGATGACAGTGGCTCGTTGTCGACCAAAAAGACCGACGGAACCATGAGAGCACCATTGCGGCGGCTGCCAATCAGGTAGTTCTCGTCAATGAGACGGTGAACGCGCCCGACCGATTCGCCGAGAGTCGCGACGAGGTCAGGGACGGCAAGCCAGTCAGTTTCAACAGGGGACGTGATGTCGGTATTCACCCTTCAACTATGTCACTTCTCGGCCATGGATGGCAGATTCTCTGTTTACAAGGTGCGCCGTTGCCATGTTCTCAGGGTTGCCTTTCGTAGACTCGATTCGTGAGCCCTACCCAGCCGAATGACCCGCTCATCGGGCGGCTTGTCGACGGCAGATACCGGGTACGCGCTCGCATCGCCCGAGGCGGTATGGCGACGGTGTACGTGGCGACCGACTTGCGACTGGAACGGCGAATCGCTCTCAAGGTCATGCATGCGCACCTGAGCGACGACACGGTGTTCCAGGGGCGCTTTATTCAGGAGGCCCGCGCAGCGGCGCGACTGGCCGATCCGCACGTCGTCAATGTCTTTGATCAGGGCCAGGACGGCGAACTCGCCTACCTGGTGATGGAGTATCTTCCCGGCATCACGCTCCGTGAGCTCCTGAAAGAACAGCGTCGGCTGTCAATCGCACAGACGATTACGGTGATGGATGCCATCCTCTCCGGTCTGGCAGCGGCCCACCGCGCTGACATCGTGCACCGCGACGTCAAGCCAGAAAACGTGTTGTTGGCCGAAGATGGCCGAATCAAGATCGGTGACTTCGGTCTTGCGCGCGCAACGACGGCGAATACCGCCAGCGGCGCACAGCTGATGGGAACCATCGCCTACCTAGCGCCGGAACTCGTGACGCGAGGCACGGCAGACGCACGCAGCGACATCTACTCACTTGGCATCATGCTGTACGAAATGCTCGCTGGCGAGCAGCCGTACCGCGGCGAGCAGCCCATGCAGATCGCGTTTCAGCATGCGACCGACTCGGTGCCGCGTCCCAGCGCAAAGAATCCGAGTGTTCCGGAACAACTGGATGAGCTCGTGCTGTGGGCGACGGAGAAAGAGCCAGACGCTCGTCCGCTCGACGCCCAGGTGATGTTGGATCGTCTACGCGAGATTGAGCGCGAACTGGGCATCGCGCCCGCCATCACCGACGATGAGCCGTTCACGAACCAGACCGTCATCCTCGACGAGTACGATACGGGCGGTCACACATCTGTGCTTCCCGTGACCGGATCCATGGCGCTCGGTATGACCGCCACCGGCCCGACTGCTCCCCCGACGGAAGCCCCAGACAACGCCACGCGCCTCCGACGCGTCACCGTGCGACGTCGACGTCGTAGCGTTGTGGCGTTGCTGCTTGTGCTCGTGCTCGCAGCGGTGGCAGGCGGTGCTGGCTGGTTCTTTGGTTCCGGCCCCGGCTCCAACGTTGCCGTGCCCGTCGTGGTGGGCGAAACCTTTGACACGGCCAGCGCGCGCCTCGCCGACGTCGATCTTGAGGTGAAACGCACCGAGGCAGCAAGTCTCGATGTGGCACCTGGTTCGGTGATTTCGTCTGATCCCCAAGCCGGAACCTCGGTGAAGAAAGAAAGCGTCGTCACGCTGGTCGTCTCCACCGGACCCCAGCAGGTCACGGTTCCGTCGACCGTCGGCCAGACGCAAGAGAGCCTGACAGCCACGCTGAAAGAGCTGGGAATCGACCTTCCGGCCGACAAGATCGACACCGAGTACAGCGCCGAAAAGGCGGCAGGTGAGATCATCTGGATGGTCATCTATCCGCGCGGTGGCGGCGAAACGGACTACTTCCAGTGCGGCGACACGTGCACCGCATTTGCCGGTGACACTGCGCGCATCTGGGTATCACTCGGACCCGTTGTGGATCTCGTCTCGACACCCACGTCCCTTGAGGATGCCCGTGCGGCGATCGAGAAGCAAAAGATGACGGTCGGCGCGATCACCGAGGAGTACTCGAACGACGTGGCCGCGGGCAATGTGATGGCGATGTCCAACAATCAGGAAGACGGCATCTACCGCCCAGGCGCTGAAGTCGCTTTGACGGTTTCTCTCGGCCCGCAGCCGATCACCGTTCCTGACGGAGTCATCGGCGCGTCCCGCACCGACGCGGAATATATCCTCAGCAGTGCCGGCTTCACCGTGGACTACGCGTCCATCAGCATCATTAGCGGCGACAACCTCGAGGTCACCAGCATGCGCCTCGGCGATTCCGGCGGACGAGCGGTGTCACCTGGCGAACAGCTCCTCCCCGGCACCACGATCTATCTCCAGGTCAAGCTCGTCATCTAGCTCCACCACGACTCGCTCCCTGCGCTTGATCGCACGTGAGTGGTTCCGTCACCCCTCGTGACCACAAAGAGAATCGCCCCGTCTCTCGACGGGGCGATTCTCTTTTGGGTCTAGCGCTTCTCGAGCTCTTCAGCGACGAGGAAAGCGAGTTCCAGCGACTGCATGTGGTTGAGGCGCGGATCGCACAGCGACTCGTAGCGGGTCGCGAGGCTGGCCTCATTGAGCTGCTCGGAACCTCCGAGGCACTCGGTGACGTCGTCACCGGTGAGCTCAACGTGAATGCCACCGGGGTAGGTGCCAACGGCGCGGTGCGCTTCGAAGAAGCCGCGCACCTCGTCGACCACGTCGTCGAAGCGACGGGTCTTGTATCCGGTCGGAGTGGTGATGCCGTTGCCGTGCATGGGGTCGGTGACCCACAGCGGCGTCGCACCCGATGCCTGCACTGCCTCGAGCAGCGGCGGGAGTGCGTCGCGAATCTTGCCTGCACCCATGCGGGTGATGAAGGTCAGGCGACCCGGCTCACGCTCAGGGTCAAGCTTGTCGATCAGGGCAAGCGCCGTCTCCGGGGTTGTCGTCGGTCCGAGCTTCACACCGATAGGGTTGCGGATCTTCGAGAAGTAATCGACGTGTGCACCGTCAAGTTCGCGCGTGCGCTCACCGATCCACTGGAAGTGACCCGACGTGTTGTACGGGGTTCCGGTACGGGAGTCAATGCGCGTCATCGGACGCTCGTAGTCCATCAGCAGGCCCTCGTGGCCGGTGTAGAACTCGACGTTACGAAGCTCGTTGAAGTCTGCGCCAGCAGCCTCCATGAACTTGATCGCACGGTCAATCTCAGCGGCAAGGCCCTCGTAGCGCTGGTTAGCGGGGTTCGCTGCGAAGCCCTGGTTCCACTTGTGCACCTCGCGGAGGTCGGCGAAGCCACCCTGCGTGAACGCACGGATGAGGTTCAGCGTGGAGGCGGCCATATGGTAGCCCTGCAGCAGGCGCTCGGGATCTGCCGTGCGCGATGCTTCGGTGAAGTCGTAGCCGTTCACGATGTCACCGCGGTACGCAGGCAATGTGACGTCGCCACGGGTCTCGAAGTCGCTGGAACGCGGCTTTGCGAACTGTCCAGCCATGCGGCCCATCTTGATGACGGGCATCGAAGCGCCGTAGGTCAGCACCACGGCCATCTGGAGGATGGTCTTAATGCGGTTGCGGATGTTGTCGGCGTTCGCACCGGCAAACGTTTCAGCGCAGTCGCCGCCCTGCAACAGGAATGCCTTACCCGATGCGGCTGCCGCCAGGCGCTCGCGAAGCATATCGACCTCACCCGCAAACACCAGCGGAGGGAAGGCGGAGAGCTTACGTGAGGCTTCTGCAACCTTCTCGGCGTCCGGCCATTGCGGCTGTTGCTTGATGGGAAGGGAACGCCAGGAATCGAGGTCTACTGCGGGCATAGCTCCATCCTATGACCGCAGTTACCCCACGCGGCACAGTGTGACGTCGCACGACGACAGCCGGGTGTGGCGCGGCCCCGTTAGCTCGTCGTTAGGCGATCTTTCACGGTGGACGCGTACACGTCTTCGTACTTTTGCTCACCAAGCTGTTGCAGCGCGATCATGATTTCGTCGGTCACACTGCGCAGAATGTAGCGGTCCGATTCCATGCCCTCGAAACGGGAGAAGTCGATCGGCTCGCCGATCACCACACCGACGCGCACGACGCGCGGCATTCGTTGACCAATCGGCATCATCGTGTCGGTATCGACCATGATGAGGGGGATGACCGGAACCTTCGATTCGAGCGCCATCCGGGCAATTCCGGTGCGACCGCGGTAGAGCGTGCCATCTGGGCTGCGCGTACCCTCGGGGTAGATTCCGAGCAGATCGCCACGACCGAGCACGCGGAGTCCGGTGTTGAGGGAGGCTTCTGACGCCTTGCCACCAGAACGATCAATCGGGAGTTGACCTGTGCCCTTGAAGAAGATTCTTGTGAGGAACCCCTTCACGCCCTTGCCTGTGAAGTAATCGCTCTTCGCCAAGAAGCTGACCGGCCGATCGATCATCAAAGGCAGAAAGATCGAGTCGGCAAAGGACAGGTGATTCGACGCGAGAATGGCGCCGCCCGTTTTCGGGATGTTGCGCCTGCCCACCACCCATGGACGCCAGATCGCCTTAACGATCGGCCCAATGAAGATGTACTTCATGACCCAATAGATCATCAGTTGGTCTCCTGTCGGGCGAGGTCACCTGCGCCAATCACGCCAGCGTCATTCACAAGTTCAGCGATCTGGAACATACCCGCAACCGGCTTCTGATGCATCGGACTGTGTACAAGGAACGCATCGCGCATGGGCGCAAGAACAAGCTCACCCAACGCTGACACTCCCCCACCGATGACGTAACGCTGCGGTTCGAGAATGGCATGGAAGGAGCCACACGTTTCGCCGAGTGCCGCTGATACCGAACGCACCGCTTCCAACGCGCCCCGGTCGCCGGCGAGGGCGAGCTCAGAAATCGTGTGGCCAGCGATGTCGCCGTCCCGCGCGCGACGCTCAGCGAGCACCACGCCGATACCGCCTGCGTCGGCGAGCTCATTGGCAACGCGCTGCAGCGCGCGACCCGAAGCGTACTGTTCAATGCAACCGCGCTGGCCGCATCCGCAGAGCAGCCCGTTGCGTTCAAAGCGCACGTGCCCGAGTTCAGCGCCCATGCCCGTGGCACCCCGGTGCAAGACACCTTCAGAAACGACGGCGCCACCGATTCCGGTGCCCATGGTGAGCATCACCATGCTCTTCACATCGCGACCAGCACCGAAGCGGTACTCTGCCCACCCCGCCGCATTCGCATCATTCTCGAGAACAAGAGGCAGGTCGATTTCGGCCTTCACGCGATCGCGTAGCGGCTCATCGCGCCATGCAATGTTCGGGCTTGAAATGGTTCCGCGTTCGTGGTCAACGAATCCGGCAGCAGCGACACCCACCGCCGAGACCTGCGCGCCGTCGCTGAGCTCACGCACCAACTGCACAACGGCACCAACGATCTCGTCGGACGACGTCGAGGTCGCGACACGCGTCTGTCGATGCAGCGAACCGTCGCTCGCGACGAGTCCTGCCGCGATCTTGGTTCCGCCAATGTCGATACCGATCGTGAACACAACGCCCTTTCTCGCCTCCGACACTCGCGGGAGCCCTTGAAGTCTAGCGATCCACGGCGATCCAAGACGGAAGATGTCTGCGAGCCGGAATATGGCAAAAGCGGCGGAACCATAGGGAAAACCGGAGATTGCTGGAGTCACGATCATACTGAGTTTCAAAAATCATCGGACCCAGTTTCAGTGAAATGAGCGATTCCTCCCCTAGACTCAAGCGAGCACATCTGCCCGACACATCCGGTACCGAAGGAGTTGCCGTGGTCCAGTTCGAAGTACCTGCTATCGTCCCCGCAGACCCGCAGGCGAACATCACCGATCTACTCGTCGAACGCGTCAAGAAAACGCCGAATCGAGTCCTTTTTAGCGTCCCGGAAGGCGATGGTTGGCGAGATATTACCGCCGCTGCGTTCCAAGACCAGGTGATTGCCCTGGCCAAGGGATTTGTCGCCAACGGTATTGAGCCTGGCGACAAAGTGGGCTTTGCTGCCCGCACCACGTACGAGTGGACGCTCGTGGATTTCGGTCTCTTCTTTGCCGGCGCCGTCATGGTTCCGATCTACGAGACCAGCTCCCCTGCGCAGATCCAGTGGAACCTGGAAGACTCGGGTGCCGTCGCCGTCATTCTGGAATCGCCCGAGCACTTTGCCCGCTTTGACGAGGTTCGCGGCGACCTGCCGCTGATCCGTAAGACCTGGCAGCTGCACCTCGGCGACCTCGACAAGCTGGCCGAAGAAGGCAAGGACGTTGACGACGCTGAAATCGAGCGTCGTCGTAACATCGCCAATGCCGACGACATTGCCACGCTGATCTACACGTCAGGCTCGACGGGCAAGCCCAAGGGCTGTGTGCTCACGCACGCAAACTTTGTTGAGCTGTGCCGCAACGCAGGTAAGTCGCTTGCTGAGGTGCTGGAAATGCCCGGTGCTTCCACCGTGCTGTTCATCACCACGGCGCACGTGTTCGCGCGTTTCATCTCGATCCTGACGATTCACGCTGGTGTGCGCACCGGTCACGAACCGAACACGAAGAACCTTTTGCCTGCGTTGGGCTCGTTCAAGCCCACCTTCCTCCTCGCGGTTCCCCGCGTCTTCGAGAAGGTCTACAACTCGGCAGAGCAGAAGGCTGAAGCAGGCGGCAAGGGCAAGATCTTCCGGGCAGCCGCGGCTGCCGCTATCGAGCACTCCACCCTGCTCCAGGACGGCAAGAAGGTTCCGCTCGGTCTCAAGATCAAGTTCGCCATCTTCGACAAGCTCGTCTTCGCGAAGTTGCGCGCAGCTATGGGCGGCAACATTGCCTACGCGGTTTCTGGTTCCGCTCCCCTTGGCGCACGCCTCGGTCACTTCTTCCACAGCCTCGGCATCACAATCCTCGAGGGGTATGGTCTGACCGAGACGACGGCTCCTGCGACGGTGAACCAGGCTCGCAAGTCGAAGATTGGAACCGTGGGGCCGGTGCTCCCTGGCGTTGGAATTCGCCTGGGCGAAGACAACGAGATCGAAGTCCGCGGCATCAACGTATTCAAGGAATACTGGCGCAACCCGGAAGCCACGGCTGCGGCGTTCAACGATGGCTGGTTTAAGACCGGCGACCTCGGTTCGTTTGACAGCGAAGGCTTCCTCACGATCACCGGGCGCAAGAAGGAGATTCTGGTTACCGCGGGCGGAAAGAACGTCTCCCCCGCGACGCTGGAAGACCCGATTCGCGCGAACCCGATCGTGGGTCAGGTTGTCGTTGTCGGCGATCAGCGCCCGTTTATTGCAGCGCTCGTTACCCTTGACCCGGAAATGCTCCCGACGTGGCTGGAGAACAACGGGCTAAGCGCAACCATGTCGCTGGCTGAGGCGGCAACGAATGCAACGGTACGCGCCGAAGTTCAGCGCGCAATCGACCGCGCCAACAAGTCGGTCTCTCGTGCGGAGTCGATCCGTAAGTTCGTGATTCTGCCGATCGAATGGACGGAAGCGTCAGGCCACCTGACGCCGAAGATGTCGATTAAGCGTCACGTCATTACGGCTGACTTCAAAGACCAGATCGAGGCACTGTACTCGGAGCCGGTCGCGACGAACAACGTCTCGGTCGGATAGTTTCTCAACGAGTGAGGCCCTTCGGATTCTCGGATCCGAAGGGCCTCACTCGTTGTTCAAAGTGTCAGAACCAGTTGCTTTCGCGAACCTGCTTCATCGCAATTTTGCGGTTTTCAGGCGAGAGTCGTCGCAAGTACACCATGCCGTCAAGGTGATCAGTTTCGTGCTGGAGCGCCTGAGCCATCAGCCCGGTCCCTTCCAACACCACGCGGTTGCCATCAAGGTCAATTCCTTCAACGCGCGCGTACTCGCTACGCAGTGCGTCGTGCCAAAGACCCGGAACCGAAAGGCACCCTTCTCCCGTCGGCTGTGGTTCACCGCGGAGCTCAACAATGCGCGGATTCAATACGTAACCGATGTCGCCATCGATGTTGTAACTGAACGCGCGCAGGCTCACACCGATCTGCGGCGCTGCAACGCCAGCACGACCCGGAAGCTTGACCGTGTCGAGGAGATCCTGCACGAGCGCCCGAATACCGTCATCGATGTCGGTGATTTCCGCGCACGGCGTCGTCAATACCGGGTCGCCATACAGGCGGATTTCACGCACTGCCATGTCAGCTCGCGGGCTTGCGCAGCGCGTCAATAACCTTGGCCGCAAGCGTACGAGCAGCTTCGCGCGTCTCCGGCTGCAGGTCGCGGAAGGAAATAGCCGAACCCGTGGCGATCATCGGATCGTACGGAATGCTCACGACCTCGCGAACCCGCGTGCGGAAGTGCGATTCCAGCTCGTTGCGGTGGATAAGCGGCGTACCAACCGAGGCCTGGTTGAGGACCACGATCGCGTTCTGCGCCTGCTGCGCATACCCGTTTGTTTCCAGCCACGTGAGGGTCTCGGAAGCGAGCTTGGCTTCATCAACGCTGAGACCGGCGACAATGATGAGCTGGTCTGCCAGGTCGAGCGTCGCACCCATGACGGAGTGCACGATACCGGTTCCGGTATCGGTCAGCACGAGCGAGTAGTAGCGCGCCGTAACGTCGGCAACCGCACGGTAATCGTCGTCGCTGAACGCTTCGGAGACGCGCGGGTCAGAATCACTCGCCAAGACATCGAGGCGGGTTTCGTCGCGAGCCACGATGTCGGAGAGATCGTTGTAGCCACGGATATCGTTGCGGGCGCGAACCAGGTCGCGAACCGTCTTTGACGTCGGACGAGCGATACGCTCCGCGAGGGTTCCGCGGTCCGGGTTCGCGTCAACAGCGATCACGCGGTCGTCGCGAGCATCGGCGAGAGCCATTCCGAGAAGCGCAGTGACGGTCGTCTTTCCGACGCCACCCTTGCGGCTGAGGACGGGAACAAAACGGCTTCCGCCCGCAAGTGGTGCCGCGATCTGTGCGGTCAGCGCTTTACGTGCACGTGCGCGCTTGCTGTCGCCCAGGTTGATGCGCTTGCCTGTCATTGAGTAGACGAGGTGTCGCCATGCGCCCTCCGGCTCGGGCTTTGCGAGTTGCGAGCGGTCAAGCAAACGGTCGGCGGTCAGCAAATCGCTGGTCTCCCGCGACGCCGAGCTCAGATCGTCAAGGCGCTTGGACGTCATCGGGATTTCCTGTCGCGTCTTCACACGCTCAAGGTCGCGCGGATCACGCTTTGCCGTCGGATCAGCCGCACCAGTCACAGGGGTTTCCTCTTCCATATCGTTCATATCAGCGGCAGGTGCGTCATCGACATCCGCATCCTCCGCGAAAATCTCATCGGTCACATCCGATGCATCGCGCGCGGAATCCGCGCGCTCATTGTCCGTTTCATGGTCATCGGACTCGTCGTTGTCAGCGTCAGCGGAGTCGCCATCTGCGGCCGATTCCGGCAGCGTTGCCGCCGCGTCGGCTTCTTCCTCGAGCACAGGAGCCTCTTGCGTTGCCGCAGCTTCCTGCGCACGCTCAGCCTCCTCCACGAGACGAGCAGCCTCGGCCTCTTCAGCGAGACGAGCGGCCTCAGCCTCTTCCTCTGCCACTCGGGCGGCCTCAGCGGCAGCCTCTTCCTCAGCGACGCGAGCAGCCTCAGCTTCTTCTTCAGCGACGAGGGCGGCTTCAGCGGCAGCTTCCTCCTCAGCCACACGGGCGGCCTCAGCAGCAACCTCTTCCTCAGCGAGACGGGCGGCCTCAGCAGCTTCCTCAGCGAGACGCGCAGCCTCAGCGACGCGAGCAGCTTCCACTTCCTCCTCAGCCACACGGGCAGCCTCAGCGGCTTCCTCCTCCGCGACGCGAGCAGCCTCCGCAGCTGCGGCTTCCTCAGCGACGCGAGCGGCCTCAGCTTCTTCCTCCGCGACGCGAGCAGCTTCGGCGGCAGCTTCTTCTTCAGCCACACGAGCAGCCTCAGCAGCGGCCTCCTCCGCAGTGAGACGCTCAGCCTCAGCAGCAGCAGCTTCTTCTTCAGCGACGCGAGCAGCCTCAGCGGCAGCTTCTTCTTCAGCCACACGAGCAGCCTCAGCAGCCGCCTCC
Organism: Microbacterium sp. NC79; assembly: GCF_019061125.1. Classification (NCBI taxonomy): domain Bacteria; kingdom Bacillati; phylum Actinomycetota; class Actinomycetes; order Micrococcales; family Microbacteriaceae; genus Microbacterium; species Microbacterium sp. NC79. The sequence goes on from NZ_JAHQYI010000001.1 coordinate 1,674,864, forward strand.
TCAGCAGCAGCTTCCTCCGCAGCGAGACGCGCAGCCTCAGCAGCGGCGGCTTCCTCAGCGACGCGAGCAGCTTCAGCTTCCTCCTCAGCCACACGCGCAGCCTCAGCGGCAGCTTCGTCGTCAGCGTCGTGAGCAGGCTCAGCGATCACCGTTTCCGCAGCGTCGTCGTCCTCGAGCTCGGCATCCTCGGCGTCTACGTCACTTTCGACGGACATACCTGAGTCGGTATCTTCCAGCTCGGCGATGACGACGTCTTCATCGTCTTCAGCGGCCGAAACAGCCGGCTCTGTCGCCTTGCGCTTACCGAGGCGGCCCTTGGACTTCTTTGCTGGTTCCGGAACCACCATCTCAGCGACTGGTTCGTCGAGGAGCGGCTCATGAGTAATGGCGGTGCCGGCCTCCGCGTCATCAATCGGAACCGTGGTTTCGATAATGACGTCAGCTGCATCGGAGGCCGACACCGGTGCGATTTCGGGGTTGAGAAGCGCGTCAAACAGAAGATGCACGTCGTCGACATCGTCATCAACGAGGTCGTCGTCGTCATCCGCCGCGGTACCAGGCAAGATCACACTGATCTGCGCGGTGTTGCCGCCAAGGAAGCCGAGCGACGATGTGTCGATGTCGCTGGACTCCGCGAGTACTCCGTTTTCCGGTTCCTCGTTGGAATCCATGTTGTTACGATCAGACGCCACTGCGTTCACTCTCCTGTTGCCGCGAGATTTCTCGCCCGCACTAGGCTAATGCGCCGGACGCACTACGACCAAAAGATCGCCAGCCTCCACCTGCTGTGTTGCGCCGATCGCGATGCGCTCCACCACACCGGCAACGGGTGCCGTAATGGCGGCTTCCATCTTCATCGCTTCGATCGATGCCACCGGCTGGCCAGCCTCCACCTTGTCGCCAACGGCAGCCTTGATCGTGACGACGCCCGAGAACGGAGCTGCCACCTGACCAGGCTTTGAGGTGTCCGCCTTTTCGGCTTCGCGCGCTTCGACCTCGATGCCGCGGTCACGCACAAACACCGGACGAAGCTGACCATTCAGCGTTGTCATCACGGTGCGCATGCCCTTGGTATCTGCGGCACCAATCGCCTCAAGTCCGAAGAAGAGGCGAACACCGCGATCGAGATCGATCGCGTGCTCGGTGCCCTCCGCGAGTCCGTAAAGGTAGTCAGCGGTGTCGAGCTTCGACAGGTCGCCGTACTTTTCACGCATCTCAGCGAAGATCTTCGTCGGTGCGGGGAACAGCAACTGGTTGAGCATGTCGCGGCGCGTCAACGAGTCAGCATTCAAGGCCGCCGATTGCTCAGCAGTCAACTCGGTCAGCGCAGACTTCACATCACGGCCCGCGAGCACCTTGGAGCGGAACGGCTCCGGCCATCCGCCAGGCAAATCGCCCAGCTCGCCAGCCATAAAGCTGACCACAGAATCCGGCACATCGTACTTCTCCGGGTTGGCTTCGAAGTCTGCCGGGTCAGCCTTAACGGCTGCCAGGTAGAGCGCGAGGTCGCCAACGACCTTCGACGACGGCGTCACCTTGGGGACGCGGCCAAGGATGCGGTCTGATGCGGCGTACATGTCTTCGATGAGCTCGAAGTCATCAGCCAAGCCCAGTGCAATAGCCTGCTGGCGAAGGTTCGACAGCTGACCACCCGGAATCTCGTGGTGGTAGACGCGACCTGTCGGGCCGGGCAGACCCGACTCGAACGGGCCGTACATGTGTCGTACCGCCTCCCAGTATGGTTCCAGACCCGCGACTGCGTCCAGGTCAAGGCCGGTGTCACGCTCGGTGTGCGACAACGCGGCGACAAGCGCTGACATCGACGGCTGGCTCGTGGTTCCGGCCATCGGTGCCGATGCGACGTCAACGGCATCTGCCCCTGCTGCAGCAGCGGCCAGGAGCGTTGCTAGCTGGCCTCCAGGGGTGTCGTGGGTGTGAACATGCACGGGCAGATCAAAGCGCTCACGGAGGGCCGTGACGAGCTTGGAGGCCGCTGCAGGACGCAACAGACCCGCCATGTCCTTGATCGCGAGGATGTGCGCACCAGCATCGACCATTTGCTCTGCGAGGCGCAGGTAGTAATCGAGCGTGTAGAGCGTTTCTTTCGGGTTCATCAGATCCCCCGTGTAGCACAGGGCAACTTCTGCGACCGCGGTGTTGGTTGCCAGCACCGACTCAATTGCGGGACGCATCTGGCTGACGTCGTTCAGCGCGTCAAAGATGCGGAAGATGTCAACACCCGTCGCCGCGGCTTCAGCGACGAAAGCGTCGGTGACTTCCGTCGGGTACGGGGTGTAACCAACCGTGTTGCGACCACGCAGCAACATCTGAATGTTGATGTTCGGTAGCTCTTCGCGCAGCGCAGCGAGACGCTCCCACGGGTCTTCACCCAGGAAGCGAAGTGCAACGTCATAGGTCGCGCCGCCCCACGCCTCAACGGAGAGCAGCTGCGGCAGCAGGCGCGCTTCGTAAGGCGCAACAGCCAGCAGGTCCTTCGTGCGCACGCGGGTCGCAAGCAGCGACTGGTGGGCGTCACGGAACGTGGTGTCGGTGACCGCCAGCGCGGTCTGCTCGCGAAGTGCGCTGGCAAAGCCCTTGGCACCCAGCTCCTGTAGCTTCTGTCGCGAGCCCGCTGGTGCCGGAACCTTCAGGTCGAGAGCAGGCAGCTTGGTGCGCGGCTCTACCGTGATCGGGTTGACTCCATTCGGCTTGTTGACCGTCACATCGACGAGCCAGTTCAGCACCTTGGATCCGCGGTCCTTCGACTCGCGACCCTGCAACAGCTCGGGACGCTCGTCAATGAACGAGGTGGAGAGGTTTCCGGCCAGGAAGTCTTCGTCGTCAAGCACTGCCTGCAGGAACGGGATGTTCGTGGAGACGCCGCGGATACGGAACTCAGCGAGCGCACGGCGAGCGCGCGACGCTGCGGCGCGGAAGTCGCGGCCACGGCACGTGAGCTTCGACAGCATGGAGTCAAAGTGCGGGCTGATCTGTGAGCCCGCAGCCGTGGTTCCACCATCAAGACGGATGCCTGCACCACCGGGCGAACGGTACGTCGTGATCTTGCCGGTGTCGGGGCGGAACCCCTGCGTCGGGTCTTCCGTCGTAATACGGCACTGCAACGCGGCGCCACGCAGGTGAATGTCTTCCTGTCGAAGACCGAGGTCATCGAGCGAAGCGCCCGAAGCAATGCGAATCTGCGCCTGCACGAGGTCAACATCGGTGACCTCTTCGGTGACGGTGTGCTCCACCTGGATGCGCGGGTTCATCTCGATAAACACGACTTCGCCCGTACGCGGGCCCGCCGTCTCGAGCAGAAACTCTACGGTTCCGGCGTTGACGTAACCGATCGACTCGGCGAAAGCGACCGCATAGCGGTGCAGGTCTTGACGGATGTTCTCATCCAGGTTGGGTGCCGGAGCAATCTCGACGACCTTCTGGTGACGACGCTGCACCGAGCAGTCACGCTCAAAGAGGTGCACCGTGTTGTCGTGTGCGTCCGCAAGGATCTGCACCTCAACGTGACGGGGACGAAGAACCGCCTGCTCAAGGAACATGCGCGGGTCACCGAAAGCGCTCCCGGCTTCGCGCATCGCTTCGGCGAGAGCAGGGGCCAACTCGGCCTTCGTCTCGACACGGCGCATACCGCGACCACCACCACCGGCGACCGCCTTGGCAAACAGCGGGAAGCCGATGTCATCGGCCTGCGCAACAAGGGCATCGACGTCGTCAGAAGCGTCAGTCGAACGGAGCACCGGAACACCCGCCGCGATGGCGTGTTCCTTCGCGGTGACCTTGTTTCCAGCCATTTCCAGCACATTCGCAGGAGGGCCGATAAACGTAATGCCATTGGCTGCGGCTTTGGCAGCCAGTTCCGGGTTCTCAGAGAGGAATCCGTAGCCGGGGTAGATGGCGTCAGCGCCACTCTCCAGAGCCACCCGAATAATCTCGTCCACATCGAGGTAAGCGCGCACAGGGTGCCCAACTTCGCCGATCTGGTAAGCCTCGTCCGCCTTCAGGCGGTGGAGCGAGAAGCGGTCTTCATAGGGAAACACAGCCACGGTTCGTGCGCCGGCCTCAAAGGCCGCGCGAAAAGCACGAATCGCGATTTCACCGCGGTTTGCGACGAGGATCTTGGAGAACATGGCACCTCGGACTTCCGATTTGGAGCGGGGGAAATAGCATCCCCAGCCTAGGGGAAGGTAACGTGGTTGATTGTGCACGTACTATCTGTCAGCTCTCTCAAGGGCGGCGTCGGCAAGACGACCGTAACCCTGGGTCTGGCGTCGGCCGCATTCGCCCGAGGAATCCGGACGCTTGTAGTCGATCTCGACCCGCAGTCCGACGTTTCGACCGGCCTTGATATTCAGGTCGCCGGACGCCTCAACATCGCGGATGTTCTCGCCAACCCCAAGGAGAAGGTGGTTCGCCAAGCGATCACGACTTCCGGGTGGGCGAAGGTGCACCCGGGAACCATTGACGTTTTGATTGGTAGCCCTTCGGCCATCAACTTCGACGGACCGCACCCGAGCGTGCGCGATGTCTGGAAGCTGGAAGAGGCCCTGGCGACGATCGAGGCCGACTACGACCTGGTTTTAATCGACTGCGCACCATCGTTGAACGCTCTCACGCGCACCGCGTGGGCTGCGTCTGACCGCGTGGTAGTTGTGACGGAACCAGGGCTTTTCTCGGTTGCCGCCGCTGACCGCGCGCTGCGTGCGATTGAAGAGATCCGCCGTGGCCTCTCCCCTCGTCTCCAGCCGCTTGGCATCGTGGTGAACCGTGTGCGCCCGCAGTCGATCGAGCACCAGTTCCGTATCAAGGAGCTGCGCGACATGTTCGGCCCGCTGGTACTGTCACCGCAGCTGCCTGAGCGCACATCGCTCCAGCAAGCCCAGGGCGCTGCAAAGCCCCTGCACATCTGGCCTGGCGACTCGGCGCAAGAATTGGCCGCCGACTTTGACGCTCTGCTTGACCGCATCATTCGGGCTGGCCGCATCCCGGTCAGCAACGATGCGCCCACCGGTCCGTAAAGTTTCGGCCCGCACTACGCGGTAATTGTCGTGCCTAAAACAGGCGAACGATGACCGCCGAAATTCTTTGTGAGAATTTCATCCAGCATTACGATTTGTTTCATTTCCGTGTGCATTGCCACTCATACGCGCACATCAGCACGCATTCGCGCAGGAGACACATCACGCATGGTGCGCGAAAAACCCCCATCATCTGACGGGGGTTTTATTCGTTAGGCGGTGCGACGTGCGCGGCGCGCTGCCAGTTCGTCGACCGGGTCAGGCGCCGTCGGATCAAACTCCAAGAGCGTGGACTCCACCTCGTGCAAAACCTTGCCGACCGCAATGCCAAACACACCCTGGCCGCGGCTCACAAGGTCGATGACCTCATCGTTGGATGTGCACAGGTAAACAGAAGCGCCATCACTCATCAGCGTGGTGCCCGCAAGATCACGGATGCCGGCAGCGCGAAGCTGCTCAACGGCGGTGCGGATCTGCTGCAGCGAAATGCCGGTGTCAAGAAGTCGCTTCACGAGCTTCAACACCAGGATGTCGCGGAAGCCATAGAGGCGCTGCGACCCAGAACCGGAAGCGCCACGCACGGTGGGCTCTACCAGCTCGGTGCGTGCCCAGTAGTCAAGCTGTCGGTACGTGATGCCGGCAGCCTTCGCTGCCTGCTTGCCCGTGTAACCGACCTCATTGCTCAGCTCCGGCATACCGTCCGTGAAGAGAAGGTCAGCCGTCAACGTGGCATCAGGGTTGCTCGCGTCGAGCTCCATGCCCGCACCTCCTCAAAAGCTTCAACAACTACTTCAAACCTAGAGCAGTGTGTCGCCCGGAACCAGCACATTCGATGCGCGCGTCGCCGCGTGTTTCATCACGGTCCGATTACGACGACAGCATCCGCTCCAGAGCGTTCTGCGTAAACATGCGGCGAACCTCATCCAGGCGGTTTGCCAACTCGGGTGCCAACTCATCAGCGCGCGCCCGCGAGGTCGCGTCGGAGCGTCGCAAATACGCCGCAAGTGCCGACTCAATCAGCGCAACTTCACGCTCAGCGGTCTGCCGCATGCCGCGCACGTGGCGGGGCTCGATACCGTGACGGTCAAGTGCGACGAGAGCGCGCAACAGCGTCACGGCGTCTTCCCCGTACGACTCTGCCGCCACGAGCACACCGGTCGAGATCGCATCGTTCAGCAGCTGCGTGGGCGCAGACGCCGCTGCAAGCAGGTCGGCGCGCTTGTACCGGCGTGCCGACGAGTGGATCGAAGGAGGCACGGGAACATCGGGGCTGTTGCCAGCATCGATATCTGCCAGATGCTCACGAATAACGGAGTGCGGAAGATAGTGGTCACGCTGCAGCGTCAGCGCGAGACGCACCCGCTCAACATCTGCATGTGAAAACTTGCGATAACCGGATTCGGTGCGCGCCGGGTTGACGATTCCTTGAGCCTCAAGAAATCGAAGCTTCGAGCTCGATAACCCGGGAAACTCATTCTCCAAACGCGCAAGAACCTGGCCGATGCTCAGCAGGCCGCCAGCGGAGGAACGTTCGCGTGCGGTGCTCGACATTATGACGCGGAGCTCGAGACGTCAGCGGGCGATGAAAAGAAGTTCATGCGGAACTTGCCGATGCGCAGCTCGGAACCATTCGTGAGCACACCGCGGTCGACGCGCTCCCCCTCGAGGTACGAACCGTTCAGCGAGCGCTGATCGATGAGCTCGAAGACGCCCGCAGCGCGCTGAATCTCCGCGTGACGACGGGACACCGTGACATCGTCGAAGAAAATATCCGCGTCCGGGTGGCGACCAATCGTCGTCACATCGGTGTCAACGAGGTAACGCGCACCGGCGGTTGGGCCGGAGCGAACGATCAGCAGCGCCGCGCCATGAGGCAGCGCCCCGATAGCTTCGAGCTCAACATCTGATAGTTCAACACCAAACGGAATAAACGACAGGTCGGAGTCGTGTCCGAATGTCTGCGTGGTGTCCGTCGCCGCTTCGCGCGGTTCGTGACCGTCGCGGAACGGGTTTTGTCCTTGTACTTCTGACACGCTGGCCTCCTTCCTTCAACCCTATCTGAATTGCTTCCGGGGTCGAGAGCCGAATCTTTTCCATCCCAGTATCTGGGGTGCGATCATACGGATTTCTGCCGCTATTCGCACCCCTATTGCGGGTTCCGCCTCTCTGACGACCGTCCGTGCAACTGGTCAGAGTGCAGCGCAGAGGCAACACCATGATCTTCGGTCTCCGACGTGCGCGCGGCCTTGTAGGCTTATGGCATGCCACATTTCGACGTCGTCATCCTCGGTGCCGGCCCCGGCGGTTACGTCGCGGCCGTGCGAAGCGCACAGCTTGGTCTGAAAACGGCCATCATTGAAGAGAAGTACTGGGGCGGCGTCTGCCTCAACGTGGGATGCATTCCCTCGAAGTCACTGCTGAAGAACGCCGAACTTGCGCACACGCTTGCGCACAAGGCTGATTTCTTCGGTATCACTGGAGAGAACATCTCCATGGACTTTGGTGTGGCTTTCGACCGCAGCCGCGACGTTGCCGACGGCCGCGTCAAGGGCATCCACTACCTGATGAAGAAGAACAAGGTCACCGAATACGACGGCCGCGGTTCCTTCATCGACGCGAAGTCGATCCAGGTCACCCTGAACAACGGCTCGACCGAGACCGTCACGTTTGACAACGTCATCATCGCGACCGGTTCGACCGTGCGCCTGCTGCCTGGCGTTGAACTCAGCGAAAACGTCGTCACGTACGAAAAGCAGATCCTGACGCGCGACCTGCCCGGCTCGATCGTCATCGTCGGCGCTGGTGCCATTGGGATGGAGTTCGCCTACGTGCTCTCCAACTACGGCGTCAAGGTCACCATCATTGAGTTCCTCGACCGCGCTCTTCCCAACGAAGACCCCGACGTCTCGAAGGAAATTCAGAAGCAGTACCGCAACTACGGCATCGACATTCTTACCTCGACCAAGGTTGAGTCGGTCGTAGACGGCGGTTCGTCGGTCACCGTGACCTACACGGGCAAGGACGGCAACACCGCGACCATCGAGACCGACAAGGTTTTGATGTCGGTTGGTTTCGCACCGAACGTCACCGGCTACGGCCTGGAGAACACCGGTGTCGAGCTCACCGAGCGCGGCGCTATTGCCATTGACGACTACATGCGCACGAACGTTTCGCACATCTTCGCAATCGGTGACGTCACCGCCAAACTCCAGCTGGCGCACGTCGCTGAAGCGCAGGGCGTCGTTGCCGCTGAGACGATCGGCAACGCCGAGACGCAGACGCTTGGCGACTACCGCATGATGCCGCGAGCCACGTTCTGCCAGCCGCAGGTCGCATCGTTCGGCCTCACCGAGCAGCAGGCAAAGGACGAGGGCCACGAGATCAAGGTTTCGGTCTTCCCGTTCATGGCAAACGGCAAGGCACACGGCCTCGGCGAGCCCGTCGGTTTCGTCAAGGTCATCGCTGACGCTGAGCACCTCGAACTTCTCGGTGCCCACATGATCGGCCCTGACGTTTCGGAACTCCTGCCTGAACTGACGCTGGCTCAGAAATGGGACCTCACGGCCGTTGAGATGGCACGTAACGTACACACGCACCCGACGCTGTCTGAGGCCCTGCAGGAGACCTTCCACGGTCTCGCAGGCCACATGATCAACTTCTGATCCGACACGCTAAAAGAGGCGGTTCCCTTCGGGGAGCCGCCTCTTTTGTCTATCAGGCTTACTGACCGAGGGCGCGGGCCAGCTTCGACGCCGACGACGCGGCGCGTGCGCCCTGCGCGTAAGCAATGTCACGGGCCGCCGCAAACAACGCGGTGCGAAGCGTGCGGTCGGTGGGGGCTGCGGAGCCAAGCTCAAACTCCCATTCGCGCCACGTACGCTCTGTGCCTTCGCGGAGATCGACAGCAATAACGCGGTCATCGACAAACTCAGCGACCACTCCCCCCTGCGCGTCGCGGAGGATGTAGGCGTCTCGTTCGCTACGGATTCGCGCAAGCGGAACCAGGAGTCCTGGCGCCCACGTGGCTGCGGTTTCGCGAATGGCTTCGGGAATGTCGTGATCGTCGCCCAGCGGCCAGTGCAATTCGACGCGAGCTTCATCGATCAGCGGCCCCTTTAAATGCCAGCCGGCATCAGGGCCACCCGTCCGTCGACGAATCGCGACGCCACGGCGTCCGAGCCCCGCCTCAGCAGTGTCGACGTAGTGGGCGTCGAGGCTGCGGTGTTCCGGCCCTTCCACCGAGGCAATACCAGCTAGCGTTGCCCAATCGGGTACGGCCGTGTCGGCGTCGACGTCGTAGGTGTGCTCGATCTCGATTGAGCGTTCTGGTTCAGTCGTCGGCGGGGTCAAGGGGTTCCGTGGACTCGTCGTAGGCAAAAGCGATCTGTGTTGCGCCGTCGCTGTCGCCGGTGTTCTCTGCGGCACCGACGCGGCGGTAGATCAGCTGCCCCTCGGAATACGGCAGGATGAGTTGCGTTTCGTCAGCATCTTTCATCGGGATGAACTGACCGTCGAGCGGACCGCCCGTGAGTCGTGCAATAGCCATGACCACACTGTAGACCAGGGGTACCGCAACGAGCTACGCCACACGCGAGTGCGCCAGACGTGCACAAATTTCAGGCTCTCATTCTTCTCATTTTCCTCATGAATTCCTCCTGGTTCCGCTGTCGCCATCTTTCAGAAGAAGAGACTGACGGCCAGCGCACCCCACGCCCCAAGAATTAAGAAGGGGCCGAGCGGTATTGCGGAGGCAAGAGTCGCCTTTCGCGCGCCGATCAAGAACACGGCGAATATCGTCGCCGACAGCAGCGCACACACCAGTGCGATGAGGAGGGCAGGCGGGTGCAGCCAGCCGAGAACGGTCGCCAACAGGGCTGCCAGCTTGACGTCACCGCCACCCAACCCGGTGCCGGGAAGCAAAGCGACGGCGAAGAGAACGATACCGGCGGCGACGCCGAGTGCCAGCCCGCGCAGTGCGGCGCCAGCATCAGCCCCAGCAAGCCAAGCGACGAACATGCCAAGGAGCACTCCGACAGCCGTGGGCACAAGGAGAACGTGCGGCAGGAGGTGGTGCGTGAAGTCAGTAATGACCAGGCAAGCACAGGAAAGCGCGAGCCCACTCAGCGTCACAGTAATTACGGCATTACTCACCCACCCGCCTGCGGGGTTGGCGCCTTCAAAACCACCACCAAGCCAGAAGATGAGCGTGAGGGCGACCCCGACGACAGTCAGCCCCACCATGGCGACGGTATGGGCGTGAAGTGCTTCGCGTGTTTTTTGGTGCGTTGACCGCATTGACCCTCCCAGGTGGGAGCGTACTGAGTGCGGCATGCCCGTGGGGTGACTCGCAGCCACCTGTGGACAAAAAAGGATTCGGCCCGGCCTCGTGGGGACGAATGGGCCGGACCGAATCCTGACAGTCTTCAGAAACTGTCTTGGTCTGGTATTGCGGACTCCGCGAAACGAACTAAGGGGTGTTCGACTTCTCGCAGTGCGGATATCCGCGCCAGGGACTTCTTAATCATGAGACAGTTCTCATAAAGATGCAAGTCCATTCGAGAATATTTCCCGGATTTTGTGCACGAGATCGACCCCATCTCGCATCCATCACGCCTTCGCTAGCGATTACCTACAAAGTGATCTGATTAGCCGTCAATAACATCCAAATGAATTGAACAGACATCCCCCACCGCGATGCCTGCCGTCTCTCGGATCGCGCGCTTAATGGGCAGGATGTAGCCCCGCTCTTGCTTGCTCGGGAATATCGAGGTGCTCCACTCCTGATCACCAAGGTGTGCACGCACGCGAACGGAACCAAACCCGCGGGGTGCGCGTGGGATCTCACGAATCATGTCGGAGAGTTCCGTTGGCACCGTGACAAAGGTCCAGGCTTCCGCCTTGGCCTCCCACAACCACAGCGGGGATTCAAACTCGATTCGCATAGCTGAACCCTAACGTCACGGCCTCGTGAAAGCCGATTATCGCCAATGTCTGATCTTCGATGTAGCGTCGTTGGAAAGGTTGATAATATCGAACATACTTTCTAGGATGAGATTATGGCTGTTCCCCTCCGCGCGAGTTCTGCTCCCGCGTCGCTGCAAGGTCTGCGTGAGCAGATTGAGCGTGCTGAACGCCGCCGCGCAGACACCGCAGTCATTCCGGTCTCTGCTCCCCTGGTTCCATTGTTCTTCGATGGCGGCTTAAAACCAGGCGCAACATATTCGATCGATTCATCAATCAGCGTGATGTTGTCTCTCATGGCAGAGCCCTCAACAGGGGGGTCATGGTGTGCGGCGGTGGGTTTTGATTCACTTTCCGCCGAAGCTGCCGAAGGTTTCGGCATCGCGTTGGAGCGTTTTGTTATGGTTCCGCGCCCAGGCGATCGCTGGTTGGCGGTGGTGGCCGCTCTCGCTGAGGTCATTCCGGTGATCGCGATCCGTCCGCCACATCGGCCTCGCGATGCTGATGTGGCTCGTCTCAGCGCCCGATTGCGCGAACGCGGCGGGGTTCTCTTAGTGCTCGGTGAGTGGCCTGGCACGGAGGCGACGCTGTCGATCTCGGAGAGCAATTGGCGTGGCATTGGCAACGGATACGGGGCGTTACAGTCACGCGCCGTAACCATCTCAGCCCGCGGACGGCGGTTTCCCGCGACCCGCCGCACCCGAGTATTACTTCCTGGCCCCACCGGCGCCGTGGTTCCGTTCACTCCCCCGGCTGCCCCCGTTCTGGCGCCGGTCGACACGGCTCCCACCGATCGTCGCGCACATCTCACGGCTCTCGCATGACAACGACAACCACACCTCCACCACAGCGCACGATCGCCCTGTGGTTTCCCGATTGGCCGGTAACAGCGCGTGCGCTCACGACGCCAACCGGCTGGATCCCCGACGCCCCCGTTGCCGTCACCCACGGCAATACCATCGTGGCGTGTTCCGCAGCGGCCCGCGCTGCCGGCGTGCGACGCGGGCAACGACGCCGCGACGCACAGGCGACGTGTGCTGACCTCCGTCTCATGCCGCATGACCCTGATCGTGATGCGCGCGCGTTTAGCCCCGTCGTCTCCCGCGTTGAGGCGCAGGCTCCTGGCGTTCACATTGTGCGTCCTGGGTTATGCATGCTGCGTTCCCGTGGCCCTTCCCGGTACTACGGAGGCGAACGAGAAGCCGCACGTGTACTCATTGAAGCGGCGCGAGAACACGGCGTAGATACCGTTCATGCAGGTATCGCTGATGGCCCGTTTACGGCCGAGCAAGCAGCACGCACTGCTCTCGTTGATGCCGCAGAACAGCGCATTCGCATCGTCGCTGTCGGCGAGGCTGCGACTTTTCTCGCCCCCCTTCCGATCGCAATTCTCGACGACTCCGATATCGCCAGTCTGCTCTCGCGCCTCGGCGTGCATACGCTCGGACAGTTTGCCGCACTTGATGAAGCGCTCGTGAGAGACCGCCTCTCGGCGCGCGGGGCGCTGTTGCAGGCGTTGGCAGGCGGGCGCGATTCGCGAGAGATGACGCCGCGCGTGCCGCCACCAGAGCTTGCTCGTGAAATCGCTTTTGAGCCGCCGCTGGAGATTGCGGAGCAGGTCGCGTTTGCCGTACGCCAAACGGCCGATGAGGTTATCGCTGCGGTCGCCGCTGCGGCGTTGGTGTGCACAGAGATTCGTGTTGAGTTCACCGATGATCGCGACATCATGTCTGACCGCGTATGGCTTCATCCAACATGTTTTGATGCCGCAGCCCTCGTTGACCGCGTGCGTTGGCAACTCCAGGCGGCATGGGAAAAATCAGATCAGGTGCAGAACCCGATCGCGAAGGTGAGGCTGATTCCGGAGGCGGTGGATAGTGCCGTGCACCATCAGCCCGCGCTCGTCGGGCGAGGGCCAGACCAGCGTGTTCACCATGCGCTCTCCCGCGTGCAGGCAATTCTCGGGCATCGGGGCGTGGTGACCGCTGAGATCACTGGCGGACGACTTCTCGATGACCGCCAGCACATGGTTCCGTGGGGCGACCGTGTTGTGACAACTGCCGCGCGCGACCGCCCGTGGCCCGGCCACCTCGAGCCTCCACTACCGACAACACTGGCACCGGATGACCAAATCGATGTGTTGACCGCGACCGGAGAACGTGTGCATGTCACCGACCGGGGCGACACCACCGGAACCCCAGAGTATTTCGTCGTCGGGCGCCAGCGCCTCCGGCTTTCTTCCTGGGCGGGTCCGTGGCCACTCGCGGAGCGTTTCTGGCTGGAGCAACAGCCGCGATATCGCTTTCAGGTCGTGGATGAGCACTCTCGTGCATGGGTGGTGCTGTACGACGACGCCCGGTGGCGCGCCGAAGGGAGGTATGACTGATGGGTTTTTCGAATCCCCCCATCTCATGGTCCGAACTCGAGCGCACGCTCACCGAAACCCGGCGCGCCAAGACGACGCCCACCGGTGCGGACGGCGGCGATTCCCCCGCTTGGTCGCACAAGCGCGGTGAATACGTTGCCCCGCCAAGGCAACGGCCTGACGATGCGGTTCCGTATGCAGAGCTACACGCACACTCTTCGTTCTCCTTTCTCGATGGCGCTTCTAGCCCGGAAGAACTCGTCGAAGAGGCAGATCGTCTTGGGCTCCACGCGATGGCGATAACCGATCATGACGGCTTCTACGGCATCGTGCGGTTCGCGGAGGCTGCCGAGCAAACTGACCTCAAGACTGTGTTTGGTAGCGAACTGTCGTTGCAATTGCCGAGCAGACAAAACGGTGAGGCTGATCCGGTTGGCACGCATTTGTTGGTGCTCGCGCGGGGTGAGCAAGGCTATCACCGGCTTGCAGGCGCTCTCACCCGTGGCCAGCTGCAGGGCGGGCAAAAAGGACGCCCTGTGTATGTCTGGGAAGAACTTGCCGCGGCTTCTGGCCAGGAGTGGGCCGTTCTTACCGGCTGTAGAAAGAGCTCGGTGCGCCAAGCGCTGGACATCAGCGAAAGCGCCGCTTCACAAGAACTTGATCGCCTCACCGCGCTCTTCGGCCACGACAATGTGTACGTCGAACTCACCGATCAGGGAGATCCGCGTGACACCGCGCGCAACGATGCCCTTGCCGCGCTCGCAGTCAAACATCGCCTCCCAACCCTTGCCACAAACAACGTGCACTACGCCACGCCCCCGCAAGCCCGGTTGCACGCTGCGGTCGCTGCGGTACGCGCAAACCGCAGCATGGAAGAGCTCGACGGGTGGCTCCCCGCAAGCGGCGGCGCGTTCCTGCGCTCAGGCGCGGAGATGACGGCACGGTTCCGGCGCTACCCAGGGGCGGTAGCAAACACGGTGACGCTGGCCGACGAAGTGGCTTTTCCCCTCCGCCGAGCGCGTCCTGCACTCCCCAAACAGGAGGTTCCTGACGGCCACACGCCGATGAGTTGGCTTCGCCACCTGGTGTGGGAGGCGGTGCCAGACAAATACCCCAACCTGACGCCAGAAGATCGAGATCGCATCAATAGAGAGCTCGATGTGATCGAGCGTAAAGATTTTCCTGGCTATTTCCTCATCGTCCACGACATCGTGCAAGAAGCACGGCGGCGTGGCATCCTCTGTCAGGGCCGCGGTTCTGCGGCAAACAGCGCGGTGTGTTATCTCCTCCATATCACCGCCGTGGATGCGATCGCGTACGGCCTGCCGTTTGAGCGCTTCTTATCGACTCTTCGTCATGAAGAGCCGGATATCGACGTCGACTTTGACTCCGATCGTCGCGAAGAAATTATTCAGTGGGTGTACGGCCGGTACGGGCGTGAGCGCGCTGCACAGGTCGCCAACGTCATTCAGTACCGCCCCAAGAATGCGGTGCGCGATATGGCTAAGGCGCTGGGGTACTCCACAGGTCAACAGGACGCCTGGTCGAAGCAGGTCGAGCGTTGGGGTGCCGAGCTGTCAACCCAAACCGCTCACGATATTCCCGACCAGGTCATCGAGTACGCCACTGAACTTCTCAAAGCACCGCGACACCTGGGTATTCACTCGGGTGGCATGGTGCTCACGGATCGCCCGGTCGGTGAGGTCGTACCTGTCGAACACGCCACAAAAGAGAACCGCACCGTCATTCAGTGGGACAAAGACGACGCCGCTTGGATGGGGCTCGTGAAGTTTGATCTGCTCGGCCTTGGCATGCTGGCCGCCCTCCAACACTGCTTCGACCTCATCGCTGAGACCACGGGTGAGCGCTGGGCGCTCGACACCATCCCCAAAGAAGAAAAGGGCGTGTACGACATGCTGTGCCGCGCCGACTCTATCGGCGTCTTCCAGGTTGAGTCCCGCGCACAAATGGGTCTCCTCCCCCGTCTCCAGCCACGCCGGTTCTACGAACTCGTCATTCAGATCGCCCTGATTCGTCCCGGCCCCATTCAAGGTGGTGCGGTACACCCGTTCGTGCGGCGCAAGCTGGGCCAGGAGAAGGTCACGTACCCGCACCCCAAGCTCAAGCCCGTGCTGGAGCGCACCATGGGCATACCGGTCTTCCAAGAGCAGCTCATGCAGATGGCTATGGCCATCGGTAACTGTTCTGGTGAAGACGCCGATCTCCTTCGTCGTGCGATGGGTTCCAAGCGGGGGCTTGAGCGTATCGATTCATTGAAAGAGAAGCTGTATGCCGGTATGGCGAGCAACGGGCTGAGCGGCGAAGAAGCCGACGCGATCTACACAAAGATTCAAGCGTTCGCGAACTTCGGGTTCGCCGAATCCCACTCGCTCTCGTTCGGGCTTTTGGTGTACGCCAGTTCCTGGCTCAAGTTGCACTATCCAGCCGCGTTTCTCGCCGGACTCCTCCGCTCCCAGCCGATGGGGTTCTACTCGCCAGCGACTCTAGTTGCTGACGCCCGCCGTCATGGCGTGCAGGTCTTACGTCCTGATCTCGCGCTCTCCGAAGCCACCGACGGCATGGAAGCGCTGGGCGATGACACCTCGCCCACCGGACTCGAGCAGTGCACGCATCGAGAACAATCGCCCGTCGGCGTCTTCGACATCAACGAGCCAGAAGATACCGCACGGCATCGTCGCGATGGCGCTTTTGCGGTCAGGCTCGGTCTCGCCGGTGTGACAGGTGTCGGTGAGACAACCGCGCAACGCATCGTGAGTGAGCGGCGCCAGAACGGCATGTTCCGCGACCTTCACGATCTGGTGCGCCGCACCGGCGTCACCTCGACGCAAGTCGAAGCACTAGCCACAGCCGGTGCCTTCGATTGCCTCGGTATTTCGCGGCGCGAAGCGCTCTGGCTTGCAGGCAACGCGGCGCTTGACCGCCCCGAGTTTCTCCCCGGTACCGTCATGGCTGTGCAGCCGCCGCTGTTCACCGATCCCACGAGCTACGAGACGCTTGCATCCGATCTCTGGGCAACCGGAGTATCCACCACCGACCATCCGATGACACATTTCCGCGCACAGCTTGATGCACGCGGGGTTCTCACCTCACGAGAATTGCGGAACCATGAGAATGAGCGCCGCGTGTACGTTGCGGGGCTCGTGACACACCGACAGCGCCCGGCAACGGCCTCAGGCATCACCTTCATCAACCTCGAAGACGAAGCCGGACTCACCAACGTGATCTGTTCCGTCGGCGTATGGCAAAAGTATCGTGCCATCGTGCGCGACTCCCCCGCGCTCATTGCGCGCGGCATTTTGGAGCGTTCCCCTGAGGGCGTCACGAACCTCATCGCGGATGCCTTCGAAGACCTCCGGGTGGGGCTACAGCACAACTCACGAGACTTCCGCTGATTCCCTGCCAACGACAACAGACACACGCCCACGTCGTCGCCGGCTTCTGCCATGGTTCCGGAAACGCATGGGGGCCCGGGTGCGGAAACGCATCCGGGCCCCCATGGCGGTGAACTCCTTACGCGGCAGCGATATCAGGCTGCTGCGCCCACAGGTCGGGTCCGAAAACCTCGTAGTGGATGCGGTCGCTCGCCACCCCGCGGCTGATCAGGGTGGTGCGCGCTGCCTGCATGAAGGCGAGCGGACCACACATGAATACGCGTGGGTTCACCGGCAGGTCAACATCGTCGAGGTTCATGTAGCCGGGCTTTGCCGGGTGGATCGTCGGCGCAACATCGGCACCCGCCTCGTACCAGTTCTGCGCCTTGGCGTCACCCATTGACACGATCTGGCTCCGCAACGATGAGTACAGTGCGTGCGAGTCGTGGTCGCGGTCGGCGTGGAACAGACGCACGGTGCGGTCGGGCTGACGGCGCGACAGGTCTTCCAAGATCGCGGCGACCGGCGTGATGCCGATGCCCGCCGACACCAGAACAAGCGGCTCGTCCGAGTTGTCGAGCACGACGTCACCGGCAGGTTGCGACAGTTGCAGAACGGTTCCGGGCTTCGCGTTCTCGTACAACCACGTCGACACCTGGCCATCCGGAGTGCCGTTCACACCGTGCACACGCTTGATCGTGACGCGCAGGGCGTCTCCGCGGGGTCCAGACGAGATCGTGTACTGGCGGGGCTGGCGCGTTCCATCCGGAAGGTCAACGGCGATAGCCACGTACTGGCCAGTGGTGTGCGCAGGTGTCTCACCACTAAGCGGCGCGAGAACGAGCGAGAATGCATCGCCAGATTCTTCAGAACGCTCAACGACACGGTATTCGCGCCACGGGTCATCCGGGTTGGTGCCGCCGAGTGCGTACAGTTTTGCTTCCTCGGCAATGAGAGCCGTGGCAAAAAGCCAGTACACCTCGTCCCATGCGGCGCGCACTTCCGGTGTGACCGCATCGCCGAGCACGGTGCCGACGGCGTCAAGGAGGTGGCGTCCGACGATCGTGTACGAACGCGCCGGAATGCCAAGCGAGACGTGCTTGTGCGCGATGCGCCGCATGACGGGCGAGAAATCCGGGGCATCCGGTGTGATGAGCTGGACGGCAAATGCAACGACAGACGCGGCCAGAGCCTTCGGCTGCTCGCCAATGGCCTGGTTGGCGCGGTTGAACACGTTCAGCAGTTCCGGGTGCGCTTCGAACATCGCCGGGTAGAACACACGGGTGATGGCTTCAGCGTGTTCTGCGACGACGCCAGCGGTCGCGGCGACGATGGCTTCCGACGCGGGTGAGAGCTTCATGGCTGTCCTTTTCTCGTTGCGGTTTCAGCAGCAGTTCCACTGTCGCCCGGATGCGTCGCGGCGATGATTTTTTTCACCGTTTTTATCCGGTCGCCCGCCCAGCGATCGTGCACATTCACGACCTACCTTGGAGACATGCCTCGTCGTGCCCATGATTTTCGCGGGCTCACCCAGCCGCGTCGATTGATTCTGCTTCGCGCTGTGCATCAAGTCCCCGGACGACGTGCTGGTGAGTTGGCCTCCGAAACCGGCATCCCGCTCAATACGGTGCGCGATCACTTGCGCGTGCTCGAAGATGAGGGTCTGATTCGCGTCGACACCGTTCAGGTGGGCACGGCAGGTCGCCCACCAGTGACCTACCACCCCGTCCGCGACGCCGCCGCCCACCCGGTGGCGCATGCACGCATCGAAGGCGCACACGAACGCGGACGCCTGCTGCGGGCGATCACCCCGGCAGAAGCCTCCCCGCTCGATGAGCCTGCGCAGCGCCAACTTGACGTCCTCTACGAGCACCTCGACGACGCCGGCCTCGAACCACACATCGACGAAGCATCATTGACGTTTGAACTCGCGCCGTGCCGATACCACGACATGATTGACGAGGATCGCGCACTGGTGTGCGGCGTGCACGCCCGTCTCGTACAGGACGTGCTCCGCCAGAGCGAAGGACCGCTTGCGCTCCGCAAACTTCAGCCCTTCGTCACCGCGCATCAGTGCCGTGTGATGCTTACCCGCCGCGCGGACACGGCGGGCCGCGCCGACACGACTCGCACCGCCGGCCCGAGCGTAACCACCGCGACAAACACCTCAGGTCAGCGGGCCACACCCGCTCACGACGCAGGGCACTGAGCCACCACAGGCACACCGGCGAATCGATCACCTGTCCACGTCATCAGGTCGCTCATCAACTGTGTGTCGGCAACGAGCCCCATATGGTCAGCGCCCGGGTACTCGCGGTAATCAATCACCTGCCCGGCATCACACTGATCGGCAACGTAGCCTTCCTGCATCGTCGGTAACACCAGGGTGTCGGTCAGTCCTTGCGCCAGCAGTACCGGCGCAAGGATCCGCATGCGCGGCACGTTGGCGGTAGCCTGCGCACCCAACGCACCCTTGCCAGGCGACTGCGCCCAGACGGTTCCGTCAGCGCTCAACGCAGTTGCTAACGACACCAACGTCGCCGGGTCGGTCAAACACCGTGCGTGCATTTCCTGCATCATCAGTTGCGCACCAGGACGCACGTAGTCCTGCGATTCGACGTTGTCGTACGTCCCGGCGTACGCGGCCAGAGCGAAAGACCCAAAAACGGAACCAATGGGCGCGTCAGCGATGCCGGTCAACAACACGGGCAGGTCGCTGGCAGGCGCCATTGCGGCCACTCCCACGATGGACAGTTCCGGGGCGTATGTCGAGGCGAGACCACCCGCCCACAAGCTGGCGTGCCCGCCCTGCGAGTGTCCCCACACGACGGTATCGCCGGCGAGCGATGTGTGCTCAAGCTGGCTGGCAGCACGCACCGCATCAAGCACTGCTCGTCCTTCGCCTTCACCGATCAGATACGGTTGCACTCCGCTGGTACCGAGACCCGGATAATCCGTCGCGACGATACTCCATCCCGCCGAAAGCACAGCGTCAGTGGCAGGCATGCCACCGGCAACAAACGGGTGCGGCAGCAACGAAGGCGCGCAGCCGACCGCGAAGCCGGTCGTGCCGTGTGCCCACGCGATGACCGGGCTCGCCTTGGCACCCTTCGGGCTCACAACAAGACCGGAGGCAACGATCACCTCGTCATCCCCATTTGTCGTGGTGTACAAAATCTTCCAGCCTTCGGAACCATCGGGCACGTCGCGCTCAAATGGTTCCGATGCGAGCAAAATTCCGGGCTCCGCTGGCAGATGTGCGGGCGCATCGTAGAAGGGGCCGGGTTGGGGCGTGCCGCTCAGCGCGAGGCTACCCACAAGCAGCGCTACCGAGCCGGTGAAGGCGAGGGTTGCGGCGATTGAACCGCGCAAACGTGCACCCCGACTGCGCGCGACGGCGGCACCGCCGGAGCCTGGGGTGTTGCGAATTCGGCCTCGCCAGGCACGCATGAGTAGCGAAGCACCAAAAAGCACCAGCTGCACACCGAAGATGGCAGCGACAACGAAAACCGTGGCATCCGGCCAGGCCAGAGCCGTGATCGCGAGCAGGATCGCGGCGATACCGGAGACGACGCTGGCGAAGCGTTCTGGGCGACTCCCCCGCACGGCCTGCACGATTCTACTGACACCGGTGATCGCGAGCGAGGCGGCCACCAGCGCGACCAGCATGGTGATCGTCAGCCCCGGCCAAAAGAGGACGAGGGCGGCGACCACGAACCAGGCAACGCCGCGCACAACGCGCGCCCACAGCGGGCCCGCAGACACCACCTCGGCGACAGCCGCGAGGAGTAAGGCACCGACGAGCACAACGATGAGCACGCCCCACGACAGGAACGGGCGAAACATCACGTAGAGGCCCGCAAGAACGCAGACCACACCCAGCACGGCCCCGAGCCAGCGTGGTGGTGTCGGGAGCCGTCGATAGGTCGTTCGTAGCCAGGTAAATACTCCCGCGCGCGGTTGGGCGGAGGTCGGATCGGACGTCACGTCACACTCGTTTCGCGGGGGCGGGCAGCTGAGGCGAGCCTAGCGGTCTCGAGGTCGTACCCGCCATCCAGAATTCGCCGAGATCCACGCACCTGCCTTCTCGATGGGTGGTTTGTGCCCCGCTAACTCGCGGAGGTGTTGTCTGCCGCGAGCGCAGATACGGCGTGCGCGGCGGCTGCCACAACCTGTTCGGCGAGGGCATCATCGCGGTCGACAAGCCACGTCATCGTGAGGCCATCGGTCAGTGTGATGAGCAGACGCGCAACGGTCGGCAGCGGAACCAGCCAGTGCGTTCCGGTTGCCTGCGCGCCGATATCGAGTGCGTTCATCACCATGCCGGTATAGGCGGTGTACTGGTCTCGTGCGAGATCGCTCTTATCCCGAATCGCGTATTGCGTGAGTTCGAGCATGGCTTGCTCGTGCGCGGGGTCAGACTGCAGATGGTGAAGGTATCCGAGCAGCCCATCGTGGAGCAGCTCGGTGAGTGTCTTACCCGCCACGTCCTTGGGTGCGATGGCGCGTTCTTCGAGAGCGATCACCTCACTGATCAACACCTCAAGCAGGTCATCGCGGGACGCGAACGCGTAATGAAAACTCGCCAGCGACATCCCCGCCTCCGCGACGATCGCACGAGTCGATGCCGCCGCGAGCCCCCGCGAAGCAACCACGCGCATCGCGGCTGCCAGCAACGCACGACGACGCTCGTCAACCGGTGTGTGCGCCATGCGCTCCCCCTCGACATCGTCGCCGTGCAGTGGCTAAACACTAGCTCAACTGGGGCGATCGTCCCACTACCCAGCGATGGGCAGACGTGGAAAGGGCGCTAATGCGTCACGATCGTCTTGGCAATGATGATGATGAGCCCGAATGACGCGGTCGCGAATGCGCCGACGATGCGCCAGAGCCAGCTCACACCGAGCCGGCTATAGGCGACGAATCCCAGTAGGGCCAGCACTCCGACGCATGACCACAGCGCAACCCACGTGGCGGTCGTGTCATCGAATACGCCAAAGACGCCGAGGAGCAGTGCGATTCCCGGAACCACGACGGCGAGCAACATGCCGCGCGCCTTGCCGATGGCGTGACGGATGACAGCACCGAGGTGGGCTGGCTGACCATCGTCGTCGCGGCGCCCGTGGCGGGCGACAACGCCGGAATAGACGTGCGCGAGCCAGAACACGATCACCGTGACCGAAACGAAGATGAGGATCTTGAAGGATGGCGCATGCACCCCACCGGCCGCAGCCACCAGACCGGAGACCAGAATGAGTCCGTAGACCCCTTCCTCGGTCGAGATCTGTTGAAAGAAGCGGCGTACTCCCGTCGACGATGCATCCATGATCCCAGCCTATGCATTTCGATACCCCGTCAGTGACATCATCCGAGTGGGTGATGGCACATTCACTGACCTTCGCGATGATGTGCTTGGACCCGTGTGATGAACTCATATCAGGGTCGAGAATCTCTGAAAGGAACATCGTGAAGCGCGGCGATTGTGACCCTGGCAGGTGTTCTCGTGTTGCCGCGGCGCCGATCACCGCGCCTGGTTGAATGACATCATGACTCTTGCGGAACCCGCCACCCCGTCGCGTACATCTCGCCGCTATGCCGAGGCCGAGTCGTCCCAGCACTCGGCGCTATCTGCCGACGATGTCACGGGCCCCAATCCGGCAGCGGCCGCAGGCTCGCTTGCGACGGAGCAGTATCGCATTGACCTTGAGCGAATCCGCTTTTCGCCCTACTTCGGCAGGCTCTCTGACGTCACGCAGGTGGTTCCGCTCTCTGGCGTCGGCCCGATGGCACACAACCGCCTCACCCACTCGCTCAAGGTGAGTGCTGTCGCCAGGGTGATTGCCGCCAACCTTGCGGGGGCAGCCGCGCGTCACCGCGCATATGTGCGTGGCGAACGCACAGACGACGATGCCACCGGTGCCACGATTGAGGCGCTCGGCGGGTGCGACACGATTGTCGCGCAGGGCGCCGCCCACGCGCATGATCTCGGTCACCCGCCGTTTGGCCATCTCGGTGAGCGGGTGCTTGATCGGATCGCGCGGGATCGACTGGGACTGCTGGAGGGGTTCGAAGGCAACGCCCAATCATTCCGTATCCTGGTGCAGCTCGACACGCTGGGGCGTAATTTTCCTGGCCTCAACCTAACCGCGAGCACGCGAGCTGCCACACTCAAATATCCGTGGACGCGTGGCGAATGGATCGGTGTGACCACCGCCGAACTCGCCGTTTCTGACCGCCGTCGTGGCGTGGGGGCAGACCCCATCGCCGGTGCAGGAAAGTTCTCAGCGTATGCGCTCGACGCGCCACAAATGGAGCAGGCGTTACGTGCATTCCCGACAATCGCTCGCGGCCAACAGACGGTCGAATGTGCCGTGATGGATCTCGCCGATGACATCGCGTACGCGGTGCATGATCTCGATGAATTCGCGCGCGGTGGAGTGTTGCAAAAGGCCGAAGTTGCGGCCGAGTTTCTGGCTTGGCTGTCGGCTGCCAGCGCATTCGCCACAATGGACGCCGCCGAACTTGCCGCGACGCGGCGGGCGCCTGGCACTGCGCTTGAGCTGCTGTGGCGACGCGCGTCGATGAAGGACGCATGGATCGCCGACCGCGACGCGTTTGCGGAGGCCGTGCAGCGGGTGAGCGAGAGCATCAATGGCTCATTGCTTGCGGCGGCATATGACGGCGGCATCGACAGTGAACGGGCTGTCTCGGGATTCACCCGCCGCTGGATCGAGCACCTTCGCACCTCGGTTGTCGTTGAGCGCGACCCCCATGTGCGTAGCGGTCACGTGCGTCTAAACCAGCGGGCCTGGCACGAGGTCATTGTGTTGAAGTTCGTGCACGCCCACTTTGTGTTGGAACGACCAGAACTCGCGCTGCCGCAGCGTGGGCAAGCCCGGATCGTCACCGATCTGACGCTCGGCTATGACGCCTGGTTGACTGCCCCAGACGATGCGCCTCGTGCGCCACGCCGGTTGCAGGAGTGGGTGGAGGAGGTTACCGACAACACCTTCGTGATGCGCGACGAACGCCCAGACGCCATCCTCGGCGACGCGAGCGACGCAGCCCTGCGCCGCCAGTCCCGCGGACGGGCGATCGTGGACTATGTGTCTTCGCTCAGCGACCAGCAGGCCATCGCGACTCACCGCACAATGACGGGCCTCACCTGAATCGACGCGACGTCAGCGATGGCTCGCCGCGGTGTCTGGCTCCCGCCCATCGAGGAGTCCGGCAATGGCGTGGATCGCGGCGGGCGGAACCATGCCGACCGTGACGGTCGCAATATCCAGCAGCGTCATCTGTAGCGCCTCGGCCGGGAGCGGGCCATCGACAATCTCACCGAGAACACCGCGCAACACTTCCCGCGATGTCGGATCATCGAGCAGCTCGCGCACGCTGCGCGTTGCAACGGCAGAGCCGACGAAGTCGTTGGGGTCGAGGGTCTCCGTGTCGGTCGCCGCTGGCTGACGTCCGAGTACGAGGTGCGCGTTTGTGACGGTGCCCGCCTGCGGAAGCCCGAGTCGAACGTATTGCTCGGCTGGCGCGTCGGCTTGCCGCATCGCTGCAACAAGAAGCTCTGCCATGCGCATCTCCAGCGCGTCATCCACAAGCGGATGACGCTGCTCCGGGTCAGTCTGCAGGTCAAAAAGAAGGGTACCGAAGGCCGCAGGGTTGGTGGGTGCGAGCGCCGGAACCCTCAGTACGGGTGCGCCCTTCGTGAAGCTGAGCGGCGGAACCAGTTGCGCTGCTTCCAAAAGCTCGACAGGCATACGCCCACGCATCGTGGTCGGCATGAGCGTGTATTCCACCAGCGGCTGGTTATCTGGCGTGACGGCAGCACGCATGTACACATATCGACCGTCAGTAATGTTCGCGTGGCCGCCGTGGATTCCAAACAGTGCCGTCTCCCGGATCGGCCGAGAATCGGCGATCACCGAAGCCAGCGATTCACCCTGCATATCGGGCGTCGTCTGGAGGCCGAAAAGGTCAAGCAGGGTGGGCCCGAGATCGACGGTTTGCACGACCTGATCGCGGCGCTCCCCCGCAACGCCCGATCGCGGATCCCAAATGAACAGCGGAATGTGAATGGTCTCGTCGTAGAACGGCGGCACATTCTTTCCCAGCCAATCGTGCTCACCGAGAAGGAGGCCGTGATCAGTGCACACGATGAGCATCGTGTCATCCCACATGCTGTGCGCATCCATCATGTCGAGCACTCGACCGAGCGACGCATCACACATCGAAAGGAGGGCCGAGTATCGTGCGCGCAGGTGCGCAAGCTCTTCTGCCGACTCGGTGACTTCTTTGTAGTCGGGCCAATCAAAGTCGCGTCCGCCGGGTGGGGCAACATCGGAATACAGCTGGTGATATTTCTCGTAGCTGAAGAACGGCTCGTGCGGATCGAACGTTTCGATCTGCACCATCCAGTGATCTTCAGCGAGGTTCGTTTCGATGAAGTTCAGCCCCGCATCAAATGTCTTCGTTTGCGGATGATCTGCTTCGTCTGCGAGGTATTGACGGTTGATAACATCTTGCCTGCGTAGGTCGCGGTTGCTTGCGTAGGGTGTGACGTTTGTCATATCGGGGTCGGCAACCTGCCCCTTCCATTCGTCACCCTCCTGGCCGCGGAACAGCTCAAACGTGCGAAAACGTGGATGATACGTCGCCCCGCCATCAAGCCAGTAGTGCTGATGATCCGTCACCAGGTGCGTGTACACGCCCGCCTCAGTCAGCATCTGCGGAATCGAGTCATCAAATGGTTCCAACGGCCCCCAACCGCGGTGCAGAAAGTTGTGGCGCGCCGTGTGCATCTCGCGGCGCGCGGGCATGCAGGGCATGGAACCGCCATAGCAGTTGTCGAATTGCACCGACCTGCTCGCGAGTCGTTCGAAGTTGGGTGCGTGAATACCCTCGGCTCCATACGGCGGCAGAAACTTTCGGTTCAGGGTGTCGAACATCACGACGATGGCTTTCACGCTTCGTTCACCTCACTGATCGCACGCGGAAGACGACAAGGCCACCAATAATCATGATGACAGCGGCCACGATGTAGAGCTCGGTGTACCCGGCGACCGTCAGCACCGCCCAGCCGACCAGCGGCGCGATCGGAAGGTGCTGGGCCGAATTCACAATGCCAAGATCTCGAGCGCGGGTTTCTGAATCAGGCAAGACGTCGGTGAGCAGCGCCTGATCCACCGACAGGAACATGCCATAACCGACGCCGAGGAGAACGGCTGCGACGATACTGGCGTCCCACGTGGGCACGAAGGCCAGGAGCAACGCGGCCGCTGCCTGCAGCCCGGCACACAGTGCGATGAACACCCGACGAGCGCGGAAGCGGTCCGTCAGCACTCCCCCGAGCCACGAGGCAATCGCGCAGCCACCGAGGTAGAAGAGGATCAGGATCATGAGCGATCCGTCGGGGTCAGGCAGCAACAGGACGTCGGCGAGGAAGAAGAGCAGATATGTCGTACCAACGAGGTTTCCGGCGTTGATCAGAACGCGGGAGAGCCCAGCCCAGCCCAGGTCGCCGTAACCGGCCCAGGAGGCGCGGCGCCACAGGCTGCGGCGCGCACGGGCTGGCTTGTCTTGCGGCGCGGGTTCTGGAAACGCAAGCAAGAACGGGAGCGGTGTCAGCAACGCAAGCACCGCGATCACCAGCCAACTGGTTCCGACATCTGTCACCAACTCGGTGACGATGATCATGCCAAGTGCCAGCGCAAAAACCTGCGGAACGCCCATCGCGGCCGACGCGCGCCCGCGTTGAGCTTCTGGCACCTGATCGGCGATGATCGCAGACAGCGCCACGAGCACGGCTGCTTCGCCCAGGGCGACGAGACCGAGCAGTACCGCAGCGCCTGCCCACGACGTCTGCTGACCGACGAAGGCGAATGGTGCCGTCGCCACGATCAGACCACCAAGCGCCCACGTGCGGCGACGACCAAAACGGGTACGAGTGCGGTCGCAGAGCCAGCCGATGAGCGGAACACCGACCACGATCACGAGCGCCATCTCCGTGATGAGGAAGGAGCCGATCGCCACCTTCTCGGCCGGATCGATGACGCTGGCGAGCTTCACGACCATGAACTGGCCGGGCAGCATCACCAGAAGCCAGAATCCAAACCAGGCGAGCGCGAACAGCAGGAGCCACGTGCGGCTCACCGGCTCACGGCTTGCGACTTCGGGGGCGGGTGCAGCCGATTCCAGAGTCATGATCGCCCCCTACTGTCGCGCGCGGGCAACATCTTGGAGCCAGCGATAGGAGGCTTTGGGCGTTCGGGTTCCGCTGTCGAAGTCGACGTGCACAATGCCAAAGCGCTGAGTAAACCCGGCAGCCCACTCCCAGTTGTCGATAAGCGACCAGACGAAGAAGCCCCGCAGATCGATTCCTTCCGCGACTCCGCCAGGCGCGACTGCCGCGAGCGCCGTGGCGAGATGCTCGCCGATGTAGTTGATTCGCTCGATATCGGCGATCTCGCCAGCGCCGTTCACAACGTCGTCAAAGCTGGCACCGTTCTCGGTGATGTACACCTGCGGGAGCACATCACCATAGCGTTCCTGCACTTCGCGCAACGTTGTCGCGAAGTATTCCGGCGCAATCGGCCAGCCGAAGCCGGTTGTGGCGTATTCATCGAATTCCTCGAGGCGGAAAGGCAAATCTGCCATCGCTTCGCTGGTTCCGTCTGGGCTTTCGCCTCCGCCTGCGCCCGCCGCCACGCGCGTCGGCATGTAGTAGTTGAGCCCGTAGAAGTCGAGCGGTTGGGAGATGATGTTGAGGTCTTCTGCGGGAATGTCGGCGAATGCGCCGAACAAGGGTGCGAGAAAGTCCGGAACCTCCGGGTAGTGCCCGAGGAGCACCGGGTCGGCGAAGACACGGTTGTGCACGATGTCGAAGAGCGTCGCCATCGCAAAGTCTTCGGGGCTGTCGCTTGCCGGAACCACGGGGGTATGCACGTTGGTGATGCCGATTTGACCGCGCACCCCGGCCGCGCGTAGTGCTTGCACCGCAAGACCATGGCCAAGCAGCTGATGGTGCACGGTGGGGAGCGCGTCGAAGAGGAGGGCCTCGCCTGGTGCGTGAAGCCCGAGCGCGTAGCCGTTGAGCGTCACTGTGGCGGGCTCGTTGATGGTGATCCAGTTGTCGATGCGGTCGCCGAAGCGCTCGCCAAGGAGTGCCGCAAAATCGCCGAGTCGCGCGGCGGTGTCGCGGTTCAACCATCCGTTCTCGTACTCCTCGGGAAGGTCCCAGTGGAAGATGGTGGCGAACGGCGCAATGTTCGCAGCGTGCAGCTCATCGAGGAGGCGATCGTAGAACGCGACACCGTCAGCGTCGAGCGTTCCCCTGCCGCCCGGCTGCAAACGTGTCCAACCGAGCGAGAAGCGGTAGGCGTTGGATCCGAGATCCGCCATGAGTCTTACATCTTCCGGCACCCGGTGAAAGTGATCTGCTGTCACCGCTGTCGTGGTTCCGTCAATAATCCGCCCGGGCTCCGCGCTGAATCGGTCCCATACGCTGGGGGTGCGCCGCCCGACCGCTGTCGCGCCTTCGATCTGTGCGGAGGCGGTGGCTGTGCCCAACAGGAAATGCGGAGGAATAGCACGGCCTAGGGCCTCGGCGTCGGTGCTGGCGTGTGGTTCGTGAAACATCATCGTCTCCCCGGTGGCGAACAACGGCGTTCGCTCAAGCGCAAAGTGGGACACTCGTCCCACTTCTCGTAGCCTAGGGTGCGCGTGATGGCATGGCAAGCATTTCTCGGTCTCTATGCTGGGTGCGTGATCTCACATCAGGAACAGGGTGCCGGCTGCGGTTGTGGACTGCCCGCGCGCGGCGCGTCGGGTGTCTCGGATGCACCCCCGGACACGGGAGTCGGGGTGCATTCCATCGCGCAGGCACACATTCCTGCCGGAACATTCGTGATGGGCGACTCCTCTGGCGACCGTAATCCCGCCGATGGCGAGGTTCCGCTCCACGACGCGACCCTCTCCGCTTTTGATATCGACGTGACGCCGGTGACGAATGACGACTTTGCGCGTTTCGCGGCGGCAACCGGGTACCGCACAGACGCGGAGAGATTTGGAGACTCTGCGGTGTTCCATTTAGCCGTGCAGGCTGCGGAGGCAGAAATCCTTGGTTCTGGTTCCGGAACCCCGTGGTGGTGGAGCGTGCAAGGGGCAAGTTGGCGGCACCCGGGTGGGCGGCGCTCCTCACTTCTTGGCCTTGGCGATCACCCCGTCGTGCATGTCAGTTGGAATGACGCGCAGGCGTATTGCGCCTGGGCGGGGCGACGCCTCCCGACCGAGGCTGAGTGGGAATACGCCTCGAGAGGCGGCCTTGCCGAGCGGAAATACCCGTGGGGCGACGAAGACGTCGACGAGGGCGGTTGGCGCGCCAACATTTGGCAGGGCGAGTTTCCGCGCACAAATACGCTCGATGACGGGTACTTGACCACCGCTCCGGTGCGGACGTTTGCCCCCAACGGATACGGGTTGTGGCAAACGGTCGGCAACGTGTGGGAATGGTGTGCTGACTGGTTTTCTCCCCGCACGTACACGTCTGCAGCCGTCACGGATCCGCGGGGCCCGGCCCATGGTTCCGCCCGCGTATTGAGAGGTGGCAGCTACCTGTGCCACCTCTCCTACTGCAACCGCTACCGCAACGCTGCGCGGTCGCAGAACACCCCGGACTCGTCAATGGGTAACGCCGGCTTTCGCACGGTGGGGCGGTGAGTTCAGCCGCGCTTGTTTGGCCGCACCTTGCGGTACGGGTGGTTGTCGATGCGCGTGGTCACCGTCGTAATCACGTTTTCGTATGACTCGGATTTGCGGGCGATAGCCATCAGCCGCTTCGTGGTCTTACCTGCGGCGCGGAGGTTCATCGGTCGACCCTCGATGCCATAGAGCAGCAGTACCCAGTCCGGCAGGATCGACAGCACGCCGTCCGTGACGATAATCGTGGTCCACACCGTGATCGGGTTGCCGCGGAAACTCGGCTTGCGCAGCTGCCTGGTGACCTGCGCGGCAGGCAGACACAGCGAGAGCCAGTGTCGTTGCTCATCGATGTGTTTGTCCAGCTCCGCGCGGGTGGCGGGTAGCGTGGTCGGGTCCATCCCGAGGAGTCCGGCAGAAATATGCTGTTCGACGACGAAGCGGTCTTCTTCCTCCGGTGTCAGCTTGAGGCCGAATGCCTCAGCTGACCTGAGCAGCGCATACACGAGAGTGTTGTGCGTCCAGGCCATCCATGCGGGCTCTTCGGCGCGCAGCGTCTGCCCGGTGTATGGGTCGTCCCACACCGCGTGTGCGTGCATGCGGCGTACCGATTTCGCGGCCGCATCAGCGTGGGCCTTGTCTCCGAAGGCGATGGTGTCGAGGTAGCGGCCGGTGCGCTCGTCCCGTCCGGCCGCGTCGCCGTACGACGCCGTCGCCTGGTCGAAAAGGCGCATCATGTTGGGGTTGAGCGCCTGCAGAAGGAGCGCGGCCATGCCACCGAGCTTCGTCGCCGGGTCGGCAAATACCTTCCACGTCACACTGTCTGGCCCGAAGTACCCATCGTCGCTGCGCGGCGTATCGGGGGAAATGGACGAGGTCATCGCGGTGCTCCTTGCAAGACGAACCGTAAAGAAAAGATCGTGCCGATTACACCTGCACTTGGACAGCATCCTATATTGGGGAATGTCTGTTAGCGTCATCTGTTCTGGATTATCTATCCTCCAGATGCGTTCCAAGGAGCATAAGTGTCTACGCCGTCCACACCCCGCATTCGAGCAACAACGGCTGATCTGCTGGGCAGCGCATTTCGCATTGTGCGGACAGGCGGAACCACGATTGCCCTCATCGCCGTGCTCTCGCAGGTTGCGATTGCGCTGATCGCATTGCCGGTGATGGGGTGGCTCGTTCACGAAGCGCTTTCGGCGGCTGGGCTCTCCGGCATCGACATGCCGCGCATCGGCCAGGTATTTGCCAGCCCATTTGCGATCGCGGTGTTCGTTGTCGTCTTGATCCTCGGCTACCTGCTCATGCTCGGCCAGCTCATGCTTCTCGTGGTCGCCGCGCGGCACGCCCTCGCCGGTGAGGCGTTCCGGCTGCGTACGATCTGGCGCGAGTTCGCCGGGGTCTTTGCTCGTTTAGTGCGGCCGAGCTCCCTGGGACTCATGCCGTACTTGCTGGTCATCCTTCCGCTCGCCGGATTCGGCTTTCTCTCGGTGATTACCCGCACCATCACGGTTCCGTCGTTCATCTCTGGTGAACTCATGAAGAGTGTGCCTGGCATCATCGGCTGGATTGTTTTTCTCCTCATCGTGGGAACCCTCAACACGCGGTACTCGTTGACGTTGCCGCTGTACGCCGCGACGGCGCTGTCGGGGAGGCGGGCGCGCAAGCTCAGCTTCAGGCTCACGAAAGCGTACGAGGTTCCGATCTTCTTGGCCGTCTTGATCATCGCGCTGGCAAGCGTGGCTGCTGGCTTTCTCCTCCTGGTCGTCAGCATCGCACCAACGATGCTGATGGATGCGGTGTGGCCGGAGGCGGCGCCCGTGACGGCGGCCATCATGCTGGGCATCGCTGTCACCGCTGGCATTGTGGTGATGGCATCGGCCACGGTGATGGTGGTCACGGTCGCGGTGCGGGCTTCAGAGATTACCCTTGCCGCACACCCCGATCTGGTTCCGCTCTCCGGTAGTGATGCACCAGCCGCGGTGGCGAAGAATGTCTCTCGTCGATACACCGTGGTGACGGCCGCCGTGCTCGTTGGCATTGCCGGGGCGACCGCTGCAACTACAGCGCCGCTGATGTTTGAGCTGTCTCGCCAGCCAAGCACGCTCGTACTCGCGCACCGTGGCTTTTCGAATGTGGGTGTTGAGAACACCATTGGCGGGTTGGATGGCGCAGCAAACGCGGGCTCCGACCTCGTTGAAATGGATGTCATGCAAACCGCAGACGGCGGCTTTGTTGTGATGCACGATGCCAATTTGAGCCGTCTTGCAGGCAAAGATGTGAACCTCGCTGATCTGACGGTTGCGCAAGCTACCAAGACGACCGTACGTGACCTTGCCGGCCACTCCGATGTCATCCCGAGCCTCAAGGACTACCTTGCTCACGCCGACGCGATCGGTCAGAAGTTGCTCATCGAAATCAAGCTTCACGGACGCGAGACTCCCGATTTCCTCAAGCGGTTGGTGAGCGAGATCGATGAGCAAGGCTTTCTGGCCAACCACATCTATCATTCACTGGATCCCCACGTGGTTGAAGATCTGAAACGGATGCGCCCCGCACTTACCGTCGGCTATACGATGGCGTTTGCTGGTTCCGCTCTCCCCCAGACGTCGGCAGACTTCGTGGTGATCGAAGAATGGTCGTATTCCACAGACCTCAATGCGGAAGCGCACCGAGCGGGCCTTGGCATGTTCGTGTGGACCGTCAACGATGAGATGCGGATACGTCAGTTGCTTCGCGACGGCGTCGACGGCATCATTACCGACCGCCCAGATATCGCGCTAGCAGCACGCACGCAGATGAACGAAGATCCCGGAATGTCGCCTGTTCTCTTCGACGCAATCATGCGGTTCGTGACCATTTTCTAGCGTCTGACACCGGGATAGAGCCGGGCGGAACCACGTCTGCACCCGCGAAGGTCGGACCCCGTTAACACGGGTCCGACCTTCGCATGTGGAGGAGCGGCTACTTCATGCGGTTCTTGACGTCGTCGATCTTGTCCTCGACGGCATCCTTGGCCTTTTCGACCTTGGCGTCAGCCTGATCGATCTTGCCCTGCGCTTCCAGCTTCTCGTTGTTCGTCGCGTCGCCGAGGCCTTCTTTGGCCTTGCCAACTGTTTCCTTCGCGTTGTTCGCGATGTCGTCTCCGATACCCATGGGGTTCTCCTTCCAAAGTTCTCGCTCGTGTGGAGCGGATACTGACGACGGTAGATGCCCGGCATTTTCTGCTCTAGGGGATTGACTTTGCGTTGTGTCGCCGCCTATCGTGCGCGCCCGGGCGCGAGGGTTACATGCGGATCTTGAAGCGCGCTTTGCCGGCAGCACATGCGCTGATCTCGCTACTAATGTCAACCCCCTCCACTCTTCGACGCGGTTCCGACTCAATAGACAACACACCTGCTCATAACCTCGGGAGGAATACATCGTGGAAATCATAGAAACCATCGACGTCGAAGTTCCGGTCAGCGTGGCCTACAACCAGTGGACGCAGTTCGAGTCATTCCCTCAGTTCATGGACGAGGTCGAGTCTGTCACCCAGATCGACGACACCCGAATGCACTGGAAGGTACGTGTCGGCGGTGCGGAGCGAGAGTTTGATGCTGTCATCGCAGAGCAGAGTCCCGATGAGCGCGTCGCATGGAAAAGCACAGGAGGCGATACCGAACACGCCGGTGTCGTGACCTTCCACAAGCTAAATGAAGCCGAAACACGTGTCACTGTGCAACTCGACTGGAAGCCAGAGGGGCTCCTCGAGCACCTCGGTGCCGCGATTGGAATGGGAAAGCACGCCGTAAAAAAGGACCTTGAAAACTTCAAGAAGTTCATTGAAGCACGCGGCACCGAAACCGGTGAATGGCGTGGAGACATCGAAGCGTAAAGATCGGTCGAAGGAGATGGATATGTCAAACCCCAGCATTCCGCCAGTACCGGGCCCAATCCCCAGCGAAGAGCCCGACCAGGGAACCATCCGAAAAGACGGTGAGAACATTTTGGATCCCGATGCCAACGACGCGTTGATCGACAGCGCGACTGCTGATCGTCTGGCCGCTGAGGCGGATCCCGACGCCTTGCCAACCAACGAGCGACAGGGGTCCTAACGTGGCCACAAAATCAACGTCATCCAAGAAATCAACGACCGCGGCGGCAACCACCGCCCGCGAGAACGCTGAGGCAGGATTTACGGCGTCAGCAACGCTGACGAAAAATCTTCAGGCTGTGCTCGTCGACCTGCTCGATTTGCAGCTGCAGGGCAAGCAAGCCCACTGGAACGTCGTCGGTCGCAACTTCCGCGACACCCACCGTCAACTCGATGACATCATTGAGGCGGCGCGGGAGTTTAGCGACACGGTCGCCGAGCGCATGCGGGCGCTGCACGCGGTTCCGGACGGTCGCACAGCGACCGTTGCCAAGACAACGTCGTTGCCCGCTTTCCCCGCGGGCGAAGTCGACACGTCAGAGACGATCGACCTCATCACACAACTACTCGATAAGACGGTGGCGACCATGCGCGATGTACACGACGCCGTCGACGAGGAAGACCCCACAAGCGCCGACATCTTGCACGCAATTATCGAGAAGCTTGAACAGTTCTCGTGGATGGTCAGTGCAGAGAATCGCACTCCTCGCAAGGCGTAGGACGGCAGCCGCGAAGCGATGCGCTGAGTCGCGGCCGCAGCCATGGCGGAGCCCACCTAACCGGTCGGGCTCCGCCATGGCGTTCACCTACCGAATAATCGTCGGTGCGTCACCGTTCGCCGGGTACAGTGCACCCAGCGGCCTCGGGTTACCGTCGGTGAGAACCCAATCGACGGCACGACTCGGAGATTCACCGGCACGCACCTGCTCCAGCCATGGCACCCATCGCGTCGGGTTCAGCCGAAAGATGCGCGGGCGCCGTTCATCATTCGTCGGCCACAGCTCGAACAACGGCGCATGACGGTTGACGTCGAGTTGGTCGATGCGATGCGTGATGAGCTCTACCAAGAGGTAGTAGTCGGCTGGCGTGAAGCCAACGGCGTGGAGCCCGCGGGCCGTGTCTTTCCAAATTTTCGGTGCCCGAGTGTTGCCGTTCATCACCCCTGGCGCGACGTGGATCATCACCGTCACGCCGGGAAACCACGGCAGGTGGTCGACCATGTATCGCGACCACA
Organism: Microbacterium sp. NC79; assembly: GCF_019061125.1. NCBI lineage: Bacteria > Bacillati > Actinomycetota > Actinomycetes > Micrococcales > Microbacteriaceae > Microbacterium > Microbacterium sp. NC79. Next base: position 1,709,473 of record NZ_JAHQYI010000001.1, read on the forward strand.
GCGGGCGATCGGCCACCGGCACATCGCCCCATCCTTCGACCGGGTGCAACTCATCGGCGCCTTGGCCACCAATGACTATCAGGGACATGGGAGTCTCCATCCCGGAACCCGCCACAGCGAGATTCCATCGACTTGCCCGTCTCGCGATTGCGTCGGGCCAGTTCTTCCCCTGGGGCACCCCGCTCGATGGAGGGGGTTGCCGTGTAGCCAGCCAGGTACCTACGACTACAACTCTTGAACCTGAAGCGAGTATATCCGTGAGCTCGGACATTGCAAGAAAATGCGTCAGCCTTCCGGGCTCTGGCCAAAACGCATAACCGGATGAACGAGCACGACCGACGACGACCGAAACTGAAATGTCCCGATGAGAATTTGAATCTCATCGGGACATTGGTCGGGCTGACAGGATTTGAACCTGCGACCCCTTGACCCCCAGTCAAGTGCGCTACCAAGCTGCGCCACAGCCCGCTGTTTCGTTGTCGTTGCCGCGAAGGCAACTCCCCCATCTTACTCACTCACCAATGTGCGCGCGAACCAGCCACGCATGGAGCTCTCAACCGTGCCAGCAGCCGCGCACCGTGGTTCCGACTTACCCGCACCGTGGTTCCGACTCGCGCGCAGTGCGTCCACCCGGCCCCTCGGTTGATTTCATATATGCCAAAAAGCAAACGCTAACGATATACACCGCTCCGTACGCTCGAGCATTATGAAGAGTTCCCAGACCAGAGCCACTGTCAAGCCCGCGCGCCTGCTCGCCGTGCTCCTCGTCTTGCTGATGCTGGGTGGCGCGGGCGCTGCGTTCGTCGCGTGGGCCACGGCGCCCGGCGGTGAAAGATTCGAGATTACCGAGGGTTCGATCACGGGCCCGCACGAGTCAGTCGAACTCATTTGGCCGGCGAATGGCGAGGCTGCTTTGGCGGTGGGCGACGGAACCATCTCGGCGAACTCCGACGACGCGCTGCCGATGGCGAGCATTTCGAAGCTCATCACCGCGCTGATGATTCTCGAAGCACGGCCGTTAGGTGTTGGGGAACAAGGCCCCGCGTTTGGGTTCACCTGGGACGACGAAAACGCGTACTTCGAGGCAATGGGGGCCGGCTTGTCGGCACTGCCCGTGCCCGTCGACGGCTCCCTCACGCAATATCAAATGCTGGAGGGAATCCTCATCGGGTCTGCCTGCAACTACGTCGACTATCTCGTCACCGACATCTGGGGCTCGAATGATGAGTTTGTGACCGCCGCAGCGTGGTTCCTCGAGCGCCACAATCTCACCGGCATCACCATGGTCGAGCCCACCGGGATCGACCACCGCAACACCGCCACGCCGTCGGCACTCGTTGAGGTCGGTCGACTTGCGTTAGCCAACCCGATCATCGCCGAAATCGTCGCCAAGCGCGCGATTGACCTCCCCGGCGTCGGAATCGTCGAGAACACCAACGACCTGCTCGCTGACCCCGGCGTCGTCGGCCTCAAAACCGGCACGCTCGACGGCTACAACCTGCTCTCCGCCAAAGACATCGTCACGGCCGATGGCGCAACCATTCGGGTGTTCGTCGTGGTGATGAACCAGACTTCCGACGAAGAACGCTTCAGCGTCTCCCGCTCGCTCTACGACCAGGTCGCCCGCTTCGCGGGCTGAACGGGCTATGCGTCGATCCACACCGTGGCGTTGACGGGAGCCAATGGGTACCCGCGCCGCATGACGAAGCGCAACCACACAATCGACCCGCCGAAATGCATCGGGGATGTCGAAATGCCCTGCTCATGTGCCACAGGAGCCTCACCAACCACATGATCCGTTGCATTTTGCAGGCGGGGCGGCGTGATGGGAGCCAGCTTGAACCGGCAAGCGGAACCAGAATCACGCCGCTGCAGGAACACGCGCCGCGTCTGGCCTGCGGCTAACGCTGCGAAACCTCGCTGGCGCGACGGTTATCGACGAGGTCTTCACTCCCCTGACGTGAGTGCAGGGTTGCACCGTTCACCAGCGGCGAGGCGTCATCGTTGCATAGAACGTCGTGAGACGGTCCATGAAATCGGCGGGGTGGTATGCCGCCCAGTCAGCGTCGGCGCCAGGAACGAGCTGAAGTTCGGCGTCGCGAACGCCGGCAGCGAGCTCTTGCGCAAAGGGCAGGCTCGAGTGATCTTCGGCGCCGCAGAGCACAAGGGTGGGTGCCAGGATGCGAGCGAAGTCGTTGCGCATATCTGCGCGTCCGACCGAATCGATAAGCGATCGGAGGCTCTTCTTGCTGATCCCGGCTGGCGCAAGATGGCCGGGGACGAGACGCGACAGAAACTTCACCAGCACCCGCTGAGCGCCGGCCATGCGCACCTGGTTCCCTGTCACAACAAGCGACAAAACACGATCTGGGAAGTCGATAGCGAACTGCAGGGCAACCATGCCACCGAGCGACAGCCCAACGAAGTGTGCGCGTTGAATGCGGAGCCGATTGAGTTCATCGCTCACGGCAAGCGCTGCTGTGGCCAACGAGAAGTCATCGTTCTCGGGCGCCAGGCCCGCGAGCGGGAGCGCTATCCCGCGCCAGCCCTCCCGTAGTGAAGCAATGTGGTCGTTCCACACATCAGGGCCAGTATCAATGCCGTGTAAGAACACGACGGTCTGAGTTTCGGAAGCCATCGCCACACGCTAGCACCGACGGGTATTAGGGCTTGGGTGGAGTATCGGCGTTTGCGGCTCGGAGCCAACGAATAGCAGTCACGATGCAGGCGCCGATCAGCCCACCAATCGTGTTCCAGACGATGTCATTGATGTCTGGAACACGGCCGGGGACTCGCGCCTGCATGTACTCGACCGTGAATGAGATGCCAAGCGCGAAGATGGGAGCCAGGAACCACAACTTGCGTCCGAAGATCATGGCGAGCACCACGCCGAGCGGAATGAACACGAGGGCGTTAAGCGTGCTCTCCACCTGCACGAAAGACATTCCAGAGACGGTTGGTTCTGCGAACGCATAGGCGAGGTGCATCACAGCGCCGCGGAGTGGCGCAACGAATTGGCGAGGCATGAGCGTGAGCGCGAGCAACACGACCACGGTTATGAGCACGACGACGACGCGCGGCCCAGACACTGACGATGCGGCTTGAGATCGGGTCATGAGTTCATCCCACCGCATCGGATGTTGTGTGAGCGTATGAATTTCATACGCTTTGCGATGCAGATGAGACAAGAGCGGGAGATCGATTGTCAACGATCTCCCGCTCAGGAATTTGGTCGGGCTGACAGTGCCTGAGTTCCTGACATCGTTGACACGGATTCGCGTCGTTGTGGGGTGTGATCGTTGACGGGTGAGTCGCGTGATCGTTGACGTGTCGTGTTCTTAGATCGTTGACCGGTGAGTCGCGTCATCATTGACGCGTGAATTCAAAGAATCTCATCATCGTGAAGTCGGTCGTTGAGGCATGAGAGTCAGGGCGAACACGGCAATGACGGTGGCCGCTATTACGATGAGGCGCGGCGTCGAGATGGATGTGGCTCCTCGAGTCATGATGTCAGTTCAATGCAGTCGATGTTGTGTGAGCGTATGCGTTTTCGCATGGGGCGCAGCAACGTTGGTCGTAACAAGATCCGAAACAATTTCTGATTAGAGTTTCGTTATCTTCGTAGATTTGTGCTATCAAGTGGTGCAGAATAGAGGTATGACCATCGACAACACCAACGACGCACCGGCCGACGCGGCCGACGCGTTCTTGTTTGCTGTCGATGCACTGCGGGAGATTCAATCCGCAATGGCGGGGTTGGCCGCAATGGAGACGTCGCTGTATGCGGCGGTGTTTGCGCGGGCTGAAGAGTTGACGGCCGTGTTGCCTTCACCGGTCACAGAACGGGAGATGGCGTTGCGGACGGCGTGCGCCGAGATCGGCGCCGCGCTGCGGGTCAGTGATCGTACGGTCCAGCGGCGGTTGTCGAACGCGTGGGATGTCACCACGAACCTCCCGCAAACCTTCGAAGCTCTTCGCGAGGGCCGTATCACCCAGGCACACGTCAACACGATCATCCGCGCTTCTGAGGGGCTTCCTGCAGGCCGGGCGCGGGAGATGTATGACGAGGCCGCAGTGGAACGGGCCGAGCAGCTCTCCCCGAATCGACTCGCCGCCGTACTACCGGCGGTGGCGGCACAAATTCACGAGTGCGGCATGGCCGAACGCCACCAGCGTGCCCGCCGACACCGCCGCGTCGAGATCCGCGACATCGAAGACGGCATGTCCGAACTCCTCGCCGTCCTGCCCGCCGTGATTGCCCACGGCGTTCACGACCGGCTGACGTCGATGGCGAAGGCTTGCGAAACCGCGAATGGCGGCGACGGCGCCGTCGCAGACACCGTTGGCATCGATGCCGGTGCAGATGATTCAACCGTGGGTGAGATCGATGACCGTTCTCGCGATGAGATCCGTGCCGACATCTTCGGCGATCTCCTCCTTGGTGGCGGACCGATCGCGGCAGGTGAGGGGCTGGCCGCGATCACCGCACAGGTACAGATCAGCATCCCCGTCCTGACCGCCGCAGGCGTGACTGACCGGGGTGCCGAGCTCATCGGAACCGGCCCCATCGACACCGAAACCGCACGACGCCTCGTCGGAGCCGCATCCGGGTGGGACCGGGTCATGACCTGCCCTGTGACGGGCACGATCCTGGCGGTTGACCGGTACCGGCCCAGCGAAGACCTCCGCCGTACCCTGCGCGTACGCGATGAACACTGTCGCTTCCCCGGATGCCGACAACCCGCTCACCGCACCGACGCCGACCACAGTCTCGCTGCCGCTGACGGTGGCCCAACTTCCCTTGACAACATGGCCCTGCTCTGCCGACGCCACCACGTCATGAAGCACGCCGCCGCCTGGACCATCACTCATCAGGGCAACGGCATCCTGAAATGGACCAGCCCCAGCGGCCGCACCTATATCGACACCCCCACACCAACACTCCGCTTCTTCCCCACCGGACCAGACCCTGATGATCCCGGTGAACCGAACGATCCCCGAGAACCCAACGGTCCCGGCGAACCCAACGAGCCCCGAGAACCCGACATTCTCGGAGATCCCGGAGAACCCGGGGATCCGGGGACTTCTGGAGCCGACTCGGAACCCAGAATGGAAGCCAACATTAAAACCGACGCCTCGGCTGAAACCGACGCCGAGGCCGAAGCCGAAGCACGGCGATCCGCTCGCTTGGCTGCACGATGGCGCGCGGCGATGGGTGAAGGCTTCGACGGGCCGGCTGCTGGGCCGCCGCCCTACTAACCGGCTGTCGCGTGCTTGGAGGGAACAAAGCTTCACCGAGGAAAGCCCGGTGAAGCTGCTCGGAAAAGCAGCGCGAGCATCCACGAAAGTGTGCGATGCCCTGTGCGGCGATTACCGAAACGCACAGCGGCACCAGGCGAGCGGGCCCACGGACATGACGATACGATCGACCACCGATCCCCGACCGCCGACGACCAACCACCGATGACCAGCGACCGACCACCAAAGAACGACGACGACCAGCCACCAGCCGACAACGACCGACCAACGATGACCGACGACCGACTGACGACCAAAGACCAAAGAACGACGACGAGCCACAAACCGCCGACGAACAACCACCGATGACCGACCTCGCCCGCCGCTCCGCGTCACAGAAACGACGAAGCCCTGACCAGAAATTAACTCTGATCAGGGCTTATCTGTCGGGCTGACAGGATTTGAACCTGCGACCCCTTGACCCCCAGTCAAGTGCGCTACCAAGCTGCGCCACAGCCCGTTATTTGGTTATCGCTGCCGCGAAGGCAACTCGTCTATCTTACCCATGAAAACACCGCGCTCCGAACCACTCTGGTGCCGTGTCGGTGGCCAGAGGTAGCGTCAGCACATGTCAACCGTCACGATTCATCCGGCGACGCCAGACCGCTTCGCCGACGTACAACATGCCCTCTCTGGTGGTGGCGACGGTAAGAGCTGCCAGTGCCAGTGGTGGACGCTCACAAACGCCGAGTTCTCCAATTCCAGCGCCGATCAGCGCAAAGACATGCTCGAAGACGAAATTTCCGCTGGCCCACCGCCGGCGCTCATCGCCTATATCGATGACCAACCCGCCGGCTGGGTGCGGGTCGGCCCGCGCACCAGGCAGCCCCGACTGGCGCGCACCAAAATGATTACCGCGTCGTCAAAAGAATCTTTTGATGACGACTCCGTGTGGGCAATCTCCTGCTTCGTCGTGCGCCGCGAGCACCGAGGTTCCGGAACCAGCAGCGCGCTTCTCGACGCCGCTGTCGACTACGCGAGACAACACGGCGCACGCGTCATCGAGGGCTATCCCATCGACACGGCCGCTGACAAGACCTCGAGCAACAGTCTGTTCGTCGGTGCGCTGTCGACGTTCCTCGACGCCGGTTTCACGATCGTTGATCAGCCCAAACCCACGCGGGCGGTGGTCGCGATGACCGTATGACGGCGCGCGTCCCGCCGGAACACCGACCGAACCTTACGCTGGAGCTATCGACTCGAAGGAGTGTCACTGTGACGACCATCGCGCCCGCCCGAACCCGCGTGCTCTGGCCCCCGTTCGTGCCATACCTGCTCTTGTCAGCCGTGCACGTCTTCGCACTGTTCACGCACAACGCCGCGCTCGCCGCGCCCACCAAGCTGGGGCTCATGCCGTTGCTCGCGATCGCTGTCGTGCTCAACACGCGTCGCCTCACCCGCACAGCCCCCATCGCGATCCTGCTGTTCGCGATCTTCTTCTCCTGGCTGGGCGACGGTGCCGGAACCTTCGTGCCGTTCTTGCCGACGGTTCCGATGATGCTGGTGTTCTTTGGCATCGCTCACCTGGCGTACATTCTCCTGTTCAGCCGTCACGTGGCAGTTCGCACGCTGCCGAAGGCCGCGCTCGTCTTTGTGCTGTGGTGGGTGGCGATGCTCGTGATCATCGGGCCGCACGCGGGCGGCCTGCTCATCGGCGTTGCTATCTATGGCATCGTGCTGGGTCTCACAGCAGCCACGGCAACCCGCGGCAACCTCATCGTGTTGCTGGGCGGGGTGTTCTTCCTCATCTCCGATACGGTGCTCGCATTCCAGCTCTTCATGTCAGACGTCGTCGGCGACTGGACGAGCCCCGTTGTCATGCTGACGTACACTCTCGGACAGGGACTCCTCGCATTTGGAGTGCTCGCCCACGTCAGAAAGCAGGCAGATGTCGTCGGTACGAGTCGATAGTTGGCTCTGGGCCGTTCGCATCTACAAGACCCGGTCAGCAGCGACCACCGCATGCCGCGCCGGGCATGTGCGCGTCAACGGCGAAAAGGCGAAGGCTGCTCAGGCCATTCGCCCTGGTGACGAACTGCGCGTGCGCATCTCTGGGTTCGACCGCATTCTGGTCGTAAGAGAACTCCTCACCAAACGTGTTGGCGCACCGATCGCGGCGACGGCGCTGGAAGATCGCACGCCTCCTCCCCCGCCCCGTGAGCACATGGCGATGCACGCCGTGCGCGACCGCGGCGCCGGGCGCCCCACGAAACGTGAGCGCCGCGACATAGACAGACTCCGCGGGCGCGACGAGCACGACGTCACTTAGACGAGGCACTCCGAACGGGCGAATCGCCCCGCTCCCGCGTCACAAGGCGTGCGACTCACTCAGCCAGCGTGCACCATGCGTACGTGCGCCCAGAGCCTCCACACGGCCGCGCAACTCCCGATCGCTCGTCACAACGTGCACCACCGCGCCCACTTGTGCCGCGGCACGTTCAACCGCCGCCACAATCTCATCGTCGCCGGCGCCGGCCGCGCGCGCGACGTCAACGCCGTCGACGTCAGTGGCGGCCTTCGCTTCACCTTCCAGAACGGCGACAACACGCGGAAACCACGTCGTGCCAGGCAAGTCCAACGTTGCCGCGGCGATCCCCTCGCGCGACAGCAAAGCCAACGACGACAGCACACTGACTGCCGCTCCCGCGCGATCCTTCCACCAGCGGTTCGGCGTCGCACCCATCACATTCGCGACATCCACCACAATCACCGGGCGAACTGACATCGCCTCCTGCAGGTCAGGCCACGACGCCGCAAACCCGGGGTGCAGCTCCCGCGCAGAAACACCAGCGGCGTCCACCCACTCCAGCGCCACACTCTCCGGGTCGGTAATCTCCGGCTCAAATGGCTGCTCGACGACGGCGACCAGCGTCGTGTACGACCAGATACCAATGTCATACACCGAGGTAAAGAGAGGGCGAACGGAACCATCAGGCACACCCGCTTCTTCTTGCGATTCGCGCATGGCGCCGTCGGCAGCAGCCTCGCCCTGATGCAAGGCTCCGCCCGGAATTCCCCATGTTCCACCGAAGTGGCTCCACCCGACGCGCTGTTGCAGCAGCACACCGCGCTCGTCATCCACCGCCAACAAACCGGCGGCTCCGAATCGACCCCAGTATCTGGTTCCGTCATCCGCCACGACCCACGCATCACCGGGATCACGCGGACCCTGCGGTCGACGCGGCTCTCCTGGTGCAGGCTCGACAATGCTCACCATTCCAGACTGTCACACTGCGGGCGCGGCACGGTCAAACGTGCCACATCGCGACACACCATCGCACAAAGCTGATGCCCCGGAGGCGGAACCATGCGGTTCGCCTCCGGGGCATCAAAACATCGGTGCTTTAGCGCTGGCGACGCTCACGCACACGCATGTTGACGTTGATCGGGGTACCTTCGAAGCCCCACACTTCGCGGAGGCGACGCGTGATGAATCGACGGTAGCCCGGGTCGAGGAAGCCGGTCGTGAACAGCACGAATGTCGGCGGGCGGGTCGCTGCCTGCGTTCCGAACAGGATGCGCGGCTGCTTGCCACCACGAACCGGGTGCGGGTGCTCCGACACGAGCTCGGTGATGAAAGCGTTGAACTTGCCTGTCGGAATACGGGTGTCCCACGACTCAAGAGCCTGCTCAAGAGCGGGCACCAGCTTGTCGAGGTGACGACCGGTGCGCGCCGAAATGTTGACGCGCGGAGCCCAAGCAACGTGAGCCAGGTCTTGCTCGATTTCACGTTCGAGGTACTTGCGGCGCTCTTCGTCGAGAAGATCCCACTTGTTGTAGGCGAGCACGAGTGAACGGCCAGACTCCAGCACCAGGTCAATGATGTTGAGGTCTTGCACGCTGATGGGCTGCGTCACGTCGAGAACAACGACGGCAACCTCGCTCTTTTCCAGCGCTGCCGAGGTGCGCAGTGACGCGTAGAAGTCAGCGCCCTGCGACAGGTGCACGCGACGGCGGATGCCCGCCGTGTCGACGAGGGTCCACAGCTTGCCACCCAGCTCGACGATTTCGTCAACCGGGTCACGCGTGGTTCCGGCCAGCTCGTTGACAACAACGCGCTCTTCACCGGCAGCCTTGTTCAGCAGCGATGACTTACCGACGTTCGGGCGACCGAGAATCGCTACGCGGCGCGGGCCGCCGATCTCGTGCTTAGCGACGGCCGATACCTCGGGAAGCTTCGTCATGATCATGTCGAGCAGGTCTGCGACGCCGCGGCCGTGAATGGCCGACACGGGGTACGGCTCACCCAACCCGAGGTTCCACAGTGCGGCGGCCTCCGGCTCCTGACGAGCGTCGTCAACCTTGTTCGCCACGAGGAAGACCGGCTTGTTGGTCTTACGCAGAAGCTTGACGACGTGCTCGTCGGTGGCGGTGGCGCCGACCTTCGCGTCGACGACGAACAGCACCGCGTCGCTCAAATCAATGGCGACCTCGGCCTGCGCAGCAACCGAAGCATCGATGCCCTTGGCATCTGGTTCCCATCCGCCGGTGTCAACCAGCGAGAACCGACGCTCGTTCCACTCCGCTTTGTACGTCACGCGGTCACGTGTGACGCCAGGAGTGTCTTCAACGACAGCCTCGCGGCGGCCGAGAATACGGTTGACCAGGGCGGACTTACCGACGTTCGGGCGACCAACAATGGCAAGCACCGGAAGTGCGGGCGCGTAGCTGATGCCGTCTTCGCCGACCTCAATGCCGGCCAGAAGTGCAGCGTCTTCGTCATCGAGGTCGTACTCACCGAGGCTCGCGCGCAGCGCAGCCGCGCGGATCTCGGCGAGCTCGTCGTCTACGCCGGCAAGGCGCTCGAGGAGTTCGTCTTTGTTGTCGTACTCGTCATCTTCATGCATGGGATTCTCCTGTCGCACGATCGATCTCCGCGAGGACCGCGGCAATCGTCTGCTCAAAATCAAGGTCCGTCGAATCTACGACGGTGACGCCCGGGGCCGCTTCAAGAAAGTCAACCACTTGGGAGTCTGCCGCGTCACGTTTATGCATGGCAGCGGCAACCGCAGAAGCATCGTGTCCGGTCAATTCGGCACTGCGCCTGGCAGCGCGAACCTCAGGCGCCGCGGTGAGCAGCAGTCGAACAGGAGCCTCTGGTGCGACAACAGTGGTGATGTCGCGACCTTCAATGATGACAGCTTCCCGCCCACTTTGCGAAACCAGCTCATGGAAGGTGCCATTCAAGAACTGTCGGACAGCGGGAACGCGTGCAACACCAGACACCGCGTCAGACACGCGCGGCTCCCGAATATCGGTCGTCACGTCACGCTCCCCCACCAGCACGCGCCGTTCGTCCGGGTCCATTCCGAGCCGCAGTTCGAAGTCGCCAATCGCATCAAGGACGGCCGTCGAATCTGATGTGTCGGCGCCGTGGTTCAGCACGTGCCATGCCAGCGCGCGGTATGCGGCACCGGTATCGAGGTAGCCGTAACCGCGGCGACGGGCGACTTCCTTGGAGACACTCGACTTGCCAGAGCCTGCCGGCCCGTCGATGGCAACGATGAAGGTTTCTGGCATGGGGGTGTCCTCCTGGGCCACAGCCGTTGTTGGGTCAGTCATTCATGCTCGCAATCTGCCAGCCGCGAGCCTGCAGGTCTTCCCGCGCTCGTCCGACGATGGACGGAACCACACTGATCTCTGCAAGACCAAACTGCGCTCCAGGCGAGTGTTCCAAACGCAGATCTTCCACGTTGATGTTGAGGTCACCGAGGTCACCGAACAGGCGACCGAGCTGACCTGACGTGTCATCGACCATGACAACGACCTTCTCAAACTGGCGGAACTGTCCGTGCTTACCAGGCAGACGAGAGACGCCGTCGTTGCCGCGGGCGATGGTCTCCGCGACGGTACGGCGAGCGCCAGGTGCTTCGGGGGCGCGAAGCGCATCAGCCACCTGGGCAAGGTCTGTCGCAAGAGCATCGAGAATCTCCGCAACCGGAGCCGCATTCGCACCCAGAATCTGTACCCAGAGTTCCGGAGCAGAAGCGGCAATGCGCGTGGTGTCACGAACTCCCTGACCGGCCAGCCGCAGCAACCCCTCGTCGACATCAGCGAATCGGCTTGCCAAAAGCGACGCAACCAGCTGTGGAACGTGCGAGACGAGAGCGACAGAACGGTCGTGCTCTTCGGGTGACATTTCCACCGGCATCGCTTCGAGTTCGAGCGCGAGCATTTCAACGAGAGCTAGATCGTTGGCCGGCGTGTCTTCATCACGGCACACCACCCACGGGCGACCAACGAAGATGTCGGCACGCGCCGAAATGGCGCCGCCGCGCTCGCGTCCGGCGAGCGGGTGCGAGCCAATATAGTGCGTGAGATCGACTCCCCGTTCACGCAGGGTCGTAAGCGGTTGTAGCTTGACACTGGCAACGTCGGTCACGACAGCGTTAGGGAAAGCGGCCAGTTCTGCCTGAATCACGTCGGCCGTGACGTCGGGCGGAACCGCGACGACGACGAGCACAGGAGCGTCGTCGGGTGCCGCTTCGCGTCCGGCACCGTAGTCGATCGCCAAGCGCAACTGTGCTGGTGAGGTATCGGTCAACACCACATCAATGCCTTTGCGGCGCAGTCCGTGACCAATGCTGGCACCGAGCAATCCTGCACCAACGATGCGAACGGTTCCGCTCAGGCGCGCAGCGACGCTCCGCGATACGTGGTTATCGGTCACTTCTCTCCCTCGCGGGGCGTTTCATCCTGTGTGGCACGCGACAGCGTGAGCAGTTCGCCGCGTTCCACTTTAGTGAGTTCACGCGAGCGACCGACCGGAAGCGTCCCTAAGTGCAGTGGTCCAAACTGGCGGCGCACGAGGTCGCGCACGGGGTGGCCGACCGATGCCATCATGCGGCGCACAATGCGGTTCTTGCCAGAGTGCAACGTGAGCTCAACCAGGCTGGTTCCCCCTGAGGTGTCGAGCAGACGCGCCTTGTCTGCCTTAATCGGGCCGTCTTCGAGCTCGATACCTTTTGTGAGCTTGGCGATCGTCTGCGGCGCGACCTTGCCATCGACGCGGGCGATGTACACCTTCGTGACGCCGAACTTCGGGTGGGCAAGCACGTGCGCGAGTTCGCCATCGTTCGTGAGAATCAGCAGGCCAGACGTCTCGGCGTCCAGGCGACCGACGTTGTAAAGACGTTCTTCATACTCATCGGTGAATTCGCGGAGGTCAGGGCGGCCCTGCTCATCCTTCATCGTGCTGACGATGCCTGTCGGCTTGTTCAGCATCACATAGCGTTTCGAGACGTCGAGTTGCACGGCGGTGCCGTCAACGTCGACGAGGTCGACTTCGGGGTCGATGCGGCGGCCAAGCTCGTGAACGGTCTCGCCATTCACGCGGATGCGCCCTTGCACGATCATGTCTTCGACGACGCGGCGGGAGGCGACGCCAGCGTGGGCCAGCACCTTCTGCAGGCGGACGCCTTCGGGTTCGTTGTTTTCGTTGTCAATCATTGCGGCAATGATTCCCATCAGTGCGAGAGGTTGATGCTTATCGGATGAGGGCGTCGTCGAAACCGTCGGCGCCATCATCGAGAAGCGGAGAAATCGGCGGCAGCTCGTCAAGCGAGTTGATACCGAGGTTTTGAAGGAGGAGATCTGTCGTGCCGTAGTTAATGGCTCCGGTCTCCGAATCTTGGAACAGCTCAGTGATGAGCCCGCGCCCCAACAATGTGCGAACGACCGAGTCCACGTTGACGGCACGAATCGAGGCTACCTGGCTTCGGGTGACAGGTTGCTTATAGGCGATGACAGCAAGCGTCTCCATTGCCGCTTGCGAAAGCTTCGAAGGCGCCTGCGCGTTCACGTAATCGGCCACCAAATTGTCGAGATCCTCGCGCACGTAGAGACGCCATCCGCCGCCCACTTCGCGAAGTTCGAATCCGCGCTGCGGGCCGGAACCTTCACCGTCGTAATCAGCGACGAGCGCCTTGACGACGCGGCGCACCGCGGCGACTGGCGCGCTGACGGCGGTGGCGAGGCTGACGATGCTCTGCGGCTCTTCAACGATCAGCAGGATCGCTTCGATGCGGCGCGACAGTTCGGCGTCGGTCAGCTGCACCGGAGTCTCATCGTCAATATCGGTCACGATCTCATCGGTCATAGTCTGCTCCGAGGGTTGCGAGGGTGTCTTCTGACCAGTGCTCAGCCGTCCACCGCAGGGTAAGTTCGCCAAGCGGCTCGAGCTGCTCGAACGAAATAGCAGCGTGACGGTAAAGCTCCAGGATCGACAAGAAACGCGCCACGATAACTCCGGGGCCATCTGCCCCCATGATCAGTTCGCGAAAGGTCAGCTGTTCGGCCGTGCGCAGCATCGAGACGACAATGGCAGCCTGCTCGCGGATGCTGACCAGGGGCGCGTGCAGGTGGTCGAGACCGACCGTCGGGATTGCCTTGGGCGTGAAGGCAAGGAGCGCAAGCGCCGCAAAGTCATCGGCGGTGTGCGTCCACACGAGTTCTGGCACACGGGCACGGTACTTCTCGTCCAGGCGCACGCTGCGCACCATACGACGCGCTTCCCGATCGGTGTTCGTGTGGAACCATACCGACACCTCCTTGAATGCGCGGTACTGCAGGAGGCGGGCAAAGAGGAGATCGCGCGCTTCGAGGAGTGCGACGGATTCAGCATCAACCAGTTCGCCTTGGGGCAAAAGCCCCGCGATCTTCATATCGAGCAAAGTGACGGCAACGACGAGAAACTCACTCGCTTCGTCCATTTCGTCGGCGTGTTCGGCTGCCCGCAGATACACCAAGAACTCATCGGTGACCGCGCTCAGTGAAACGTCGGTGATATCGAGTTCATGCTTCGAAATCAGCGAGAGCAACAGATCAAACGGGCCGTCAAAGTTTGACAGTGAAACTCGGAACCCCGGCTCGGCGCTCTCTGCACCTGCAGTTGCGGGGGTCTCCCCTGGTTCCGTCCCACCCTCACCGGTTGTTTTCTCGACGCCGGGATCGGTGTCGAGAGCGTCGGAGAGGTTGGCGTCAGGCGACGGCACCACGAGAGACCAACTCTCGCGCAAGTCGCAAGTACGCCTGGGCTGCAGCGTGCTCGGGAGCAAATTCCGTAATCGGCATACCGGCAACCGACGCGTCGGGGAACTTCACCGTGCGACCAATGACGGTCTCCAGTACATCGTCGCCGAAGGCTTCGACGACGCGCTCGAGCACCTCACGCGAGTGCAACGTGCGCGGGTCATACATCGTCGCGAGAACGCCATCAAGCTTGATCGCCGGGTTCAGACGGTCGCGCACCTTGTCGATCGTTTCGATGAGGAGCGCGACACCACGCAGCGCGAAGAACTCGCACTCAAGCGGAATCAGCACGCCGTGGCTTGCGGTCAGTGCGTTCACGGTGAGCAGGCCGAGCGACGGCTGGCAGTCGATCAGGATGACGTCGTAGTCGTCTGCGACCTGTCGCAACACGCGAGCGAGAATCGTCTCGCGGGCAACCTCGTTGACGAGGTGAACTTCAGCAGCCGAGAGGTCAATGTTCGCGGGCAGCACGTCAAGGCCGTCAACCTGGGTGTGCTGAACGACCTCACGCGTGTCACGCTTCGGATCGAGCAACAGGTCGTAGATGGTGGCGCCATCGTGCGTCTGGATGCCGAGGCCGGCAGACAGTGCGCCCTGCGGGTCAAAGTCAACGGCAAGGACGCGGCGACCGTATTCGGCGAGGGATGCGGCCAGGTTGATCGTGGTGGTCGTTTTGCCGACGCCACCCTTCTGGTTGCACAGCGCAATAATGCGTGCAGGGCCGTGGCTGTCGAGCTTCGCGGGGACATCGAATCCGTGATAGGGACGACCCGTCGGTCCGATGGGCCTATCGTCGCCCTGTGCGCCGCGTGTGCCCTTTTTATCCGCCACGGATTGACCTGCTTTCGTTCTCGCTCAGCAAATTGTATCGATAGGCGCAACCCCCGGCCGTTCGGCATGCGGATCGCCTCGAAATCTGTGCCCTTTTGCGCCGATTATTCTCGCCGCAACGCGGAATGGGATTGTTAAACCACCGGGGCGAGCATGCGGCTGCGGGCAGCGTCGATAAAGCCGCGGAACAGCGACTGCTGCATCATGACTTCAGGGTGCCACTGCACACCGACAACAAAACGGTCGCCTTCGGCTTCCATCGCGTGCAACACACCGTCGGTGCTGAACGCTGTTCCAACGAAACCAGGATGCGACTTCACCGATTGGTGGTGGTAGCACGCCACGGTCAATTTCTCCTTTGCGAGCGCGCTCAGCTTGTGGCCAGGCTCAACGTGAACGGTCACCGAGCTAAAGCCGTTGGCATTTCCGGCGTGCTCTCCGCCGGTGTGCACGTCGGTTCCGGCGATATCGGGGAGGTGCTGCACCAGCTTTCCGCCGCGAGAGACGGCGAGCAACTGCATGCCGCGGCACACACCAAGCACCGGCAGTTCACGCTCGTCGGCCTGCTCGATGTAGAGCAGTTCGCTCTCGTCACGGTCGTCATACCAGGTCGTCACATGGCGATCGGGTTTTTCGCCGTACCGTGCCGGATTCACGTCAGCACCACCCGCAATCACGATGCCATCCAATCGTGCAGCAATGGCGGCGGCCTGGGCGATAGACGCGACGGGCGGCAACAACACGGCGGCGCCTCCTGCGGCCTCAACGGCACGGGCATATTCCGCTGGAAGGACATCAGCGACACTATTCTCACCGCCGCGCCACTGGGCGCCTTGACGGTACGTCGTCAAACCGATGAGGGGTATCGCAGAAGCGTCAATCACGGGTGCTCTCCTGGTGCGGGCGTTTCCTTCATTCTCTCAGCCCTGCGCGCGTGGTTCCACTCGCCCGTCACATAATGGCGAACGCCGCCCGAAGCGCCATCCTGGGCAACGCGACAGCGAGCCCCATCGACGTCGATGACACGTTACTTTCGGGCGCGCGGGTGCGCCGTGATGTACACGTCCCGCAGGGCGTCCACCGAAACGTGGGTGTAAATCTGTGTTGTCGCTACCGAGGCGTGGCCAAGCAACTCTTGCACAACCCGCACATCGGCCCCACCCTGCAGCAGGTGGGTCGCAAATGAGTGGCGCAGCGTGTGTGGCGACACATGAGCGGTGATGTGGGCACGCTCGGCGGCAGACTGAATGACCAGCCATGCGCTCTGCCGTGACAATGGTGCGCCGCGGGCACCGAGGAAGAGTTTGGGCGTGGCACTCCCCCGCATCGCCAGCGTGGGGCGCACGCGCGTGAGGTAGGCATCAACCGCGGCGCGGGCAAAGGAGCCAAGCGGAACAATGCGTTCTTTGGAACCTTTGCCGCGCAGGCGAAGGATGTCGCCGTGCGCCAGATCGTCGACATCGAGACTGATCGCCTCAGACACGCGTGCTCCGGTGGCGTACAGCAGCTCAAGCAGCGCACGATCGCGGATGCCCAGGGGCTCATCGGGGCTGGGCGCCGCCAACAACTGTTCAACCTGCGTAATCGTGAGAGCCTTCGGTAGTCGCTGGGGTGCCTTCGGCGGCTTGAGCCGACCGGTCGGGTCGTCGGCCGTGTGCCCCTCTCGCACCAGGTACCGGTGCAGTCCACGCACCGATGACTGTAGCCGTGCGAGGGACGTGGCGGCCGGCGCGGGCTCGGCACTGGCACGCTCGGCACCAAAGTCGGCAACGAGCGTAGGCGTGAGCTCGGCGATGTCGGTGATGTTGCGATCGGCGAGCCATGCCACGTACAGCGAGAGGTCACGCTGATACGCAGCGACCGTGTGTGCGGAGAGCCCGCGTTCGATCGTGATGTGACGCAAATACTGGTCAACGGCACGCTCGGGAGTCATGCTCTCAGGCTACCGACGGGTCTGCCATGGCGCGTGTGCCGCGCAGGGATGCGTTCGGGCTGTGGACTATCGCGATGTGGATGCGTACTCGCGCGCCGCCTCCACGAGCCCGCGAAAGATCCGCTGCCCCGACATGGCTTCGGGATGCCACTGCACGCCCACCACGAAACGCTCACCCTCAGCTTCCATCGCATGCAAGACGCCGTCTGCGCTCGCCGCAACCGCGGTGAAACCCGGGTGCGTTGCCACGACCTGATGGTGGTGACACGCGGCGATGATGTGCTGATCGACGATGTCGCTGATGCGGTGCCCAGGCTCAACGACAACCGGAATCTGGTCGTACACGTTGTTGCCGCCCACATGGGCTTCGGAACCAAGAACATCAGGCAGGTGTTGCAGGAGGGTTCCGCCGCGCGACACGGCAAGCAGCTGCATGCCCCGACAGACACCAAGTACGGGAATGCCGCGCTTGTCTGCTTCCGCGATGAAGGCGAGTTCGCTGACGTCGCGGTCATCGCGCCACATGGTCACTTCGGGATGCGGCGCTTCGCCATAGCGCGCAGGGTTAACGTCGGCACCGCCGGCGATGACGAGCCCATCGAGATGACGGGCGAGCGCCTGGGCGTGAGCCGCGGAGGCAACCGGCGGCAGCAGCACGACCGCGCCTCCGGCATCCTCAATCGCTTGCGCGTATTCGGCGGGAAGAACGTCAGCCGCAATCGGCTCCCAACCGCGCCATGCGGCTTCTTGCCGATAAGTGGTCACGCCAATCGTGGGAATCACAGTCACGATCTCTCCTGCACAACGGGTTGTTAGGTTTGGGGTTCACGGCGGCGGTGCGCGAAAGCGAAAGCACCGCCGCCGTTGGCCTCAGTCGATCCAGTCGCTTTCCAGCGGAGTCACGTATGCGTGCGACAGTCCGCCGTCGACGAGAAACTCCGTGGCCGTGATGAAGCTGGACTCGTCAGAACCAAGGAAGGCAACAGCATTTGCCAGCTCTTCTGGTTCCGCAAACCGCCCCATCGGGATGTGCACGAGGCGCCGTGCCGCACGCTCGGGGTCTTTTGCGAAGAGTTCTTGCAGCAGCGGAGTGTTGACCGGCCCCGGGCATAGCGCGTTGACACGGATGCCTTTGCCAGCAAACTGCACCCCGAGCTCACGGGTCATCGCGAGCACGCCACCCTTCGATGCCGTGTAGGAGATCTGCGAGGTTGCCGCCCCCATCAGCGCCACGAATGAGGCGGTATTGATGATGGAACCACTGCCCTGCTCCATCATGTACGGAAGCACGGCCTTGCAGCAGTAGTAGACGCTGGTCAGGTTGACGTTTTGCACCAGATTCCACGCCTCAATGTCTGTCTTGAGGATCGAGTCATCCGATGCGGGACTAATGCCGGCGTTATTGAACGCGATGTCAATGCGACCGTACGTCGCCTTCGCCTGGGCGAACAGGTTCTCGACCTGATCCTTATTGGTGACATCGACCGCGACAAAAAGCCCGCCGAGTTCGTCGGCGATCGCCTGACCGTTGGACTGCGGGAGATCACCAATGACGACCTTCGCGCCCTCCGCGACGAACTTGCGAGCTGTCGCGAGACCAATTCCGCTTGCGCCACCCGTGATGACGCCGACTTTGCCTTCAAGCTTGCCCATGAATACTGCCTTTCCTGTGAAAATCTGTGCTGCCACTACTCGGTGGCGATAAAAACGTTCTTGACGTCGCTGAATGAATCTGGCGCGTCGGGACCAAGCTCACGCCCGAGGCCCGACTGTTTGAACCCACCGAATGGCGTCCAATAGCGAACAGACGAGTGCGAGTTCACCGACAAGTTGCCGGATTCCACGCCGCGTGCGACGCGAAGCGCGCGGCCAATATCGTTCGTGAAGATCGACCCGCTGAGACCGTACTCGGTGTCATTCGCCATCCGGATGGCATCCTCTTCCGTCTTGAACGGCATGACGGCGACGACCGGTCCGAAGATTTCTTGCGTCCAGACCGGGTCGGCTTCGCTGCGAGGTAGCGCCACTGTCGGCGACAGCCAGAAGCCATCGGCCGGAACCTCGGCGCCGGTGAACGCGACATCGGCACCATCGATGAACGACTGGACCGCCGCTTTTTGCTTGGCCGTGATCATCGGCCCCATTTGGGCGCGCGGATCGTTCGGGTCTGTGACGGAGAACTCCTTGACGGACTGCTCGAGCAGCGTGAGGAACCTGTCGTAGACGGAGTCTTGCACCAGGATCCGCGAGCGCGCGCAGCAGTCCTGGCCCGCGTTATCGAACGCGCTACCAGGCGCCGACGCGGCCGCCTTTTCCAGGTCGGCGTCAGCGAACACAATATTTGCGCTCTTACCGCCCAGTTCCAGCGTCAATCGCTTCACCTGGTCAGCGCACCCGCGCATGATGTTCTTGCCCACGTCGGTCGAGCCGGTGAAGCACACTTTGCGCACCGCCGGGTGGGTGACAAATCGGTCGCCAACGACGGAGCCCTTACCGGGAATCACCGTGAAGACGCCGTCGGGAATTCCTGCAGCTGTCGCCAACTCGCCGAGGCGCATGGCGGTGAGCGGGGTCACCTCAGCGGGCTTGAGCACGACGGTATTTCCTGCCGCGAGCGCGGGAGCAAAGCCCCACCCCGCGATCGGCATGGGAAAGTTCCACGGCACGATAATGCCGACAACTCCTAACGGTTCGTGAAAGGTGATATCGACGCCGCCGGCAACGGGGATCTGCTTGCCGAAGTGTCGTTCCGGCGCCGCGGAGTAGTACGTCAAGACGTTTTTGACGTTGCCCGCTTCCCACACCGCGTTTGAGATGGTGTGCCCGGAATTGAGAACCTCAAGCGCTGCCAACTCATCGGTGTGAGCATCGACCGCTGCTGCGAAGTCACGCAACAGCTGGGCGCGATCCGCTGGCGCAAGTGCCTTCCACTGGGGGTAGGCGGCCGCCGCACGTGCGATCGCGTCATCCGTCTCGACGAGGCCGGCAAGCCCCACTTCACCGACAGCCTGCCCCGTCGCCGGGTTGATCACTACCGATATGCCGCCGCCAGAATATGGCGAGGTTGGAATCTTCATTCGTGTGTGTCCTCTGTTGTCAAGGTTGTGCTTAGAGCCGCTCAAAGCCGCGTCGCAGTTCCCAATCGGTGACGGCAGCGTTGTACGCAGCAATCTCCAGGTCGGCGTAGTGCACGTAGTGGTCAACAACGTCGTCACCGAGCGCCGCACGCGCGGTCGACGACGCGGCGAGGGCGTCACGCGCCTCCTGCATCGTCGACGGAACCAAGGGGGCATCAGATCGGTACGCGTTACCGAGGAGTTCGGGCTCAAGCTCCAGCTTGTTCTCAATGCCATACAACCCACCTGCCAGCATGGCGGCAACCGCGAGGTACGGGTTGACGTCGCCGCCCGGAAGGCGGTTTTCCATGCGTGCACCGGAACCATGACCAACGAGGCGTACGGCACACGTGCGGTTGTCGTTGCCCCAGGCGATCGCGGTCGGCGCGAAAGAGCCGAGGGCAAAGCGCTTGTAGGAGTTGATGTTTGGCGCGTAGAAGAGCGTGAAGTCTTTCATCGTGGCGAGCACGCCGGCAATGAAGTGGTCGTACAGGGCGGTGCGCGTGCCGCTCTCCTTGTCCCAAAACACCAGCTCACCGTCGGTGCCACGCAACGACATGTGGATATGACACGAGTTTCCTTCGCGCTGGTTCGGCTTGGCCATGAAGGTGATGGACCCGCCGCGAGCGCGCACAATGTCTTTGGCCATCGTCTTGTAGACGGCGTGGTTGTCTGCGGTTGTCAGCACGTCTGCGTATTTGAAAGCAATTTCGTGCTGACCGAGGTTGCACTCCCCCTTCGCCGATTCCACATCGAGGCCGGCCGCGTACATGACGCGGCGAATCTCTCGCAGCGTCGGCTCGACAAGGGCGGAACCAAGAATCGAGTAGTCGACGTTGTACTGGTTAGCCGGAACCAGGTTTCGGTAGTCCTGGTTCCAGGCATCTTCGAAGCTGGTCTGAAACAGCACAAACTCGAGCTCGGTTCCGGCGAGAGCGATGTATCCGAGGTCGGCGGCCTTGGAAATCTGCGCCTTCAGGATGGACCGCGGAGAAACGGATACCGGCGTGCCGTCCATGAGCGCGAGGTCGCACTGGATCATGACGGTGCCAGGCAGGTTTTCGACGCGGCGGATGGTGTCGAGGTCGAGGAGAAATTCCATGTCGCCGTAGCCCGACTCCCACGACGTGAGGGCATAACCGTCGAGCGTATTCATGTCGACGTCGACGGTGAGTAGGTAGTTACACCCCTCGGTGCCGTGGCCAAGCACGGAGTCAACGAAAAACTGCGCATGAATGAACTTGCCTTGAAGACGCCCCTGCATGTCGGTGAACGCGAGCATCACGGTGTCGATGTTGCCTGTCGAAATCTCCTCACGGAGCGCCTCGACGGTCAGCATTCGGTCGTTTCGCGGGTGGGCAGTCATAGGTACTCCTCTTCGCCAATCTCGATTACGCGAGCAGACCGCGAAGCAGTGCTGCGGTTCCGTCGCAATGATCCTGCATAAGCTGTCGCGCTGCGACGGCATCCTTGGTCAGAATCGCGCGCACAATAGCGCGGTGTTGCTGGTCCGAATGTTCAATATTGCGTTCCAAAAACGGGATGCCCGCCAGCAGGTGATGGACCTTCACCTGCAGGTGGTTACATGCCGAGGCGAGCTCTTCCGACCCACACACACTCGCGATTGAGAGGTGGAGCCGTGCGTCTGCTCGCCTGTACGATTCCGGGCTCTCGGCGGTGGACACGTCGTTCAGCGCCTGTTCGAGGAGCGCTGCTTGGTCTGGGGTGAGGTCAGTCAGCGCTGCACGCTCTGCCGCGCCCGGTTCAATCACCGAGCGAAAGATCACAACGTCGTCGATCTCAGCCCGGCGCGAGCGCGCCGTCTCGTGCCCAAAGTGCGCTGACGGAATCTGGTCGCAGACCGTGGTTCCGCCGCCTCGTCCCCTCGTCGTTTGCACGAACCCTGCTGCTCGCAGAGCGCTGATGGCTTCGCGGAGCGTGGCTCGCGACACGTTGAGTCGTGCCGCGAGCTCACGCTCTGCTGGCAACTTCTCGCCTGGGCGGAAGATTCCGATCTGAATCGCGGAGCCGAGTTGTTCGACGCACGATTCGAAAGGCATCTGGGTCCGCGCGCCGCGGATGACGACATCCACGAGCGGTGAAACGGGTTGCGTTGCCATGGTGACCTCAGGTATTCACTCTTCGAGCAGTTCGTCAGCGTTCTTGGTGAGGTGCTCTGCTTCAGCCTGCGTCATGAAGTCGCGCTTGCCGTAGGCGTACCAGAGCACGATCGCCAGAATCGCCACCACCGCTACCGCAATGGGTGAGTAGTTGAAGGTGTCGACGTTGATGTCGGCGAACGGCGGGAGCACAAACAGCACGATGATGATGGCAACCCACACAACGGCGATCCAGCCGACGAGCGTCGACCACTTGCCGAGGTTCCACACGCCCGGCTCCCACTTCGTGTCGAGGCGACGCAGCAACACGGGTGTGACGTACGCGATGTAGAGGCCGATGACCGCAACCGACGTCACGGCCGCGTACGCGGTGAAGCTGAACAGCGCCGGCGTTGCCAGGATGATCGACAGCACAACACACAGCCAGATCGAGTTCGTGGGTGTACCCGTGCGCGGGTTCACCTTCGCCCAGATCTTGGAACCAGGAATCGCGTTGTCGCGCGAGAAGGCGTAGGTCATACGGCTGTTGGCGGTGACCGATGCCATACCGCAGAAGAACTGGGCGACGACGACAATCGCGAGCAGTCCCTGAGCGACGCCCGGGTTGCCTTCCAGCGCGTCCAGGAAGATCTGCGCGGGGCCAGACCCCGTGCCGGTCGATGTGATCTTCGTGAGGCCCTCTTCTGAGCCATCCTGAATCGCCGAAACGATGCTGAAGAGCAGAATCCAACCACCGATGATCGAGATCAGAACGCTCATCACGATGCCCTTCGGGGCGGCCGTCGCTGCGTTCTTCGTCTCTTCTGCGACGTGCGCGGAGGCGTCGTATCCGGTGTACGTGTACTGCGCCATGAGCAGGCCAAGCAGGAAGACGAAGAATCCGTTCGTCCAGCCGGTTTCGTTGTGCCATGTCGTGAACGACCAGTTTGGTGACTGGTGCGTAGGCGGCAAAAGCCACAGCACGCCGACGATGATGGCCACACCGACGATATGCCACCACGCGGACACCGTGGAGAGAAAGGCCACGAGCTTCACGCCGAACGTGTTGAGCGCGGCGTGGATCAGGATGATGATGACGAAGGTGAGGAACGTGTTGTAGGGGTTGACCTCAACGCCCCACAGCAGGTTCAGGAACGCCATCGTCGTCATCGCGGCGCCGTAGTCGATGGCGGCGGTCACGGCGACTTCGCCGAGGAAGTTAAACCACCCGACGAACCATGCCCACTGGCGCTTGTTCTTCTTTGCGAGTCGTCCCGCCCAGAAGTACAGGCCGCCTGCGGTGGGGTACTTCGAGCAAATCTCCGCCATCGCGAGCGCGACGCACAGCACGAAGATACCGACGAGTGGCCAACCGATGTTGATCGCGACCGGCCCGCCAGACTTCATGGCGATGTTGAACGAGGTGATACATCCGGCGAGGATCGAAATGATTGAGAAGGAGACAGCAAAGTTGCTGAATCCGCTGAGTCCTCGGTGTAGTTCTTGCTTGTAACCAAGCGCGGCAAGCTCTGCCGCGTCTTCGTCGTGCGACGGCGTTGTCGCTTTGGTTGATTCTGTGCTCATACTACTTCCCATCAAATTCTCAGAAAGGAACGGTTGAGCGATTTTTGCGCCCAGAGCAGGCGCTTGTCAATGGTCTGACTTCAAACCGTTTAGAGAATTTGATGGGAAGCAGTTCGCACACGGGCGCGCGAACAGAGCGTTAACGCGGCGAATATGCCGTGCTTAGGCTGCGCGCTCGCGGCGCAGAAACTCAGCCGCAGCCAGCGCACCCAGCGCCAAGGTTCCGTTGCGGAACTGCCCGGCAAGCGCCGCAGAAACGGCGTCGTCCAGGCTCACCCAGTGCGGCACAATTTCAGCCTCTTCGCCCTCGCGCACATAGTCGGTGACCACGTGCGAAAGGTCGCGGGCAAGGTATACGTGAATGACCTCGCTGCTGGAACCCGGCGTCGGCGTGAACGACAGCAGGTGATCCCACGTTGCCGCCTGCAGATCAACCTCTTCCGCGAGCTCACGCTGTGCGGCAACGATCGGGTCTTCGCCTGGCACGTCGAGAAGGCCGGCCGGAACCTCCCAGTCGCGCTCCCGAATCGGGTGGCGGTACTGCTGCAGGATCAGAATCTGATCGTCTTCATCGAGCGCCACGACGGCGGCGGCACCGGGGTGCGCAATGTAGTGGCGGTGCAGCGTCTCGCCTGCGAACAGGATCGTGTCGTTATGCACGTCCCACACGCGCCCGCGGAACGGACGATCCGTATTCTGGATCGTCACGTCCGCGGGCTCGTCGCGGAATTTAGTCATCCTGCGAGTCGTCCTGGAACAGTTCGCTGGACTTGTGACGGTCAAGCGATGCCCCAATCAGACCAGCAAACAGCGGGTTCGCCTGCGTCGGCCGCGAACGCAGTTCGGGGTGCGCCTGCGTCGAAATGTAGTACGGGTGCACGTCGCGCGGCAGCTCAACGTACTCCACCAGGTCGTGCTCAGGGTTGATGCCAGAGAACACCAGTCCTGCTTCAGCAAGCTGTGCGCGGTAGGCGTTGTTGACCTCGTAGCGGTGACGGTGGCGCTCAGACGCCGTCGTGGCGCCGTAGATCTCCGCAGCAATGGAACCTTCCAGCAGGTTTGCTTCCTGCAGACCAAGGCGCATGGTTCCGCCCAAGTCGCCACCGGCGATGATGTCGACCTGCTCAGCCATCGTGGCGATGACGGGAGCCGCAGCCTCCGGGTCAAACTCGGTGGACGACGCGCCAGCGATACCAGCCACGTTGCGTGCATATTCGATGACCATCGACTGCAGGCCGAGGCAGATGCCGAGCGTGGGAATGCCCTGCTCGCGAGCGAACTTCAGCGCGCCCAGCTTGCCTTCGATGCCACGGATGCCGAATCCACCAGGAACCACGATGCCGTCGAGAGCCGCAAGGTGCTTTTCCGCGCCGTCCGGGGTTTCGCACAGGTCAGACGCGATCCAGGTGATGTTGACCTTGGTCTCGTGGGCAAAGCCGCCTGCACGCAGGGCTTCGGTGACCGAAAGGTAAGCGTCAGGGAGGTCAATGTACTTGCCGACAAGACCGATCGTGACTTCGTTCTTCGGGTTGTGAACGGCGTTCAGAACCTTCTGCCAGCGCGACCAGTCGACATCCGTTGCCTTCTCCGTGAGACCGAAGGCGCGAACGATGTACTCGTCAAGGCCCTGGTTGTTGAGCATGCTGGGGATGTCGTAAATCGACGGCACATCGACGGCGTTCACGACGGCGTCTTCGTCAACGTCACACATGAGCGCGATTTTGCGCTTGTTCGATTCGGTGACTGGGCGGTCGGAGCGGAGCACGAGCGCGTCGGGCTGAATACCGATGGAGCGGAGCGCTGCGACCGAGTGCTGCGTGGGCTTGGTCTTCTGCTCACCCGATGCACCCATGAACGGAACCAGGGATACGTGCGTGAAGAACACGTTGCCGCGGCCGAGTTCGTGACGAATCTGGCGGGCAGCTTCCAGGAACGGCTGCGACTCGATGTCGCCGACCGTGCCACCGACTTCCGTGATGATCACGTCGGGCTGCGGGTCGTTCGAGGCCTGCAGACGCATACGACGCTTGATCTCATCGGTGATGTGCGGAATGACCTGCACGGTTGCACCCAGGTAGTCGCCGCGGCGCTCCTTGGCGATGACCTCGGAGTAGATCTGACCGGTCGTCACGTTTGCCGCACGCGACAGGTTGATGCCGAGGAAGCGCTCGTAGTGTCCGATGTCGAGGTCGGTCTCCGCCCCGTCATCGGTCACGAAGACTTCACCGTGTTCGAACGGGTTCATGGTGCCCGGGTCGACGTTGAGGTACGGGTCAAGTTTTTGCATGACAACGTGGAGTCCGCGAGCAGTCAGCAGATTGCCGAGACTGGCGGCGGTGAGGCCCTTACCCAGGGAGGAAACCACACCTCCGGTCACAAAAATATGCTTGGTGACCTTGGCCGAAGCCTGAGGTGCAGAAGAAGAAGATGAGCCGTTACCAGAGAAATTATCCGCCACGGGCTTCCATGCTATCACCGGTATCTGAGTTCCGGTCAGGGTCTGCGCATTTGCCTGATCCGGGGGCATTCTCTCCGGCGCGTCAGTCGCTCCCCCACTGCCGCCATCGGATGGAGCGGGGTCGCTCAGGTGGTTTCAGGTGATTGTGGTTTTGTACGGCAGCGATGATCGCCAGCGCGCCCGCAGCGAGGCTCATCAACCCGGCATTTTGGAGGCCGCTGAACCCGTCAAAATAGCCGCGCGAGCCGAACGCTATGTACAGCGCTGCCCACAGGATGAGCCAGACCACAGCAGCACCGATCAGAACACCAGACAGCTGCCCCACCCAGCGACCTGACCGCCGCGCCATCACGACGCAGACGATCGCCGCCGCAAGCAGCGCCGCGGCAACCGCAATCACGACAGCCAAGACTCCCACGGTGCTCGCCGTGCGCCACCACCGGTCGATGCGGTCTTGCTCACTGACCAAGCTCGAATCGAGCGTCAGATCGTACCGGTGCGCGTCCCCCACCCGCGGTGTTTGGATGGACAACACGAGCCCATCGCCGGTCTCGGAGAGGGGCACACTGCTGCCGACAATGAGCGGCACCACGTCTGGCGCAATCGTGAGGGTCGACACCGCTGCCGAAACGCCCGGCACGGTGTCTTGCGTGACTCGATCAATGCTTTGCGTCGCATCCCACACCAGGTGCGGCACGATGGTTCCGCCTGCGTCCAGCATCTGCACCGGATGGCGCACTTCGGTGTCGATGCGCACAACGAAACTCTCGCCGATAGCGCCATCGACCTCAATTTCCACCGCAACGGCGGTGTCTCCGGTTTCCGCGCGGAATCGCGCAGGCACTCCATCGATCCACACCCCACGAACCGCGACGTCCCACCGGTTCCACCCGTCGGCCGTTGGGTATTGCACCCCATAGGACGGCACCCCATACCGCGATACATCGTCAACGAGCACGGTAACTTCTTCCCGCACCGCGAGCACGAGATCGTCGCCGTCACGCGTCAGGGTGCCTGCGATGCTCGCAGCTTCCGGCGTCGTTGCGTGCGTCTGCGCGTAGACGTCGCGCCCGTCCGGAGTTGCGATGGGCCCTGCGACGCTCGCAAGCACGACCAGAGCGATGGGAACGATGAGCCCGAGCCACACCCACCGCACGCGGGGATTGCCACGCAGCCGCGGCGCCTTTGCTGGTTCCAACTCGGGAAAGACCCGGTCGAAGAGCTCTCGTACTTCTCCGCGATCAGAGAACATCGCGACGTATGGCAGCAGGCGGTCAGATGCCGTCACGCGCGAGCGCAACTGGGTCTGCGTGATGTACAGCTCGATGCCCGCAATATGTTCTTTGTAGAGTGCGCCCTCGCGTGACAGCGGGTCGCGCCCCGACACCAGTACGAACACGGTGATCGCCGCGGCTACCGTGAGACCAATCACGATCAGCATCCACCAGCCCGGAATACTGGACGAGCGAATCGCCATCTGACGCAAAACGGCGAGCTGAGCGGCCAGCAGAACGATCGTGGCCATGATGAAAGATTCGAGCACGATACCGGTGCGTTTGCGCCTCAGGTGGTGCTTCTTCTCGAGGTGACGCGCCATCATCGCGTCGGTGGAGACCGGGGGCTCATTGCGCAGCACGATGCGCTTCGCGCGGCGTGCGATACGGAGTTTGTCTTGCGGATCGTCTGCCTCGGCACGATGCTCTAACGCGTCCGCGACAGCGATGGATTGCGGATTTCCTGCGCGTCGAGCAGCGACATAAGCCGCGATCGCGGGCGGCTCGCTCTGCGGCACAATCCATCCGCGCCCGCGTGCGTCGCCCCACGCAATGCGTCGAGCAGCGATGGCAAAGACGATGACACCGCCGAGCAGCAGAAGCGGAACCATGGGTAGCAGGGCAAACACGATGGTGCCCGATTGAGCGCGGGAAACGGCGAAGGTATCGGGAGCAAAGCCCATCCGAACTTCGACGATTCCGTCACCCTCGCTGGAGTTCACGTCGACGCGATAGGTCGTTGATGATTCCCCCACCTCGGCTTCGAACGGCTTTGCCCACCAGTCATGCTCCGAGTCCGACACTTCCGGTGCGGTCACAATGCGGTCAGCGATCTCCGTCGGTGCGGTGATCGCAACGTCGAGGCTGTTGAGGTCAGTGGGCCAGGCCGCACCAAGCACGTTCCACGCCAACGTGTTCTGCGTACCCTCATCGAATGCCATGTTGTCGAGCTGGTACGACAGCTCAATCGTGTTCTTGCCTGCCTCCACGGCGACGACGGCGCGCGCCAGATATGTCTCGTTGAGGTGCGAGAACTTCTCGTCGACGGCAACGCCATTCACGCTGATCGACAGGTTTGTCTCGTAGATCTCGTTCAGCCCAATGCGCGTTGGCACGATGCGTTGAAACTCTCCAGGAAACGCCGCGTCCAAGGTGATGTTCTCGGTGACCTCAACGCGCAGTTGGTCGGCGCTGTTCGCGCTCAAGCTCAGTTGAACGTCGAGGTCTGCGGTCGCGTCCAACGGCGTAAGGTGCTCCTTCGCCTGCTTCTCGAGAGCCGCCCAGCTCGCTTCGCCGCCTCGCCAATCGACCGACGTTGAGCCGGGAGCGATCGCCATCGCCACGAAGACGATTGTGATGAGAACACTGACGATAATGATCGGCGCGCGCACATTGATCGAACCAACGCGACGCGAATAGTTTTCCAGCGTCTGAAGTATGCAGGCAAGCGAGCGCCACAACGGGGTGTACTGCGGACCTTCAGGAGCATCGACAGCGCCGGCAGGTCGCACATCCTCGTGCGGGTGTTCGCCTGCTGACGTCGCTGACACAGCACTCCCCCTTCAAAACGTTGCCAGTCTAAACGTGACGCGCCGCCGAGCACGAAGCTCGACGGCGCGTGTAGGTCACGTGCTGCGACTAGAACGCGGGTGCGACACCCTGCTGACGTTGGCGCCATTGTGCCATCGCTTTCAGGTACTGCGTCGAAATCGGAACCCACAGCGCGACAATCACCAGGATCGGCAGGATGAGGGAGATCAGGCTGGTCACGTCGGCAACGTTGATTCCGCCGAGGCCGGCGAAGACGATGAGCACGGCGATGATGTTGATGACAAACATCGCCGGGTAGACGATGCGGCCCCATGCCATCCCCAGCACGATTCCGACGAATGCGGCCGCATTGACTATGACTGTGGCGAGCGTGAGCCAAGCGAGCAACCGGATCTTGCCCGTCAGCTCGTGATCATCGCCCAACACGGCAGCAACATCGCCCACTGAGCTAAACGACTGCACGACCGAGAACAGCGCGAATGCCAGACCGATGCCGAGCACAATAATCGCTGCGAGATACGGTGCTGGATATTTCGGCTTGCCTGCGGCGTCGTATTTCAGACCGCCGCTCGTCTGCGCGGCGTCGTAGCCCATCTGTCCGGGATACCCTGGCGCGCTGTTTGGTTGCGCGGTGTAGCCGTACGGTGCCGGCTGTTGGGCCGCTCCGGGATCCGACTGTTGTGCCCCACCTTGATACGGCTGTTGTGGCATTCCGGGATATGGCTGTTGTTGCTGTGGCATCCCCTGCGGCGGTTGCGCGGCGGGATAGGCGGGCTGCTGCGGCATCGCGGGCGTGCCCGGCTGATGCTGCGCAGGAGTGGAACCAGGGTTTGGTGCGCCTGACGGAGCAGGGTGCTGGTTCGGAGGCGGAAATCCGTTCGGCATGTCACTCATGCGCGAAAAATAGCAGAACACCGCGCCGCGCAACAGTGGGCACGGTGCGCGACCGCGATAACGGAGCTACGACTGGGGTGCGCCTGTGGCGCGCACCGGCTGACGCCGCGTGCGCGCCAGCACCCCAAGACAGAGCGCGAGAGTGAACAGGGCCCAGACCGCGCACGCGGGCGGCAGAACGCGATACGCCAAGTGTGCGATGGTCCATTCGCTCGTGAGCGGCCCATAGGCAATGAAGCCCCACACGGTTGCGACGATGAGGCTGGCTGGCAGCGCGACCACCCAGAGGGTGCGAAGCCACGCGGGCAGGAGCCGGTTAATAGACGCGCGACGTTGCCGCGCCAGCCACCTGACACCCCAGATCGTGAGAATCCCCAGACCCAGTGCGCTTGACGCATGTTGGAGCCACTTGAATGCCGGCAACGGCCCCCAGGCCGCGTCGAGCCAGGCGTAGTGCTGGCGCCCTTCGTGAGTGAAGGAGTCCCACACGACGTGTGAGACGATCCCGATGGCAAGCGAAAGCAGCAGCCAACCGACCTGCTTCATGGTTCCGCTCGCCGTCACCGGCCCCGGCGAGCCGACGAACGTTTCGCGCATCGTCGCCCGCGTATTCTGCTGCCACGCCGCGGGGAGGCGCTCGGCAATGAATCCGGGCAGCAGATGCACCGCGGCCGGGCGCATCACACAACGCCACAGCAGTAACAGCACGAGGGCAATTCCGCCCGTGAGCACAATCGCCGTGAGGTCATGCGTCGTGGAATACGACGGAACCACCTGCCGCACAAACAGCGGAAGGTCGGGTGTCATGGCCCCCACGGCGATCGCAGCGGGAATGAGGGGTGTGCGCAGAAACGGCAGCGCAATAACGGCATGGCTGGGCGTGAATGGCACGTCAGCTTGCCGTATCGCTTATCCGCGGAAGAGGCCCGCGAGGGCCTTCTTGCCGCGACGTAGCACACTCACGTCGCCAGGCAACGCAAACGTCACGACAGCGTCGTCTGCGGCGACCTTCTCGCCGTCGAGCGAAACGCCGCCCTGCGAAATTGCGCGGCGCGCTTCGCTCGCGCTGGCGACCAGACCGGTGTCAAGCAGCGCCTGCACAACGGTCGTCTCCGGCGCAAGGGTGGCGTTGGGAAGCTCTCCCAGCGACGCCCGCAGCGTCTCAGCGTCAAGGGCTGCCAGGTCACCCTGACCGAACAGCGCTTCAGAAGCGGCAATCACGTCAGCGGTCGTCTGAGCTCCGTGCACGTACGCGGTGACCTCGAGTGCGAGACGCTTTTGCGCCTCACGACGGAACGGCTCATCGGCAACCTTCTGCTCGTACTCTTCGATCTCAGCGCGCGTCAGGAACGTGAATACCTTGAGGCGGGCGATCACGTCAGCGTCGTCGGTGTTCAGCCAGAACTGGTACATCCGGTACGGGCTGCACATCGTGGCATCCAGCCAAATTGCGTTGCCCTCGCTCTTACCAAACTTGGTTCCGTCGCTGTTGGTGATCAGCGGCGTGCCAATCGCGTGCACCGACGTGCCCTCGCTCTTGCGGATCAGATCGGTGCCGCTGGTGAGATTGCCCCATTGGTCAGAGCCACCGGTCTGCAGTACGCACTCGTACTGGCGGTACAGCTCCAAGAAGTCCATGCCCTGCAGCACCTGGTAGCTAAACTCGGTGTAGCTGATGCCCTCGTCCGAGTTCAGACGCGCAGACACGGCGTCCTTCTTCAGCATGGTTCCGACACGGAAGTTCTTGCCAACCTCGCGGAGGAAGTCGATCGCAGAAAGCGGTGCCGTCCAGTCCAGGTTATTCACCATGCGAGCGGCGTTGTCGCCCTCGAAGCTCAAGAAGCGCTCGACCTGACCGCGCAGCTTCGACACCCATTCTTCGACGGTTTCGCGCGTGTTCAGCGTGCGTTCTGCCGTCGGGCGCGGGTCGCCAATGAGACCAGTGGAACCACCGACAAGACCGAGCGGCTTGTGGCCGGCGAGCTGCAGACGACGAAGCAGCAGCAACTGCACGAGATTACCGAGGTGCAGGCTCGGTGCGGTCGGGTCAAAGCCGCAGTAATACGTAACCGGCGGCCCAGCAAGCAGCGCACGAAGCGCATCCTGATCTGTGGACACATGCACGAGTCCGCGCCAAACGATTTCGTCCCAGACGTTTTCAAACGTTGAGTCGTTCGCCACCGCGGCCGTGTTAACCGGTTGAGTTGACATACCCTCCAGGTTATCAGCGGCGCGGAGCCGCCCCGCGCGTGTGACGCGTTCCGCCTCCTGCGCTCACTGAACGGTGGCTACGTCAGCGGGAGCTCTTCCCATGTGACGGTTGCCTCCCGAAGACCGCCGAGCACCGCACCGGAGAACCACTGGATTCCGTAGTCGAGCGATTCGGCAACGTCTTGTCCACCCGATCCGAACAGCAGCACAACGCGGTCTTGATCGATGCTTTCGCGCTGGCAAAACCACCCACCGTGTACCCAGGTCATGTCATCGCTCGGGCCATGTAGGTGTGCGGCCCACGTGTGAAACAGATCCTGAAATTGCGCAGTGTCTGGTGTGGAGACTTTCACACGCACGGTCGCCTTCTTGCGCAGGCCCCGATTGTGCTCCGATGACCACACCCAATCCATGTTCATGCGATAGCGGCGCGGATCCTGCTCATCGAGTTCCGGGAGAACACCGGGAGTTGGCACAACGGCGTCATCAGCAGGGGTCATAGCGTCAGCCTAGCCACGCCGATGGCACCAGGATCCACCGAGCCCACGGGTCACGGCGTGTTCCCTGCAAAATGCAACGGCAAAATCACAAGGGGTTGATCAGCGAGACGGGGTGGGTTAGCCCCACACGGCGCGGAGCTCGCTGAGGCGTTCGGTGAGTGACTCGCGCTGGATCGCAACCTGTGCGGGCGACGTGCCACCGGTTCCGTTGCGGCTGGCAACCGAACCGGCAATCGACAGCACCGAGCGAACCTCTGGCGTCAAATGTTCAGACACCTCGGCGAGCAGCGCGTCGTCAGCGTCTTCCAGGCCGATGCCGCGAATCTCGCAGGCGCGCACGAGCGAACCCGAGACTTCGTGCGCGACACGGAACGGCACGCCCTGCTTGACGAGCCACTCGGCAACATCGGTGGCGAGCGAAAAGCCCTGGGGGGCAAGCTCGGCCATCCGGTCGGTATCGAACGTGAGCGTTGCAATCATGCCGGTGAACGCCGGCAACAACACCTCAAGCGTGGTGACCGAGTCGAAGACCGGCTCCTTGTCTTCCTGCAGGTCGCGGTTGTATGCGAGCGGCAGGGCCTTGAGCGTGGCCAGCAGGCCCGTCAGGTTGCCGAGCACGCGGCCTGCCTTGCCGCGGGCGAGCTCGGCGATGTCGGGGTTCTTCTTCTGCGGCATGATGCTCGAGCCCGTTGAGAACGCGTCATCAAGCGTGACGAAACCGAACTCGCGCGTGTTCCAGAGGATAATCTCCTCCGCCAGACGCGACAGGTTGATCGAAATCATCGTCGCGATAAAAGCGAACTCGGCGACAACGTCGCGGGCGGCGGTGCCGTCCATCGAGTTCTCGCTCGGGCGGGCAAGGCCCAGCTCACGGGCAACCAACTGCGGGTCGAGCCCGAGGGTTGATCCGGCGAGCGCTCCCCCACCGTACGGCGAAACGCTGGCGCGCTCACGCCAGTCGCGCAAGCGTTCCAGGTCGCGCACGAGCGGCCACGTGTGTGCCAACAGGTGGTGTGCGAGCAGAACGGGCTGTGCGTGCTGCAGGTGCGTACGACCCGGCATGATGGCGCCCGGGTGTGCGTCGGCCTGCGCGGCGAGCGCGTCGATGAGGCCGGTGACCTCACCGGCGATGATCGCGGCATGATCGAGCAGATACAGGCGAACAAGCGTCGCGATCTGGTCGTTGCGGCTGCGACCGGCACGCAGGCGGCCACCGAGCTCAGCGCCAGCGCGCTCAATGAGACCACGCTCCAGGGCACCGTGCACGTCTTCGTCAGACTCGGCGGCGACAAACGCACCCGACGTGACATCAGCCTGCAGTTGGTCCAAGGCCGTCTGCATGCCCACGAGCTCGTCAGCGGTCAGGTAGCCTGCCGCGTTCAGCGCGATTGCGTGTGCACGCGAACCGGCAATGTCGTATTCGGCAAGCGCCCAGTCAAAGTGGGTCGACTTGCTGAGAGCGGCGAGCGCAGCCGACGGCCCACCCGCAAAGCGGGCACCCCACAGGGCGCCCTCATTGGTTCCGTGTTCTTCGCTCATGCTGCTTCTCCCTGCTTAGCAAGCAGCCACACCAGCAGCGCCTTCTGCGCGTGCAGGCGGTTCTCCGCCTCGTCCCAAATCACAGACTGGGGGCCGTCGATCACGTCAGCGTCAACCTCATAGCCGCGGTCAGCTGGCAGGCAGTGGATGAAGATGGCGTCGCTGTCGGCCAGCGCCATGACGTCTTGCGTGACCTTGTATTCGCCAAGGTCGCGCAGCCGCGCCAGCTTTTCTTCTTCCTTACCCATCGACACCCAAGTGTCGGTGACGATGATGTCAGCGCCGGCGGCAGCCTCGTTGACATCGGTCATCAGGGTGATGGAGCCACCGGTTGCGGCGGCAATGCGGTCAGCGTCTGCGACAACATCTTCGCGCGGTGCGTAGTCAACGGGCGATGCGATGCGCACGTGCATTCCTGCCATGGCGCCAGCCAGCGCGTACGAGTGCGCCATGTTGGACTGCCCGTCGCCGAAGAACGACAGCGTCAGCCCCGCAAGCTCACCCTTGTGCTCCTTGATCGTGAGCAGGTCGGCAAGCAACTGGCAGGGGTGGAAGTCATCAGACAGCGCGTTGACGACCGGCACGCGTGTGCCTGCAGCCATCTCTTCGAGACCGGCCTGAGCGTAGGTACGCCACACGATTGCCGCTACCTGGCGCTCGAGCACGCGTGCGGTGTCTGCGGGGGTTTCCTTGCCACCGAGCTGGCTGTTGGCGGTCGAGATGATCAGCGGCGAGCCGCCGAGGTCAGCGATACCGACCGCAAACGAAACGCGGGTGCGGGTGGAGGACTTGTCGAAGATGACCGCGACGGTCTGCGGACCGGCGAGCGGCTGCTGCGACCAGCGATCAGCCTTGAGCTGGACGGCCAGGTCAAGGATTTCGGCCTGCTCGGCTGGCGTAATGTCGTCGTCACGCAGGAAGTGGCGGGTCACGAGTTGGTCTCCTCAGGGCGAAGTTCGGGGTGAGCGGCAACGACGGTGGCAAGAGCCTGACCGAAAAGGTCAATGAACTCAGCCACTTCCGCGTCGCCAATGGTGAAGGCCGGGGCAATACGAATGACATCGTCCGTCGGCGCGTTAACGATCAGGCCGAGCTCGTGCGCTGCGGCACGAACGTCTCCTGCCACCGGTGCCGACAAGTGGATGCCAATCAGCAGTCCCTGCCCCGTGGTTCCGGTGACGAGCGGCAACGACGCGACAGCCGCACGAATCTCGCCACCGCGATTGCGCACGTTGGTGAGCAGGTCTGCGTCTTCAATGTGACCAAGCACGGCGTTGCCGACGGCGGTCGCGAGCGGGTTGCCACCAAACGTGGAGTTGTGCGTGCCGGGGTAGAACAGGTCGCTGGCCTCGCCCCACGTCACCATGGCGGCAAGCGGGAAGCCGCCAGCGATGCCCTTGGCAAGGGTCATGGC
This sequence comes from Microbacterium sp. NC79, assembly GCF_019061125.1. NCBI lineage: Bacteria > Bacillati > Actinomycetota > Actinomycetes > Micrococcales > Microbacteriaceae > Microbacterium > Microbacterium sp. NC79. The sequence continues at coordinate 1,745,205 of NZ_JAHQYI010000001.1, forward strand.
GTCGGGAACCACGCCGTACACCTGGTGTGCGAACCAGGCACCGGTACGGCCGGTTCCGGTTTGGACCTCATCGACGATGAGCAGGGCGTTGTGCTCGGTTGCGAGCTCGCGGGCACGCACGAGGAAACCCTCGGGGTGCTCGACGACACCGGCTTCGCCCTGGATCGGCTCAATGAAGATCGCGGCAACGTCATCGGTGAAAGCAGCTTCGAGCGCTTCAATCGTGTTGTCGATGTGCTCGACACCCGGAAGCAGCGGACGGAACGGGTCTTGATACATCGGCTTCGGCGTGAGCGCGAGCGATCCGGTCGAGCGGCCGTGGAAGGCGTGGTTCAAGCTCAGAATCGTCGACTTGCCATACTTGCCACCGTGCAGGCGTGCCAGCTTGATCGCGGTCTCGTTGGCTTCCGAGCCCGAGTTGGCGAAGAACACGCGTCCGGCGTCTCCCGTGTTGGCGAGACGCTTGAGGCGAGCAGCCATATCGAGCTGCTGCTGCGTGGCGAAGTAGTTCGACACGTGCGAAAGCACAGCGGCCTGCTGAGACACGGCGTTCACAAACACCGGGTGCGAGTGACCGAGCGAGTTCACGGCGATGCCGCCGAGGAAGTCGAGGTAGCGCTTGCCATCGGCATCCCATACCGAGGAGCCTTCGCCGCGCTCGAGCAGCGCCAGGCGTCCGCCCAGGCTCGTCAAGTCGCGGGCTGCGTCATCCTGCCAGGTCATCCTGCTACCACCTCTGTACCGATTCCCTTACTGGTAAATAGTTCGACGAGTACCGAGTGCGGCACACGGCCGTCGATGATGGCGGCGGAACCAACACCGCCGTCGACAGCATCAAGGCACGCCTGCATCTTGGGAATCATTCCCGATTGCAGGCTCGGCATAATGTCGCGAAGTTCGGTCGACGTCATGTGTGACACGAGCGAGTCCCGGTTGGGCCAATCGGCGTACAGGCCGGGCACGTCGGTCAAGACGACGAGCTTTTGTGCCCCGAGCGCCACGGCAAGAGCGGCGGCCGCGGCGTCAGCGTTCACGTTGAGCGACTGACCGGGGTGGTCAAGGTCGGGCGCAATCGATGAGACGACCGGGATGCGGCCCGCGGCGAGGTGATCGAGCACGGGTGTTGCGTCAACATGCACGACGTCACCAACGCGGCCAAGGTCAGCCTCGACGCCGTCCACAACGACGCCACGACGGCGCCCACCAAACAGGCCAGCGTCCTCACCGGAGAGGCCGGTCGCGATCGGGCCATGCGCGTTGATCTTGGCAACAAGCTGCGGGTTGATTTGGCCGGTCAGCACCATGCGCACCACCGAGATCGCCTCGGTCGATGTGACACGGTAGCCGCCCTTGAACTCGCTCGGGATCGCCAGGCGATCCAGCATGTTGGAGATCTGTGGGCCACCGCCGTGCACCACGACAGGCTGAATGCCGACGTACCGCAGGTACGCCATGTCGGCGGCGAAGGCGTCTTGAAGTTCTTCCGACACCATCGCGTTGCCGCCGTATTTCACGACGATCGTCGCACCCTGGTAGCGCTTAAGCCACGGCAGGGATTCGATCAGCATGGCGGCACGGTCTGACGCCGCGATGGGGTCAGTGACCTGAAGTTCTTTATCTGTCATGAGGCGTAGGCGCTGTTCTCGTGAACGTAATCGTGCGTGAGGTCATTGGTGCGAATGCGAGCTTCAGCGCTACCAACCTTGAGGTCGATGACGAGGCTCGTCGCGCGCGGGGTGAGGTCGACCTCTTCGCGCGGGCGGTCGGGGCCGCCTGCCGTGCAGACTCGCACGCCGTTCATGAAGACGTCGACGTCATACGGGTCAAACTCGGCCTGCGTGGTTCCGATTGCTGCAAGCACACGACCCCAGTTCGGGTCGTTACCGAAGATTGCGGCCTTGAATAGGTTGTTGCGAGCGACCGAGCGACCCACCTCGACGGCGTCGGCTTCTGATGCCGCATTCTGCACGTCGATCGTGATGTCGTGGCTGGCGCCTTCTGCGTCGCTCTGCAGCTGAGCTGCCAGGCTGTCGCTGACGTCACGCAACGCTGCGGCAAACGCATCAAGATCGGGGGTGACGCCGGACGCGCCTGACACCATCAGTGTGACCTGATCGTTGGTCGACATGCAACCGTCTGAGTCGAGACGGTCAAATGTGACATTCGTCGCCGCGCGCAACGCCTGATCGGCCTGCTCAGCGGTCAACACGGCGTCGGTCGTGATGACGACAAGCATCGTGGCGAGACCGGGTGCGAGCATGCCTGCCCCCTTCGCCATGCCACCGATCGTCCAGCCATCGCCGTGCGCTACGGCCGTCTTAGCCTTGGAGTCGGTCGTCATGATCGCGAGTGACGCGTTTTCGCCGCCGTCAACAGATAGGCCGGCGATGCCCTGCTCGACACCCGTGAGGACCTTGGCACGGAAGTCTTCGTCACCGAAACCGATGAGGCCGGTGGAGCACACGACGACGTCGCCTGTGCTCACGCCGAGGAGTTCCGCGGCCTTTTCAGCGGTCTGGTGCGTGGTCTGAAAACCGAACGAACCGGTGAAGCAGTTTGCGCCGCCCGAGTTCAGCACGATCGCTTCGACGACGCCGTCCTGAAGGACCTGCTTCGACCAGATGATCGGGTTTGCCTGGGCACGGTTGGACGTGAAAACGGCGGCGCCCACCTTGAGGGGCCCGCGGTTGACGACGACAGCAACATCCCGGTTGCCTGTCGACTTCAAGCCGACCGCAACGCCTGCGGCTTCGAATCCTTGTGCTGCCGTGACACTCACGGTGCTACTCCGTTCACACTCAGGCCGGTGCTCTCGGCGAGCCCCAGCGCAATGTTCATTGATTGAATGGCGGCACCGGCGGTGCCCTTGGCCAGATTGTCGACGGCGGTCACCACGGTCACGCGGTTCGCCGCACGATCGATCGCGAGGCCCATCAGCGCGGTGTTCGCGCCCACAACATCTGCGGTGCGCGGGAAGAGACCAGCGGGCAGCAGCTGCACAAACGTCTCGTCGCCATACGCGCTCTCCCACGCGTCACGAATCTGCGCATCGGTCACGCCTTCGGCGATCTTCGCGGTCGACGTCGCGAGAATTCCGCGCGACATCGGAACCAGCACAGGCGTAAACGACAGCGTCACGTCTGCTGCACCCGCGTTCTTCAGGGCCTGCTGAATCTCGGGAATGTGGCGATGTGTTCCGCCCACGGCATAGGGGTTGGCGGAACCAAGAATTTCGCTCGCGAGAAGGTTGGTCTTGAGGCTCTTGCCTGCCCCCGATGGGCCAACGGCGAGCACGCTGACGATGTCATCAGACTCGATCACACCGGCAGCGATGCCGGGCACAAGGCTCAGGCTCACGGTCGAGGCGTTGCATCCGGGGGCAGCAATACGGTTCGCGCCGACGAGGTTTTCGCGCTGCTTGCGGCCATCGCCGATCAGCAGCTCGGGCACACCGTACGTCCACGGGTCGTTGAAGTGACCGCCGTAGAACGCTTCCCACGAGGCCGGGTCGGTCAGGCGGTGGTCGGCACCGGCATCAATCACGAGGGGCGTGTCGCCGAGCGCGTCCGTGTACTGACCGGATTGGCCGTGCGGCAGCGCGAGGAAGACCACATCGTGGCCGGCAAGAATTTCCGGCGTGGTGTCTTGCAGCGTGAGGTGCCGCAGCGAACGGAGGTGCGGCTGATGCTGCACGAGGGGCTGACCGGCGTTGGAGTGAGCAGTAACTGTGCGAATCTCAACGTCGGGGTGGTTTGCCAGGAGGCGCAGAATCTCGCCGCCTGCATAACCGGATGCGCCGGATACGGCGACCGAATACGTCATGTCTCTACCTTAATTCAGCGGAATGGGGGCCGAAGGCGGCGACACCGGCATTCCACTGCATACGCAGGACTGAACGCAGGGTCGCCTAGATTCGGCGGCCGCCGCGACGTCGGCGCACGACAGTGACGCTCGAAGCGAGCGTCGGCAGCGTCTGCGCGAAAGGCATGCTGTGAGGTTACTCCTGTCGGGTGGAGGGCGGCAAATCGCGTGCGGAACTGCCGCCCTCTGGTCTGCCCGTTTTCAGCGCCCGGAGAAAGGGCCGCGCACGAGCCTCGTCCAACGGTTTGACGGCAAATGTGGACGGAGCACCGCCATGCCTGTGCCGTACTTACTCATCGATTGCGGGCGGTAGCCCATACGCCATAGCCGCCGGTCGATGTCAGAGGGCTGCGCTGCCGATTTCGTCTCCACAATGGCCATATCCGGTAGCCGGAGGCATTCGCCCTCATGATCTCGCCACGCCAACGCCGTGTCGATCGTGGCGCGTGCGAACCCTTCGTGAGCGAGCAACGTCGTTCGCTCATACGTCGACGTGACCGTCGGGCGCAGATCCGAAGCGATGCCGCCATCAACAGCGCCAGCCTCCAGCATGCGCGCAACCTCGGTACGCGCCTCATCCGTGAGGTCATCGACGTCTTCGTGTGCGATTTCGCGACGGCTCTTTGCGGTGACCCCACGCGGACCGCGCAGCTTGACTTCGACGAACGCTCCCCCGGTCTCAACGTAGCTACGGGTACGCACCTTGAAACGCAGTCTGCGTGGCTGCGCGGCCGTGTGATAGCTCTTCAGGTCGGGGGTGTCGAAGTACACCGAGCGGTAGCGAAACGTGCGCTCCTGCTCAATCTCCAAAACGCGGGTGGCCGGATCGAGCTGACCAAAGAGCGAGTCGAGCGCCGCGATGGGGAGCAGGTATTTGCGATCAAGGCGCGTCATGAGACCGGCATCGGCGACGAGGTCGGCGAGGCTGATCGGATCGAAACGGCTGATCTCACGCATTAGTTGCCCCCGCCCGCCAGAACGCTTGTGCGCACTTCGGTGCGTGGCGGAACCGGCATGACCATGCGGGACGGAGCCATCGGGCGGCGCTTGCGTGCGGCGTCGACACGAAAGCACACGGTGACGAGCGTGGTGTCGTTAACCAGGTCGAGTCGTTCCACGGTAAACGAGCGCACTGTCGCACCGAGCAGGTCTTGCAGAACCCGGGTCAGCTCATCGTCTGCTGTTATGGCGCGGTCGAGGTTGACGGTTTGGTGCCTCGTGCTCGCGAAAACCGCCGGGTGGTCAACGACCGCCAAGACCGCGAGGATCAATGCGGCGAGGGCGACAGGAACCCACAGCTGCGCGTTACCGAGGCCAAACAGAAGCCCGATGGCGAGTGCGGCGAAGTAATACGCCACTTCGCGTTGTGAGATTTCGGATGAGCGCAAGCGAATGATGGACAGCACACCGAAGAGTCCGAGGCCGAGGCCCATCGCCACCTCGGCGGAACCGAGCACAATGGTGACGGCGAAGACGCCAATGTTGACGCCGGTGAATGCGACCACGAGGTCTCGGCGATGGTGACGCGGGTAGTAGAGCGCCAGCGTGAGGATCAGAACGGCAACGAGGTTGGCGCCCAACATGATGATGGATTGCGTGGTCATGATGACTCCTAGATGTCTTGGTAGTTCCATCGTGGAGATCGGTTCTAAGTCGCCTCTAAATCGTCACTAAGAGTTTCCATAGGTATCGCGAGAGTGAACAACGCGACGCGAACGTCGCGACAAGATGACAGCGCGAAAAAGGCCTCCGGGCCGCGCATTCGCGCCCCGGAGGCCTGTTTTCGCGTGGATTAGTCGCGGATCTGCGCGCCGAACTTCTCGGCCGCCACAGCGACACCCGCGAGCTTCGCCTCGGTTGCTTCGGCAGCCGTCAAGGTACGGTCGCCCGCACGGAACCGCAGGGCAAACGTGAGGCTCTTCGAGCCGTCGTCAACGCCCTGACCGCGGTAATCATCAACCAGACGCGTCGACTCAAGCAGGTCACCAGCACCCGCAACGAGCGCTGCGGCAACCTCAGCTGCCGGAACATCAGCCGGAACGATGAGCGAAACATCCTGCGTTGCCGCGGGGAAGCCGCTCAGGTTTTCAGCCACTTGGAGCGCGCCAACAGCGTCGATCACGGCGTCCAGGTCAAGCTCCGCGACGACAACACGGCCGTGCAGATCGGCTTCTTCAGCAACAGCGGGCAGCACCTCGCCCACGTAGCCCACCGTGCTTCCGCCGACGCTCAGCACACCCGTGCGTCCCGGGTGCAGCGCTGCACGCTGACCCTGCACGACATCAATCTGCACACCGGCGGCGGCACCGATGACGCGAACAGCGTCCAGTGCTTCGGCCAGCCCGGCTGCCTCAGCGGCGCGGCCCGGCTGTTTCGGCGAGATGTTGCCTGCCAGCAGCACGGCGACGTGGCGCGGTTGCGGCGGAATTGCGGCAAAGAGCTCATTGAGGGTTTCTTCGCTCGGACGCTGCCCCAGCGGCGGAACGTCGACGGTGCCGTACTCGACGCCCGGTTCTGGCAGGAAGACCGCGCCGGTTTCAAACAGTGACAGGTCGGTGAGTCCGCGCGAGGCGTTGCGGTGAGCAACGGCGAGGAGCCCCGGAACCAGGGAACGGCGCAGGTACGGAGCCTGACCATCCAGAGCGTTGGCCAGCTTGATGCTGGGCAACTGCTCCCCCGTGGCGGAACCGTGCAGGTTGTTGGCCTCTGCGGTCGTGAACGGGAAAGACGGCGTCTCAACGAATCCGGCGGCAGCCAGCGCGTTGGAAACGCGACGGCGCGCCTGCTGTGCGGCCGTGAAACCGCGGCCGGACGGCGGCGTCGGCAATACCGACGGAACGCGGTCAAGACCATGCACACGGGCGACTTCTTCTGCCAGCGTCCACTTGTCCGTCAGGTCGGGACGCCACGTCGGCGGCACCACTTCGTAGGCGTCTGCCTCATCCGTGACATCGCAACCGATGCGGGTGAGAGCGTCAACGACCTCGTCGGGCGTGTAGTCGACACCGATCAGGCCCGAGACGAAGCCGTGCGGGAGGGCAATGCCCTCGGTGAAGACCTCCGTGAACAGAGCGCCACCGGTGGTGTCGTGCGTGCCACCGGCGAGTTCGACCATCAGGTCGGCTGCCCGCCGGGCCGCGGCGAAGCCGATGAGCGGGTCAACACCACGTTCAAAGCGCTTCGATGCCTCGCTGGGAAGCTTGTGGCGGCGAGCCGAACGGGCAATCGAAACCGTGTCGAAGTTGGCTGCCTCAATGAGGACGTTCTTCGTGGTTCCGCTCATCTCCGAATGCAGGCCACCCATCACGCCTGCCATGCCCACGGGGCCCTTGTCATCGGTGATGAGGAGATCTTCAACGTGCAGCTTGCGCTTTTGACCGTCGAGAGTCTCAAACGTCTCACCCTGGTGCGCGCGGCGCACCGTGATGCCACCGGTGAGGGTGTCGAGGTCGTAGCCGTGCAGCGGGTTTCCGAGTTCGAGCATCACGTAGTTCGTGATGTCGATGAGGATTCCGAGCGAACGAATGCCGGCGAGCGTGAGGCGCGCGACCATCCACGGCGGCGTCGGGCGCGAGGGATCCACGTCGCGAACCACGCGCACGACGAACTCGTTGACCGCAGCGTTGCCGCGGATCGGGTTGTCGTCCTGCACCGTGATCGGGAAGTCTGTGCCCTGTTCGAGAGCGGCGAAGTCGACCTCTGCCGGGTCGCGGAAGTCGGCGCCGGTTGCCAGCGCATACTCGCGAGCGACACCGCGCAGGCTCATCGCGTAGCCGCGGTCGGGCGTGACGTTGATTTCAACGGCGACATCGTTCAGACCCAGCAGCGCGAGGGCGTCAGAACCCACCGGCGCATCAACGCCGAGCTCGGCCAGGCGGATGATGCCAGCGTGGTCGGTGCCGAGACCAAGTTCTTTCGCCGAGGCCATCATGCCGTCGGAGACATGGCCGTAGGTCTTCCGTGCGGCGATGGGGAACGGGCCAGGCAGGACGGAACCCGGAAGGGTCACCACGACCTTGTCGCCCTTGAGGAAGTTCGACGCGCCACACACGATGCCGTGAATGGCCTCGCCGCCGTCAGCCGCGGTCTCCCCCTCCGGGGCAACCTGCACCTGGCACCAGCGAATCGTCTTGCCGTTGGACTGCGGCTCTTCAACGAAATCGAGCACCTGACCCACGACGATAGGGCCGGTCAGCTCAAACGTGTGAACGTCTTCTTCTTCAAAGCCGACGGAAACCAGGGACGCAAGAATGTCTTCAGGCGTTGCCTCCGCCGGAACGTCAACGTACTCGCGAAGCCACGAAAGCGGGACGCGCATCAGACCACCATTCCGAACTGCTCACTGAAGCGAACATCGCCTTCGGCCATGTCGCGCATGTCTTGAACGTCGCTACGGAACATGAGCGTGCGCTCAATGCCCATACCGAACGCGAATCCTGAGTACACCTCGGGGTCGAGCCCGGCTGCACGCAAAACGTTGGGGTTCACCATGCCGCAACCACCCCACTCGATCCAACGGGCACCACCCTTGAAGGTGGGGTGCCACAGGTCAAGCTCAGCCGATGGTTCCGTGAATGGGAAGTAGTTGGTGCGGAACCTCGTCTTGGCTTCCGGCCCGAACAGCACCTTTGCGGCGTGGTCGAGCGTGCCCTTGAGGTGCGCCATCGTGATGCCCTTGTCAATGACAAGGCCCTCGAACTGACTGAACACCGGCAGGTGCGTCGCATCGAACTCATCGGTGCGGTACACGCGGCCAGGGCACAGCACGTAGATCGGCACGTCGCGCTCCAGCATCGAGCGCATCTGCACGGGTGACGTGTGCGTACGCATCACGAGGTGACGCTCGGCCGGGTCGACGAAGAACGTGTCCTGCATTTGACGCGCGGGGTGATCCTCATCGAAGTTGAGGGCGTCGAAGTTGAACCACTCGTGCTCAAGCTCGGGGCCTTCGGCGATCTCCCACCCCATGCCAACGAAGATGTCGCTGATCTGCTCCTGCAACAGCGTCAGCGGGTGGCGGGCACCCACACGCGTGCGCGATGCGATCGCGGTGATGTCAACGCGCTCAGCCTCGAGGCGAGCGGCCGTCTCTGCCTGCGCGAGTTCTTCCTCGCGCTGCGTAAAGGCCTTATTCACCTCACCTCGGGCTTGCCCCACAAGTTTGCCGAATTCGGCCTTGTTTTCGGGGGCGACAGAGCGCAGCGATGCGTTCAGCTTCGCGAGGGGCGAGCCTTCTGCAGAGTGCGCGGCTCGAGCCGCCTTCAGCGCTGCAGTGCCGTCAGCTGCGGTGAAAGCAGCGAGGGCATCCTGCACGGCTGCGGCGACCGCTTCCGGAGTGATGGTTGGTGAATCAGACACAGTAGTTGAGTCTACCGGCCGTCTGCTCCCCCATTTCCGCACGCTGTCCTACGAGGATGGCACCGTCAGGTTCTGCACCCGCCGATAAACGCCGATGGTGCCCGCCGGGATTACTCACCGACGGGCACCATCCTCTTGGCGCGGGAAACTTACCTCTTCGGTCTCTTACCCGTCGACTGTGCGGCGATGACCTCGGTCACCGTGCCTTCGTGCATCACAGCGGTCTCGTCGGCCTCAAGGCGAATGGCCTTGGGCGACGCCGAAACCCGCTTCTGCACGATGTGGGCGACCCACGACAGCAGCAGACACATCGAAATGTAAATCACCGAAACAACGATCGTCGTCGGAATAATCGGGCGTCCGTCTTGGCTCATCAGGTTCTTGGCAAGCTTCAACAGCTCATCGTAGGTAATGATCGATCCGAGCGAGGTGTCTTTCAGCGTCACCACCAGCTGCGCGATGATGACAGGCATCATGACGCGAACAGCCTGCGGAAACAGGATGAACGCCATCACACCACTCTTGCGAAGACCGATGGCATAACCTGCTTCGCCCTGACCACGCGGCAGCGATTCGATACCCGCACGGAAAACTTCGGCGAGGACGGAACCGTTGTATGCGATAAGCGCGGCAACGACGGCAATGAACGGCGTCGTCTTCAGCCCGAGAACTGGCAGACCGAAGTAGACCAGCATCATCATGACCAGAACCGGTACCGCTCGCAGGATTTCGGTAATCCATGTGACAACCACGCTGACGACGCGGTGATCGCTGAGACGGCCGATGGCCAACAGGATGCCGAAGATGAGTGACCCGACGGCTGCAACGGCGAAAGCGAGAAGCGTGTTTCCCAGCGCGGGAAGAATCATGTTCTGCCACACGCTGGCGTAGGTGAAGACAGCCCACTTGCGTTCGGTGAACTGACCGGTCTCCACGAGCCGCCAGATCACGAACCCGATGATGGCAATCAACACCAGCACGGTGATCGCGCCGAGAATACGGTTACGGCGGATGGCCTTCGGCCCCGGAACATCGTAAAGCACAGAAGTCATCGTGCGATCCTCCACTTGTTCTCAAGGAAGCGCTGGAGCCAGCTCAGGAGCAAGACCAACAGGACGAAGATCACGGCAACCCAGAGCAACACTTCGAGCATGCTGCCTGGACGACCGGCGCTATCAGCGATGGCCGCACGCACGGCCGCGAGTTCAGCGACCGAGAAGCCGGCGGCGACCGTCGTGTTCTTGAGCAGTGCGATGAGCACGGAGAGCATGGGCGGAACCACGGCGCGGAATGCTTGCGGCAAGACCACCAGCGTCATGACCTGGCCGTAGTTCAGGCCGATGGCACGCGATGCCTCAGCCTGGCCGACCGGAACCGTGTTGATGCCAGCACGAATTGCCTCTGCGACGTACGTCGCGGTGTACACGCCGAGCGCAATAACCGCCGTTGGTACGTAATCGATCTTCGGCAGGCCCAGCTGTGGGTAGGCGAAGACGAAGAAGAAGAAAACGAGAGTCAGTGGCGTGTTTCGGATCCAGTTGACGTAAACCGTTCCTACGGCGCGGGCAATGGGCACGGGTGACACGCGCATGGCGCCGACGAGTGTACCCAAGACAAGTGCGAGAACTGCACCACCGAAGAACAGGATCAGCGTGTTACCGATCGCTTCACCCCATAGATCGAGGTTGCCGGTAATGGCGTCCATGTTCCTCCTCTCTGCAACAAATGAGAGGGGGCGGAACGAATGGTTCCGCCCCCCTTCGACTTTTTAGTAGTTGTCGACCGCGGGCTGTTCGACCTTGATACCCGACTGACCGAGGTTCTTGTCGAAGATGCCCTGCCAGACGTCTCCGCCATCGGTCAGCATCGTGTTGATGTGCGAGCGCAGCGCGTCGTCACCCTTAGGCAGACCAATACCGTACTTCTCAACCGAGAAGGGCTCGCCAACAACCTTGATCAGGTCCGGGTCCTTGGCTGCGTAGCCGATGAGGATGGCCTGGTCGGTGGTGACAGCCTGTACCTTGCCGCTGATGAGGTCTTCGACACAGAGCGAGTACAGGTCGTACTCCTTGGTCGGAACCTCAGGGAAGTTTTCCTTGATGTTCTGGATCGGCGTCGAACCCGTCGCGGAGCACACGGTGGTGTCCTTGTTCAGGTCCTTTTCGCTCGCGATGTCGCTGTCCTTAGCAACAAGCAGACCCTGGCCGGTGATGAAGTACGGGCCAGCGAAGTCGATCTGTTCCTTGCGCTTGTCGTTGATCGAGTAGGTGCCGACGTAGTAGTCGATGTCACCGTTTACGATCGCCTGCTCGCGGTTAGCCGAGGGGATGGCCTTAAATTCGATGGCGTCCTCGTCGAAGCCGAGCGATGCGGCCACCCAACGAGCGATGTCAACATCGAAGCCGGTACGCTCACCGGTCGTGACGTCGAGGTAGCCGAGACCCGGCTGGTCTTCCTTGACACCAACGATGACCTTGCCATCTGCCGTCATCTTGTCAAACGTGGGCGAGCCTTCGAGCTTGACGTCGGTGGCTACCGTCCACGGGTTTTCCGCGTTGCCGGTACCAGCGTCGCCGCCGTCGCCACCGTTGCCGTCGCTGGGAGTGCCGCCCTGGCAACCCGTCAGAGCGAGAAGGGCAGCGGCTGCAATACCGATGCCGGTTAGGGTGCGTGACTTACGCATGTTTTCCTCCTTGGTAGGGGTACTTTTTCTCACGTCAGTTCGTGAGGAGTTTAGAAAGGAAGTCCTTAGCGCGAGCGCTCTTGGGGTTCGTGAAGAATTCGTCGGGCGTTGCTTCCTCGACGATCTGGCCGTCTGCCATAAAGACGACACGGTTCGCTGCCTTGCGTGCGAAGCCCATCTCGTGGGTGACGACGATCATCGTCATGCCCTCAGCAGCGAGCTCGATCATGACGTCGAGAACCTCGTTGATCATTTCCGGGTCAAGTGCCGACGTCGGCTCGTCAAAGAGCATGACCTTCGGGTGCATCGCGAGCGCGCGAGCGATAGCCACGCGCTGCTGCTGACCACCGGAGAGCTGTGCAGGCATCTTCTGCGCTTGGTGCGCCACACCGACGCGTTCGAGCAACTTCATGGCCTCAGCTTCGGCTTCGGCCTTCTTCATGCCGAGCACCTGGATGGGCCCCAGCGTGACGTTCTGCAGGATCGTCTTGTGCGCGAAGAGGTTGAACGACTGGAAAACCATTCCCACTTCAGCACGGAGGTGAGCCAACGCCTTACCCTCAGCCGGAAGCTCTTTGCCGTCGATCGAAATGGAGCCGCTGGTGATCGTCTCCAGACGGTTGATCGTGCGGCACAGAGTCGACTTACCTGACCCCGATGGGCCGATAACAACAACAACCTCTCCCTTGTTAACGGTGAGGTTTACATCTTTGAGTGCGTGGAAGTCGCCATAGTGCTTCTGGACGTCCTTGACCACGACGAGGGGCTGTCCGCTCTCAGTCATGTCTCGACATTAGGAGCCGAACACCCATTTCAGCCACCTGTGCGCGCGACGGTTACTCAGTCGTAACATTCAGAAAATGGTGACAAGCGATTTCGCGCACGAATGCCAATAATGCACCGTAATTCGTGCTACCTTCCGACGTTTCCCTCAAATTCACGAAACAAACGAGCGCTTGGTTGGTACGACCTCGCGCGCTGCGATATAACCGGCTAGCTCTTCGTGCGCTGGGCGAACGCCGATTCGTAGAGACACACGCTGGCGGCTGTTGCCAGGTTGAGCGATTCGGCACGTCCGTAGATCGGCAGCTTCAGTGCGCGATCAGCCAGCGCGAGCGCTTCGTCTTCCAGACCACGCGCCTCGTTACCGAACAGCCAAGCCGTGGGCTGTGCCAGAACGCCAGCAGATCGCGCTTCGAGGAGGTCCTCCCCCTTGACGTCTGCCGCGATGGTGGTGAGCCCCGCTTCCCGACACCGCGACATCACGTCGGCGACATCGGCGCCCACCACGATCGGAACGTGAAAGAGCGAACCGGTCGTGGAGCGCACGACCTTCGGGTTGTAGGGATCAACGGTCTTGCCCGTCAAGATCACACCGTCTGCACCCGCTGCATCAGCCGCACGAATAATGGTTCCCAGGTTTCCAGGGTCACGCACCTGCTCACACACAGCGAGGAGCACGGGACGGGCAGCGAACACCTCGTCAAGGGTCGCAGGCCACTGCTTAGCAACGGCGATCACGCCCTGCGGTGTCACGGTGTCTGCCATCGCGTCAAGCACAGCCTCACTCGCAAGCGTGACCGAAATGCGGTTTCGGTCAGCACCTTCGCGGAGGTCAGCGTGCCGCTCCCACGCGGCCGGCGTGGCATACAGATCGACGATACTGTCGGAGCGAAACTGCAGCGCCTCACGCACTGCCTGTGGCCCTTCCAACAGGAACAGACCTGACTCATTGCGCGCACTGCGCTTCGTCAACTTGGAAACAGCGCGCACGCGCGGGGACCGTGGGTTCTCGAGCACGTCTTCAGTCTATGGTTGCGCGTTGACCGCATGAGCGAGCGGCACGTGAATTCTGTCCCCAGAAATGCACCAAGGGCGCCCTCTTCGTCAGAGGACGCCCTTGGGAAGCGAAAAGCTTATGCAGCCGACTTCGGTGCGTTGACGTCTGCAGGCAGAGCAGCCTTGGCAGCAGCAACGAGCTTCGTGAACGTGGCAGCGTCGTTGACAGCGAGGTCAGCGAGCATACGACGGTCAACCTGGATGCCAGCAAGGCCGAGGCCCTGGATGAAACGGTTGTACGTCATGCCGTTTGCGCGGGTGGCAGCGTTGATGCGCTGGATCCACAGGCGGCGGAAGTTGCCCTTGTTCTTACGACGGTCGCGGTATGCGTAGACGAGCGAGTGGGTGACCTGCTCTTTCGCCTTACGGTACAGACGCGAACGCTGTCCGCGGTAGCCGGATGCGCGCTCGAGAATAACGCGGCGCTTCTTGTGGGCGTTAACCGCCCGCTTTACACGTGCCATTTCTGGTGTTCCTAATCTTCAAACGGGCGCTATTAGCGGCCGAGGAGCTTCTTGATGACCTTGAAGTCCGCACCAGATACAACCTGGTCGGCGTTCAGGCGACGCTTACGCTTGCTGGCCTTGACCTCAAGGTTGTGGCGCATACCTGCCTGCTGCTTCATGATCTTGCCGCTACCGGTGACCTTGAAGCGCTTCTTGCTGCCCGAGTGGGTCTTCTGCTTCGGCATCTTCTCTTCCTTAGTGTTTCGCCCTAGGGGCGTCTGGGTTCGCCCGGGGGCGAGGCTTATGTGCCTATTCGGCGGAATCCGAGGAGGACTCGGCTGCGCTCGGCGCCTTGTCCGTACGCGCGTCACGAGCGGCCTGCTTCGACGCGGCACGAACAGCGTTCTGCTCAGCCTTCGTCTCAGACTTGTTCTTGTGCGGTCCGATCACCATCACCATGTTGCGGCCGTCGATCGTCGGATTCGACTCGACGGTTCCGAACTCTGCGACGTCTTCTGCGAACTTCTTCAGCAGGCGAACGCCCTGATCGGGACGCGACTGCTCACGACCGCGGAACAAGATCATTGCCTTGACCTTGTCGCCAGTCTTGAGGAAGCCCTCAGCGCGCTTGCGCTTGGTCTCGTAGTCGTGTGCATCGATCTTCAGGCGGAAACGCACCTCCTTGAGGACGGTGTTCGCCTGGTTGCGGCGAGCTTCCTTAGCCTTCTGAGCAGCTTCGTACTTGAACTTCCCGTAGTCCATGATCTTGACGACGGGAGGCTTCGAGTTAGGAGCAACCTCAACAAGGTCGAGGTCTGCTTCCTGTGCGAGGCGAAGCGCGACCTGAATGGCGACAACGCCAATCTGTTCGCCACCGGGGCCGACGAGTCGAACCTCCGGAACGCGAATGCGCTCGTTGGTGCGGGGATCGCTGATGCGGAACTCCTCTGGATGTGTGGTTCATAGCCACCGCGATACGAGGGTTCGTGTCGCGGGCGAAGGTATGATCACTCCACCCGCACGACGTGAGACGCCGGCTTTGCACCCTAACTACCTCCGACAGATTCGGAGGCGGAGCGCAGACCCGGTAGCCTAGAACGGCAAGCGCGGGTGGGATGTGATCCACTTTCGTACTGAGGCATAAGCCCCAGAGCCCGCATTAGTTTAGCAGAGAGTTAGACGTGAACACGATTCCGGCCGAAAACAGCCACGAACACGACCCTGAGCGCCTGGCTCAGTGGGAAAAAGCAGACCAGGCAGCGTCTGAGGCTGCGCGCGATATTGCCGATGTTCCCGCGGTCGAGGTCATTACGACCGCAGCGGTTCACCTGCTTAGCGCTGCGGCAGTCAAGCTCGGCCTTGCAGACGACCCCAACGCCGCACAGCAGATCGACCTCGATGAGGCTCGCAAGCTGATCGATGCGCTTGCTGGGCTCATCACTGCAGGCGCGCCCGCCGTCAGCGACATGCACGCACGTTCGCTGCGTGATGGACTGCGCTCCGTGCAGCTCGCGTTCCGTGAGGCGTCGGCCATCCCCGACCCCATCGGTAAGGGGCCGGGCGAGAAGTGGACAGGTCCGGTCAACTAAGACCTGTTGTCCTGAGCGGGCGTTGATGCACAGCATCGGCGCCCGCTTTGCGTTAATTGGCGCGACTCAGCTTGACCGACAGAGAGTCAACGAGCACGGCAATGCGGTTATCGGCAGCCCAGCGCTGTGCGAGACGTTGCAAAACGGCATCGAGCTGCGACTGATCGAGCCCATCGACGAGCTGCAGCGTCACGATTAGCTCCGGGCCGCGAAGCCGGGCGTCAGGATCGCCTGAGGCCACCGTGAGGTCGATGACGGCCAGTTCCGTGCCGACGGATTCTTGCAGCGCCTGAAACACTTCTGGTGATTCGTGACTCGGCACCCACGCCTCATCTTGCGCAAGGGCCCACACCGCGGGCCGACGCACAATGTACTCGGTCTCTGCGGTCGGGTCGACAACCAAGAGATCGGTCTGGTCTGATGCGGCCGAGAGCGCGGCACGCACACCGGCCACGGGAATGGGTCGAGCGAGCGGATCCCACGTGCGCATCGAATCCACGCTCGTAAAGATCGGCAACACGGTGCGCCCGTCAGGAGCGGCTACCGTCACAATCGACAGCTCCTGCGTCTTGTCGACGGTGAGGCCCGTCGGCCCAACGCCTTCGTCGCCCTTCTCCGCGATCAGCGGGATGAGCACGCGCGCGGTGCGCAATGCCTCCACAATGGCGATCTGGTCGCCGGAACCATTGCGAAAGTTTGTGAGAGCGGCGAGCAGTGCGGGATCGGCTGAGCCGTCATCGCCGGCAGCAGGGTTGGGTTCGAATCGCCTGCCTTCCCAGGGCACGCCAGCCGAATCGGCAGTGTTAGTCTCCTGCGACATCCAGAGCCTCTGCCAGCGTGAATGCACCGGAGTACAACGCCTTGCCGATGATCGCGCCTTCAACGCCGAGCGGAACCAAATCACGCAGTTCTGCAATGTCATCAAGCGACGAAATACCACCAGAGGCGACAACGGGCTTGACCGTGCGCGAGCAGACTTCGCGAAGCAGCTCGAGGTTGGGTCCGCGGAGGGTGCCGTCCTTCGTGACGTCGGTGACCACGTAGCGCGAGCATCCGGCGTCTTCCAGGCGCGCGAGCACTTCCCAAATGTCGCCTGCCTCTTGCGTCCATCCGCGAGCCGCCAGCGTGGTTCCGCGCACGTCAAGGCCGACAGCGATTGCTTCGCCGTAACGGCCAATAACGTTTGCCGCCCATTCTGGGTTTTCAAGCGCTGCGGTGCCGAGGTTGATGCGGGTGACACCCGTCTCGAGCGCTGCTTCCAGCGACGCGTCGTCGCGGATGCCACCGGAGAGCTCGACGTTCAGGCCGCGTACCTGCTTGATGACGCGACGGATCACTGCGGTGTTCGCACCGCGGCCGAAAGCAGCGTCAAGGTCAACGAGGTGGAGCCATTCGGCGCCCTGCTCTTGCCACTGGGCGGCAGCGTCAACCGGGTCACCGTAGTTGGTTTCCGAGCCTGCCTCGCCCTGGGTCAGGCGCACGGCCTTTCCTCCTGCAACGTCAACAGCTGGCAACAGAGCCAACGCGGGAGTGTTCGTGAAGTCGTTCATAAGTCCTCTAGCAAGCAACCTTCGTGCAAACGGCACAGATGTTAGAGCGTAGCCCCGCCCAGCGTGCCGATCCAATTCTTCAGGAGTGTGATCCCGGCTTCGCCGGACTTTTCCGGGTGGAACTGGGTCGCCGACAGCGGCCCGTTCTCAACCGCAGCAATAAATCGTGAGTGGTGTGTTGCCCAGGTGACCTTGGGCTGTGGGAACGGCGGAATGACGTCGAGGGTCCACTCCTGCGCGGCGTTGGAATGCACGAAGTAGAACCGCTCGTTCTCAATGCCGCGGAAGAGTGCGCTGCCCTCCCCCACCTCCACCGTGTTCCAGCCCATGTGCGGCAGGACAGGGGCTTCGATCTCGCGGACGACACCTGGCCACTCGCCAAGGCCCTCAGCGCCAACACCGCGTTCGACACCTCGTTCGAACATGACCTGCATGCCCACACAAATACCGAGCACGTGGCGTCCGCCGGCGAGGCGGCGGTCGATCAGCTCTTCTGAGCGTTCGGCGCGCAGCGCGTCCATCACGGCAGCAAATGCACCGACACCAGGCACGACGAGACCGTGTGCCTCCATGACGAGCTTCTTGTCTTTCGTCAAGCGGGCGTCGGCACCGGCGGCATCCAGTGCCTTAACGGCGGAGTGCACGTTGCCCGACCCGTAGTCGAGCACCGCAACAACCGGACGGGTCACAGCGCACCCTTCGTGCTCGGGATGCCCGAGACAAGCGGGTCAATCGACTTTGCCTGACGGAAGGCCCGGGCAAACGCCTTGAACTCAGCTTCGGCGATGTGGTGCGGGTCGCGACCGCCCTTCACGTTGACGTGAACGGTCAGGCCTGCGTTGAGGGTGATGGCCTCGAAAACGTGGCGGACGAGGGAGCCAGTGAAGTGTCCGCCGATCAGGTGGAACTCGAAGCCTTCGGGCTCACCGGTGTGCACAAGGAAGGGGCGTCCTGAGATGTCGACAACGGCCTGAGCGAGGGCCTCGTCGAGCGGAACCAGGGCGTCGCCGTAGCGGGAGATTCCGGCCTTGTCGCCTAGCGCTTCGCGAATCGCCTGGCCGAGCACAATGGCGGTGTCTTCCACCGTGTGGTGCGCATCGATGTGGGTGTCGCCTGTGGCCTTCACGGTGAGGTCAGTCAGCGAGTGCTTGGCGAAGGCGGTCAGCATGTGATCGAAGAACGGCACGCTCGTGTCGATGGAGCTCTGACCGGTGCCGTCGAGGTTCAGTTCGAGCTCAATCGTGGATTCGCTCGTGGAACGGCGGCGGGAAGCAATACGGGGGGCGGTCATACTCAGAATCCTAGCGAGGCGAGGGCGTCAAGGAACGCGGTGGTTTCTTCTTCGGTTCCGGCTGACACACGCATGTGTCCGGGGATACCGACGTCGCGGATCAGAATGCCGCGTTCGAACAGGGCTTGAAAGGTTGCCTGCGGGTCAGCTACCCCACCGAACAGCACGAAGTTTGTCCATGATTCGTAGGGGCGATAGCCAAGTGCTGCGAGGGTCGCGGAGATGCGGTCACGCTGTTCCACAATGTCGTCAACGGTCGCCAGCATCGTGTCGGCGTGACGCAGGGCAGCCAGCGCCGCGACCTGCGTCAACGCGCTGAGGTGATAGGGCAACCGGACGAGCCGGAGCGCGTCAATGAAGGCGGGGTCAGCTGCAAGGTATCCGACGCGAGCACCAGCAAAGGCGAAGGCCTTACTCATGGTGCGTGAGACCACCAGACGGGGGCGAGATTCCAGGAGCGTGAGAGCGCTCGGGGCATCGTGCGGGGCGAACTCAAAGTAGGCCTCATCGACGACGACGATGCCGTCAGTTGCGTCGTATACGGCTTCGATGACATCAAGTGTCAGCGGCGTTCCTGTGGGGTTGTTCGGCGCACACAGCAGCACCACATCCGGCTTCACTTCCTGCACTTGTGCGACAGCGGAAGCCGCAGCCAGCGAGTAGTCGGCGCCGCGTTCGCCTGCGAACCATGTCGCGCCGGTCGCGCGGGTCAGCAGCGGGTACATGGAGTATGTCGGCCCGAAACCCATCACCGTGCGCCCGGGGCCCGCAAACGCCTGCAGAATGTGTTGTAGCACCTCGTTTGAGCCGTTCGCCGCCCATATCTGGTCGGCTGTCAACCCGTGACCGAGGTAGTGAGCAAACGCCTCGCGCAGCAGCGTGAACTCGCGGTCTGGATACCGGTTGAGGTCGCGCACCGCGAACGAGAGGGACTCAACAATGTCACTCGTCACCGAATCCGGAATGGGATGCGTGTTCTCGTTAACGTTCAGTGCGACCGGAAGCGGCGCCTGTGGGGCGCCGTACGGAGTCATCCCGCGAAACTCGTCGCGGATGGGCAGATCACTGAAGGAGATCGTCACTACTCCATGGTAGGTCTGCGGTAGGCGGCCGCGGAAACCGGGCGGTCGAACATTACGCAGGGTCTCGATACGGCTGGCCTGATCCTCAGCGCGGCGCGCTTGAGCGCGTGCATGATCGCGGCGGTGTTACTTCGTGAATTCAGCGGGAATGGCCAGCGTCTGGCCTGGCGTGATCGCTGAAGAGGGCAGCGCGTTCAGTGAGATCATGCCATCGATAACATCGCGGGGGTCTGCGTGCGGTGCTACATCGCTCGCGATCGACCACAGCGAGTCGCCTGGCATCACGTTGATCGTTTCGAATGTTGCCTGCACGCCCTCATCGAGGGAAGCCTGCGCAGAACCACCACTCAGTACGGCGAAGGCGATAGCAGCCACGACGGGAAGAGCAACGACGGCTGCGAGTACGCGGCGGCCGCGATCGGTCATCCGAAGGCGCGTGGCGACCGCAGAATGACCAGCCACAGCAACCACACCGGGCCCCGAAACGACGCGAGCCGGACGAGCGGTGGCGTTGATGCTGATGGTGCTCATGATTCCTCCTTGTGGTGCGCTTCGCTTCCAACCCTCGGCCGGGAGGGCCGGAAGCGAAGCTACGTTCCGAATCTATGTTCTATGTTCGAACATGTCAACCTGTTTTTCGAACGACTTCGAAAAAAATCTTTCAACACACTCGAACAAAAGTCTTTGTTTATCCGAAAAGTCGGATACGGTTTCGATAGCGAAAGCACATCATCAACCTCCGACATTGGTCGCTGGGTGGCAAAAGGAGAACGCAATGAGCGCGGAAGAGACTGCGAGTGGTCCGGGCAATGAGGCCCCACGTACACGTCGCCGCAAGAACCTCAGCGACAAACAAATGGCGATCCTCGAAGTGATCCAACGTTCCATCGCGCGTCACGGCTATCCGCCGAGCATGCGCGAAATTGGCGACGCGGTAAACCTCAAGTCGCTGAGTAGCGTTACTCACCAACTGGGTCAGCTCGAACTGAGCGGATACCTGCGTCGCGATCCCGGTAAGACTCGCGCGATGGAGGTGCTGATCGATCTTCCTGGCATCGCCGCCGAGAACCCGGCCGATGCCGCACCGTCCGTCGGCGATGCCGCACTGGTTCCGCTCGTCGGTCAGATTGCAGCAGGCGTTCCGATCACGGCGGAGCAACAGGTCGAAGAGATCTTCCCACTCCCCCGCCAGCTTGTTGGCAAGGGCGAACTGTTCATGCTGAAGGTGAACGGTGAGTCGATGATCGATGCCGCGATCTGCGATGGCGACTGGGTTGTCGTGCGCGTGCAGAGCGACGCGGAAAACGGCGACATCGTGGCGGCCATGCTGAACGATGAGGCCACCGTGAAGGTTTTGCGTCGTCGTGACGGCCACACCTGGCTACTCCCCCGCAACAGTGCTTTTGAGCCCATCCTTGGCGACCAGGCCACGATTCTCGGCAAGATTGTTGCGGTGCTGCGCGCCGTGTAATCTGCAGCATCCTCCTGAGGACTTTCGCGAGCCGATCCGTCGGCAAGCGAAAGTCCTCTTGCTGTTTGCGCTGATCGTCGCGCCACGGTTCCGGCATCAGCGCCACACAAAGCGAAAGCCCGCCCCACTCGATTGAGTAGGGCGGGCTGTGAGCTGTCGCGCGTTACGCGCCGATCTTCTCGCGCACGTTCTTGGTCGCTACCACCAGGTTGCGCAGTGATTCAACGGTCTCGTCGTAGCCGCGGGTCTTCAGGCCACAATCCGGGTTCGCCCAGATGAGCTTGTGCGGCAGGGCGTCAGCGGCACGCTGCAGGATCGACTCTTGCTCATCAACAGAAGGCACACGCGGCGAGTGGATGTCCCATACGCCGGGGCCAACGCCGTGCGGGAAGCCCGCGTCACGAATATCGTCAATCACGTCGCCACGGCTACGCGCAGCCTCGATCGACGTGACGTCGGCATCAAGCGCCGTGATCGCATCGATCACAACGCCGAACTCCGAATAGCACAGGTGAGTGTGGATCTGAGTGGCGTCCGCAACACCGGCGGTTGCCAGCCGGAATGATCCGACCGACCACTCAAGATACGCCGGCTGGTCGGCAACCTTGAGCGGCAGCAGTTCGCGCAGGGCGGGCTCATCAACCTGAATGATGGCGATGCCCGCCTGCTCGAGGTCACCGATTTCATCGCGGAGAGCCAGACCAACCTGGTTCGCCGTCTCAGCGAGCGGCTGGTCATCGCGCACGAACGACCAGGCCAGGATCGTCACAGGGCCGGTCAGCATGCCCTTGACGTGCTTGTCGCTGAGTGACTGCGCAAACTCCGCCCACCGCACGGTCATCGGCGCGGGGCGTGAAACGTCGCCCCACAGTAGCGAAGGACGCGTCGCACGCGAACCGTAGGACTGCACCCACCCGTTCTGGGTGACGGCAAAACCGTCCAGCAACTCGGCGAAGTACTGCACCATGTCGTTGCGCTCGGCCTCGCCGTGCACCAGGACATCGATATCTAGATCGTGCTGCAGGTCGATGACCCGACCAATTTCAGCCTTGAGGAACTCATCGTATGCGGCGTCATCGATCTCGCCACGCGCGTGAGCGGCGCGCGCCTTACGGATCTCTCCGGTCTGCGGGAAGGAACCAATGGTCGTTGTCGGCAGGAGCGGCAGGTCAAGGGCAGCGTCCTGAGCGGCGACGCGCTCCTCCTCGTTGCCACGCACGAAGTCGTCAGCCTGCAGCGCACCTGTGCGTGCACGGACAGCGTCAACGCGAACGCCAGGAGCCGACGCACGGTCCGCAAGAGCCGCAGTCGCAGCATCAAGCTCCTCAGCGATCGCTTCCCGCCCCTCGGTGAGGCCCTGTGCGAGCGTCACGATCTGGCCAACCTTCTGGTCAGCGAATGCGAGCCAGGAAACGAGACGCGCCTCGAGCTGGGTTTCGTCAGCGACGTCGTGCGGCACGTGCTGCAACGAGGTCGTCGTGCCAGCAGCAACCTGCGCGGCACCGAGTTCAGCGAGCGATGCGAGCTTGTCAAAAGCGCCGGCGAGGTCACCACGCCAAATATTGCGGCCGTCGATCACGCCACCGACAAGAACTTTGTTTTCCAGGCCAGCGACGGGCGCGGGAACGGAACCACGGCGCAGGTCGATGGCGATGCCGTCGACAGCGGAACCAGCAAGAACGCTCCACGCTTCAGGCGACAGCTGCGCGTAGCCGGCGGCGACAAGAATCTGGGGGCGGTTGGCGGCGCTGGCGAGCACGTCGTAAGCGACGCGAGCGGCCTCAGCCAGCTCAGCGGCGGCGTAGGGCAGACTCTCGCTCACGAGGGCGGGTTCATCCAGCTGCACCCACTCAGCTCCTGCTGCCGTGAGCGCTGCGAGCAACTCAACATAGACAGGCAGAACGTCCTGCAGTCGCGACAGCGGCGAGAAGCCCTCGGCTGCGTCATCGCTAGCCTTAGCCAATGCCAAGAACGTGACGGGCCCGACGATCACGGGGCGGGTAGTGAAACCGTCCTGCTTGGCTTCGGCGACCTGATCGGCAAAGCGCGTGCTTGACAGCGAGAAGGCGGTGTTCTCGTCGATTTCCGGAACCAGATAGTGGTAGTTGGTGTCGAACCATTTGGTCATTTCGAGCGGCGCACGCTCACCCTCTCCACGTGCCGCGGTGAACAGCGCGTCGAGACCAAAGGTTCCGTCAGCCTGACGCAGGTGTGCGAAGCGCGCGGGCAGAGCACCAAGCGTGACGGCGATGTCAAGCACCTGGTCGTAGTAGGAGAAGGACTCAGGGATCGAAGAGTCAGACTGACCGAGGCCGAGTTCTGCCAGGCGGGCACGGGTTGCCGCGCGGAGACCGGCAGCGGTTGCTTCCAGTGCCGCAGCGTCGGTCTTGCCAGCCCAGTGCGACTCCACGGCACGCTTCAGCTCACGCTGACGCCCGATGCGCGGGTAGCCGAGGATGGTTCCTGCGGGGAATGTCATCGTACGTTCTCCTTTTGAATGAGGATGTCGGCTTCGCGGAGGACCGCGAGGACCGTGTCGTGGTTGTTAAAGGCGTAAAGGTGAATGCCGGGAGCGCCGCCGTCAGCGACCGCGCGGGCGAGGTTCGCCGCGTACTCGATCCCGAGTTCGCGCTGGCCCTCGACTGTGGGCTCAATTTCGAGGGCGATCGCGAGCTCGCTTGGCAGTTCTTCGCCACTCAGCTCGAGCACACGGTTAAGACGCGCGGGATTCGTAATCGGCATGATGCCAGGCAAGATCGGGATCGTGACCCCGGCCTGACGGGCACGCTCGACGAAGGCGAGGTAGGCGTCGGCGTGGAAGAACAGCTGCGTAATCGCGAGCGTCGCGCCAGCGGCCTGCTTCGCCAGCAACGCGTCAAGGTGTTCGCTCGCGTGGCGGGAGCGGGGGTGTCCGTTCGGGAATGCCGCGACGGCGATACGCACGCGGCTGCGACGATCGACCCGCGCAGCCCCCGGGATACCCGGCAGGTCGCTTTCGCGGAACGGCACGCGCTCCGCCTGGACCCGATCGATCAACTGCACAAGTTGCGCAGAGCTTTCCAAATCGCCGAGGTAAATGTCTTCCTCGCGGGTGCCCGCAGGCGGGTCGCCACGCAGCGCGAGAAAAGACTCGATTCCGGCGTCAAGAAACTCGCGAATCAGCGTGGTTGCGCCCGCGTATGTGTTGCCAACGCAGGTGAGGTGGGCAAGCGGGTCAACGTTGGTGTGCTCGCGAATGTACTTCAGCACTTCAAGCGAGCGCCCACCCGATGAGCCACCCGCACCATACGTGACCGAGATGAACTGCGGCGCGACTGCGGCCAGCTCATCAATCGTGCGGTGAAGGGCCTGCACCGATGTTTCGGTGCGAGGCGGATACAGCTCGAAGGAGAACGGAACCGTTGCAATTTCTTTAGCCATTGTGTGTCTCCTTCCAGGGTCGAGGCGGGCTCCAGCGCGCCGAGGTTTGCGCCAGCCAGCTCCGTTCGAGAACGGGGTGCCTGGCGCTCGTGTTCGGGGCTCCGAACGTCGTGGCACCACGCTAAGGCCGAGGGTTTCGCGCGCCACAATCCTGAGTGACGAAATATGTTTCACGATGACGAAATGTTTCTCCGGCTCGTGACAGACGCACACCAGATAGCCTCAATGCATGGCACGTTCACTCCCCTACGGCTCCTGGCCATCGCCCATCTCCGCCGCCGACGCCGCCGCTGGTTCCACCCGCTTTGACGGCGCCCGCTTCGTAAACGGTGAGGCGTACTGGGTGCAATCCGTCGCCGGACGCATGACGATTTTTCGCGAGGGTGCGAGCGAACCGCTGCTCCCGGAACCATGGAACGTGCGTTCTCGTGTGCACATGTACGGTGGCGGTGCGTGGAGCGCTGGCGCCGATGGCACCGTCTTTTTCGTGGAGGCGAGCGACCAGCGTGTCTGGTCGTTGGCACCTGGCTCTGCTGAGCCGCGCCCGCTTACCCCGGTCGACGAGACCGCAACGTACGGCGGCTTAACGATCAGCGCCGGCGTCCTGCTTGCGGTGCGCGAGCGACGTCTGACCACCGGCATCGAGCGTGACATTGTCACCATCGCAACCCGCGGCGGCGCCGATGACGACGACGCCGTCATGTCGCTCGCTTCGGGAACTGATTTCGTGGCGCAACCAGCGCTCAGCCCCGATGCCGCGAGCCTTTCGTGGGTCGGATGGAACCACCCCAACATGCCGTGGGATCATGCCGACGTTTTTGTGCGGTCCCTTGTGGCTCAGAACCATCCGTTCTCGGTTTCGGATGGCGCCGGACTGCAGCCGCAGTGGAGCAACCGCGGAGATCTCTTCTTCGCCGATGACCGCTCGGGGCGTTGGAACCTTCGTGCTGTGCCTGCTGGTTCCGCCTCTTCATTGCCTGTCGCGCCCAGCGACGCTGATACCGGCGGCGCGCTGTGGGTGCTCGGGCTGTCATGGTTCCGGCTTCTGGACGACGGCCGCGTGCTTGCCGTGCGCACCGACGGCGGTGACCGTCTCGTGCTGATCTCACCTGATGGTGAGCGCGAGATTGAGACGCCGCTTTCGGCCGGACTCATGGTTGAGGACGTTGACGGAACCAGGGCGCTGGTGAGCGGTGCGGGTGAACAGGTGCCTGGTGGCGTTTGGCTGCTCGACGTCGATGACCCGACCATCCTCCGGCCCGTCGCGGGAGGTGTTGCGGCATGGGGCTCCGAATGGCTGCCCCACGCCGAGTCGATGACGCTCGATGGCCCACACGGTGACATCCACGCGTTCTATTACGCCCCCACGAATCCGAATACGTCGGCTGCGCCTGGCGAGCTTCCGCCTGTGCTCATCATGGTGCACGGCGGCCCGACCGATCACGCGTCACCAGCGTTGTCCCCCACGATCACCTATTTCACGAGCCGCGGCATTGCCGTGTGTGAAGTGAACTACGGCGGCTCGACCGGCTACGGTCGCGCGTATCGTGAGCGCCTGCGTGGCCAGTGGGGTGTCGTCGACGTTGATGATGTCATCGCTGCGGCCGACGCGCTGGCAGCGTCGGGTCGTGTTGATCCCGACCGGATTGCGGTTCGTGGTGGGTCGGCTGGCGGTTGGAGCGTCTTGAATGCGCTGGCACGCAGCAACCGCTTCGCCGCGGGCATTGCCCGCTACCCCGTCACCGATGCGCGCGCGCTGGCGAGCGATGATGGCGAATTTGAGTCGCGCTACTTTGATGGCCTGATCGGCCCGCTCCCTGAGGCCAACGACCTGTACGTCGCGCGTTCTCCGCTGACGCATGCCGCGCACATCGGCAGCCCCGTTCTGTTGGAGCAGGGCGACGATGATCCCGTAGTTCCGCAGAGCCAGGCAGAACTGATTCGCGACGCGCTGGTCGCCAATGGTGTGCCGCATGCGTATGTGCTGTTCGCGGGCGAGGGCCACGGTTTCCGCAAGCCCGAAACGCTCGTGCGATCACTGGAAAGTGAGCTCGGTCTTTTGGGCGCTGTCTTCGGTTTTGACGCAGACGTGCCCGCCCTCGTGCTCAGCTAGCAGGATCGGCGAGGCGTGCCGATCGGCGCGCCCGCCACCGCGTGACTGGCGGTAGGAAGAGCTGGATGAGCGGGCCCACGCCAAACGCAAAGATGAGCGTACCAACGCCCACCTTGGTTCCGAATGCCCAACCAATCAGCGCCCAGCCGATGATGAGAACGCTACCTTCCAGCACCGTTCGCACAAGCCATACCGGCTGTTTGGTGACGCGCACGAGGCCCGTCATGAGACCGTCACGAGGGCCAGGGCCGAAGTCGGCGTCGATGTAAAGCACCGTCGCAAAGGCCAGAATGATGAGCCCAGCACCGAAGTAGACGCACCGTAACCACAGCTCTTCCACCGGCGGCACAAACAACAGCGCAAGGTCGGCCCACAGCCCGACCGTGAGACCGTTCATGAGCGTGCCAATGCCGAAGCGTTGCCGCAGGGGTAACCACAGCACCAGCACGATGACGGAAATCAGGATGGTTGCCGTGCCGTAAGTGAGGGGCGCGTGCTCGATGAAGCCAAAGCTCAGGACATCCCATGGGGCAACACCGATGTTGGCTCGCACCATGAGCGCCAACGCAAAGCCGTACAGCGCCAACCCCACAATGAGCTGGATCCAACGGTCAATTGTGTCCTTACGGCCAGACGTCGTAGCCGGAAGGAAGAACTTCCACCACATTAGACGGCGTACTGCTGAAGCTCGGCGGCGAGTCGTTCGCCGACACGGGCATGAACTCGCGTGCCCTCTGCCTCATGCTCTGACGAAATCAGCAGGCCACTCTCGTGAATCTGCGAAACCAGCGAGCCGCGGTCGTATGGGATGAGCGCGTGGACCTCGACGGCCGGAACCGGGAGAGCATCTTCGACGGCGGCGCGCAGCTCGGCGATACCTTCGCCGGTACGACTGGACACGAAGTAGGAGTCTGGTTGCAGGCCGCGCAACACGAGACGGGTGTCATCGTCGACGAGATCGGCTTTATTGAACACCACGATCTCGCGTGCTTCGCGTGCACCGACGTCTGCCATGACATCGCGCACGGTCTGCAGTTGGCTACCCGGATCCGGGTGGGCCGCGTCGACGACGTGCAGGATGACATCGGCCCCAGCCACCTCTTCAAGCGTGGACCGGAACGCCTCCACCAACTGGTGGGGCAGGTTACGCACGAAGCCGACCGTATCGGTGAGCGTGAAAACGCGGCCGTCGCTTGTCTCGGTGCGTCGCGTTGTCGCATCAAGGGTGGCGAACAGGGCGTTTTCAACGAGCACGCCCGCCTCGGTGAGGCGGTTCAGCAGGCTGGACTTGCCCGCGTTCGTGTAGCCAGCAATCGCCACCGATGGAATCGTGTGGCGTTTGCGCTCCGCACGCTTCGCCTCTCGTGCAGGCGCGAAATCGCGGATCTGCTGGCGTAGCTGCGCCATGCGGGTGCGAATGCGACGACGATCAAGCTCAATCTTTGTTTCACCGGGCCCACGCGAACCCATACCGGCGCCACCGGCACCCACCTGGCCACCAGCCTGGCGGCTCATCGAGTCACCCCAACCACGCAGGCGTGGCAACAGGTATTCGAGCTGTGCAAGCTCAACCTGCGCCTTACCCTCACGGCTCTTGGCGTGCTGGCTAAAAATGTCAAGGATCACGGTGGTGCGGTCAATAACTTTAACCTTCACCACGTCTTCCAGCGCACGGCGTTGGCTCGGTGCGAGTTCTGAGTCAGCAATCACCGTGTCTGCGCCAAGCGCGGCAACCACATCGCGAAGTTCTTGCGCTTTTCCGCGACCGATGTAGGTGGCAGGGTCAGGGTGCGGGCGACGCTGCAACAGACCGTCGAGCACGATAGCGCCTGCCGTTTCGGCAAGCGCGCTCAACTCACGAAGCGAGTTCTCCGCGTCGACTTGCGCACCCTGCGGGTACACGCCGATCAAGACAACGTTTTCCAGACGCAACTGGCGGTACTCGACCTCAGTAACATCTTCGAGTTCGGTCGAGAGTCCTGGCACACGGCGCAGCGCGTGGCGGGCTTCGAGGTCCCACTGCTCCCCGTCGGTTGAGCCATGGCCAGCCGTGGCGTCATCTTGCAGAGCTTGGGCGGCTCCAAAGACGCGCGTCGTGGTGCGACGTTCGGCGTGCGCCAAAACGCGCTCCACCGGGTCAATACCGTCGCCATCGTGCTCGGAGGCTCCGGCCTCGCCTGTGGTGAGGTCTGTCGTGGCGTCGTCGCCAGAACGGGTGTCCTCAGGGAAATCTGTATCGCTTGGCAGGATAATCGTCCTCTCGCACCGCTTACGCGGTTCAGTCAAGCCTAACCTCCGAACCGGGCTTCGCTCCGATAGTCTTGACCCCCATGAGCAGTGATCACTATTTCAGTGCCACGCCGTCCAGCTCGTACACCCCGCGCACCATTCATGTGACGCTGCAGGGACGTGCCGTGGAGCTGACCACGGCGGGCGGAACCTTCTCCCCAGACCGCTTAGATGCCGGCACCGGGGTGCTGCTCAACAACGTGCCCGCACCGGCCCCTGGCGGCAATCTGCTCGACATCGGGTGCGGATGGGGTCCGATCACGCTGAGCCTCGCAATGGCCTCGCCGCACGCGACGGTGTGGGCTGTCGATGTCAACGAGCGCTCCCTCGAGCTCACCCGCCAAAACGCGGCATCGCTTGGACTCGAGAATGTGCGCGTTTGCAAGCCAGATGAGGTGCCTGACGACATCGTGTTTCGCACGATTTGGTCAAACCCGCCGATTCGAGTGGGCAAGGATGAGCTCCACGGCCTGTTGCGCAGGTGGCTGCCACGCCTCGATGAGCGTAGCGACGCGTGGCTGGTGGTTGCCCGCAATCTTGGTTCTGACTCGTTGCAGCGCTGGCTGGATGCGACGCTCGGTTCAACGTTTACGACGTCGCGTCACGCCACCAGCAAGGGCTACCGGGTACTACGGGTGCGCAAGCATGGCACGCCACACACCGAGGCACTCGACCTCACGTAACCCCCTGGGTGCATCGACCCGCGCTACGCGAGTGAAATGGTTCCACTGAACACGAGCGAAGCCGGGCCAGACAATCCGACGTGCTCGCCCTCTTCTGTGGGAAACATGCGGACCCCGACGACTCCTCCCGGAACCTCGACGCGCCAGTTGTGCGGCGCGTGGGGGCCAGCCCAGTGCCGCACGGCAAGCGCAGCTGCCGCGATGCCGGTGCCACATGACAGCGTTTCTCCTACGCCGCGTTCGAACACGCGCATGCGAATGTGGCCGACGCCGTCGACGATCATGGGATCCTCCGGGACCACGAACTCGATGTTCGCGCCGGCCGCGGGTGCCGGGTCAAGATGTGGGATGACAGCGAGGTCAAGGTCATCGAGTTCAGCGTGCGAAGCGAGCGCGACCACGACGTGAGGGTTGCCAAGGTTAAGGCTGAGCCCGGGGCGCGCCACCGCAAGACCGCGCGTGCGTACCAGCGGCTCCGTCTGCTCGAGTTTCCAGCGCCCCAGGTCTACCTGGAAACCCTGCGCCGACCGGGTGAGGTCTTTGATGCCAGCGCGGGTACCGATCGGCAGCGTTGAGCCCGGTTCGATCGTGGCGAGGCCAGAATCCAGCAGATACTTCGCGAACACGCGGGTACCGTTGCCACACATTTCGGCTTTCGAACCGTCAGCGTTGCGATAGTCCATGAACCATTCGGCAGCGGGATCTTCCGCGAGAATCGCGGCGCCCTCGGCGATCGCCGCCGAGCGCACAACGCGCAAAAGACCATCGGCGCCGATACCAAAGTGACGGTCACACAGCGCTGCGACCTGGTCATCGGTCAGCTCGAGCTCACCGTCAGGGTCAGCGATAATGACGAAGTCGTTGCCGGTGCCGTGGCCTTTGGTAAACGCGATCTGGGGCATGAGTCCAGTCTATTGACGCCGGTGATGCGGCCGCGTCATTACTTCGCGACGAGAAGGTCGGCGGCCGTTGTGTCGCGGGCGTCGATCCAGTGCGCGTGCTCGTAGCGGCGGAACCATGACACTTGGCGGCGGGCGTAGCGTCGCGTCAGCGCCTGGGTCTCGGCGATTGCCTCAGCCTCGCTCATGTCGCCACGCAACTGCGCCAGCGCCTGCGCGTACCCGATGGCGCGAGGTGCCGTGGTTCCGTCTTCCAACCCGTGCTTGCGGAGCTCTGCAACTTCGGCAACCATGCCCTGCTCCCACATGCGCACCACACGCGCGTCAAGGCGCACCACGAGCTCTTCGCGCGGGATGCCCGTCGCGATGATGCGGTGCGGTTGCCAGGCAACCGGCTTCTCAGGCAGTGCTGCCTTGTGGGTGTCTTTTCCGAGCTCGAGCACTTCGAGCGCGCGCACCAGGCGACGTCCGTTGTGCGGGTCGATGCGTGCGGCAGTTTCCGGGTCTTTTGCGGCGATGCGTTGATACATGGCACCTGGACCGTGCTCGATCAGCTCAGCCTCGAGGCGCGCGCGCAGGGCCTCGTCGCGAGGCGGAAACTGAAAGTCGAAAAGCACGCTGGAGACGTACAGACCGGAACCACCGGCAAGGATCGCCGTGTGGCCGCGGCCATGAATGGCTGTGATGGCGGCGCGTGCCTCGCCCTGGTACCACGCGACGGCGGCATCTTCTGCGGGATCAAGCACATCCAGCATGTGGTGCGCGATGCCGCGGCGCTCCGCTACCGGCAGTTTCGCGGTTCCGATGTCCATGCCACGGTACAACTGCATGGCGTCAGAGCCGACGATTTCGGCCGTTTCGCCGCGACGAGCGAGCTCTTCGGCAATGTCAAGCGCGAGATCACTTTTGCCTGTGCCTGTGGCACCGACGACGGCGATGAGGCGCGATGAAATCGTCACGCCTGCGGGCGCAGCACAGGCAGGCCAAGGCCAACGATGCGCTTGCCATCTTCGCCGATAGCCGTCGCTGGTGCTGGCACGCCGCAGGACTCCGCCTGCGAGCGGTCCCACGCATCACCCGCACGAGTGCGGCGAATGCGCAGCTGCTCACCGTCGGCAACATCAGCGACCAGGTAGTGCGGAGCGCCTCGCGTCACGGTTACGGTGACCACATCGCCTGGGCGTGGAGTTTCGGAACCAGCGGGTACCGAGAAGTGCACAAGACGGTTGTCTTCTGCACGGCCAGACAGGCGGTGCGTTGCCGAGTCTTTGCGACCCTCGCTGGCGCCGACGAGCACGTTGACCTCACGACCGACCTGAGCTTCAGCTTCGGCCTGTCCTACGCGCTCCTGAAGGGCGATGAGACGGTTGTACCGCTCCTGCACCACCTCTTTGGGCACCTGGTTCGGCATGGTCGCTGCCGGCGTGCCCTCACGGATCGAGTACTGGAACGTAAACGCACTCGCAAAGCGCGATTCTTCCACCACACGCATGGTCTCGAGGAAGTCTTCTTCGGTTTCACCTGGGAAGCCGACGATGATGTCTGTTGTGATCGCGGCGTCCGGCATCTTTTCGCGCACGCGGTCCAGGATGCCGAGGAACTTTGCGGAGCGGTAGGAGCGACGCATGGCCTTGAGTACCGCGTCAGAACCGGACTGCAGCGGCATGTGCAGTGAAGGCATCACTGCGGGAGTTTCCGCCATGGCGTCGATGACATCGTCGGTGAAGGCGGCGGGGTGCGGGCTCGTGAAGCGAATGCGTTCGAGGCCTTCGATTTCACCCGCAGCGCGCAGAAGCTTGCTGAACGCTTGACGGTCACCGAACTCAACGCCGTAGGAGTTCACGTTCTGACCAAGCAGCGTGACTTCAACGGCCCCGTCGTCGACGAGCATTTTGATCTCGTTGAGGATGTCGCCCGGGCGACGGTCTTTTTCTTTACCGCGCAGCGCAGGAACGATGCAGAACGTGCAGGTGTTGTTACATCCGACCGAAATCGATACCCAGCCGCTGGAGACCGAATCACGTTTCGTCGGCAGGGTGGAGGGGAAAATCTCGAGCGACTCAAGGATTTCAAGCTGAGCCTCGTCGTTGTGACGCGCACGCTCGAGCAGGCCGGGTAGCGACCCGAGGTTGTGGGTGCCGAACACGACGTCGACGTACGGCGCCTTATCGATAACGGCTTGCTTGTCCATCTGCGCCATGCAGCCGCCGACGGCGATTTGCATGCCCTCCTTGCGACGCTTGACGGACGCGAGGTGGCCGAGGGTGCCGTAGAGCTTGCCTGCGGCGTTTTCACGCACCGCGCACGTGTTGATCACGATGACATCGGCTTCTTCGCCGAGCTCGGCGGGAAGGTATCCGGCGCTCTCCAGCGACCCGGACAAACGCTCCGAGTCGTGAACGTTCATTTGGCAACCGAGAGTACGCACTTCATAGGTGCGCTGCGTGCCGTCAGGACGAAGCGCAGCGGGCGATGGCTCGATCAGCGTCGGGGCGTTGGAAGGGTAAGACATGATGGTGCCATTCTACGTTCCTTGCGGAGCATGCGGACCTTCTGGCGCGATGGCCCCGCGTTGTGCTGGTGCCTGGCTAGCGGAAACGAGGCCTGCTGACTTCACGGAGCGCCTGCTGCGCCGCATCGCGTGCGATACCGCCCGAGAATCCGCGGCGCGCGAGCTGCCCCATCAGGCGGCGCAAGGCGACCTCGGGTTCCAGCCGTGACAGGCTCATCGCTTTGGTGCGTGCGTACTCCAACGCGCGCTCATCGTCGTCATCCGGAAGCTCAGCCAAGGCGGCGTTCGCGATGTCGCGGTCAATTCCTCTCGCCGATAGTGCGAGGGCAATTGCGCGGCGCCCCTGCCCTTTACGAGTCGATCCGGCGTAGACGATTTGCTCAGCCAGCACAGCGTCGTCAAGATATCGACGCGCGATGCACGCATCGACCACCTCATGCTGGATGTCGTCGCTGACGTCGAGTCCGCGCACGTATGCACGCGCTTCGGAAATCGACAGGCCCTTACCCCGCAGCTTCTTCAGAAGCGCCGCCTCGGCGCGGTGCCGCTGCTGCTCAGGGGATTCGTCAGAAGTCTCGTCGTCGATGCTCTCGATCACACGCAAACGCGGCCTGCTGCGCGGGGCGCTCGCTTGCGCCGTGCCGCGCTGACCGCGTGCACCGCGTGCGGGAGACGGTACCTTCGGTGCGTCGTCGGACTCGATGTCTGCGCCAGGCAGCGGCTGCATGCGGCGTTCATCGGCTGGCTTGCTGAGCTCCGAAGCTTTCATCAGCGTCGGTTTCTTCGCTCCCCCGATGGTTGGCAGCGGGATCGACGATGACGTGGGGTGTCGTCGGCGCGACCCTGCCTCATCGTGAGCGTTCGCCGCCGATGGTGCCGACGAAAGCGGACGCACCGGTGCCTGCTCAGGATCAACCCACCATCCTTCGGCGTCCGTCGAATCGGCCGGGTTCTCGTCATTCACCCAGGCGTTGGCCCGTGGCTCAGACGTTGCCTGCGCTGGAGCAGATTCATCAGGCGACGCAGGCGTCGAGCGACCGAACAGGGGAATCACGGGGGCGATCTCGTCGCCCCCGCGATTCACGTGCTCGTTCATGCCGAGCGACGCTCCTCGGCGGTCGCCTCTTCAGCGACAGCGCCACCGATGCCCAGCTTCGCGAGAATCTTCTTTTCAATCTCGTTCGCGGTGTCCGGGTTCTTTAGCAGGAAGTTGCGCGCGTTTTCCTTGCCCTGGCCCAGCTGCTCGCCGTCGTAGGTGTACCATGCGCCAGACTTCTTCACGATGGCGTGCTCGACGCCGAAGTCGATCAGGCTACCTTCGCGGGAGATGCCGACACCGTAGAGAATGTCGAACTCGGCCTGCTTAAACGGCGGGGCCATCTTGTTCTTGACAACCTTGACGCGCGTGCGGTTACCGACGGCTTCGGAGCCATCCTTCAGCGTCTCAATACGACGAATGTCGAGGCGCACCGACGCGTAGAACTTCAGAGCCTTACCGCCGGCGGTCGTTTCGGGCGAGCCGAAGAACACACCGATCTTCTCGCGCAGCTGGTTAATGAAGATCATCGTTGTGTTGGTCTGGTTCAGACCACCCGTCAGCTTTCGCAGTGCTTGCGACATGAGGCGGGCCTGGAGTCCGACGTGGGAGTCACCCATTTCGCCTTCGATTTCCGCGCGCGGCACGAGGGCGGCGACGGAGTCAATGACAATCAGGTCAATCGCACCCGAGCGCACCAGCATGTCGGCGATCTCCAGAGCCTGCTCACCCGTGTCGGGCTGCGAGACCAGAAGCGCATCGATGTCGACGCCCAGCTTCTTTGCGTAGTCAGGGTCAAGGGCGTGCTCCGCGTCAATGAACGCGGCGATACCGCCTGCACGCTGCGCGTTAGCGATCGCGTGCAGTGTCAACGTGGTCTTACCAGATGACTCAGGGCCGTAAATCTCAATAATGCGGCCGCGGGGAAGCCCGCCAATGCCGAGAGCAACGTCCAAAGCAATCGACCCGGTCGGGATCGTCGCAACGGGGGCGCGCTCATCGCTGCCGAGGCGCATGACGGACCCCTTGCCGAACTGTCGGTCAATCTGGGCGAGGGCAGTTTCTAGTGCTTTTTCGCGGTCTGCGGGTGATGGCATGACGTGCTCCTAAGTGCTCGCGTTCTCTGTCGCCTATAGGCTGTCGCGCCGCCCCACGAGTGCGGGGCGTGTCTTCGACAAGGCGTCGGTTGGTGATGATGTTGACGCTACGCTGAGCCTCCGACATTGCTTATGTCGGGCCTCGAGACGTGGACAAAAACGCCATCACTAACCGTTGTGAAGGAGCCTACGCCCTACTAGAACGAATATTCGAGGACACGCCGGAGAAAGTTTCGAAAAGCAAAAATCTCCGGCCGCGTATGCGACCGGAGATTTTGTTAGCGACGAGCGCGATCGATGCGCCCTGCCCCATACCAGCGACTTTCCGGAACATCTGCCTCAGCGCAGAGCGCGAGCCAGATCTCCCGAGGCGGCACGCCAGCATCCAAAGCGGCGTTCGGCGTCTTGCCGATGGCGGGAAGATGAAGATCTTCCAGCATCGTCATTGCCCGGCCACCGAACTCACCCTCGACGGCACGCAAGAACTCGCTACGACGCATAAAGAATTAGTGCAGCGACAGCTCAGGTTCGACCGCAGCCACCAGCTCGTCGGGAACCGTGTCCGGGAAGGAGCTGACCGTCTCGAAGGGTGTCAGCCCCTCAAGGACGGCGATGCGATCCCCCACCTCACGCATCACGACGGAAATCGGAACATCGAGCGCTTCAGCAACGGCAGCGAGAATTTCACTCGATGCCTCCTTCTGGCCGCGCTCGACTTCGCTCAGGTAGCCCAAAGCGACGCTTGCGCGGCTAGCAACCTGACGAAGAGTCTGTCCCTTTTGCTGGCGGAGGTCGCGAAGCACGTCGCCAATTTCCTGACGTACCAAGATCATTTCGTCCTCCTCCGAATGAACACCCTAACCGGGTGGACAACAGTACCTTACGAACGTTAACCGTTTGAAAGGCTTACATCGAGCGTATAACCCGATTCCCTCAGAACAACCCTGAATGGCCGAACTTCATTCCCCAGAATCCTATGTATTCGCTGAACAGGGCCCGTATCAGTCATGTTCCGCGCTTTCTGTGGTCGTGACGATACTCGTCACAGCCCCAGCGCGCGACCCACCGCGTCAACGGCCAGCGCCACCGTCTTGGTACGAATCTCAGCGCGCGAGCCGCTGAGCTGGAGCGGAACTACGAGCTGTGTCTCGGGGGTAGAAATGCCAATGTACACGGTTCCGACCGGTTGCCCGTCAGCGGGGTCGGGGCCGGCGACCCCGGTGGTCGCAACACCGACGTCGGCGCGTGCGCCAGCGATGCTGACTACATCACGCACCCCCTCGGCCATTTGTGTAGCAACATCAGGGTGGACGGCGCCGTGCCTGGCGAGAAGGTCAGCGTCAACGCCCAACACGGCCTGTTTCACACTCGTCGCGTACGACACGACTCCTCCGAGATACACCGCAGAGGCACCCGGTACCGAAACGAACGCGTCGGCAAGCAGTCCCCCGGTCAACGACTCCGCTGTCGACAGCATGTACCCGCGACGCACGAGTTCGTTGAGAACCTGATCAGCGGGGATCATTGCTTTCGCCACGCTGTGCACGGCGCCCCCGAACTTCGGCAGCCACGATGTCGACACCGCTGACGACGGTGAGAACCACGGCGATTGTCATCGTGATCGCGTTGACGATGTGAATCCAGTCACCGACGACGTTCCACAGCGGCAAGAGCGCGAGGGAAAGCGCGAGTGCCTGCGCCACGGTCTTGAGCTTGCCCATCCATGCGGCAGCAACGACGTGGTCTGAGGCCACAGCAAGACGCATGATCGTGATCCCGATCTCGCGCACCAGCACCAGGATGGTGATCCACCATTGCAGTTCGGCAAGGATCGAGAGCCCGACGAAGGCGAGACCCGTGAGAGCCTTATCTGCAATCGGGTCGAGCAGCTTTCCGAGATCGGTGACGATGTTGTACTTGCGGGCGATGTAGCCATCGATACCGTCGGTTGCGATTGCGACGATAAACAGGATTGCGGCAGCCCAGCGCAGGGTGCCATCGTGCCCGCCATCGGCAAGCAACATCCAGAAGAACACCGGCGCGCACAGAATGCGCACAATGGTGATCGCGTTAGGGAGTTGCCGCGGTACGGCCATCAGTCACGTCCTGTCAGGTTCCATGCGTCTTCATCGCCGTCGTCGTCGACTTCTTCGACGGGCAGGCCATCGTACTGTGCGGCGATGGGGTCGACACCGTAACGATCCGACTCTTCCCCGCCCGCAGGAGCGGGGTCAGCAACAGGCGGCGCGGGTGGCTCCGGTGCGACCGCGGGAGCTGCCGGCGGCTCTTCTCCGCGCAAGCGTGCGAGAACGGACGGCAGTTGTTCCGTCGTTACCAGCACGTCACGAGCTTTGGAACCCTCTGAGGGGCCGACGATTTCGCGTGACTCCAGCAGGTCCATGAGGCGCCCGGCTTTCGCGAATCCGACACGCAACTTGCGTTGCAGCATCGAGGTCGACCCAAACTGGCTCGACACGATGAGCTCAGCCGCGGCGAGCAAGAGTTCGAGGTCGTCACCAATGTCGGCGTCAACTTCTTTCTTCTCAGCGACTTGCTCAACATCGGCACGGTACTCGGGGCGAGCCTGCCCCGTGACGTGCTTAACAACCTTCTCAATCTCAGACTCGCTCACCCATGCGCCCTGCACACGCAGCGCCTTTGAGGCACCCATGGGCAGGAAGAGTCCGTCGCCCTGACCGATCAAGCGGTCAGCACCTGGCTGGTCGAGAATAACGCGCGAGTCCGTGACGCTCGTCACCGCAAACGCGAGACGCGACGGGACGTTGGCCTTAATGAGGCCAGTGACCACGTCGACAGAAGGACGCTGGGTGGCCAACACCAGGTGGATACCTGACGCGCGGGCAAGCTGCGTGATACGAACGATGGAATCTTCGACGTCGCGTGGCGCGACCATCATGAGGTCGGCGAGCTCATCGACAACGACAAGGAGGTAGGGATACGGCTTGAGCACCCGCTCGCTGCCCGCAGGCACCTCAATCTCGCCGGCGACGACTGCCTTGTTGAAGTCATCGATATGACGGAACCCGAACGATGCCAGGTCGTCGTATCGCATGTCCATCTCCTTCACGACCCACTGCAGCGCTTCTGCCGCTTTCTTGGGGTTCGTGATGATGGGCGTAATCAGGTGCGGTACGCCGGTGTACGACGTCAGCTCCACACGCTTCGGGTCGATGAGCACCATGCGCACTTCACTCGGCTTGGAGCGCATCAGCAGGCTCGTGATCATCGAGTTCACGAAGCTGGATTTACCGGAACCAGTGGAACCGGCAACGAGAAGGTGGGGCATCTTCGCCAGGTTGGCGACAACGTAGCCACCGCCCACGTCTTTACCGACGCCGATGGTCATCGGGTGCGTGCTCTTCTTTGCGGCGTCGGAACGGAGAATGTCGCCGAGCGTGACAATTTCGCGGTCGGCATTCGGGATCTCAATACCGATCGCGCTCTTACCCGGAATCGGGGCCAGAATGCGCACTTCGTTGGAAGCGACGGCATAGGCGATGTTGTTCGTAAGCGCGGTGATGCGCTCCACCTTCACGCCGGGGCCAACTTCGACCTCATATTGGGTGACCGTCGGTCCTCGCGAGAATCCGGTGACCTTCGCGTCGACACCAAACTGCTCAAATACACCGCTCACCGCTGCAACGACGATGTCGTTGGCGGCCGAGTGGGCGACACCTGGCGGGCCTTCCTTGAGGGTTGCATCGCTCGGCAACGTGTAGGGCGCGACCGGTGTGCCCAGGCCCCGCTCCCCCGGCCCCTCGGTTCCGAAGCCGGAAAGGCCAGGCAAATCGGTGGCCGTCTCGTTCTGATCGAGGTCTTCCTTGATCGAAGTCGCGGCAGTTTTGTTGGAGAAATCGGCAGCGTTGCGGAGGTCAGTGAGCACCTGGGTCGGTGCATCAGGCGAAATCGTCGGCGCGCTGGCAGCGGGGGCCGCCTTCGTAACGGCCTGTTCGAAACTGCCATCGTGCTTGGACGGATCGAGCAGAGCCGTGAGCGCGTCAGAGTCGAGCCCGGAATCATCCGCCTCTTCACGGCCCGACTTGTTGCGACGCCACCACGGCACGCTCTCATCACCCTTGGCGTGCTCATCTTCGGTGTCATGAAATGTCGGGCCAGAGGTCTCGACCTTTTCCGGGCGATCCTCGCCAAACAGCCAGGCGTAAAGATCACCAAGGCGCTGCGGGATGCGGTTTGGCGGGGTCTTCGTGAGGATTAGCACGCTCAACACCGTCAGCAGCGAAAGCAGAATGTAAGCCACCACATCGGTGAGCAACGAAAGCGGCTGCCCGAGCATCCAGCCGAACAGACCACCAGCGGCACTCAGGGCTGGCATGCCTTGAGCTGCGTCAGCGGCAGCAGATTCGGACACCGTGGGTTGCGGC
The DNA here is from genome assembly GCF_019061125.1 of Microbacterium sp. NC79. Lineage (NCBI taxonomy): Bacteria > Bacillati > Actinomycetota > Actinomycetes > Micrococcales > Microbacteriaceae > Microbacterium > Microbacterium sp. NC79. The sequence continues at coordinate 1,784,827 of NZ_JAHQYI010000001.1, forward strand.
TTTCCGCCGGCAATGTGGCAGAACGCGGCAAGAGCGAGGGTAAAGATGCCGAAGCCGATGCCGATTCGACCGTTGTCGTGCACCGACGAGGGGTGCCGGAAAAGCCACCCAGCGAGCAGTACGAGCATGACGGGGAAGACGAACGCGACGCGACCGATCAAGCCGCCAAACGAGAAAGCGCTGATCGTCGCTGCGACATCGTTGCCAATGAAGAACCACTCGTTGACAGCGCCGGCGATCGCCAGGAGTACGAGCAGGAAAGGAAGCCCATCGCGGCGCTGATCCTTCTCAAGAGACTCGGGGCCAAATGCACGAAACAACCCGCCGACGCCGTGAGCGAGACTCGTGAATGCACGTGTCGAAGCCGCAGGCTTCACCGGCTCATCTGCATAGGTCTTCGGTGCGGGTGGTACCTTTTTTGCGCGCGTCGACGTGCTCTTTGTGGGCGCGTCCGCTTTCGCGGCTTGGCTGTTCGTCCTGGCCATGCCTCTACGGTACGTTGGGCCCCCGACATTCCGCGGGATTTCCCTCGGCTAGGCGTCAGAGTGGGTAAACCAGAACGTGCCGCCTTTCCGGGGAAAGACGGCACGTTCTGTGATGAAAACTATGCTTCGATGACGAGCGGAACAATCATCGGACGACGACGAAGTCGCTGGTTGACCCAGCGACCGATCGTGCGACGAACGACCTGGCTGAGTGCGTGCGAGTCCCGCACTCCCGACGCTGCAGCCTCGGCAAGCGCTGCCTCAATCTTCGGCTTGACGTCGTTGAAGACGGTGTCGTCCTCGGCGAAACCACGCGAGTGAATCTCCGGCCCCGAAATCACGGCGCCCGTAGACGAGTCCACGACGACGATAACGGAGATGAATCCCTCCTCCGCGAGGATGCGACGGTCTTTCAGGTCAGCATCGGTGATCGCACCGACGCTCGAACCGTCGACGTAGACCTTGCCGACATCAAGCTGACCGACGACCGTGACGTTGCCGTCTTTCAAGTCCATCACGGTTCCGTTTTCCGCCAGAATCGTGCGTTCCGCTGGAATGCCGGTCTGCTGTGCCAGCTTCGCATTCGCCACAAGGTGGCGGTACTCGCCGTGCACAGGCAGCACGTTCTTCGGCTTCAAGATGTTGTAGCAGTACAGCAACTCACCTGCGGCAGCGTGGCCGGAAACGTGCACCATGGCGTTCGACTTGTGCACCACGTTTGCGCCAAGCTTTGTGAGGCCATCAATCACCCGGTAAACCGCGTTTTCGTTGCCAGGAATGAGGCTTGACGCGAGAATCACGGTATCGCCTGGTCCCGGCTCAATCGCGTGGTCGAGGTTCGCCATACGGCTCAGCACGGCCATCGGTTCGCCCTGCGATCCCGTCGACATGTAAACGATCTGATCTTCGGGAAGATCGCGCGCCTTCTTGTAGTCGATGAGGATGTTATCTGGCACCTTGAGGTAGCCAAGTTCCTCGGCGATGGTCATGTTGCGCACCATCGAACGACCGAGCAACGCGACGCGACGACCGTGCACGGCAGCAGCGTCAAGAACCTGCTGAACGCGGTGGACGTGGCTCGAGAAGCTGGCCACGATCACGCGACGCGGCGACTTGCCAATGACCTGGTCCAAGACCGGGCCGATGCCTCGTTCCGTAGGCGTAAAGCCCGGAACATCAGCGTTCGTCGAGTCGACGAGGAACAGGTCAATGCCCTCTTCACCCAGGCGGGAGAACGCGCGCAGGTCGGTCAGACGGCCATCGAGCGGCAGCTGATCCATCTTGAAGTCACCGGTTGCCAGTGCCATACCGGCAGGCGTGCGGATAGCAACGGCCAGTGCATCAGGGATCGAGTGGTTGACCGCAACAAACTCCAGGTCAAACGGGCCAACCTTTTCCTGTTGCCCCTCCTTCACGACGAGCGTGTACGGGCGAATCTTGTGCTCCTTGAGCTTCGCCTCAACGAGAGCGAGCGTCAGCTGGGAGCCGATCAGGGGAATGTCGGGCTTCAACCGCAACAGGTAAGGAACAGCACCGATGTGGTCTTCGTGGCCGTGCGTCAGCACGACGCCCTCGACATCGTTCAGCCGGTCACGAATCGAGTCGATGTCAGGCAGAATCAGGTCGACACCGGGCTGGTGCTCTTCGGGGAAGAGCACGCCACAGTCCACAACGATGATTTTGCCTTCGTATTCGAAGGTCGTCATGTTGCGGCCGATCTCACCGAGACCGCCGAGAGGGGTTACGCGGAGAGTGCCGGGCTCAAGCGGCGGAGGCGAGTAAATCGTGGTGGGCATGAACGCCTTTCAGCGAGTCGTCCCGTGCACCTTCGGCAGCGCGCCGCCTGCAGCGGCGTTGCGGTCGGGGCGGAAGTTCGAGAAGTCAACGCCAGCGACGTTGCGCACAAGTGCCAGTTCGTCTTCAATCTTGGCGGCTTCCCACTCTTCCGGTCCGACGAGCGGAAGACGGACACGGGGGCTATTAATACGGCCGAGGCCGTGCAGGATGTACTTTGCCGCGACAGTGCCAGGTACGTGCGTCATTGCTGCGCGCACGAGGGGCTCCAAGCTGCGGTGCTGCTCGGTTGCCGCGTGGAGGTCGCCGCGGTTTACGGCGTCCACAATGGCCCGGTATGGAGCGGCGGCAATGTTCGCCGTCACACCGATCAGACCAGATGCACCAATCGACAGGTGCGGAAGAACGTTGGCGTCATCGCCAGAGAAGTACAGCAGGTCCGTCTGGTTGAGCACGCGGCTGACTTCGCTGAAGTCACCCTTAGCGTCCTTGACGGCCAGAATGTTGGGGTGCTTGGCCAGGCGCAGGATCGTCTCGTAGTTGATCGGAACGCCGGTGCGGCCAGGAATGTCGTAAAGAATGACGGGCAGGTCGGTCGCATCTGCCACGAGCCGGAAGTGCGTGAGGATGCCCGCCTGCGTCGGCTTGTTGTAGTACGGCGTGACGATCATGATGCCGTCAGCGCCCGCCTTCTCGCTTGCCTTGTACAGCTCAATCGCGTGCGCGGTCTCGTTGGAGCCACCGCCGGTAATGATCTTGGCGCGGCCAGCGGAGACGCTCTTTCCGACCTCAACAAGCTTCAGCTTTTCCGGGTCAGTCAGGGTCGAGGTCTCCCCCGTGGTTCCGGTGACGACGATGCCATCGGCGCCATCAGTGATGACGCGATCGATGTGCTTCTCAACTGCTGGCCAGTCAACTTCACCGTCGGCTGTCATCGGAGTGACGAGCGCAACAAGAACCTGTCCGAATGGATTGGGGGTAGCGGCCATGCTCCCAGAGTAGCGGTCTGACCAGGTCGCCGCGAAACTCCGCGTGTGCTGGCGTCGGAGATGTGACCTTGTGTTCCCCGACACGCCGCCGTTTTGCCACACCAGTCACAGAGCCTCCGACGCCAGGCAACCCTCACCCCCCTCCGGTTCTGAGGCGTCTGTCGCAACGCTGCTGATGGTTCCGGAACCACGAGAGCCAACGCTGCGAGAGCGGCGGAACCATGAGAGCCAACGCTGCGAGAGCGCCGGAACCATACAGTCACCGTGTTGAGATCACGGGGTGTTAGCCAGCACCGCGAGGATGGCAGCGACGACGCGCGGCCAGTCGTACATGACCATGGCGTAGTCGAATCGAAGCACACGGAATCCTCGCGCGGTTGCGTCTGCGTCACGGATGAGATCTTTATGCCTGCGCGAGTATCCGTCATGGTTGGCGCGGCCATCGACTTCAATAATGAGGTTTCCGATCAGGAAGTCCACACGCCCGACTCCGAGAACGTGCACCTGAGTACGAATAATCAGGCCAACGCGGAAGAGCCTGAGCCGCACGAGTGACTCGAGCCCGCTTTCGGAGTCGCCACGAGCGAAATCGATCAACAGCTGCACTCTGGCGGGAACTCGGTCGCGCACCCAGTCCCGATCCTTACGAGGCAAGAGTCCTTTGTTCCATGCGGACTCGAAGGCGACGAAGAACGCCTCATCTCCCTGACAAGCGGCCAGCTGGACGAGCGCGATACGCACAGACGTGACGCCGAATCCACCCGAGTACTGGTCGTGATGATCGGCGCATTCACAACCGTCATGCGGGAATACGCGCGAGTGCGCGCCCACCCCGACATGAAGGCCGCGTGGCGCAGGCATCAACCACACGCCATGCGTGTCAAGCGCCGACCAGCACGCGACCTGCCCACCGTGAGCTGCCGCTTGCCCGACTGGATCGTCGCGCACACAAGCGATCACGCCGACACGCAACCGGGTGACGTCTTGGTTGCGTATGGCCCGCGCGATCTCGTGCGCCGTCACTCCCAGTTGCCGAAGTTGGCGCGTGCGCGCAACGCCGCCGAGTTGTGCAACGACATCTTGGATTCTCATGCACCCAGCCTGCGCATTGGTTCCGCTCGCGTGAGCCGGCTTCCGCGATCTGCGGACAACTGCGCGATGGTTCCAAGCTGTGTAGGAGTCTCGGCACAGTCGAGCGTGAGGCCTTGGCCCGGGTCGCCCTCGTTGCCTGGCGTCGGGAGTTCTGTGACAGAAGTGACGGTTTCACGGCGTGTTGGGTGACGAGGCGCAACATCTCCGACGCGAGACGACACCGCCGGAACCTAGCGCCCGCGGGACCCCATGCGCGCGAGAGTGCGGTCAGGGAGCACAGCGGTGAGCTTCGCAATCAGTTTGTACTTGAGTGACGGAATCGACACCGCCTTGCCGCGGGCCACATCACGCAATGACTCCGCCACCACATCAGCAGCGTTGAGCCACATCCACCCCGAAATGCCTTCGTGTCCTGGCGCCAACCCCATGCGCTCATGAAAGTTCGTGTGCGTATATCCAGGGCACACCGCCGTCACCGACACATTGTCATAGTGCGAGTTCGCCCACCGCGAGAACGACACCAGCCACTGCTTGCACGCTCCGTATGTCGAACGCGGAATGTACGCGGCAATCGACGCGACGTTCAGAATACGGCCGCCTCGTTCCCGCATCACCTGCAGTGCCGCGTGCGACAGCTGCAACGGGACGGCGACGTGCAGGGTCAAGTGGTCGAGCTCCGCCTTGACGTCGTTGTTCGCAAATTCAAGGGGCAGTCCGAAGCCGGCGTTATTGATCAGCAGATCGATCGGATGCTGCACAGATGACACCCGCTCGACAACCAGTGCAAGACCATCGGGCGTGAGCAGGTCGGCAACGATGACGGTCGCGGAACCACCACGCGCGCTGACCTCGTCGGCCACCGATTGCAGAGCATTCGCCGAGCGTCCGACCAGAACGAGTGCTGCGCCCTGAGACGCGAGCTGTCGAGCGTATTCGGCACCGAGCCCGGAACTGGCGCCGGTAATGAGAGCGGTTCGAGGCATGACCCCAACCTAGGGCCAAACGAAAGATTTGGACACAAAACTCGACTTTGAGAGTGCGCAACGTACTCTTCCTGACGTGGATATTGGATCAGCATTGGTGACACTCGCCGCAGGCGTGGCTGCGGTCACTGTGCTCGGCTTCGCCCTGCGCGCGCGCGACGGTCGCGTCATTGCGACGACCACGAGCGGCGACCTCCTGGATCCTGCCGTGATTGGCGCCGATCGTCTTGCCGAGCACGCCACCCTCGTGCAGTTCTCCACTGAGATGTGCGCACGATGCCCGGGCACCCGTCGCCTTCTCCGCACCATCGCATCCGAGCAGCTCGATGACGTGGCGCATGTCGACGTCGATGTGACCCACCGTGCCGACCTCGCCGCACGCTTTCGGGTGATGCAAACCCCGATGACCCTCATCGTTGACGGCAACGGGCACATTCGTGCGCGTATCGCCGGCACCCCCACGCGCGAGGCCGTCACGGCGCACCTGGCCGCGATGCGAAAGGACCACCATGTCTCGTCCCAACGGAATTGACCCACGCGGCCCGCGCTTCGCAGCCGGAATCACCGCAACGCTGCTCGCCGTCGCCGTTGTGCTCGGCCTCACCGGGCTGAGCGCTGCCCGACTCTCTGGCGACGCCTCATTCGGCTGGTACGCCTATCGACCGCTGGCTGACGCGACATACACCCCGAGCGGATTCATCCTGCCCGCAACGCCTCTCGCTGCTCGCCTGTCCGATCCCGGGTTCATACTCCTGGCGATCGTCATGTTGCTCTTTGCCTGGGGTGTAATCTCGCCGCGCACCGCGCCGTGGGGAGTCCTTTACCGAAAGTTCATCGCGCCGCGCCTCACACCACCGACCGAGCTCGAAGACCCCCGTCCCCCACGTTTCGCGCAGGGTGTGGGGCTCACCGTCAGCGCGATCGGCGTCATCATGCACGTGCTCGGTGTTCCCCTCGCGGTTCCGATCGCCGCTGGCGTGGCCTTCGCCGCCGCGTTCCTCAACGCTGCGTTTAACTTCTGCCTCGGCTGCCAGATGTACCTGCTGCTGCAGCGGCTGAAGCCACGCGCCGAAGCCTAGCCACAGTCACCCAAACCTCGTTAGGCTCAACACGTAGGCCAACGACAGGAGGACCCATGGCGGTAACCAGTGAAGCAACAACAGTGTGGGAAGGCTCCCTGAGCGAAGGCTCCGGAACCGTTGCCCTCGACACCTCGCGGGTCGGCACGTTCAACGTGAACTGGAAGGCGCGCTCGGAAGGTTCCGATTCCACGACAACGCCGGAAGAGCTCATCGCAGCGGCACACGCCTCCTGCTTCAGCATGGCGCTGTCGCATGCTCTGGCTCAGAACGGGACTCCCCCTGAGCGCCTGCAGACCACGGCATCGGTCACGTTCCAGCCGGGCGTCGGCATCTCAGGCAGTCACCTCAACCTGAACGCCACGGTTCCTGGGCTCTCTGAGGAAGACTTCCAGCGCATCGCGGGCGAGGCAAAGGCCGGTTGCCCGGTTTCTGCCGCGCTCGCTGGTATCGACATCACGCTCGAGGCAACGCTTGCCTAACGAGTTCGTTGTTATCGGGGGTGCGTCCGGCTCGATCGGGCGCGCCCTCGTCACATCCTTCGAGAATGACGGCATTCGCGTCGTGCGCCTCGTGCGCCGCGAGCCGGCCGGCGCGGATGAGGTGCGGTGGCTGGATGGCACTGAACTTGATCCATCGGTGCTGCGAGGTGCCAGCGCCGTCATCTGCCTCAACGGCTCGTCGGTGGGCTCACTGCCATGGACGAAGAAGAAGCGCAGTGAGTTTCGACACTCACGCGTCATCCCCCGCCACCTCATCGCCAGAGCACTCATGCAGCTTGGGGATGATGCGCCGCACTTCGTGCATGCGTCGGCCGCAGGCATCTACGGTTTTGACGCGGGTGTTGTGACGGAACAAGACCCAATCGGAACAGGATTTACCGCAGAGCTTGCCGACGTTACCGAACAGGCAGCGGCTCTCACAACCACCCCGACGACGCACGCGCGCATCGGTGTTGTGTTGCATCCGGAGAGCGTGCTGAAACCGATCATCCCGCTCACGCTGATAGGCCTGGCTGGTCGCCTCGGTTCAGGCACGCAAAGCTGGCCGTGGGTGTCGCTTGACGACGCCGTTGCTGGCCTTCGTTTTGTCGCCGAACACCGACTCGCGGGCCCGGTCAATCTCACGGGTCCCACCCGTGCGACGGCCACCGATATCACCTTCGCTGTCGCCCGCGAGCTCAACAGGCCGTATCTGGTTCCGGTTCCCGCTTTTGCGCTTCGCGCGGTCATCGGCGCCGAAGCCGCCAACAATATGCTGCTCATCGATGCAGAGGTGCGACCGCAACGGCTCCTCGATGCTGGCTTCCGGTTCCGGTACGAGAGCGCAGAAGAGGCGATTCACGATTCCCTTGCGCCGCTGCGGTTGGACGCATAGCGATCGGAACCGCTTGGCGGGTTACGCTGCCGGGTGTTTTTCGATGGCGATCGCTTTGCGAATCGCCTGCCGCGCACGAGTTCGATCGCCTGCAGCGTTGTAAACCAGCCCAAGGCGATACCAGCAACGCCAATCATCGGGGTGCGCTTCAACCTCGGCGCGATAGCGCGGGAAGAGCTCGTCTCCCGCCTCTTTGCGCGGCCGACCGCTGGGGTAGACGGCGACGTCTTCCTGTGGCAATGCGCCCTCGGCTTCAAGAACCCGGCCGAGCCGATCAGCGTGCCTGCCGAACTGCACTTCACGCCACAGCGCCCATGCCCCAATCACCGGGAGCACGAGCAGCGCGACGCCCATCGCGATAGCCACGGGCTCGCCAGTTGACAGCATGATCACGCCACGTTGTGCAACGAAGACGATGTACAGCGCGAGCACCGCCGCCATGATGGCGGCGCCAATGCGATTGCTCACGACCGGTCTCCCGCTGGTGCGCCGATACCGATGTCGATGAAGTTTTCCAGACCCACCACGATGCCGGAAATATCAAGCGCCGACCGCACAGCGATCGCGATGCCTGGCGCGTAGGCGGCCGCTGAGTCAATCGTGTCGTGGGTGATGGTGACCGATTCGCCCTGGCCAGACAAAATGACATCCTGACGTGCGATCACGCCTGGCCGACGCAACGAGTGCACCGGAATCGACGCCACCTGCTGGCCGCGCGCACGCTGGTCAACGTGTGGTGCGGCAACCGGAATTCCTCGTGAAGCCGCAATCATTTCCGCGGTACGAACCGCGGTTCCGCTCGGGGAGTCGACCTTCGTGTCACGGTGCGCCTCAATGATTTCGACCGAGTCAAAGAGTCGTCCGGCTGCCGCTGCCAGGGCGGTGGCGACAATCGAGCCAAGCGAGAAGTTCGGGATGAAGACGAGGCCGATTCCGGCTTCGGCTACCGCTGGACGCAAAGCCGCGATGCGATCGGCGGACCAGCCAGACGTGGCAACTAAGACGTTCACTCGCGCAGCAATGGCTTCGCTCACGACGTCGGCACTCACGACGGGATGAGTCGCATCAACGACGAGGTCCACCTCGGAGAAGGAGGCGAACGTGTCGCGCGATCCGAGCGCGTGCGTCACCTCAATACCGTCGAGTCCGTCGATCACGCGACGAATAATGGTTCCGAGCTTGCCTGAGGCACCAACGAGGGCAACGCGGGTGGTCATGATTCCATCCTAAATCGCCGCGGAGCGGCGCGACATGTCAGACGAGAGTGTTCTCGGGGAGACCCGTGCGGTCTTCGAATGGAAGGTGTGCGAGGTCGTTGTGGGTGATCAGAGTCCACGGGCGGCTCTGCTTCTGGGCCAGGATCGTGAGCCCGGCGTTGGCCTGATTCAGGGTCAGCCACCGCCAGGCAGGCGCCCCGAGCACCTCGGTGACGAAGCGCGCGATCACGAAGTTGTGAGTAATTAGCAACTCGTGCACGTCGCCAGGCTTGTGGCCAAGAAACTCCACGAACGCGTCTGACATTTGCGCCCTGCCTGCTTCAATTTCTTCTCCGGTAATAGAACCAAAGAACGGTTCAAAGACTGAAGGAGTATCTGCTTCCATCCCAGTAGGGATGCAATCAAAGAGCAAAGCGTGCGGCTGCGGCTCAATCGCGGGCAAGCGTTCTGCCACAATTCGTGCAGTTTCGCTGGCGCGCTCAAGCGGCGAATGCCAGACAGCATCGAGGGGCACGCCGGATAAGCGGTCAGCGATCGCCTCTGCCTGCCGGACACCGCGTGGGGATAGCGGTCCGTCGGGAAGCCCGTGCTCGGCGCCCTGTTGCTCGCCATGCCGGACCAGGTAGATGTAATGCGTCACGAATCGCTCGTCTCTTTGCCGGATCACATCCACCCTACCGGCCGCAGCGCGCAGCCGGGTTAGCCCATAGCGGATGCGGTGAGGTCAGTTCAGTGCGCGGTTGAGCTCGGCGAGGTGAGCGCGGCCAAGCGATACTCCGACACCCTGCAACAGCTCATCGACGTGAGCCGTGGCATACACGTTTGCGATGGGCGCAGCGATGAGCCGTTGTGCACGTAGCCATGCAATCGCGATAGCCGCGTCAGGTACGCCCAGCTCGGCGGCAATCGCGTCGAGCGCGCGCAACAGGCGAGTACCCCGGCGGTTCAGGTTTGTGCGTAACTGATCGCCCCGCGCGCCCGGCTGTAAGCGAGCACGTGAGCGATAAGCGCCTGACAGGAAGCCATGCTCAAGCGGGTGCGACGGCGTGACGGCGAGACCCTGCGCTCCGGCGACAAGGCGCAGGTTGGCATTGAACTCATCACGACGAACCATGTTGTACGGCACATCGATCACGGTAATGCGTGGGTACCCGGCCGATGCGAGAATGCGCGATTCGACGAGGCGTTCTGCACTAAAACCGTGTGCGCCAATCGCCCGCACCTTACCCGTCTCAACCAACCATTCAGCAGTCGCGAGGGTATCTTCCGCTGCCGCACGAGTGTCAGTGCCATCGAGGTACAGCACGTCAATGTGGGTCGTCCCTAACCGGTGAAGCGAGGCTTCAACCGCTCGGACGAGATTGGTGGAACCAAGTCCGGGGTTGTCGGGGTGGCCTCCGACGCGGGTAGCAAGAATGACATCGTCGCGGATCGCGCGAGATGCCAGCCACTGCCCGATGATCAGCTCGCTTCTGCCTGCCGCAAAACTGTCGGCGGTGTGCACCATGTTGCCGCCCAGATCGAAGAAACGATCAAGAATCGCGTTGGAGTGCTCCTGGTCGACATTCCAGCCGAATTCTCCGCCACCGAGGATGACGGGAAAGATGGAAAAACCCGTTTCACCAAGCGGCACGCGAATGTTGCTACCGAGGGACTTTCCCTGGACCGGGATTGGCGCGGACGGGTGGGTCTCCGGAGCGAGCACAACCGAGGGATGAGCGATTGCTTCCCCGCTGGTCATGATGTGCCTGCTTCCGATTTCTTGCGTCATGCCCCCTGCATGTTGCAATTCATCTCTTATGAGAGTAGAGGGCGTTGGTGCGAAAAATCGTGTGTGACGCGAATTTTTCCCGAACACCCCATAACATTCCGGTCACAACACAAAGGGCCCATCCCGAAGGATGGGCCCTTTGCTCAGCGATTAGTCTTCGGCGGGAGCCTCAGCTGCTGCTTCGCTCTCATCAGCAACCGGCTCGAGCGACAGCTTGCCGCGGTCGTCGATCTTGGTGATGCGAACGAGAAGCTTCTGGCCGACGGAGACAACGTCTTCGACGTTCTCGACGCGCTTGCCACCGGCGAGCTTACGAACCTCGCTGATGTGCAGCAGTCCGTCCTTGCCCGGGAGAAGCGAAACGAAGGCGCCGAAGGTTGCGATCTTGACGACCGTACCCAGGAACTGCTCGCCAACCTCAGGGTTGGTCGGGTTGGCGATCGCGTTGACCTGCGCACGCGCAGCCTCAGCCGACGGTCCGTCGGTTGCACCGATGTAGACGGTTCCGTCTTCCTCGATGGAGATCTGAGCGCCCGTCTCGTCCTGGATCGAGTTGATCGTCTTGCCCTTCGGGCCGATCAGCTCACCAATCTTGTCAACCGGGATCTGAACCGAGATCACGCGCGGCGCGGTCGGTGCCATCTCGTCAGGCTCGTCGATCGCGGCGTTCAGAACGTCGAGGATCGTGTTACGAGCATCGTGTGCCTGCTGCAGCGCAGCCGACAGCACCGACGACGGGATGCCATCGAGCTTCGTGTCGAGCTGGATAGCGGTGATGAACTCACGCGTACCAGCGACCTTGAAGTCCATGTCACCGAGGGCATCTTCCGCACCGAGGATGTCGGTCAGCGCTGCGTAGCGCGTCTCGCCATTAACCTCGTCCGAAACCAGACCCATAGCGATACCGGCAACAGCAGCACGCAGCGGCACACCGGCGTTCAGCAGCGACAGCGTCGATGCACAAACCGAACCCATCGACGTCGAGCCGTTGGAGCCGAGAGCCTCGGATACCTGACGGATCGCGTACGGGAATTCTTCGCGGCTCGGCAGAACCGGAACCAGGGCACGCTCTGCGAGGAAGCCGTGGCCGATCTCGCGACGCTTCGGGCTACCAACGCGGCCGGTCTCACCGGTCGAGTAGGGCGGGAAGTTGTAGTGGTGCATGTAGCGCTTGCTCGTCGTCGGCGACAGCGAGTCAATCTGCTGCTCCATCTTGAGCATGTTCAGCGTGGTGACGCCCAGAATCTGGGTCTCGCCGCGCTGGAAGATGGCGGAACCGTGAACGCGCGGGATAACCTGAACCTCGGCGTCAAGCGGACGGATGTCTGCCAGGCCACGACCGTCGATACGAACGCCCTCAGCGAGGATGCGACCGCGAACGATGTTCTTGGTGACCGACTTGTAGGCGGCCGAGAACTCGAGCGTGGCAACGGCGGGGAGCTCGCCTGCTTCAACAGCAGCGATCAGCTCGGCCTTGACGCGATCCTTGATCGCGTCGTCAGCGTTCTGGCGCTCCTGCTTGTCAGCGATCTGGTACACGTCGACGAGCTCGGCGTATGCCTTGCCGTTAACGAATGCGAAGGTCTCTTCGCTGTACGGCAGGAAGACGGGGTAGACGCCCGGCTCCTTCGACGAGTGCGCAGCCATCTCAGCCTGCGCCTCAACGAGCTGCTTGAGGAACGGCTTTGCAGCCTCAAGACCAGCAGCAACGATCTCTTCGCTCGGCTTGGTAGCGCCGCTCTTGATGAGATCCCAGCTCTGCTCGGTTGCTTCGGCTTCCACCATCATGATGGCGACGTCTTCGGTACCGTCGTTGTTCTTGACAACGCGACCGGCAACCATGAGGTCGAAGACAGCCTGACCGACCTGCTCCTGGTTCGGGAACGCGACCCACTGGTCTTCGTGCGCGCCCATACCCGGGATCAGTGCGAGGCGAACACCAGCGATGGGGCCGGAGAACGGCAGACCCGAGATCTGGGTCGATGCGGAGGCCGCGTTGATTGCCAGTGCGTCGTAGTACTCGCCAGGAGCGATCGACAGCACGGTGACGACAATCTGAACCTCGTTGCGCAGGCCGTCGACGAACGACGGGCGCAGCGGGCGGTCGATGAGACGGCAGACCAGGATGGCCTCCGTCGAGGGGCGACCCTCACGGCGGAAGAACGAACCGGGGATCTTGCCTGCTGCGTACGAGCGCTCTTCAACGTCGACGGTCAGCGGGAAGAAGTCAAAGCCCTCACGCGGGCTCTTCGATGCACTCGTTGCCGACAGCAACATGGTTTCGTCATCGAGGTATGCAGCTACGGCACCCTGCGCCTGCTGTGCGAGGCGACCGGTTTCGAAGCGGATGGTGCGCTTGCCGAAGCGTCCGTTGTCGAGGACGGCTTCCGCAGCGGTGATTTCAGGACCTTCCAAGAGGTCTCTCCTTCTTTGTTTTGACTCGCGCCTCCGTGTGAGGAGCGAGTTTCGTGAAGGAGCGGAACAGCAGAAAAGAGCGTGCATCATCGATGCGAGCCGCTAATGCTGGCCACCAGTAGAAGACCACTCGGCGATCTGACGAGGAACCCACCACAGGGGACCAGCTTTCTGCCCAGTCCGCTCCGCTGATATTTAGTTGTCAGCTCATCGCAGATGAACCTTCATGATGCTATCAGTCGCGCCTGACAATCTGCGGTTTCTGGTCCGATCAGGCAGAAGCGAGACGGCTTGGGGCCGGAACCTGGTGTCCCTCAGCGCGCGCCGGTATGCTGACCGCATGTCTGACAATAATGAGGATATGAAGGCGAAGTTCCGTGAGGCACTTGCCAAGAAGAACGCCCAGGCGCGCACCGGCGAAGCGCACGAAGACGCCCGCGGCGCCGTGACAGGCACGCATGACGTTGCTAACCACAAGCGCGAGTTCCGCCGTAAGAGCGGATGAAACCATCCGCGTATGCGGAGAACAGCATTGAAGGGGTGCGATCCACACGGATCGCACCCCTTCGTCGTTGCGGCCGGCTATGCAGCGGTCGGAACCGGGGCTGCGGCTCGGCGAACCGCTCGCGTTACCCAGATGATGAGCAGTGCCAGGAGGGCAACGTCGGTGGCGATGTACACGTAGTGCAGCACGGATTCACCCGGGTCTCCCCCGGCAATAATGATGTCGCTGCGCGCCGTGAGTGGCGGGCGCACGATGAAGGTCTGTGTGGCCAGGACCACCCAGATGAGGGCCAGGTTGATGATGTCGCCGCGCGTGATGCCGCGCAGACTGACGAGTGTCGTGGAGATCAGGAGCGTCCAGCCAGCAATGGCCATCGCAACGAACGTCAGCCGGCCAATACCCAGGCCGAGTGGCGTCGTAATGCCTGGTGCCTGGAACTTGAGGATTGGTTCTATAAACGACAGCGCAATGATCATGCCGAGCCACAGCGTCGGGATCATGATGCGCCACAGCGAAAGCATGCGGGTCATGATTCAACCGTAGATCGCGCCGAGGTAGGTGGCGCCACGTTTCACCGGTTTTATCGCAACGTGCGCCCCCTTGTACCGCCTCCCGCGGTTCGGCTTCTGCGGTTCTGCTTCCTTTGGTTCCCTTCCCGCGGTTCCGCATGCGCTGGTTCCGCCGTCTCCGCCCCTTGGTTCCGCCTGCCCTGGTTCCACGGCAAAGGGGCGGGATACCCGAATGGATACCCCGCCCCGTGCCGTGTGAGAGCTACTCCCCCGTCAAGCCACCAAGGAGGTGTCCGAACGACTTACCTTCGCCGAGGTAGTTGGCGGGATCAAACGGGTCGCTTGAGCGCACCGGCTCGTTCGCGGCAATGCGGTCCGCGAGCTCACGAGCACCCTTGTCAATGCGTCGGCCGAGCGGGGCCACGTCATCGGCGTTCGCACCCCAGTCGCTTGATGCGGCAAAGACACCCGACGACACCGTGTCGGCGTGAAGGTAGGCGAACAACGGACGAATCGCGTAATCGATCGCGAGCGAATGCCGCGCGGTGCCAGCGTTCGCGCCAATCAGCACCGGCTTACCGGTGAGCGAATCCGGGTCGAGCACGTCGATGAACGACTTAAACAATCCGGAATAGCTCGTCGAGAAGATGGGTGTGACCGCGATGATCGCGTCAGCATCGGTCACCTGCTGGATCATCGCTTCCAGCTCCGTGGGCGCGAAGCCGGTGAGCATGTTGTCGGTGATCTGGTGCGCATAGTCACGCAGCTCAAAGGTCTGTACTTCGCTGTCAATACCGCGCTCGGTGAGCTGGTTCACGGTTGCCGCAGCGAGGCGATCAGCGAGCATGCGGGTTGATGACGGGTTGGAGAGTCCTGCCGAAATGACGACAATACGACGAGCGGTCATGATTTACTTTCGCGTTGCTGCGGAACCGAAGGCACTGCCAGCCTTCGGCGCGGAGTCTTGGTAGGGGCTGGAACCAACGGTGAGGTTGTCACCGCGGTTCGCGTTGGGAACCGCCACGCGCGGGCCCGCGTCGCCGTACTGTGCCTTCACGCGCCGCGCGTGCGTGGGGGCGTCAGGCACATTGGCCGGGCGATTGACGGCCAGCTCCTTGCGGAGCACCGGAACCACCTCTTCACCCAGAATGTCGATCTGCTCAAGAACGGTCTTCAGCGGCAGGCCAGCGTGGTCCATCAGGAACAGTTGGCGCTGATAGTCACCGAAGATTTCGCGCATGCCTGCATACCGATCGATAACCTCCTGCGGCGAGCCCACGGTGAGCGGGGTCATCTGCGTGAAGTCTTCCATCGACGGGCCGTGACCATAAACGGGTGCGTTGTCGAAGTACGGCCGGAATTCGTTCTTTGCATCCTGCGAGTTCTTGCGGATGAACGCCTGACCGCCGAGACCGACAATCGCCGTCTCCGGGGCACCGTGACCGTAGTGCTCCCAACGCTGACGGTAGAGACCGATCAGGCGCTGGTAGTGCTCGGCTGGCCAGAAAATGTTGTTCGCGAAGAAACCGTCACCGTAGTACGCGGCTTGTTCGGCAATTTCCGGCGTGCGGATGGAACCATGCCACACGAACGGCGCGACACCGTCAAGCGGGCGCGGGGTGGAGGTGAAGCCCTGCAACGCGGTGCGGAACTTGCCTTCGAAGTCGACAACGTCCTCACGCCACAGGCGGTGCAGCAAGCCATAGTTTTCGATGGCGAGCGGCAGCCCCTGGCGAATGTCCTTGCCAAACCACGGGTACACCGGGCCAGTGTTGCCACGGCCCATCATCAGGTCCATTCGACCGTCAGAGAGGTGCTGAAGCGTCGCGTAGTCTTCAGCGATCTTGACCGGGTCGTTCGTCGTGATCAACGTGGTCGATGTCGACACAATGATGCGCTCCGTCTGCGCAGCGATGTACGCAAGCGTGGTGGTCGGCGATGAAGACCAGAACGGCGGGTTGTGGTGCTCACCAATCGCAAAGACATCGAGGCCAGCGTCTTCAGCATGCTTGGCCATCGTGACAGCCGCCTTAATACGCTCGCCTTCGGACGGCGTGCGCCCCGTCGTGGGGTCTTGCGTGATGTCAGAAACGGTCATCAAGCCGAACTGCATAGCCGGGAAAGTCTGTGAAGTGCTCATGCGATCGCTCCTTGCGATTTATATGCAACTGAATATACATGATGTAACCGCGTCCAAACGAATCTATTCCCGTACCACAGCCACCTCACTTGCATTCCCAGCACAGACCCGTAAATTGTGCCTCGTGACAGCGTTCAGTCAAATGTCGTCGAAGAAGACGCGAGACCCGTTCTGGGACAATGCCAGATTCATCTGTATCGCGCTCGTGGTTGCCGGGCACGCACTCCAACCCATGTCTCGGGTGTCTGACGTTGCGTACGCGGTGTACCTCGTCATCTATACGTTTCACATGCCCGCGTTCGCCATCATGTCCGGCTACTTTACGAAATCTGGGGCCCCCACCCGCACCAGCCTAAAGCGCGTGATCACCGACCTTGTGGTTCCGTATCTCATCTTTGAAACCATCTGGTCGCTCCTCTCCTTCGCCATCAGCGGCAAGCTCAACCTCAACTACGCATCCGTGTCTTGGACTCTCTGGTTCTTGCTTGCCCTCGCCGTCTTCCGCGTCATCATTCCGTACCTGGCGTTGCTTCGTTGGCCGGTGAGCATTTCGATCGTGATGTCGGTTGCGGCCGGCTACATCCCGGCCATCGACTCCACGTTTGCGATGGATCGCATCATCGCCCTGATGCCCTTCTTCGTGATTGGTTGGGCTCTCAAGGACCGCGGCATCTTGAAGCGCGCGGACTTCTTCGCGCCCCGCCACCCGGCCGTTGTCGTCGCCGCCACCGCCCTGATCGCTTCAGCACTCACGTTCGCGCTCATCCTCGCCGCGCCCCTTCGCACCGACAACATGCAACGCTGGTTCTTCTTCCGCGAGAGTTACGTTGACCTATCGCTGCCAGACAACATTGATCCCCCGATTTGGGGCGGGCTCGTTCGCCTCGGCATCATCGCCATCGCGCTCATCATGTGCTGGGCTTTCTTTACCCTCGCGCCGCGACGCGAATACCGCTGGACGAAGCTCGGCGCATACACGCTGTATGTCTATCTTCTGCACACCTTTGTGCTTTTCCCGGTACGTGAAGGAAAGCTGCCTGGCCAGTCGCACACGATCACCGCCGGGCTCCAGCCTGATTGGCTGTGGGTCATCCTGCTCATCGCAGGTTCGATCGGCGTCGCATTCCTCCTCTCCTCGAAACCGGTTCGCACTCTTACCCGTCCACTCGTTGAGCCGCGCGTCACCTGGCTGTTCAAAGAAAGATCAGAGGAACGAAGCGCATAGCCACGACAGGTGCCATTCTTGTAGAGCGACGAGCGCACCGACCGCCCGGCTCAACCGAGAGGAAACCATGCTGATTCGCAACGTTCGTCCGTGGGGCGGCCCTGCCCACGACGTCTCCATCACGGACGGCACTATTGCCAGTCTGCAGCCCCATGACGCCCTGGCTCCACTCGCCGACGGCGATGTCGACGGCCGCGGACGCTTGCTGTTGCCATCGTTCAGTGACGTGCACGTTCACCTGGATTCCACCCGAATCGGTCTCCCCTTTCGTCCGCACACCGGAGCGCCGGGCGTGTGGGGAATGATGATGAACGACCGCAACAACTGGCGCACCGCCGAGATTGACCTGCCGACACGTGTCGCCGGCACTCTTGAGACGATGATTGCCCACGGAACCACGAGGGTGCGTAGCTATGCGCAAGTTGACGTCGACTGCAAATTGGAAAAGTTTGATGCGGTGATGGCTGCGAAAGAGCGCTTCAGCGAGCACGCCGATGTGCAGGTGATGACATTTCCGCAAGCGGGTATTCTGCGCGAAGCCGGAACCATCGATTACTTGGAAGAGTCCCTGCGTCAGGGAGCAGATGTGATGGGCGGAATTGACCCGTGCCAGCTCGACCGTGACCCGGCAAAACACCTCGATATCGTTTTCGGTTTGGCTGAGAAGTATCAGGTCGAGGTCGACATTCACCTGCACGAGCCCGGCGAGCTTGGCGTTTTCAGCACTGACCTGGTGATGGAGCGCACGCGCGCGCTCGGCATGCAGGGCAAGGTCACGATGTCGCACGCGTACGGCCTCGGCGGTGTGAGCGAAGCGGTCAGCCGCCGCCTCATCGAGGAGTTTGCTGAACTCGACATCTCGATGGCAACGATCGCTCCGTCGACGTCGACGCACCTCTCCCCCATCGCGCTCACCGAAGCGGGCGTGCGCCTGGGTCTTGGGCAGGATGGCCAACGCGACTACTGGAGCCCCTATGGCAACGGTGACATGCTCGATCGCACATGGCAGCTGGCGTTCACCAACGGCTTCCGTCGCGATGACCACATCGAGCTTGCACTCAGTATCGCGTCTTTGGGTGGTGCGTCAATGATGTCGTCGAGCGCGCCGCGAGTGACCGGCATTGGTCAGCACATCGGAACCGCAGTGGGCGACCGCGCAGATCTGTTGCTTGTTGACGGCGAGACACCGACGAGCGCGGTGATGGATCGCGGCACAGATCGCACCGTCATTCACAACGGTCGCGTCGTCGCCGATCAGCTGCAGGTCGCGCCGCTCTAACCAGGAAGCAGCCCGGACAAAAAACGAGAGCCGCCCCACACCAGGGGCGGCTCTCCAAGAATGTTTTGCGCGATTGAACGCGAGCTGCTTAGCGACGCAGACCGAGGCGCTCGATAAGCGAGCGGTAACGGTTGATGTCAACATCCTGCAGGTAACCCAGCAGGCGACGGCGCTGACCGACGAGCAGGAACAGACCACGACGCGAGTGGTGGTCGTGCTTGTGCTCCTTCAGGTGCTCGGTGAGGTCCTTAATGCGCTGCGTCAGCATTGCAACCTGCACCTCGGGGGAACCGGTGTCACCGGGGTGCGTTGCGTACTCTTCCATGATCGCCTTCTTGACGTCTGCTTCGAGTGCCATAGAACCGATCCCCTCTCTGTTAGCTGCGCGGCGCTCGTCACATATTGTGCGAGCTCTCTTTATCCGCGGCCGATCAAACGGCAACCTCAAGAGTCTATCGCATTCTCACGGCGCTGAACGCCACTGCCGCTCGATGAGACAACCCCACCGCTAGGCTCAAGGAATGGCTGTGCGCGAAAGGTCGTGGCAATAGTGACACGACATCACATTGATGTGGAGACCCTCGCTGACTTTGACCATCTGCTCGCGCATCGCAACACGCTGAGCGGGGTGACGATGCAGTCCATCGATCTGCGTGGCCGCACCGCTGATCTTGACCGTGTGAGCGTGCTGGGTGCACTGTTTCTCGGGTGCGAGCTCGCGCCCGGCGTGAGCGGGTCACTCCAGTCTCGCGGCGCACTGGTCTTTCCGGAGATTCCCACGGTTCCGTTCGACCCCTATCGTGCGGAACCATACACCGCTGATGAGCTCTTCGACACGGCCTCATACGCCGACAGCTTCGACGCCCGCGTGTACGCGTGGAGCCGCCAGCATCACCAGGTGCATAGCGTTGTGGGTTCCATTGCCAGCGCCCTGCACGATCACGCCATGACGGAGTGCCTCACCGAGGCGCTTGCCGCGGTTCCGTTGCACCGCCGACTGGGCGTGATGGGAGGCCACGGTTCACCCCGCGGATCGGCAAACTATGCGCAGGCCGCGCATCTGGGACGCGCCCTCGCCCGTGCCGGATACACCGTCTTCACTGGCGGCGGCCCGGGAGCCATGGAAGCAGCGAACCTCGGCGCTTGGCTCGCCCCACATGACGATGAGGCCCTGCCGCGAGCGCTCGATATGCTCGCCGGCGCCGCCTCATTCACTCCCGATATTGATGCATGGGCCCAGGCCGCGTCGGCGGTGCGCTCGCGGTGGCCACGCCTCGACAACGTTGTGCGTTCCGTGGGGATCCCCACCTGGTTTTACGGGCACGAGCCGCCGAATCAGTTCGCCTCAGTGATCGCAAAGTACTTCGCCAACCCGCTGCGCGAAGCGACCCTCCTTGAGCGTTGCCACGGCGGCATCGTTTACCTCCCGGGAGCAGCCGGCACCGTCTCGGAAATCTTCATGGACGCATGCGAAAACTATTACGCGGCTCCGGAGAACATCGCACCAATGGTGTTGGTTGGCCGGGAACAGTGGATGAGTGCGCTTCCCGCATGGTCGCTACTCCAGGCTCTTGCCGGCGAACGAGAGATGAACGCGCACATTCACCTCGTTGACACGGTCGATGACGCCATCCGCCTGCTGACCGGAGACCTGCCCCGATGAGTGCACATCGCGGCGCATTTATCGACCTGCGTCCCTTCACAGTGAGCCGCGCTTTCACGCGCATGTGGGTGGGTTCCACGCTCGCGGGCCTCGGTGGCCAACTCACGCTCGTAGCGGTCATGCTGCACATGTACGCACTGACGGAATCCACCTTCGCAGTATCGATGATTGCGGTTGCCGGGCTCATTCCCATGGTTATCGCGGGCCTGTATGGCGGCATGCTGGCCGACGCCTTCGACCGGCGCACGGTCGCCCTGCTCGCTGCCATCGTCACATTTGGTTCCACAATTGTGCTCGCGGCATTGGCCTGGTCTGGCCACACCACCGAAGCGTCGCTGTACATCCTGTCGGTGATCAACTCGGCGGCCAACTCCATTGTGATGGCGACGCGCGCCGCTATCGTGCCCCGCCTCATCCCCCGCGATCTCCTGCCGGCAGCGTCAGCGCTCCAGGGAATCACGGTCGGCATCATGGTGATGGCCGGGCCCGCGCTCGGCGGTGTGCTGGTGGCCCTCACCGACTACGCATGGACATACACGATTGACGTCGCGCTGATGTCATTTCTTTTCCTCGGGCTGTGGACACTCCCCCATCTGCCGCCCGAGGGGGAAACGGTGAAGCCGGGCTTGCGCGCACTCGCCGATGGCTGGACCTTCATTCGCAGCTCACCAAACATTCGCATGCAGTACATCATGGACATCATCGCGATGACGTTCGGCAACCCGGTTGCCCTCTTCCCCGCGGTGGGGGCAGTCATCCTCGGCGGTGGTTCCGTCACCGTCGGCATTCTCACCGCATCGATCGCCGCCGGAGCCTTCCTCTGCAGCATCTTCTCCGGATCGCTGGGGCGCGTGCGCTGGCAGGGTGTGGGCATCGCGCGCTCCATCCTGGTGTTCGGCGCCGCGACGACGCTTTTCGGCGGTGTGCTGTTGCTCGCCCATTTTGAGGCGTTCTCGCCCGGAACGATCGACGATACGCACGCCAACATTGTGCTGATCGTGCTCGCATGCGTCTTCCTGGCGATTGCGGGCGCGGCTGACAATGTGAGCGCGATTTTCCGCAACACCATGATGCAAGCGGCGGTTCCTGACTCCATGCGTGGGCGCCTGCAGGGTGTCTTCACGGTCGTGGTAACCGGCGGCCCCCGCCTCGGCGCGCTCTACATGGGAACGCTCGCGACGATCGGCGCGATCTGGGTGCCGCCGCTCCTCGGCGGCCTCGTCATCATTGTGCTGATTGCCACGCTATTGCGCGCGAGCGCCTCGTTCCGCGCGTACGACGCCCGCGACCCGAAGCCGTAGTTACAGCTGCGGACAAAACAACCCCCGGCAGCGAACGGACGAATCCGCTGTGCCGGGGGTTGTTGTGAAAGGAGACTTAGCCGACTGCGACGAGGTCGATGATGAAGATCAGCGTCTTGCCGCCGAGGAAGTGGCCGGAACCAGCCGGACCGTAGGCGAGGTGCGGAGGGATCACGAGCTCGCGGCGACCGCCGACCTTCATGCCCGGGATGCCGTCCTGCCAGCCCTGGATCAGGCCGCGCAGCGGAAACTGGATCGTCTCGCCGCGGCCCCACGACGAGTCAAACTCTTCGCCGGTCTCGTACTCAACGCCAGCGTAGTGAACGGTGACATTGTCACCGGGCTTGGCCTCGTCGCCATCACCAACAGTGATGTCGCGAATGACAAGCTCGGCGGGCGCGGGGCCCTCGGGAGCGTCGAACTCAGGCTTCGTAAGGTTTGTCATGTCTTTATCCAATCGTGTGTGAACCCTGCGGTCAAAGCGTTGACGGCGGTTCACACCAAAAACTGGGAAAGCCTTGACTTTACTCCGGGGCGGGCGCATTCTGTTGGCAGATCAACTCAGCACCCGGAAGACTTGCAGGCCTCGCCGCAGCACCGGGTGCTGAGTCTTTTGATCAGTAGCTTTCTTAGTGCGCCAGCAACTGGTTCCGCGTCGCCATCGTGCGCTGCAGCAAGACGTGCTCATCGATTCCTGCCTGTGGGTCGCGACCGGAAATGGCGCGCTGGCGAGTCGCCGCGAGCTCGTTGGCATCGGCGATGAATCGCTTCATAATCGGCGCCCGGTTACCCGGCAAGGAGCGCGCCCAGTGCATCGCGGTGGCGCGGCCGGGCTTGGTGGCCAGCATCTCCACCTCTTGCGGAGTGAACCACCCTGCCATTGCGTAGTCGCCAAGGCGTGCGCGCGTGAGCCGGGCTTCTTCGATCTTGAGCCAACGGATGACGAAGATGAAGGTGATGAAAAGCGGGAACTGAACGACCGCATACAGCAGGTAGAACGTGCTGATGTCACCGACAAAGGTGGAACCATTCCATAGTGCGTGCAGAGCGATGGCGGCAAGAAGGCCGACAAGAAAGTGGGGCATAACGTCGATGCCGCGGCGGCCCTTGCGGGCTGCGAGACCCAGCGCGTATCCGGTGCAGGCGGTGAACATCGCGTGGCAGAACGGCGACATGATGCCGCGCATGAAGAAGATTGGGCCGAGGCTTTCTGCGCCACCAGTCGCGAACTGAACGCCGAAGTATTGAATGTTCTCGGTAAAAGCAAAGCCAGCGCCAACGAGCGCGCCGTAGACGACGCCGTCAACAGGGCCATCGAGTGCGCGCTTGCCGAGCACCATGATCAGCAACAGACCGAGACCCTTGGCGATCTCCTCGACAATGGGGGCTCGAATTACGCTGGCGATGAAGATGCCGTCAAAGCCGCGCGGCAGGAAGTCGTCAGTGACGAGCGCCACCAGCAAGGTCAGCGCAATGCTCACAATCCCACCCCACGCAAGCGCAAAGATCATCAGCCGCAACGGTTCCGGCTCCCACCGGTCGATGAGATAGACGCCGGTGATCACAATGGCGAGCGGAACCAGTGCCAGGATGAAACCGAGGGTTGAGGCGCCCTGCCCAAGTCCGGCTGTGAAGTACGCCACTACCAGGAGCAGCACGAAACCGAGGATCACCCAAATCCACCACGGAACATGGCGACCGGGCTTCATCGTCACGTTTGCGAAAACGTTGACCTGATGAGGTGGTGCCTGGGTGATGGTCGCAGGGTGCCCCCACTGCGGTTGCGCCATGGGAGATGCGTACTGAGGCCGATAGCCATAGTCCCCCGATGGCGGTGTCAAACCATTGCCATACGTCATGGCACAAACCTACAGCCCCTCCCGCGTATTCACCGCGATAGATTAGAAGAATGCGTTTTGCCAACCTGACCGGTATCTCCGGTGCAGATCCCCAGTTGTGCGCGCTGATCAATGACGACACGGCCATCGTCGTGTCGCAGCTGTTCAGCGGAGCCCCGTCCACACTCAATGACCTCATCGCCGGGGGTGACGACCTGCTGGCGCGTATCCGCACAGCAGCCGACACCGCACCTAGGGTTCCGCTTGCTGGCCTCGGTTTTGCCGCAGCTGTCCCCGCACCCCCTGCCGTACTTGCCGTCGGTCTGAACTACGCCGCGCACTCCTCCGAGCTCGGATTGAAGACTGACACGGCACCGACTGTCTTCACCCTGTGGCCCAATTCACTCACCGGCCACCAGCAGACCACGACCTGGCCACGCCGCCTCAGCGAATCGGTGGACTACGAGGCCGAACTCGGCGTCGTGATTGGCCGCCCTGCACACAATGTCAGCGCAGCGGAAGCACTCGATTACGTGTGGGGCTACACCGTGGTCAACGACATCACTGCGCGCGATATTCAGTTCGCCGAAGCGCAGTGGTCGCGCTGTAAGTCTTTTGACGGGTTCACGCCGAACGGCCCCGTGATTGTCACGCGGGATGAGATCGCTGACCCGCAAGATCTCCACATCTGGACGGTGGTCGATGGACACACCGTGCAAGATGCGTCAACGGACCAGATGGTGCGTTCAGTTGCGACGCTGATCGCGCATCTGTCGCAGTCAGTCACGCTGTTGCCTGGCACGCTGATCTCAACGGGAAGCCCGGGAGGTGCCGGCTATTCGCGGGACCCTCAGATCTTCCTGCGTGACCGTTCGACCGTAACCGTCGGCATCGATGGCATCGGCGAGCTCACCACGCACTGCCGCATTACCGACTAATTCTTGCCACGCAGGTCTGCGCCAAAAAGGATCGACGCAGACCTGCGATGCAAGGGCATGCGTTTAGCGTGAGCTGAGCCCTGTCAGCTGCTTGAACGTTCCTGACGCCAGCTGCTCACGTTCGAGATCGGTCAGTGGCAGCGTTTTCAGTACCGGCCCCTTCTTCATTTGTCTGCAATCAGTCGCCTGCAGCGCGATCAATGACCTGCTGGACGAGTTGGGCGTAGTAACGCGTCAGTGCATCAGCTGCTTCATCGTCGGCCGCAAAGCCAATCGTGCGGAGTCCCTCGGCGAATCCAATCAGCAAGCAGGCAACCGCCGTGGCATGAATGGTTCCGGCGCTTCGATCATCAATTCGCTCAGCAATCGCAGCGGCCCACGAACGTGCAATTCGCGCACGCTCGACCTCCGGTTCGAATGAGTTGCGGATCGTGTTTGAAGGGCTAGTCCAAGGCTCAGGCACCCCACTCTTGCGGCGCCGTTCAATGCGGCGGACATACGCCAGCCCAAGTTCGGAAAGCGGCAGGTCGAGGTCACCAATCGGCACCTCGAGCAGACTCACTTCGGCATAGAGATCGGCCTTGCTGGCACACAATTTCATGACGAGGGCCGGCGAGACGTTTGCATCAGCGGCAATTTGCCTAATCGTCACCGATCGATACCCGCGCGCCGCAAACAGCGTGCGAGCAGAGTCGACGATGCGCGATCTGGCGTCTGTTGGTTCAGCCACGGCGCTCCCCCGGTTGCGAACCGCCCGCTACGTTCGGCGCTGGCAGCATCAGGCTCAGAATAAGGGCAAACACGCAACTGAGTCCGATGGCAATGAACGCAAAGCTAAGACCGGTGCGATCTAAGAACTCGATACCGTTCGAATCGACCGAATGCGCGGAGAGTAAGAGCGCGAACCCGGCGGTCGCTACCGCACCAGCCAAGGTACGAATGAGCGAGTTAATACCGTTCGCCGCCGCCGCCATTTCACGCGGTACATAGCTCATAATGAGCACCGGCATGGCGGCAAAGCTCAGCGCTGTGCCGATACCTACCGTTGTTGCTCCCACCACGAGCGCGATGATCGTGCCATGGGCAAACAGGCGAAACAGGAACGCGAGAGCGATGATCGTCGCACCGATCGCGAGCAGGGGACGCCCACCAAACCTGTTCATCAGGCGTCCTGCCACCGGCGCGATCGTGATCATCGCTATTGCTGCCGGAACCATCATGAGCCCCGCAAGCGTCGGACTCATGCCCAGCCCGCCAGCGGACTCGACCGGAGCCTGCGCTTCGTGCACGGTCAGCAAATGGTTGCCGAACATGCCCATTCCGACGAAGAACGAGGCCACGTTGGTCTGCCAAACGGGCCGACGAAAGGACACACGTAGGTCAACGAGCGCGTTTTTGTTGCGCAGCTGTTGTGGCACCCACACACCGATCGCCCCTACCCCGACGATTCCAAGAATGACCGTCAGCGTGCTCGTCCACCCCCAGCTGAATCCCTTCGAGATCACCAGCAATATGCAGGTCAGTGCGCCCGCCAGAATTAGCGCTCCGACGATATCGAATTGCCCGCCAGTGCGGCCAGGGGACTCGCGAACGAAAGCGAGCACGCACACGATCGCGATGGTTCCGGCGATCACTGAGAACCAAAACAGAGAGGCAACACCGAAGGCTTGTAGCAGCGGCCCTGAAATGAGCAGTCCCACCGCCGACCCCATACCGAGCGTCGAACTCATCAGCGCAACAGCGGAGTTGGCCCGCGCCGCGGGAACCTGATCACGCAGCAGGCTAATTCCGATCGGGATGATCGATGACGCAAAGCCCTGCAACCCACGGCCGACGAGAACGCTCACAAAGTCAAGACCGATCGCGGCGATCAACGAGCCCAAGATCAGCAGGCCGATCGCGACAATCAGCATGCGTCGTTTGCCATACATGTCGGCCATGCGGCTAAGAATGGGCGTGCCAACGACGCCGGTGAGAAGAGTGACGGTGACGAGCCAGGAACCATCGCTCACCGACACGCCGAGGGCCGCTGATACTTCGGAGAGTGCGGGGACGAAGAGCGTGAACTGTAGGGAGTTGACCATGCCGCACGCCGCGAGCACCGCGGTTGCAAGGCCAGGGGAAACAGATCGCTGGTCGCCCGCCATATGCTCTTTTCCGTTCCTAGGTCCATCATGGTGAACAAACGTTCACCATGACATTATCGAGGACGCCAATACATAACAAGCGCTTGCTACAGTGACGGTATGAGTAGCAATGACGCGAATCAGATTCGTCCCACAAGCCCGTCACAATACGCGGCGGTGGTGGAGCGTCGCCTACCCGTACCCGAGCTCGTCGCGGACCGCGTCTGGGCGATCGCTGCCCCCATGCCTGCCGGGAAGCTTACTCATACCCTGAGTTACGTCTTGCTCGATGACGATGGGCATTTCCACATCATCGATCCCGGTTGGGATTCCACTGAGAACCTCGCCTCGCTGCACGAATCTCTCATGCACATTGGGCTCGACTTCACGAACCTGACCACGATCATCGCAACTCACCACCACCCGGATCACCTGGGTATCGCAGAAAGGCTTCGCCGCGAAACTCATGCCCGACTGATCATGTCGCGTGCGGAAAGCGCGGTGTTGAAGCACCAGGTGAGCCGTGTGTTTCGCGATGCCACCACGTATGCGAAACGGCTCGAAGGATGGGGAGTTCCGCAGGCGCGTCGCACTGAGCTCCTCTCCTCATTCGCGCGGTTACCCGACTTCACCGACGTGGCCCCGGATGCAGTGGTCGATGATGGCGACGAGATTGTCCTCGGCTCACACCGGTTGCGGGTGCTGGTGTCCCCCGGGCACACGGGGGGCCACCTTTGCCTCATCGACGACGAGCGCGCGCTCCTGTACAGCGGCGATCACGTGCTGCCGCAGGTATACGGAGGGATCGGCCTCGGCGCGATGCCCGGCTCGTCGCCGCTTGAGGACTACATCACCTCACTTGAGGCGCTGGAGGCATATCACGACTATCAGGCCCTGCCTGGCCACGAATATCGATTCGCGGGAATTCGCGAACGTACTCATCAGATCGCCGCTCATCACTTGCGCCGCACCCGCGCCATCGTCGCCTTGGCTGATGAGCTCGGCGATGCTCCAATTTGGGAGTTCGCGAAGCGGCTACCGTGGACCGGCGGCTGGGAAGACCTCGGCGGATTCTTCTTGCACTCCGCGCTCGTCCAAACAGAAATGCACTACGCACTAAGCCAGAGCGGCAATGCCGCTGCCGCGCTCGAACGCTACCCCGACCCGGAGTACTGCGAAACCACATAGCGTGACGAGCGCCATGGGACGGCTGAGCGAGCCGCTCTGACGCAAAACGGAACCATAGGTGCGGTTTGCACTCATGGTTCCGTTCGCGAGGTGCCGAGGTCGAGGACTCGGGCTGGAGCTCGTGTTACTTCTGGACGTCGTCGCCCGAGATGATGTTCTCCGCAGGCTGGACAACCGGAACTGCTGCTGTGATCGTCTCGAGACCTGACAGGCGTGCCGGCGAGATCTGCTTCATGACTTCTTCACGCGACATCAGGCCAGCTTCCACAACAAGATCGGCGATGTTGTGGCCGGTCATCAGCGCGGTCTTCGCCAGCGCTGCCGCCGAGGAGTAGCCAATGAACGGCGTCAACGCGGTGACAACGCCGACAGACGAACCAACCATGGCACCCAGGCGCTCGCGGTTCGCGGTGATGCCGTCAACGCAATTGACGCGCAGCGTCCACATTGCTTGGCGCATCCAGGTGATCGACTGGAAGATCGAGTGTGCGATGACCGGTTCGAAGGCGTTGAGCTGAAGTTGCCCACCTTCGACAGCCATGGTCACCGTCACGTCGGCACCGGCGACCGCAAAGGCCACCTGATTGACGACCTCAGGGATGACCGGGTTGACCTTTCCTGGCATGATCGAAGAGCCAGCCTGACGAGCAGGCAGGTTGATCTCACCAAGGCCCGCCTGGGGGCCAGAAGACAGCAGGCGCAGGTCGTTGCAGATCTTCGAGAGCTTGATGGCATTGCGCTTGAGTGATGCCGAGAACGACATGAATGAGCCGGTGTCGCTCGTCGACTCGACGAGGTCGGTGGCCGTCTCCAGGTCAAGCTTGGTGATCTCATTGAGGTGCTTCAACACGACGGCAGCGTACTGCGGGTGCGCGGTGATACCGGTGCCGATGGCTGTGGCGCCCATGTTGATTTCCGTAAGCAACTTCGCGTTCTCCGACATGCGGCTGTAGTCCTCGCCGAGTGTCGTCGCGAAGCCGTGAAACTCCTGGCCGAGGGTCATCGGAACCGCATCCTGCAGCTGGGTACGACCCACCTTGAGAATGTCGTGGAACTCGACCGCCTTGTCGAGGAAGCTCTTGCGCAAGAGTGCGAGCTCCTCAAGCAGGCTCAGTAGCGTCAGCGACAGCCCGATCTTGATCGCGGTCGGGTAGACGTCGTTGGTCGACTGGCTACGGTTCGTGTCGTCGATAGGTGAAAGGAAGGCGTAGTCCCCCTTTTCACGCCCAGCCATCTCCAGCGCAATGTTGGTGATGACCTCGTTCGCGTTCATGTTTGATGAGGTTCCGGCGCCGCCTTGGATGACACCCACCGTGAACTGATCATGAAACTCACCGTCAATCACGCGCTGTGCGGCGGCGTCGATGAGGTCAGCCTTTTCCTGCGAGAGTGCGCCAATTTCGGCGTTCGCGCGAGCAGAAGCCTGCTTGACCATTGCCAGCCCGCGAACCAGATCGGGGTAAACCGAGATCGGTCGCTTGGCGATCGGAAAGTTTTCCTGCGCTCGCGCCGTATGAATGCCCCAATAGGCGTCGGCGGGGATCTCCAGGGATCCGAGAGAATCAGATTCGGTGCGAGTGCGCATCGTTGCGTCCAATGTTGCTTCCTTGTGGGTCGCGGCCAATGTGGGGAGGGTCATTCCAGCCTAGCCCGGTATTGCCGCCCAAGCCATGTCATATGCGCGCGCTGAGCACTATGAGTGCTTTCCACGCAAAAGTGCCACGGTGTTGAGGACACCGTGGCACTTTTGCTGAGTTTCTTAGTGGTTCAGCACGATCAGCCCGATCGCGAAAAGCACCGCTGCCGCGCAGACGGCGAAGCATGCGTACGCCCCAAGAAGAGCCACCTTCTTCTGACCGTCCGTGAGCGGACTACGCTTGGCAGCCTTCGCGGCCGCCTTGGCAGCACGCTGGCGGTCCTTCTCGGAAATGACGGCGATGGCATCGGTGAACTCTGCAGGGCCCACCACCGGAGCGCGACCAGCACGCACCAGCAGGCGCAACCCCATGGCGTAGAACGACACCAGCACCGAGGCACCGATGAAGGCAGCGATGAAAACCTGGAGGAAGGCATCCCAGTCAATGGCGATGTTCATCGTGCGCCTCCGTTTTCGTCGCTCGCGGACGCAGCGTTTTTCTCGGCAGCCTTTTGGGCTGACTTCTTCGCCTTGCGCTCCAGGTCAATCCGCTCCTTCTCGCGAAGGACATCGGCGGTGTGGTGCTTGTCGATGGCGCGCTTTTCGGCCTTCTTTGCCGCCTTCTCCGCCTGAAGAATCATGCGCTGACGACGCGTGGGCGGCGGGTTCTTCTTGACCTTAACGGCGGCACCTGAGTCAGCAACTTCGCTCATCGCGTTGTTCGCGTGAACTTCGTCACGGCGTGAACGCAAGAAGATGCTCAGGATGACACCGACAGCGATGAGCGCGTCGATGACGACGCCCCAGGTGCCGAGCCAAACAACGACGAGAGCGGCCAGCGCGCCAACGCCACCGGCAGCCGGAAGAGTCAAGACCCAACCCACCATGATGCGGCCTGCTGTGCCCCAGCGAACCTTGGATCCGCGACGGCCGAGGCCGGATCCGATGACGGAACCAGAAGCGACCTGGGTGGTTGACAGTGCGAACCCGAGGGCAGACGATGCGAGGATCGTGGCCGACGTGGACGACTCCGCAGCGAAGCCCTGCGCAGGCTTGACGTCCGTCAGGCCCTTACCCAGCGTCCGGATGATGCGCCAGCCGCCCATGTAGGTTCCCAGTGCGATCGTCAAGGCACACGCGATGATGACCCACAGTTCAGGGTTGTGGTGTTCAGCCGACTGCCATCCGACAGCGATGAGTGCGAGGGTGATGACACCCATCGTCTTCTGCGCGTCGTTGGTTCCGTGTGCCAGCGCAACGAGGCTCGATGTGAAGATCTGGCCCCAGCGGAAGCCGTCACGACCGTCCGGCTTGCCGTCGTATCTGCGGGTCATGCCATAGGCGATCTTTGTCACCACAAACGCGATGATTCCTGCGGTCAAAGGCGCGATCAGCGCGGGCAGAACAACCTTCGTAATGACGATGCCGAAGTCGATCGCCATGGCGCCTGCACCAACCAGGGTGGCTCCGATGAGACCACCGAACAGTGCATGCGATGAGCTGGACGGCAGGCCAAGCAGCCAGGTGAGCATATTCCACGTGATGGCACCGATAAGGCCAGCGAAGATAAGCGAGGGGAAGAGCGTCGCGGCATTGTTGCCGGACATAAGAGCCTCTTCCTTGATCATGCCGCCGGAAATAGTCTTGGCAACCTCGGTCGAGAGGAAAGCGCCGACCAGGTTGAGAAGAGCGGCGAGAATGACCGCGGTTTTGGGCTTGAGTGCGCCCGTTGCGATAGGCGTAGCCATCGCATTCGCGGTGTCATGAAATCCGTTAGTGAAATCAAAGAACAGTGCCAGCAGGATGACCAGCACAACAATTAGGGCTGCGGTTTCCACCGTTGACTTTCGTGGGGGGATGAAGAGGAACAGGCGTCGAAGATTCCGACATGACGAACGAAGAGTTCACCGTTTTTTCACGAACCGGCAACCGGCCGATCAAATCTTTTCATCCCCTAGCGATTCGGTCAACTCAGCACTGGACCTTTGGCTACCAGCGGGTAGCGTGGAGAAGTGACTGAACCACTCTCTGCGCCGCGTGCGCGCCAGCACCCTCAGCCCCGAACCCACCACGGCGACACCTTCATGGATCCCTACGAATGGTTGCGCAACAAGGAAAGCGACGAGGTCATCGCGCACCTCGAGGCAGAGAACGAGTTCACCGAGCAGGAGAACGCGCACCTCGCACCACTGCGCGAGACGCTCTTTCAAGAGATCAAGTCCCGCACCCAAGAAACTGACCTGTCGGTTCCGACTCGCAAGGGTGACTGGTGGTACTACGGCCGCACACTTGAGGGCAAGCAGTACGGCATTCAGTGCCGTGCCCCGCTCGCGTCAGCCGACGATTGGACGCCACCTGTCCTCTCACCAGACACCGAGGTTCCGGGCGAGCAGATCCTGTTCGATGGCAACGTCGAAGCCGAGGGGCACGAATTCTTCTCGCTTGGCAGCTTCGATATTTCGCGCGACGGAACCCGCATGCTGTGGGCGACGGACGTCACGGGTGACGAGCGGTATACGGTGCGCGTGCGTGACCTCACAACCGGGCAAACGTTCGCTGATGTCATCGAGGGAACCGCAGGCGGTGCCGAGCTCACCCCCGACGGCCTCGCGATCGTGTACACGACGGTGGATGAGGCATGGCGTCCCGACACCGTG
The DNA here is from genome assembly GCF_019061125.1 of Microbacterium sp. NC79. Taxonomy (NCBI): domain Bacteria; kingdom Bacillati; phylum Actinomycetota; class Actinomycetes; order Micrococcales; family Microbacteriaceae; genus Microbacterium; species Microbacterium sp. NC79. The sequence goes on from NZ_JAHQYI010000001.1 coordinate 1,817,034, forward strand.
TGGCTACACACCATCGGCGGCGACATCAACAACCCGACGCCGTTGTTCCACCAGCCAGACGAGCGCTTCTGGGTTGGGGCTGGCTTCTGCCGATCCGACCGTTACCTCATGATCGGACAGAGCACATCCATCACAAGCGAAGTACTGCTGCTCGACGCCGACGATTTGTTGGCGGAACCACGGGTGGTGTGGCCGCAGGCGGAGGGCGTCGAGTACAGCGTTGATCACGCGGTGATCGACGGTGAAGACGTGCTCTTCATCGTGCACAACGAGAACGCACTCGACTTTGAGCTCGTGCGTGTCGCCGCCAACGACCCGCAGGGCGCACGCGCCGTCGTCATGCCGCACACGCCTGGCACCCGCATTCTCGACATCGATTGCTTCCGCGATTTCACCGTCGTCGAATATCGGCGCGAGGGTCTTGCCCGCATGGCAAAGCTCGATCACGCGACCGGCGCGGTCAGTGAAGTCGAGTTTGACGAGCCGTTGTTTGCCGTTGGTGTGAGCGGAAACTCCGAATGGGCACCGCAGCTCATTCGTTTTGGGTATGCCTCGTTTGTGACGCCAAGCTCGGTCTTTGACTGGGATCCGGTGTCCGATGAGAAGTTTCTCCGCAAGCAGCAGCCGGTTCTCGGTGGCTACGATGCGGCCGACTACGGCCAGTCTCGGGTCTGGGCGCGCGCTGACGACGGCACCGGGGTTCCGGTGTCCCTCGTCTGGAAGCGCTCATTTGGTGAGCCTGGTGACGCAGTGCGGCCCGTGCACCTCTACGGCTATGGTTCGTACGAACACTCGATCGACCCCGGATTCTCGACCATGCGGTTGTCGGCGTTGGATCGTGGCGTCATCTTTGCCGTTGCGCACATTCGTGGCGGCGGCGAAATGGGTCGCGCATGGTACGAAGACGGCAAGCTCATGGCGAAGAAGAACACGTTCTCCGACTTCGTCGCCGCGGCTCGTCACCTTGTTGATTCGGGCATCACCGCTCCGGAACGCATGGTCGCCGAAGGCGGCAGCGCAGGCGGTTTGCTGATGGGTGCCGTTGCCAACCTCGCGCCGGAACTTTTCGCTGGAATTGTGGCGTCGGTTCCGTTCGTCGACGCGCTGACGACGATTCTCGACCCGTCACTCCCCCTCACCGTCATCGAGTGGGACGAGTGGGGCGACCCCCTGCACAACGCCGACGTGTACGAGTACATGAAGTCGTACACGCCGTATGAAAACGTCTTTGATGGTGTGACATACCCACGCATACTCGCGGTGACATCGCTCAACGACACCCGCGTGTACTACGTGGAACCCGCCAAGTGGGTGGCTCGTCTGCGCGATGTCGGCGCCGATGTGCAGTTGAAGTGCGAAATGGTTGCCGGCCACGGCGGTGTCACGGGTCGCTACAACTCGTGGCGCGAACGCGCATACGAGTTGGCATGGCTGTTCGATGTGCTCGGCGTTGCCGATGTGCAGCCCGACGCGGAAAACGCGCACTGAGGTGAAGGCTCCGATGCTGATCCCGAACCCGATAAGGGGTCAGGAGCTGTAGGACACGGCTATCACCGTGCGTGACACAGGTGACAAGGATCGTGCCTGCATAGCCCTCGAGGCATAACGCTTCGGAATCAGAACTTTCGGACTTAAGACCGGGCCAGAAGCCGCGGGTGCTTCAACGCCCGCGGCTTCTGCTGCCCCTCTGGTTCCTTGGTTCCGTTGTTCCGTTGTTCCGTTGTTCCGTCGTTCCATGGTTCCGTGGCTCCGTGGTTCCGTCTCTTGACGTTCTTCTGACTCACCAAATGTCGAACGCCTGAGTGCGACACGCCGCAAGTTGGGCCCGTCCGGAGCTCGGGCCGTTGCGTCGTTCGACATTTGGTAACCGACGGCGGAACCACGGCGCGCGGCCGTGGGGCAGGTTCAGATCACGGCGAGGATAGCGTCGCGCACGAGTTCCCACTCGTACACGACCATCGCGTAGTCAAACCGAAGCGTCCGCCATCCTCGTCGCGCCGCGCGGGCATCGCGCACGAGGTCTTTGTGACGTTGCGATGGCCCGTCGTGGTTCTCCCGGCCATCGAGCTCAATCGCCACGTTGCCGATGGCAAGATCTACGCGTCCAACGGTGGCAATTCGCACCTGCGAGCGCGCGGCAATCCCGAGCCGAAACAGGCGTAGACGCACGAGAGACTCCAACCCACTTTCCGCATTGGTACGGGCGAAATCGACGAGCGCAGCCAACGCGGATGTCACATGAGAACGAATCCATACGCGATCCTCGCGAGTGATGAGCCGGAGGTAGAGCGCCGATTCGAGAGCGGCGAAGAATGTCTCCTCCCGCAGGCATCGAGCGACCTGAACCAGCGCCACCCGCAGCGGAACCACGCCAAACTCTTGGTTATGGCGAGAGCGATGGGCGATGCACGAACAACCAACGTGGGGATGCGTGCGTCCGCGGAGCTGCACGCCAACGTGCAGCCGCTTGGCGTCATCCAGCAACCACACGCCATACGCACGCACCGCATTTGCGCACGCCATGGTTCCGCCATGTCGCGCGGCGTCGGCCGCCGGATGGCTGGCGTCAATGCAATAGATGCCCTGCCGCAGACGCAGGAGCCGATTCGTAGCAAGTGCCTGCCGAATCGCGAAGGCCGTGTAACCAGCCCTGGTGAGGTCAGATGTACGGCAGACTCCGCCAGCCGCCGCGATCACTTGTTCAATCATCACCTCGCAATCGTGCGAGTGTCATGAGTCCCGGGCCCTCCCGTCCCACCGGATGTGGAGAATCTCTCTCGAACGCCGGTCTGTGAAGGAACGGTGACTCACCAAATGTTGAACGCCTTCCCCCGACACGCCGTAAAACCATGGGCTCCGCGGACACCTGCGGCCAAGAGTTCGACATTTCGTAACTCACGGCCACGGAGATCAACGGGCCGCAACGCAGAAACCGCCGCCCCACGAGCGGGGCGGCGGCTTCCAGCAGGCTTGCGGAACCTGCGGCGCGGAACCAGGTGGCCGAAACAGGAGCCGGAACAAGGGGGCCGGAACCCGGGAGGGTTAGCCGAAGAGGGCTGCGGCTTCGTCGTAGCGGTACTGCGGCACAGTGTTGAGCTCGACGAGGGCTTCGGAGAAGGGGACGCGCACGATGTCGGTGCCGCGCATCGCCACCATTTCACCCCAGGCTTCGTCGACGATCGCGTCGGCAGCGTGCAGGCCAAGGCGCGTGGCAAGCACGCGGTCAAAGCCCGACGGCGAGCCACCGCGCTGGATGTGGCCGAGCACGGTCGAGCGGGTTTCGATGCCGGTGATGCGCTCGATCTCGGGGGCGAGGATCTCGCTGATGCCGCCAAGGCGCGGACGGTTGAACGCGTCGAGACCCTTGTCGCTGAACGCTTCGTCCATGCCCTTGAGCTTGAAGCCCTCAGACACCACGACGAGCGGCGCACGACCGCGGTCATGTGCCGACCGCACAAGTTCGGCGATCTCGTCAAGCGACATCGGGTTCTCGGGGATCAGAATGGCGTGCGCGCCTGCGGCCATTCCGGCGTGGAGAGCGATCCATCCGACGTGACGTCCCATGACCTCAGCCACCATGCAACGCTGGTGTGAGTCACCGGTGGTACGGAGGCGATCCATCGCCTCCGTTGCAATGTTGACCGCGGTGTCGAAACCGAACGAATAATCGGTGGCACGGAGGTCATTGTCGATGGTCTTGGGAACACCAATCACCTTGATGCCGTCCTTTGAAAGACGGTCAGCCGCGGCCAGTGTTCCTTCACCACCGATCGCGATAATGCCGTCGATGCGGTGCCCAAACAGGGTTTTGGCAATGTTGTCAGCGCCACCGCGGTCGCCCTCATAAGGGTTAGTGCGGCTCGTTCCGAGGATCGTACCCCCGACCTTGGATAGTCCCTTCACTTCGTGACGCGTGAGCGGAACGAAGTCGCCTTCGACGACGCCACGCCAGCCGTCACGAATGCCCACGAACTCAAGGTCGTACGCAGTCGTACCCTTGAGCACAATGCCGCGGATAACCGCGTTGAGTCCGGGGCAATCGCCGCCGGACGTCAGAATGCCGATCTTCATGGTGCCTGCTTTGCTGGGGGGGAAGGATAAGGGGGATCGGGCGACGCTGCCTTTCTCGACCATAGTGGCCTAAGCAATAGATTTCCATTCGAAGGCGCCGATTTTCACGATTCTTACGCCAACATTTCGGACCGAAACAAAAAGATTCCCACTTCCTGCGGAGAAATCGAAGTTTCTACGCTAAGAAGTGGGAATCTTCACGTTTGTTTACGCCTAGCGGCTGAGCGCTTCCCGTAGCAGGTGCATCAGGGCAGACAGTTGCACAGAGTCTTGCGAGCCGGGTTCGACCGATACGCCATCGAGCGCGCGCAGAGCGAGGCCCTGCTTCTGGTCGATGAGTTCGGCAATCTTGGTATCCAGAGTGTGCGCGGCGATGATACGCCATGCGGTGACCGGCTCATCCTGACCGATGCGGTGCACGCGGTCGATCGCCTGCGTCTGCTCGGCCGCGGTCCAGCTGAGCTCGGCCAGCACAACGTTCGACGCTGCCTGCATGTTGAGGCCAACACCGGCTGCGGTGAGCGAACACACCGCGATTGAAACGTCGGGGTCGTTATTGAACGCGTCAATGGCGGCTTGGCGCGCTGTTGACGTCTGGTCACCGCGCACCGAAACCGACTTCAACCCGTTTGCCGCGAACAGCGCCTCGGCCTGGTTCATGACGTCGATGTGCTTCGCGAAGAACACGACCTTGCCCACGGAACGCTGCAACTGCACCGCGTAGTCCGCGGCGAGGCCAGCCTTTGCCTGACCAATCTTGCGCACCATGGTGAAGACGTTGTCGCCACCGGCGTCAGCATTCTTCGACTCTTCAAACTCGTGCTGCGCGACGAGGCGCACGATGTCTTCATCGATGCCGCGGGTCTCTCGGCCACGCGCATCAATGATGCGGCGGTACTTGGTAGCCATACGCTCACCCAGCTCACGCTCGGCGGCACGGATCGAACGACCAAACTCGTCGTCAAGCTGCACAGGCATGTCGGCCACGAGCTTGTCCGGCAGGTCGGCGGCGACGTCCTTCTTCTTGCGCCGCACGATACCCATCGAGATCACGGCCTCGCGAGCCTCCGGGTAAAACGCCTTGTCTGCGGGTGTGAGCCCCGTTGCGTCCAACTTCTCGGCGAGCTCCGGGCCCGGCTTTTCGCCGTTCGTCCACCCAAGGAAACGCCAGATTGCGTCAAAGTCTTCCACGTCGTTGATGAGCGGCGTACCGGTCAACGCGATCATCAGCGGGTCGCCCCCAGGCGTCTGCTCACGAACACGGCTGGCCAGCGCGAGCACGTTCTGCGAGCGCTGTGACGACAGGTTCTTAATGAAGTGCGCCTCGTCAACGACCATGCCACGCAGGCCAATCTTACCGAGCCACGAAAGGTGACGATCCAAAATCTCATAGTTGACGATGAAGATGTCGGCGAACGCATCGATCGCGTCGCCGTCACCCTGAATCACCGTGGCACGGCGCTGCGGAGTCCACCGTTCGACCTCACGCGCCCAGTTCATCTTCACGACATTCGGAACCACGACAAGCAGCGGGTAGGCGTTGGCGACGGACGCGGCAATCACCGATTGCGCTGTCTTGCCGAGACCGGGCTCGTCAGCGAGCAGGAATGAGCGGTGGCCAGCGCGCACCGATTCCAGGAACCGTGCCTGGTGCGCCATCACCTCAAGCCCCTTGGGCGAAAGATGATCAAATTCGGGTAGCGGCGGCAGTTCCATCGAGGCGACGGAGCCACCAGCACCCTGCTCGAACGCCTTGTACAGCGGGCCCATCAGGTCCCAGCCGTCGAGGCGACGGCGCGGCGTCTCCTTCGCAACCACGCGGGAGAAGTCGGGGGCCAAGAACGGGTTCGACTCAATGCGCGACTCAACTGCAGGCGGAGTCACCTGCTTTTCAGCAAGGGCTGCCGGAACCACGGGGGTTACGGCGACGGGAGCAACGTCGGTAATGATCAGTTCGTCTGGCGCAAGCTCCGCACCCGACTCCAGCAGCCAGTCACGGCGCATGCGCTTGGCGACCGGGCTTGTCGCCTGGTCTGCCTCAAGCAGCGGAATGATCGAGGTGTCGCGGGCTGCCGTCTTCGCGAGAATCTGCGCGACACCGTCGAGGCGCTTGAGCAGCTCCGCACGAGTCGAGTCACTGATCTCGGTGTCCGCCTTGACCCGAGCGCGTTCTTCGCGCACCAGGAAGGCGATCACCTGGAACTTCACACGGTTCGTCGGGCCGAGCTTTCCCTTTTGGGCTTTTGCTTCAACCTCGCGCACCTTGCGGGCGAGAATCGGGATGATGGGGGCGTCGTCGTCGCGACGGGACGACGACTTGCGACGCCGTGATGATGATGCTGTTGCCGAGCTCGGCATGCTTCTCCTGTGCGTGAGTGGAGCAAAAACTACGGAGCGTTCAACGAATGGTTGAACTGTATGGGGCGCCCATCTCACATGCGGGATCGGGCGAGATCTTTCGCTGCCCATCTGCAGACTCCGCTTCAGCGGAAAGCATGATGGGGCGAGAGATTCCCCACGCCCCATCCTAGGCCAAACATTCCCAAAGGTCAGCGCTTGTTAGCGAAACGCACGAAGTCGCAGACTGTTGAGCACAACAAACACGCTGGAGAACGCCATCGCGGCGCCCGCAAGCATCGGGTTCAACAGCCCGAGTGCCGCCAGCGGGATGGCCGCAACGTTGTATCCGAATGCCCAAAACAGGTTGCCGCGAATCGTTGACATCGTCTTGCGCGAAAGCCGAATCGCGTCGGCGGCGGCCGACAGCGACTGCCGCACCAACGTGATGTCGCTCGCATGCATCGCGGCGTCGGTTCCGCCGCCCATTGCCAACCCCAGGTCGGCGGCCGCAAGAGCGGGTGCGTCATTCACGCCGTCTCCCACCATCGCGACCGACTTGCCTGCCGCCTGTGCCGCGCGCACGGCATCGATCTTGCCTTCCGGCGTGACACCAGAGGTGATGTGGGCAATGCCCACCGCGGTCGCCGCGCGCTGCGCTGCCGCCTCGTTGTCACCCGTGAGCATGCGAACTTCGACGCCAAGCTTCTGCAGCTGCTGCACCGCGAGTGCGCTGTCGTCGCGTACCGCGTCGGCGACAAACAGCACGCCTTCGATCGTTTCGGCGTCATCGCTCAGTCGCCCGGCAACGATTGTCGTGGTTCCGGCGGCCCGCACCGCGGCCGCAAGGTTCTCCGGCAGCGTCTCCAGCTCCCCCGCGTCCAACCGGCGAGCAAAAACGCGCACGCCTTCGACGGTTCCGCTGACGCCGCGGCCGGCAACCGATGTGAAATCGGTGGCGACCGGAACCTCGGTTGCGGCTGCCACGATCGCTCGCGCAACAGGGTGCTCAGAAGAGGATTCAACCGACGCTACGCTGCTCACGAACGCACCAGTGTCGACGCCGTCGACGGTGGCAACCGAAACCAGCGTCATGGTTCCGGTGGTGATGGTTCCGGTCTTGTCGGCAAACAGCGTGTCGATGCCTCCGGCCGACTCGATGGCTTCTGGCCCAGTGATCAGAATGCCCATTTGGGCGCCACGCCCGGTGCCGACCAAAATCGCGACCGGAGTCGCGAGCCCCAGGGCACACGGGCACGCAATAATCAGCACGGCCACGGCGGCGGTGAAGCCGGCGGCAACGGAACCATCAAACACCAGCCATGCAATGAGGGTGACGATGGACAGCACAATGACGACCGGCACGAAGACGCCCGAGATGCGGTCGGCGAGGCGCTGCACGGCGCTCTTACCGGTCTGCGCTTCTTCCACCAGGCGAGCCATCGCGGCCAGGCGTGTGTTCTCCCCCACGGCTGTTGCTTCAACGACGAGGCGGCCATCGGTCGCGATCGTGCTGCCTGTCACGAAGGAACCAGCGCTCACGGCGATGGGTTCACTTTCGCCGGAAAGCATGCTGGCGTCAACCGCGGCGGATCCAGAAACCACGACACCGTCGGTGGCAATCTTCTCGCCGGGGCGCGCGACGAAGCGGTCGCCAACCTGAAGGTCATCGATCGGCACGGTGGGGCCGTCGGCCCCGGCGACCGTCGCGAGCGTCACGGCCTTCGCGCCGAGGTTCATCAGGGTACGCAGGGCATCCCCCGCACGACGCTTCGAGCGATGTTCGATCCAGCGCCCGAGTAGCAGGAAGACGGTGACGCCTGCGGCAACTTCGAAGTAGACGAGCGACGTGGCATCGTGCACCGGACCAAACAGCACGACGTCGTGCGTCATGCCGATCTCACCCGCTGTACCGAAGAACATCGCCCAGACACTCCAGATCAGCGCGGCAGAGGTGCCCAGCGTGATGAGAGTGTCCATTGTGGCGGTGAAGTGGCGCGCGTTTTGGAAGGTGGCGCGGTGGAACGGCCAGCCGCCCCACATCACGATCGGCAGGGTCAGGATCATGGCCATCCACTGCCAGCCCGGGAATTGGAGGGCCGGAACCATGCCGGTTGCGATGACCGGGATAGCAAGAATGGCAGAGACAACGAGCCTGGTGCCGAGTTTGGTGCGGCCTTCGTCGGTGTGGTCGTGTTCGTCCATGGCGGCAGGCTGAGAGCCCACCGCACGGACGCGTGCGCCGTAACCTGCCGATTCAACGGCGGCGATGAGGTCATCATCGCTCACGCCGACCGGAATGGAGACCTTGGCTGATTCGGTCGCGAGGTTGACGGCCGCCTGCACACCCGCGACCGAGGAAAGACGCTTTTCTACCCGAGCCACACAGCTCGCGCAGGTCATTCCCTCGATGTCGAGAGTCGCGGCGCGAAGCTCGTCATCGGTGTGCAGTGCCGTACTCATGCGCGGCCTGCGAAGGTGTATCCAGCCTCGGCGACAGCCGCGGCCACTGCTTCGTCGCTCACGGCACCCGTCACGGTGACGGTCTTCGCGTCGAGGTCGACAACCGCGTTTTCCACACCGGCGACGCCGGATACTTCTGTCGTGACCGATCCTGCGCAGTGTCCGCACGTCATGCCTTCAACGCGGTAAACCTGGGTGGTCATGATGCTCCTTCTGAGGTCATTTCGTCGCGATGGGCTATCGCTCACTAGAGTCAAGTGTATACCCCCCTGGGGTATTCCCGATTGGTAGAAATTTTTCGAATCTCCGCGATTGCACGCTCGCGCTCCGGTTACGAGAACCACAAAAGCCCGGGAAGGCGGTGGCCTATCCCGGGCTTTCGTCGCGATTCAAATCATCGACTTGGTGTGCCACACGGTCTTCGTCTCGGTGAAGAACGTGATGCGCGACAACGAGGGTGCCGCAGCCGTCGCGCCGCGCTCGGGCGAAGACACCCGCTTGAGTGTTTCAGCGGCGCGCTGTTGCAGGTCGACCCAGTCCAGACCGTCGGCACCGACGAGGTCGAGCGCGTTGACGTCTTGGTGCGAAGCGAGCCACGGCGCCATTTCGGCTGGCGAACCGGTGAGCACGTTGACGACGCCGCCTGGCACGTCACTCGTGGCGAGCACCTCGGCAAACGAAATCGATGACAGCGGATACTTCTCGCTCGCGATGACGACAACGGAGTTGCCGGCAACCAGAGCGGGAGCCACGGCAGATACCAGGCCAAGAAGCGCAGAATCCTGCGGGGCGACAATAGCCACGACGCCCGTGGGCTCCGGAACCGAAATGTTGAAGTATGGGCCAGCGACCGGGTTAGCGTTACCGGTCACCTGAACGTACTTGTCACACCAGCCGGCATACCAAACCCAGCGGTCAATGGCTTCGTCCACCTGCGCGCCGGCAACGGCGGCAGTGACGCCCTCCTGCTGCACGATCTCGTCGACGAACTGCGCACGACGGCCTTCGAGCACTTCGGCGATGCGGTACAGCACCTGGCCGCGGTTGTAGGCGGTCGCTCCTGACCAGCCCTTCACCGCGGCGCGTGCTGCCTTCACCGCGTCGCGAGCGTCCTTGCGCGATGCCAGGGCCGCGTTCGCGAGAAACTCGCCGCTCGGGGAGGTCACCTCGTAGGTGCGCCCTGACTCGCTGCGCGGGAATGCGCCGCCGATCGCGAGCTTGTAGGTCTTCGGAACCGTGAGTCGCTTGCTCATGCGGATGCTCCCTTCAGGTACGCGGCGAGGCCGTGACGGCCACCTTCGCGGCCGTAGCCCGACTCCTTGTAGCCACCGAACGGGCTTGCGGGGTCGAAGCGGTTAAACGTGTTGGCCCAAATGACGCCGGCGCGCAGGCGGTCGGCAACGGCCAGAATGCGTGAGCCCTTGTCTGACCAAATGCCGGCCGACAGGCCGTACGGCGTGTTGTTCGCCTTCTCGATCGCCTCCGCCGGTGTGCGGAACGTCAGGATCGACAGCACCGGGCCGAAGACCTCTTCGCGCGCGATGCGGTGCGAAGCCTGCACGCCGGTGAAGATCGTCGGGGCGAACCAGAATCCGTTGTCGGGAATCTCGCACGCCGGGCTCCAGCGTTCGGCGCCCTCAGCCTCGCCAACCGCGCTGAGCTCGCGAATACGGTCCAGTTGCTCGCGGGAGTTGATCGCACCGATGTCGGTGTTCTTGTCGAGCGGGTCGCCGAGGCGCAGGGTCTCAAGGCGCGTCTTCAGGCGATCAACGACCTCATCGTGGATCGACTCCTGCACGAGCAGGCGGGAGCCCGCGCAGCACACGTGGCCCTGGTTGAAGAAGATGCCGTTGACGATGCCTTCGACAGCCTGGTCGAGCGGCGCGTCGTCGAACACAATGTTCGCGGCCTTGCCGCCAAGCTCCAGCGTCAGGCTCTTGTCGGTGCCTGCCACCGTCTTTGCGATTTCGCGGCCGACCGCGGTCGAACCGGTAAACGCCACCTTGTTGACGTCCGGGTGGCGCACGAGCGCCGCACCCGTGGTTCCGGCACCTGTCACGATGTTGACGACACCGGCGGGCAGCCCGGCTTGCTGCACGATTTCGGCAAACAGCAAGGCGGTCAGCGATGTGGTTTCGGCCGGCTTCAGCACGACGGTGTTGCCAGCGGCGAGCGCCGGCGCGACCTTCCACGCGAGCATCAGCAGCGGGAAGTTCCACGGAATGACCTGACCGGCAACGCCCAGGGCCTTGGGAATCGCGCCGAGGCCCGCGTAGTCGAGCTTGTCAGCCCAGCCCGCGTAGTAGAAGAACCAGGCGGCGACGAGTGGAACATCGACGTCGCGGCTTTCCTTAATCGGCTTGCCGTTGTCGAGGGATTCCGCGACGGCGAGCTCGCGAGCGCGCTCCTGAATGATGCGGGCGATGCGGAACAGGTACTTGCCGCGGTCGCGTCCGCTCATCTTCGACCACGTCTTGTCGAACGCGGTGCGAGCGGCAGCAACCGCCGCATCGACGTCGGCCTCATCGGCCATCGCGATCATCGCGATTTTTGATTCGTCTGCCGGGTTGATGCTGGCGAAACTGGTTCCGCTGCCCTCACGGAATTCGCCGTTAATGAAGAGTCCGTATTCGGACTGCAGGTTCAGCACCGAGCGCGACTCGGGCGCGGGTGCGTATTCAAGAAAGCTCATGCTGGCCTCACGCAATCGTCAGGTAGTCGGGGCCGGAGTAGTGTCCGGTGGTCATCTTCTGGCGCTGCATCAGCACGTCGTTCAGCAGGCTCGAGGCGCCGAAGCGGAAAAGGTGCGGAACCAGCCACTCCTCCCCCAGCGTTTCAGCGACGGTCACGACGTACTTGATCGCGTCCTTTGAGGAGCTAATTCCACCGGCCGGCTTCACGCCAATCTTCTCGCCGGTGAGCTTGTGCCAATCGCGCACGACCTCAAGCATGAGCAACGTCACCGGAAGCGTGGCTGCTGGCTGCACTTTGCCCGTTGATGTCTTGATAAAGTCGCCGCCTGCGAGAATCGCGAGCCACGAAGCGCGCTTGACGTTGTCGTACGTGTTGAGCTCGCCGGTCTCCAGGATCACCTTGAGCGACGCGTAGGATCCGTCGTCGCGGCGGCACGCTTCTTTCACCTGCACGATCTGGTCGTACACAAAGGCGTAGTCGCCGGCGAGGAAGGCACCGCGGTCAATCACCATGTCGATTTCGTCGGCACCGGCGGCAACGGCCTCAGCCGTGTCTGCCAGTTTGATCGCAAGCGATGAGCGGCCGGAGGGGAACGCCGTCGCTACTGCCGCGACGGAAATCTTGCCGTCGTCGGGGTCGCCGTGCATGGTTCCGAGTGCGGCAACAGCGTGCGGAACCATATCGCCGTACACGCAGACAGCGGCAGGGCGCGGGCAGGTGGCGTCAGAAGCGTCAGGGTGCAGCGCCTTCGCGACGAGCGAGCGCACCTTGCCGGGGGTATCGGCACCCTCGAGCGTCGTGAGGTCGATCAGCTCGATGATGCGATCAAGCGCCCACGCCTTTGACGTGGTCTTGATCGAACGGGTGCCGAGGGCAGCGGCGCGCTGCTCGAGGCCGACGGCGTCGACTCCTGGAAGGCCGTGCAAGAAGCGTCGCAACGCTTCGTTGCTCGGCTCGCCGCCGAGAATTTCGACTGCCCGCGCGCGCAGCGCCAGGTCAGTAGTGGTGTTCATTCGTTCTCCAACAGGTCACGGGCAGTGCCCTCGTCTGTAATGAGGATGGAGCACAGGCCGTTCACAACGACGGCCCGGGCAATGTCGCGCTTCGCTTCACCCGACACCACGAAGATGCCGCGTTCCGCGTTGCGCAGTGCGTCGAGTTCGAGGCCCAGGGTGCGGGCGTCGAGAGAGGGGTCAACGATGTTTCCGTTCGCATCGATATAGCGTCCGGTGATGTCACCAACTGCCCCCTTGCTGGCGAGCACGGCAACGTCGCTTCCGCGCAGGTAGCCGCTTTCGATGAGCGCGGAGTGCGAGTCATCGACGCCGGCCGAATACAGGTAGGCGTCCGCGCGACGGGCGAGATCGAAGACTTCGGCGACCGTACGGTCGGCCATGATTGCTTCTTTCGTCTCGCGGCGTTCCAGGATGGCGGGGCCTGGCAAGAGCACAACCTCGCCACGCCCCTTCTGCGCGATCGTCGATGCGAGCGTTGCCGCCGTGCCAGCGCGACGATTCAGCGTCACGCCACCGTTGATTTGCACGACGGTCACACCCGTTGCCCACGCTTCAGGCAGCCGGTCAGCAACGGCGGTGAGGGTACGCCCCCAGCTCACGCCAAGAATCTTCGGCACCGGACGCATGGCGGCGAGATAGTCGGCACCGGCTTGCGCAACAGCGCTCCCGGCATCGGTGCCTTCTGGCCGCGGAACCACGACGGCGTCCGCAAGGTTGAAGCGTTCGCGCAGATCGCGTTCCAAGCCGAGGCGGCGTGCGCGCGGGTGGATGATCTCGATCCGCACAATGCCCGCTTCGCGGGCAGCGGTCAGCAGGCGTCCCACTTTCCAGCGTGAGATGCCCAGGAGGGCGCCAACCTCATCTTGCGTCTTGTTCTCTTCGTAATAGAGTTCAGCGACGCGCACGGCAAGTAGCTCGTCCATCCCTTAAACGGTAGCCCCGCGTCGCGCGCGATTCAACATTAGTTGCGCACTTTGCACATATGAGCACCCCGCCCTGCGCACGCGCGCACCAGCGCGACCATCCCCTCCCCGGCCGCGCACGTGGTTCCGCCCCCACCAATTCGCGAAACACATTCTGGTCGGCGAAACCCCACCGGGCCGCATGTTTCTCGCCGACCAAAGTGTGTTTCGGCGGAGAAGGAGGGGGCCACGGAACCAGGGGGGCGGAACCAGGGCGCGGGTTGGGAGCGCCCGGAACCAGGGGGCAGGACCAGGAGGCGGGTTGGGAGTGGCCGGAACCAGGCGCTGGGTTAAGAGAGGATCTCGCGGGTGCGCGTGACGTCGTCAGTCATCTGCTCGATGAGTGCGGGAATGCCACGGAAAGCGACCATGCCACGAATCCGGTCGACGAACTCAACGACGACGTGCTGTCCGTACAGATCGAGATCGGTCTCGTCGAGCACATAGGCCTCAACCTGACGCATTTCGACGTCATCAAATGTGGGGTTAATCCCCACCGAAATCGCGGCACGGCGGTGCACACCGTCGGCTGCGCGAAGCCAACCCGCATAGACGCCATCGGCCGGAACATCGCCCTGACTCTGCGGGGAAAGGTTGGCGGTCGGAAAACCCAGTTCGCGACCGCGCTTGAGCCCATGAACAACTTCGCCCTCGACCGCGTGCGGGCGGCCGAGCAGACGGCCAGCGGCGGCAACATCGCCCTCAGCAAGCAGTTCGCGAATACGGGTGGACGACACGCGGTCGCCAGCATCTGTCACATCACCAACCGCATCGACGGTGAAGCCGAAGACCGTGCCCATGCGGCGAAGCAGCTCAGGGTCTCCTGCGCCGCGGTGCCCGAAACGGAAGTCGTGGCCGACCAGCACGGTCTTAGCGTGCAGGGTACCGACGAGAATTCGTTCGACGAACTCTTCGGCAGGTACGCGCGCCATGGCCTCATCAAACGTCAGAACCAAGACGGCGTCGATGCCGGTTCCGCCAAGCAGCTCAATTTTCTGGGCGAGACTAACCAGCTCTGTCGGGCACAACTCGGGACGCAGAATCGCAAGCGGGTTGCGGTCAAAGGTGACGGCGACTGTCTTCGCCCCCTGCGTGCGAGCATCAGCGATGGCCTTTTCCAGCACGAGACGATGGCCGGTGTGCACACCGTCGAACTTGCCGATTGCGACGACCGACGGACCAAAGTCTGCGGGAATCTCGTTCGGGTCGGTAAAGACGATCATGCCGCCACCCGTTCCGATGCCGTCGTGGCTGGTGCAGGTTTGTGTGTGGTGAGCCACCAGAGACCAAGCACCGGAAGAACCAGCGGAATCCAAACATATCCGCGGCCGTAGTACGACCACACGGTGTCGTGCGCGAACAGGTCTGGCATGACGATGCTGAGGGTGCCGATGACGAGCACGCCAACAAGTTCGAAGACAATCGCGATCCAGGCCACGATGTACCACCCGGAGCGGCCAGCAAAGATGAGGGCAAGCGTCGCCAGGATGTACACAATGGCTGATGCCGCCGACAGCGCGTACGCGAGCGGCGCATCGTTAAACTTCTCCGCAATCTGAACGAACGAGCGCCCGCTGGCCCCGAGCGCCATGATCGCGTACAGGATCACAAGGACACGACCGATACCGGTCATGCGCCGGCTTGCGGGCGTCAGTTCAGAAGTCACTAGACAATCTTAGGCTCCAGCAACGGACGCCCCGACCGTCCAGATGACTTCCATGCGCCACACCATGATCGCGACGGCCATGGCAACAACGCCCATGATGACGGTCGACCACTTTGTGCGGTCAACAAACGCCCACACCACGCCACCAACCGGCAACAGGACGGCCGAGATCAGGTACGTCCAAAACTCGAGCAGGCTCCCTGCCGGAGAGTTGCCAACGAACGGGGCAATGATCGCGATCACGACCTGGACGATCAGCAACAGCTCAACGACGACGATCGCTCCAACGGTGAGGTCGCTGGGAACCTTGCCGATCAACCCCATCACGATGCAGATGACTGCCGCGAGCGCCGCGATACCGATCAACGCGAAAGTAAACCCTGTGATCACGCCTGAACCTCCGGCATATTCATGATGCTTTTGATGGTGTCGGCACGTTTGTCGACGATACCGATGAGTTCGCCTTCTGGGTCAACAGCAGCGGCGGGATAGGTTGCCGAGCGGTCTCCCCCCGCAATCTTCTTCCCTTGGCGCAAGTCTCGCGCCTCGTCTGCGGTCGTTACCACGGTCGCCATCACGAGGCCCGCGGCTGTGGCAGGAGTGAGCGAGACGGAACCAATGGTGTCGGCATCGCTTGCCCCGCTCACGTCGAAAGGGCCGACGTGGGTGCGCCGCAATGCCGTGAGGTGGCCGCCGACTCCCAGCGCGTCGCCGAGGTCACGGGCGAGGGCGCGAATGTAGGTTCCGCTTGAGCAGTCCACGACGACGTCGAGGTCGATGAACGCGCCGTCGCGGCGCTCGGCGAGCACATCGAAGCGTGAAACGGTGACCTGACGCGACTTCAGTTCGACCTGCTCACCTGCGCGGACGAGGTCGTAGGCGCGCTTGCCGTCCACCTTGATGGCAGAAACCGAACTCGGAACCTGCAAAATGGTTCCGCTCAGTGCAGCAATGCCATCGGCAATTGCGTTGGCCGGCACACCTGACGCGTCAGCTGAGGTTGTGACCTCACCTTCCGCGTCATCGGTGGTGGTCGCTTGGCCGAGGCGAATCGTCGCCTCATACGTCTTGTCGAGCCCAACCAGGTACGTGAGCAGGCGCGTGCCGCCCTCGACGCCCAGAACGAGCAGGCCGGTGGCCATCGGGTCCAGTGTGCCTGCGTGACCGATCTTGCGGGTTCCGACCGCGCGGCGAGCGCGGCTGACGACATCGTGACTCGTCATTCCGCCCGGCTTATCGACCAGCACAATCTGCGCCGCAGGACGCGGCTTGTCATTCGTTAGCATCAGCAGAAGTCTCGATAAATCTGAACCGGCGCCGCAGCGTCAGTGTTGTCGACCATGACGGAAGCGGCACCCGCGGGCTTCGCGTTCTTCAGGTAGGTAAATTCCGCCTCTGTGTATGGCTGTTCGCTCGAGCGGCCCGCGCGGCGAGCAAGGGTGCCTTCTGCCGTCTCCAGCCAGATCGACCAGTTCGCCATGCCGCGAAGTTCCGGTGCCAGCACGCCGGTTCCGCTCACAATCAGCACCGCGTCTGACGGCGCCGTGACCCAGCGCGACTCCAGTGGAGCATCGCGATCGGCATCCCACGTGCCGAGCTGAAATCCACTCGTCGCCGAGTCCAGCGAGCCGCTCCGGAACGGATCGATCAGCGCACGACGCAACGCATCTTCATCAACGGTGACGCCGCGCTCAGTTTGCTCGGCGCGCGAGAGATGAAAGTCACGCAGACGGGCGTGAAAGGCAGCCGTGTCGGCCTCGTCAACGACCTCAGCAAAGAGCGATGCAAACGAATCCACGGCGGGCGCATCGATGCCGTCGATGAAGACAATGATGCGACCGGCCGGGTACAGCTGGCGCAGTTCACCGCGGAGCTCACGCATCAGCGTGGTCACGGGGTTAATGGGCAGACGCATGTTCCTAGCCTACGGCCCTCTGCGGGTCTCGCGCCTACAGTGGAAGGGTGCATCCTCTCGCTTCTCCGCTCATCGACTGGTACCGCGAGAATGCGCGCGACTTGCCGTGGCGTCACCCGGAATTTGGCGCTTGGGGCATTCTCGTCAGCGAGTTCATGCTGCAACAGACACCGGTGACCCGCGTGATTCCTCGACTCGAGGAATGGCTCACCCGGTGGCCGACGCCGGCAGATCTTGCTGCCTCTCCCCCGTCTGACGCAGTACGCGCATGGGCGAATCTCGGGTATCCGCGGCGCGCGATGTGGCTGCATCAAGCGGCGGTGGAGATCACCGACCGCCACGACGGCGTCGTACCGTGCGACGTAGACGCGCTGCTCGCACTCTCGGGCGTCGGCGACTACACCGCGCGCGCCGTCGCCGCCTTCGCGTATGGCGAGCGGGTTCCGGTCGTCGACACGAACACCCGCCGCGTGCTCGCGCGCGCCGTTGAAGGCAAGAGTCAGCCCGGCCCCGCCGCTAAGCGTGATCTCGCCGCGATGTCGGAGATCTTGCCGGCGGAACCGGTGGCTGCGCAACTGGTGAACGCTGCGGCGATGGAATTGGGCGCCGTGGTGTGCACCGCCCGCGCCGCACGTTGCGAACAGTGCCCACTGACGGCGCAGTGTGCCTGGCGCGCTGCTGGCTACCCCGATACCGGTGACACGCGCCCGAAGCAGGCCAAGTACGAGGGTTCTGACCGCCAAGCCCGCGGTGCTGTGCTCGCCGTGCTCCGCCGCACCCATGGTTCCGGCGTTCTCGTCGACGCCATCATTGCTGACTGGCCCGACCCCACCCAACGCGACCGCGCCATTTTGTCGCTGCTCGCCGACGGACTCATCGAAACCGACGGCGATATGGCCCACCTCGCCGGCGACGCGCCTCAAGCACGCGACACTGCGCCAGCGAGTGTGCGAGCGTAACGACGAAGACGACATCTCTCCGGCACGCCACCACACTCGACAACCACGGTGGTCTTGCGGTTGACCGCGAGGCGCAAGAATAGGGCGGTGACCTCACCCTCCGCTCAACGATCCGCGGCGCGCACATGGCTTGCCATGGTTCCGATGCTCCTCGGCGTTCTCATCGGGGCGCTCGCCATCAGCGCGACAACGACGGCGCTGCCTGCCATGCGTCAAGACCTCCACATGACAGACGCGGCCGCGATCTGGATTGTCGACATCTATCCCCTCGCACTCGCCGTCACCCTCGTGATCGCGGCCCGTGCTGGTGACCAATTTGGTCGACGCACGGTGATGGTTGTGGGTCTCGCTGGATTCGCACTGTTCAACCTGATCGGCGGAATGACTGACTCCGCGATCGTGCTGATTGCGATGCGAGCGCTGCTTGGCGCCAGCGAGGCAGCGGTCATCGCGAGCGTCGTCTCCACGATCGGAGCGGTTTTTCATCCGGGCGAGCGAGTGTTGGCCTACGGACTGTGGACGGCAACCTTCGGTGCCGGAAGCGCTTTCGGTCCTGTTGCTGGCGGAATCCTCGCGGCGGGCCCCGGTTGGCGGTGGACGCTTTACGGTGGTATCCCCCTCGCCATCGTGGCTCTCATTCTCGCGCTCCTTTTGGTTCCCAACACCCGAACCACGCGGCCGCCGCACTGGGATCCGCTGAGCATCGTGACGTCGATCATCGCGCTCGGCGGCATCGTGTATGCCCTGCAGCATGTGGCAACCCAGCCGCTGCCTGCGATCGCGATGGGCGTCGTCGGCGGTGTCTCTGGCGTTGTGTTCGTACGCCGCCAGCTCCGGCTCCATGACCCGTTCATCGACGTGGGGTTGTTTCGGATTCGTAGCTTTTCAGTCGCTTACCTTCGCATCATCGCGAGCACCGGAGCGTCGGCTGCGACCGTCTATCTGGTCAGCCTGCACCTCCAAGATGCACGTGGTGAAACCGCGCTGATGGCCGGCTTCGCGCTTCTGCCGCAGGCCATCATGATCGCACTCGGCGGCGTGCTTGCGCCGACTCTCCTGCGCTGGATGAGTAGCAATGCGCTGACGATCGTCGCCCTCGCCATCCAAGCCATCGGCTTGGTGTGGCTCGCCACTGACCCCGCAAGCCTCATGGTTCCGCTCCTGCTCGCTGGCTTCGGCTACGGCGTTATCGGCACGCTCACCGCCGCTGCGCTGTTCGACGCGACCGAGCCTGAGCAGGCCGGCCAGGTGGGCGCCATCCAAGAAGTCGGCTTTGCGCTGGGTAGCGGGCTGGGCGTCGCTGTGCTCGGAACCATTGCGGTTGTGAGCGGAACCATGAGATTTGCCTTCGCGCTCGGGGTCGGAGCCGCACTGGTCGGCATCGCTGCCGTGCTTGACCCACGCTTCACTCGAAGCTCAGGCTGACGGGCTGGCGGTACGGGTGATGTTGCCGCGTCCAGTTCGGTGCTCAGCAGTGATGACACTCCTGCACAAAACACCGCCCGACCTGATCAATTCTCCGTGGTTAGTAAAAGGATTAAAGGAGCGTTACCAGCGATATTGCGAAGGATCGTCATGAAGAACGAACCCACAAAGACACCCGAGTTCGACATCGCTGAGAGTGGCGCTGTCGACGTAACACCGGAGCGTCGTGGCTCTCGAAGTACCGACCGAGCGTGAGCTCTCGCAGTGGTCCTTTCAGCGCTATGTTGCCCACCTGCCCACCGGCGGCGAAAATCGTGTTGTTCGACCGCTCTTGGTATAACCGTGCCGGTGTCGAACGCGTGATGGGATACTGCTCACCGCAGCAGTACCTGGAGTTCACTCGCTCTGCGATTGAGTTTGAAGAGATGCTCGTGAACTCCGGTATTCACCTCATCAAGTTCTGGTTCTCCGTGGGTAAGGCAGAACAGCGCGCTCGCTTCGCCTCGGTTTACGACGACGGAGAGACGCCGACGGGTTCATTCCCGATCATCGGTCACTGAGATCACACAAGGGCCGCCTCGATAACATCGGGGCGGCCCTTGTGATGCAACCCGAGCGATTGCTATCGCTGCGCGGTCACGGCGTTCTTAGTCTTCGTCAGCGTCTTCGCGCGGCTTGAGATACGGGTCTTCGTCACCGGCGTACTGAGCCTTCGCGGCAAGACCCGCCACTTCGGCGTCGCGTTCGCGAGCCTCCCGAAGCAGGGCCGAAATGTGATCGGCCGTCTCCGGAAGCGCGTCGGAGATGAACTCCAGCGTCGGAACCAGGCGCACACCGAGGTGCTTGCCCACCTCCTTGCGGAGCATGCCCGTTGCCGCCGTGAGAGCCTCCGCACTTGACGCACGTTCTTCATCGGTGCCAAGCACCGTGTAGAAGACCGACGCGTGCTGAAGGTCGCCCGAGACGCGCACTTCTGTAATGGTCACGAAGCCGAGGCGTGGGTCGCGCAAACCCTTGTCGAGGCGTTCCGCAAGAATGACGCGGATGCGGTCGGCCAATCGTCCTTGACGTTCACCAGCCATGGTGTCCTCCTCTTGTGCCGCATGTGGCAACAGATCTGTTCGGAGCGTACTGCATGAGATGACGAGGCCGCGTGAGCCTTTCGACTCACGCGGCCTCGCATTAGACATTAAGCGCGGGGCTTCTCGACCATTTCGGTGGTCTCGATCTCGTCGCCAATCTGAATGTCGTTGTGCTTGCCAAGACCGATACCACATTCGAAGTCCGTACGAACCTCGGTGACATCGTCCTTAAAGCGACGCAGCGATTCGATCGCCAGGCCGTCTGCAACAACAACGCCATCGCGGATGACGCGTGCCTTTGCGTTTCGGGTAATGGTTCCCGAGCGCACGATAACACCGGCGATGTTTCCGAACTTGGAAGAACGGAAGACCTCGCGGACCTCTGCGACACCCGACTGAACCTCTTCGAACTCCGGCTTGAGCATGCCCTTAAGCGCGCTCTCGATGTCATCGATTGCCGAGTAGATAACCGAGTAGAAGCGGATGTCGACGCCTTCGCGCTGTGCGCGCTCGCGAGCTTTGACGTCCGGACGGACGTTGAAGCCAACGATGATGGCGTTGTCGATCGTCGCCAGGTCAACGTCGCTCGCCGTGATCGCACCCACACCACGGTGCAGAATGCGCAACTGAACGGAGTTGTCGACCTCGATCTTCAGGAGCGACTCTTCAAGGGCCTCAACAGCACCAGAAACGTCACCCTTAATGATGAGGTTGAGCGACTCGACCTTGCCCTCTTCGAGAGCACGGGTGAAGTCTTCAAGCGAAATACGCTTACGAGCCTTCGCGAGCTGAGCGTTACGGGCAGCAGCTTCACGCTTCTCAGCGATCTGACGTGCCGTACGGTCTTCCTCGGTCACGATGAACGTGTCACCGGCGCGCGGCACAGAGTTCAGACCCTGCACCTGGACGGGACGCGACGGGTATGCCTCGTCGACAGCCTCGCCGTTCTCGTCGATCATGGCGCGAACGCGGCCATAAGCGGTACCAGCAACAATGGCGTCGCCGACGCGCAGGGTTCCGGACTGGATGAGCACGGTTGCCACCGAACCACGGCCCTTGTCGAGCTTGGCTTCAATAGCGACACCACGGGCGTCCTTGTTCGGGTTTGCGCGGAGGTCAAGACCAGCGTCAGCCGTCAGCAGGACAGCGTCAACCAGTTCCTGGATACCGATGTTGTTGCGCGCCGAGACGTCAACGAAGATGACATCTCCACCGTATTCTTCGGCAACCAGACCATACTCGGTCAGCTGCTGACGAACCTTGGCGGGGTTTGCCTCTTCCTTATCGATCTTGTTGACTGCGACCACGATCGGCACATTAGCTGCCTGAGCGTGGTTCAAAGCCTCAACCGTCTGCGGCATGATACCGTCGTCGGCCGCGACAACGAGGATCGCGATGTCAGTGACCTGAGCACCACGAGCACGCATAGCGGTAAACGCCTCGTGACCCGGGGTGTCAATGAACGTCACTGCACGTTCGATGCCTTCGTGCTCGGTCCAGATCTGGTACGCACCAATGTGCTGCGTGATGCCGCCGGCTTCGCCCGAGACCACATTGGTCTGGCGAATGGCGTCGAGCAGGCGGGTCTTACCGTGGTCAACGTGACCCATGACGGTGACAACCGGCGGACGAATCTCGAGATCTTCGTCGTCTTCTTCAGCCAGCTCGCTGTCAAGGTCAAGACCGAAGCCCTCAAGGAGCTCCTTGTCTTCGTCCTCAGGCGAAACCATGTCGATCTTGTAGCCGAGCTCAGCACCCAGTACTTCGAACGTTGCCTCGTCGAGCGACTCCGTTGCGGTCGCCATCTCACCGAGGTTGAAGAGAATCGTGACGAGGGTACCCGGCTGAACCGTGTAACCCGTCAGGGCCTCAATCTTGTCTGCGAAGTCAGAAATCGACGAGCCGCGACGCAGGCGGATCGTCTCGCCGTTACCGCGCGAAACGTTGACACCACCGACGAGCGGCGCATCCCGCATTTCAAACTCTTGGCGCTTTGCGCGACGCGACTTACGCTGCTTCGACTTGCCGCCACCCTTACCAAAGGCGCCAGCTGTGCCACCGCGACCACGGCCGCCGGGGCCAGGGCGACCGGCGAAGCCGCCGCCACCACCGGGACCACCGGTTCCGCCTGGACGCTGGAAACCGCCACCGCCACTACCGGGACGACCGGCACCACCAGCGCCACCAGGACGCTGCTGGAACGGTGCACCGGGACGACCGCCGCCACCACCGGGACGACCTGCGCCAGCGGGGCGCGGGGCACCCGGACGCGGGGAGCCGGGGCGCGGAGCCTGCGGACGCGGGATGTTACCCGGCGTCGGGCGCTGGCCCATGCCCTGTGCGGAAGCAAAGGGGTTGTTGCCTGGACGGGGACCAGCGGGACGCTGACCCATACCCTGCGAAGAAGCAAACGGGTTATTGCCTGGGCGTGGAGCACCACCGGGACGAGGTGCCGGTGCCGGAGCCTTCGGTGCCGGGGCACCGGGCTTCGGTGCGGGCTTCGCAGCCGTAGCGCCACCTTCGGTCGCCGGCTTTGCAGCAGGCTTAGCCGCGGGGGCTTCAGCAACAGGCGCTTCAGGCGCAGGTGCCGACTTCGGCGCGGGCTTGGGGCCAGGCTTCGGGCCAGGCTTAGCTGCGCCTGCGGCGGGCTTCGCTGCGGCGGGCTTCGCAGCCGCCGGCTTAGCCGGAGTCTTAGCGGCAGCATCAGCTGCCGGAGCGGGAGCGGCGGACGCCGCGGCGCCCTCCGCCTCGAGCGCAGCGCGAAGCTTACGCGCGACGGGGGGTTCGATCGTTGAAGAAATACTCTTCACGAACTCGCCAAGTTCTTTCAACTTGGCCAATGCATGCTTACTGTCTACTCCGAATTCGGAGGCAATTTCATGCACGCGTGGTTTGGCAGCCACTGATTCTCCTGTCTGGGTCTACCCAGGCAGGGCAGACCTATTGGCGGACGGGTCTCATTTCGAGCCGTTCACTTTGTTTCCATAGCCGTTCAGCCGTTTCTCGATGGTCTGTGTGTCGGGCGAACCCGATACTCGCAGTGCCCGCACGAACGCTTTGCGTTGGATGGCCTTGGCGAGGCATTCGGCCTCGTCATGCACCCACGATCCTCTCCCGCCCAGCGCCTTCCGCTCGTCGATGACGAGGCGGTTTTCGTGGATGGTGACCCTCAGAAGCGAGGAGCGAGAATCGTGTGATCGGCATCCGACACACGTTCGTACGGGTTCCATCTTACACCTCCCCCGCGTTTACTCGCGCGCCGCCAGCGGTGCGGCGGGGCGCGAGGCGCGGATGCGTGGGCTAGTTCTCGTCGAGAATCGAGTCCGGCTGGATGTCGATCTTGGCGCCGGTGAGCTTAGCGGCCAGACGTGCATTCTGACCTTCCTTGCCGATGGCGAGAGAAAGCTGGTAGTCCGGAACGAGGGCGCGAACGGCCTTCGTCTGTGCGTCCAGAATGAAGGCGCTCGTAACCTTGGCGGGCGAAAGCGCTTGCGCGACGAAGGCAGCAAGCTCGGGGTTGTAATCGATGATGTCGATCTTCTCGCCGGAGAGTTCTTCTGTGACGGCACGCACGCGGCGACCCATCTCACCGATGCATGCACCCTTCGCGTTGATCGACGAGTCCTTGGCGACGACGGCAATCTTGGTACGGTGGCCGGCTTCACGAGCGAGCGACACGATCTCAACGAGACCCTGCGCGATTTCCGGAACCTCGAGTGCAAAGAGCTTGCGGACGAGACCCGGGTGGGTGCGTGACACGGTGATCTGCGGACCCTTGTTGCCCTTAGAAACGCTCGTCACGTACACACGCAGGCGCGAACCGTGAGTGTATTCCTCCGTGGAGACCTGCTCTTCTGGGGGCAAGATCGCCTCGACCGTGCCGAGGTCGACGTGGATCATCTTGGGGTTCGGGCCCTGCTGAATGACACCGGCAACGATGTCACCTTCCTTGGCACGGAACTCACCGAGAACCGCGTCGTCAGCAATGTCGCGCAGACGCTGGCTGATGACCTGCTTGGCTGCGAAGGCGGCGATGCGACCGAAGTCAGCTGGCATCGTCTCTTCTTCACCAATGACCGCGCCCTCTTCGTCGGTGACAGGAATGTACACCGCGACGTGGCCGGTCTTGTGGTCAAGCGATGCGCGAGCGCCGTCGGGAAGTTCGTCGTCTGGCGACGTGTGCTTGGCGTAGGCGGTCAACACGGCCTGCTCAATAATGTGCGCAAGCTCAGCGAAGGGAATTTCCTTCTCACGCTCGATCGTGCGTAACAGCGAGAGATCAATGTCCATAACGGCCTCCGTATTTAGCTCTGGCCCTGGTGGGGGCATCGAACTATTCTAACGGATGCCTCCGCACTCGAAATCTCCACACCCTTCCCATGGCATCTCTCTGGCTCCACACGACCTCCTGGAAGGGTTAGGCACCGATAGACGGGAGCTGATTAATTGCGTTAACGAGTTGGAAGAGCGACCCGACCTTGAACTGGTTAAGTACCAGCGCGATTCGCGGCAAATCAAGCTTGTCGCGGTCTGCCTTCTCGGGAGCAAACGGTGCCACTCGGCGAATCGCACCCTCCTTGAGCAGAAACCCGAAGCGTTCGTTGAGATCGGCGATCTCCGCGTCCGTCGGTTCATGCTTCAGTCGCAACACGAGCGTGTCGCCGACCCAGCGGAGTGAGTCGTAGTTGCGCCAGAAGCCGACAATGGCAGCGTGCGCTTCTTCGACCGAATCGGTGATCAGCACGCGGTCCAGGTCGTCAGGAGAGATGACACCCGCAGGCATCATGGTGTCACGAATGTAGTGTTCGAGGTTCTTCCAGAACACTCCCCCTGGCTCATCGAGCAACACAATCGGCACGGGCTCTGCCTTACCGGTCTGCTGCAACGTGAGCAGTTCAAACATTTCGTCGAGGGTTCCGAAGCCGCCGGGAACGCAAATGAAACCGGTCGATTCCTTCACCAGCATGAGCTTGCGAGTGAAGAAGTACTTCATCGCAACGTGCTTCGGGTCTTGTCCGATGATCTCGTTGGCCTTCTCCTCGAACGGCAGACGGATCGAGACACCGATCGACATGTCAGGGCCCGCACCCTCGGCTGCGGCCTGCATGATGCCGGGGCCAGCACCGGTGACGACCATCCAGCCGTCGCGCGCGAGGGCAGCGGCCGCATCGTGGGCGGCGCGGTAGGCGGCAGAATCTGGCTGCGTGCGAGCGGAACCAAAAATCGTCGCCTTGGCAACGTCGTGATACGGCGCGAAGAGTCGGAAAGCGTTGCGCATTTCGATGAGCGATGCCGACGTGATCTTGAGGTCGAGACGGTCGGTGTCGTCCGTGCCGAGCTGCAGGCCTGACGTCAGGATGCGGCGGATGAGCGTGCGGTTGTTGGAGATTCCCGCGTCACCGATGAGACGATCGATGTCGTCAATGAGTTCAGGTGTCAGGTCGTTCTCAGGGATATCCGTCGTGCTCATGCCTCCACCCTCTCACCCCCCAGGTGGCGAAGGGGTGAATGCTAGGGCGCGAGCGCGTCGATGAGTTGCTCAGCAACCCAGGTGAATTCGGTCGGCGCGAGCTCATGGGGTGCCGCGACCGCAACCGTGTTGGTTCCGTCGGTGGCAAAAATGCCCATGTTGCCCTCTGCGACAAACGGCATGACGACCTCCGCGGCTTCGCCGTTCGCGATCTGCACCGGCACACCCTTGCCCCTGATGACGCCGTCGTCGAAGGCGACGGCTCCTCCGGGTACGACCGTGACGCTGAACATCAGCTCGACACCCAAGCTCTCCGGATCGGAGCTGGGCATCGAGAAGGTGCAGAAGTTGCCGAGCGTTGCATAGAGCGGGGCCAGGAGCGATGAGTCTGCCGTGTCTTCGACCACCAGCGTGATCGGCGAGCCGTCGGGCGGAACGAGAAGCTCGGCAAGATCCGCGCAGGCAATGGGCGGTCTCGCCCATGTCGAAGCCGTCGCCTGCGGAACCACGGGTTGCGGCAGCGCGTCGCCGCGCTCCGCGGCTTGCGTAAGAAGGCCTTGAATGATGGCAGGGTCGTCGCTGGTCAGGCTTCCGAAGGTGACCATCGAGTACCAGCCCTGCGAAGTGAGCATGGTTGCTTCGCAATTGTTTTCTACACACTGCGCGGCATCAACGACAGAATCCGGTGCCGCTACCACGGGAAGGGCCGTCAAGACGACGACGGCGCCGAGATACATGTCGTCGGCCCACCATGTGCATTTCACGCCGCCAAGCGCTTCTTCTTGCCCAACCGACCAGTTCACGCCGAGGTCTGTCATGGCATGGTCGAAGGCAGTGGCCAGCTCGATGTTAGAGAACGCGTTCGTGCAATCGCCGTTGAACGCGTAAACCGGTTCGGTGTCGGTGGGCGACGGTGTGGGTGATGCGCTCTCCGATGGGGCGCTCGTGGTGGTGGGCGCTGCAGAGCTCGTGCTCGGTGTCGGGCTCGATGCGGGCCCGCACGCGACCAGTGACAACATCGCGACGAGCGCCGCCCCACTCCACACCAGTTTGCGCATTCGACTCACTCTCCCGAGTTAGACGAAAGTATGCGCGCTAGGGTGCAAGCCCGTCAATGAGTTGCTCTGCTACCCATCCGAAATCTGACGCCTCAGCATGCATCGCGACCTCAATCGCAACGGTGTTCGTTCCGTCTGTCGCAAAAACAGCCGAACTGCCCTCGTAGATGATTGGCATCAAAACTGCGGCGGCCTCGCCGTTAGTAATTTCCAGCGGCGTGCCTTTACCGCTGATGACTCCAGCGTCGAATGCGACGGCGCCTCCCGGCACGACGGTAACGGTGAAGCTGACCTCATTACTCGTGCCGTCCGGATCGGGGTTGGGCATAGAAAAGTTGCACTCCTTGCCGAGCAGATCATAGAGCGGCCGCAGGAGTGAGTCGCGCTTCGGGTTCTCGCCCTCGTTTGTGATCGGCGAGCCATCGGGTGCGGCGATCAGCACTCCCAGGTCGACACACTCAGGAGTCGGCCGTTCCCACGTCGCCGTCGTCACTGCAGGGATCACCGGCGCCGGCAGCGCATCGCCGCGGTGTGCTGCCATTTCGAGGAGAGACTGAGCAACGCCCGCCTCTTCGCTGGTCGCGCTCCCGGAGACGGTTATGGAGTACCACCCTTGCGCTGTGACCATGGTCGCTTCACAGAAATATCCGCCTGAGCATTCCACCCCTTCGACGACCTCGTCCGGAACAACTGCCGCAGGTAGCGCCGTGAGAACCACGATGGCACCCAGCTTCCCGTCGTCCGACCACCAGGTGCACTTCAAGCCTCCGTACGATTCCTCTTGACCGATCGACCAGTTCACGCCATGGTCGACCATCGCGACACCGAAGATCGCACCGAGTTCAGCGTCGGAGAATGCGTTCGTGCAGTCACCGTTGAACGAGTTGGTCGCGACAGCGGCGGTCGACGACGGCGTCGGTGACGCGCTCTCAGATGGCGCGCTCGTGGCTGTCGGCGCCACAGAACTTGCACCCGGTGCGGGGTTCGGTACTGGCCCACACGCAACCAACGACAACACCGCTAGGACGGTTCCGATACCCCACAAGCTTCTTCGCATAGCCAAATCATAGGGTCAACGGAACCGTTTGCGTGGGAATGAGAAAAGGGCGGTGTCAGCATGAGCTGACACCGCCCTTTTCAGACCTACTAAGCCCCGAACTGTGCGAGGGCTTCAGCCACCGGCATCGGCGTCTTGACGCCGGTGCGGCGGTCCCAGACCTCGACCTCACGGTCAGCCGCACCGCGGCCGACGATGATGATGTGGGGCACACCGAGCAGCTCGGCGTCGCCGAACTTCACACCGGGTGAGACCTTGCCAGCGCGGTCATCGATAAGCACTTCGCGGCCAGCGCCCTCGAGCGCAGCGGCAACTTCTTCGGCCAGTTCGAACGCCAGCGCGTCACGACCGGTCGCAACAACCTGCACGTCGAACGGCGCGATCGACTCGGGCCAAATCAGGCCGCGGTCGTCGTGGTTGAGCTCTGCCAGCACCGCGAGAATACGCGTTACGCCGATACCGTACGAACCCATCGTGACGGTCGTCAGCTTGCCGTTCTCGTCGAGCACCTTGAGGCCCAGCGATTCGGCGTACTTGCGGCCGAGCTGGAAGACGTGACCGATCTCCATGCCACGCTGCAGCGTGACGGGGCCGGAACCATCGGGAGCTTCGTCGCCTTCGCGCACGCTGGCGATTTCAACGATGCCGTCGGCGGCGAAGTCACGACCGGCAACCAGCGAGTGCACGTGCTTCTCGTCGATGTTGGCACCCGTGATCCAGGTGGTTCCCGGGGCCACACGCGGGTCAAGGAAGTAGCGGATGTTCGTCGCAGACTCCTCACCGAGCAGCGCGCCCTGCGGCGTCCACGGGCCGATGTAGCCCTTGACCAGCAGCGGGTTCTTCGCGAAGTCAGCGTCAGTAGCCTGCTCGACCTCGGCGGGTGCGAAGGCAACCTCGGCACGCTTTTCGTCAACCTCACGGTCACCGGGAATACCGACGATAACGATCTCGCGCGTGCCATCGAGGTGCGTGAGTGCCAGCACGACGTTCTTCAGCGTGTCAGCAGCCGTGTAGGTTCCGTCAAGCACCGTGTTGGTGTGTGCGACGAGCGTCTCAATCGACGGCGTGTTGGGCGAGTCGTAAATGACCGGCTCAGGCAGGCCCTCAATCGAACGGGGCTCGGGTGCGAGCGTCGCAAATGCCTCAACGTTGGCGGCGTAGCCACCGGCAGAGCGCACGTAGGTGTCTTCACCGATCGCGGTCGGGTGCAAGAACTCTTCTGAACGCGAACCACCCATGGCACCAGCGTCAGCCTGCACGATCGCGTACTCGATGCCGAGACGCTGGAAGATGCGCTCGTAGGCGTCACGCTGAGCCTGGTATGACGCGTCAAGGCCCGCGTCTGACGAGTCAAACGAGTAGGCGTCCTTCATCGTGAATTCGCGGCCACGCAGGAGGCCAGCACGCGGACGAGCCTCGTCGCGGTACTTGTCTTGGATCTGATAGATCGTCAGCGGCAGGTCTTTGTACGACGAGTACAGGTCTTTCACCATCAGGGTGAAGGCCTCTTCGTGCGTCGGCGCGAGCAGATAGTCGGCGCCCTTGCGGTCTTGCAGGCGGAACAGTGCGTCGCCGTACTCTTCCCACCGACCCGTCGCTTCGTACATGTCACGCGGGAGCAGCGCCGGGAAGTGCACCTCAAAGGCACCGGCGGCGGCCATCTCCTCGCGGATGATGTTCTCCAGCTTGCCCTTCACCCGAAGGCCAAGCGGCAGCCACGCAAAAATGCCTGGCGCCTGTCGACGGATGTAGCCGGCGCGCACAAGAAGCTTGTGCGAGATGGCTTCTGCGTCAGCAGGATCTTCACGGAGGGTGCGGACAAAGTAATTAGAGAGTCGTGTTACCACCCCTCAATTCTAGGGCGCGCGGTCGCATCAGCCGAACGCGTAGCCTGAATACGACGAGATTGTGAAAGGTTCTGACGTGACGACGATCCTGCTGACCGGCTTTGAGCCCTTCGGAAACGACACCGAAAACCCATCTGGCGATGCGGTTCGGCTTGTCGCCGAGACCTGGCAGGGGCCGGAACAATTGGTCACCGCCGTCCTTCCGGTCACCTTTGCTGGCGCCGGGGCGCAGCTTCGCGAGCTCATCGCCGAGCACTCCCCTGACCTCATCATGGCGACGGGTCTTGCAGGCAACCGCGCCGCCCTCAGCTTCGAACGCGTTGCCCTGAACCTCCGCGACGCGCGCATCCCCGACAACGCGGGCGATCAGCCGGTCGACACCCCCGTGGTTCCGGATGCCGCGAGCGCCCTCTTCGCGACGCTCCCCGTCAAGGCGATGACGCGCGCGGTCGCCGACGCGGGCGTGCCAGCCGAGCTGTCGCTCAGCGCCGGAACCTTTGTCTGCAATGACGTCATGTTCCAGGCGATCGATGCCGCCGGCCACGCCCGCGCTGGCTTCATTCATGTGCCATGGGCCGACGGACAAAAGCCCGCTCCAACGCCGACTCTGCCGTTGGCAGATATCGCATGCGGTATCGAGGTGGCCATTCGCACGGCTGTGGGAACCACCGATGACCTCGCCGTCGCGGGCGGAACCATCAGTTGAGAACGGCTTAGTCGGCCGCCGGAACCACGGTGGTCGTCATAACCAGGAGCTGCGGGTCGGTGAGATCGAGGGCGACCGTGATCTTCTCGAACACATCGAGGCTGTCGACGTGTGTGCCACCGCAGAGGAAGTGCGCTTCTCCTGCCGGCAATGCGCAATGCCATGTGCGACGGTCGGCGATCGTGTCACCTTCGGTTTCGATCCAGGAGCGGCCGGATGAAGCCACCCATGCGGCGAGGAGGTCGTTGATGCGTGCGTCGCGGTCGGCAAGCGACGCCGCCAGGTCATCGGGACGGAAGCCCGCCTTACGCAGGCTCTTGCCGAGGCGATAGGTGTCGACGCTGCCATCAGGGTGAATCTGGCTCGATGCTCCCGCGCGTGCTTCGAAGTTCGGGCTGCCGAGTGGGTCCACCCCGGGATCCTTATGCCACAGGTCAGCGAGCGCGGCATCAAGGGCAAGGGAGGCGAGGTGGCACGCGGTGTGTCCGCGGCTCAGCCCGGCACGCAGCTCTGCGTCAACGGATGCCTGCACCATGGTTCCAGCCGGCCATGCGACGGGCTCAGCGATGAGGTGGCCAACGTGCCAATCCCAGCCGTCGGTTCCACGCTTGACCGGAATATCTTCGCCAACCGCGAGCACACCCGCGTCATCAATGGCCACCATCACGGTGCTGAAAACGCGCACTGTGGTTCCGTCGGCGCTCAGCGTTCCGGTGTCTCCTGGCTGATCCGGCCAGGTGTGATCGACCGGATGAAACGGTGTCTGCGCGAGGATCACGACGGATCCGTTGCCGAGCGCTCGCACATCGGCGACGGTGGTTTCTTCAATGAGAGCGCCGGAAGGAAACGTGACGGTGGTGGGTTGCATGCGTCCATCTTCACACTACGCGCGCCATCGGGGAACAAAGGAAGGGCCGCTCCCCCGTGCCTGGTGGAGCGGCCCAGACCAAGCCTGCTGCGCTTGGTCGGTCTGTGTGCTTAGAGTGCGCGCAGGATGTCTTCGACGCGCGCCTTAGCGTCGCCGAACAGCATCGAGGCGTTCTCGCGGAAGAACAGCGGGTTCTGCACGCCCGCGTAACCGGCGGCCATCGAACGCTTGAACACGATCACGTTCTTGGCTTCCCACACGCGCAGCACCGGCATACCCGCAATCGGGCTCGACGGGTCTTCTGCGGCGGCGGGGTTGATCGTGTCGTTGGCGCCGATAACGAGCACGACGTCGGTGTCAGCCAGGTCGTCGTTGATCTCGTCCATTTCCAGCACGATGTCGTAAGGAACCTTCGCCTCGGCGAGGAGCACGTTCATGTGACCGGGCAGACGCCCAGCAACCGGGTGAATACCGAAGCGCACGTTGATGCCCTGATCGCGCAGCTTCTGCGTGAGCTCGGCGACCGGGTACTGTGCTTGCGCGACAGCCATGCCGTAGCCAGGCGTGATGACGACGGAAGACGCACCCTTGAGCATCGCGGCGGCGTCGTCGACGCTCACTTCGCGGTGTTCGCCGGTCTCCTCTTCGCCGTCCTTCTTGGGAGCTGCGATACCGAAGCCACCGGCGATGACGGAGATGAAGGAGCGGTTCATGGCCTTGCACATGATGTACGACAGGTATGCACCACTGGAACCAACGAGGGCACCGGTGACGATGAGCAGGTCGTTGTTGAGCAAGAAACCAGCGGCAGCTGCTGCCCAACCGGAGTACGAGTTCAGCATCGACACGACGACGGGCATGTCGCCGCCACCGATCGAGGCGACCAGGTGCCAACCCAGGGCGAGTGCCAGCACCGTGACAACGATGAGGAGCACGAGCGACGGGTCGATGACGTACCACACGGTGAGCGCGATGAAAGCGACCAGGGCACCGACGTTGAGCACGTTCTTGCCAGGCAGCATGAGCGGCTTGGACGACATCCGTCCGGAGAGCTTGCCGAACGCAACGATGGAACCGGTGAAGGTGACGGCACCGATGAAGACACCAATGAAGACTTCAGCGTGGTGGATATCGCGTAGCGCACCGGTGTAGTGCGGCGGCTGCAGGTGGCCGTTCCAGCCCACGATGACGGCGGCAAGACCGACAAAGCTGTGCAGCAGCGCGATGAGCTCGGGCATGCCCGTCATCTCGACGACGCGTGCACGCCAGAGGCCGATGATCGCACCAACGACGATGGCTGCAACAAGCAGTCCGATGCCGAGGATCGAGGGGTTTTCCGTCTGGAAGGACACCCACATGGTGGCGGCCAGAGCCAGCGCCATACCGATGATGCCGAAGCGCACACCGTTCTTGGCGGTCTCGTGCTTGCTGAGGCCAGCAAGGCTAAGGATGAAGAGTAGGGCGGCAACGATGTACGCGGCACCCGCGACGGCTGCGGCCGTCGAAGACAGGGATTCAAACACGAAAGTATTCCTTGTTCTGGCGGTGCCGGGTTAGCGCTCTGAGCGGGGGTCGCGGGAGAACATTGCGAGCATGCGCCGCGTCACCGCGAAGCCACCGAAGATGTTGATACTGGCCAACAGCACGGCTGTCGCCGCCAGAATCTGCACCAGCAGGTCGTCGGTATTGAGCTGCGTGATCGCACCGACCACGATGATGCCGCTGATCGCGTTGGTGACACTCATGAGCGGCGTGTGCAGGGCGTGCGCGACCTTGCCGATCACGTAGAAGCCGATGACTACCGAGAGCATCAGCACGGTGAAGTGCTGCGGCAACGGTGCGGGCGCAAACGCGTTCACGAGGAACAGCGCGGCAATACCTGCGGCGATGAAGCCGGTCTTTGCGCCTGCGCTCATCGTCTTCTTGACGGCAGCGGCCGGAACCTCGGTGGCTGCTGCAGCAGCAGGTGCGGCCGACACGTTGACGGGCGGCGGCGGGAACGTCACGGCACCGTCGCGGGTGACCGTCACGTTGCGCTGAACGACGTCGTCCCAATCAAGCGTGAGCTGACCGTCCTTAGCGGGCGTCAGCAGCTTCATCAGGTTGACGAGGTTCGTGCCGTACAGCTGCGAGGCCTGGGTAGGCAGGCGGCCGGCAAGATCCGTGTAGCCGAGGATGATGACGCCATTTTCGGTGACAACCTTCTCGCCTGCCACCGATCCCACGACGTTTCCGCCGGAGCCAGCAGCCATATCGACGATGACGGAACCAGACTTCATCGATGCGACATCGGCTGCGGTGATCAGCACGGGAGCGGCACGCCCCGGGATCTGCGCCGTGGTGATGATGATGTCAACATCAGCGGCCTGCTCGGAGTACAGCTCCGCAGCACGACGGTCATACGCCTCGCTCGTCGCCTTCGCGTAGCCATCGGTGGACTGCTCCACCTCAACTTCGACGGGCAGGTAGGTGCCACCGATGGACTTGACCTGGTCGGCGACCTCGGGGCGCGGGTCGGTGGCGCGCACAATGGCGCCGAGGCTCGATGCGGCACCAATCGCGGCAAGACCGGCAACGCCGGCGCCGGCGACGAGCACCTTGGCGGGCGGAACCTTGCCAGCAGCGGTGACCTGGCCGGTGAAGAAGCGTCCGAACTCGTGCGCTGCTTCCACGACGGCGCGGTAGCCGGCGATGTTGGCCATCGAGCTCAGCACGTCCATCGACTGGGCGCGCGAAATACGGGGAACGGAGTCCATCGCGAGAGCGGTGACACCGCGAGCGGCGAGGGCCGCGAGGAGTTCGGGGCTGAGCGCTGGCGCCAGGATGCCGACGAAGACAGCGCCGGCACGCATCTGGTCAATCTGCGCCTGCTCGGGAGCGGCGACGGCAAGCACGATGTCAGCACCCCACGCATCAGCCGCAGACACGATGCGCGCGCCAGCCTTCTCGTAGGCGGCGTTAGCGAAGCTCGAGCGCTCCCCTGCACCGTCGGCCACGGATACGTCGTATCCGAGACCGGCCAACTGGGTCACCGTAGCGGGCGTGGCGGAGACACGTGTCTCTGCGGGCCCCTCGGCAACAATGCCGATGATTGCCATGTTCTCTCCATCTCCGCAGCACTGCGGACGAACGATTCGCCTTCGCGAAATTCAACAGGGCGCCGGAGCGCCGCACAACGCCTTGTAGGCGCGGTACCCGGAAATCCGGGCGAATGTCGCTGGGGATGGAGCGACTCTGGGAACAGTAGCCGCTTTTCCGGTCAGAAATCCTCGATTAATGACCATTTTGAGAAATAAGTTCCCTAATTCTTTCGGAAATGGAAATATAACCAAGCGAGCGCTTGGTTGCGATCAGGGAATGTCGTCGGAACGAGCCACTCGCTCGACGGAGGGCGATTAGCCCGTCACGACCTGCGCGGTTCCGATCGACGCGTCTGGGCCCATTTCGTCGGCAATACGACGGGCCTCTTCGATGAGGGTGGCAACGATCTCAGACTCGGGAACCGTCTTGATGACTTCGCCCTTCACAAAGATCTGTCCCTTGCCGTTGCCGCTGGCAACACCCAGATCAGCTTCGCGAGCCTCGCCCGGGCCATTGACAACGCAACCCATCACGGCCACGCGAAGCGGAACCGTGACATCCTTCAGACCTTCGGTCACCTGATCGGCGAGCGTGTAGACGTCGACCTGGGCGCGACCACACGATGGGCACGACACGATCTCCAGCTTGCGCTCGCGCAGGTTGAGCGACTGCAAGATCTGCAGACCGACCTTGACCTCTTCTGCGGGCGGCGCAGACAGCGAAACACGGATCGTGTCTCCGATGCCCTCGGCCAGCAGAATGCCGAACGCGGTAGCCGACTTGATTGTGCCTTGGAAGGCGGGGCCCGCTTCGGTGACACCGAGGTGCAGCGGCCAGTCGCCCCGCTCAGCAAGCTGACGATAGGCCTTGACCATCACAATGGGGTCGTTGTGCTTGACCGAAATCTTGAAGTCGTGGAAGTCGTGCTCTTCAAATAGCGATGCTTCCCATACGGCGCTCTCCACGAGAGCCTCAGGCGTCGCCTTGCCGTACTTCTCCAGCAGGCGACGGTCAAGCGAACCCGCGTTGACTCCGATGCGCAACGACACACCCGCGTCTTTTGCGGCCTTCGCGATCGCGCCGACCTGGTCATCAAACTTGCGAATATTGCCGGGGTTCACGCGAACGGCAGCACACCCCGCATCGATCGCCTGGAAGACATACTTCGGCTGGAAGTGAATGTCAGCGATCACCGGAATCTGGCTCTTCTTCGCGATGATGTGCAGCACATCAGCGTCGTCCTGGCTGGGAACAGCCACGCGCACGATCTCGCAGCCAGACGCCGTGAGTTCGGCAATCTGCTGCAGGGTGGCGTTGATATCGGTGGTCGGCGTCGTCGTCATCGACTGCACGCTCACCGGGGCGTCGCCGCCGACAAGAACCTTGCCCACGCGAATCTGACGTGACTTACGTCGGGGCGCAAG
Organism: Microbacterium sp. NC79; assembly: GCF_019061125.1. Lineage (NCBI taxonomy): Bacteria > Bacillati > Actinomycetota > Actinomycetes > Micrococcales > Microbacteriaceae > Microbacterium > Microbacterium sp. NC79. Next base: position 1,853,135 of record NZ_JAHQYI010000001.1, read on the forward strand.
AATTTCACGGGCGGTGGGGATTCCGAGATTAACTGCTGGCACGTGACCAGCCTACGCCGAACCGGGTGAGTGAGCGCTGAACAACGCTGAGCAATGCGTCGTCTTATTGGCACGGCGACCCGCATTCCTCTGGTAATCTCGCCCCATGATCGCGAACCTTTCCTGGTGGCCCGCCTCCTAGGCGGTGCGTTCGCGATTCTTCGAAGAGACCGTCCCCAATGGGCGGTTTTTTTGTCTATGCCGCCGTGAACAGGAGCAAGAAATTCATGTCTGGCCTGATGAACGCCCTCCCCGTCGACGCGCCGTTTGTGCTGTTGGCGCGGCAGGGGTCTGACGATGTTGAACTTCTCACTGGCGACGTTGTCGACGTCGATCTCCTCGGCGACATTCCGCTGACGGCAGCAGACGGGACCATGCGGCAAGTGTTCGCGATGGTTCCGTACCGCCAAGTGCGTGAACGCGGTTTCGAGGCGCACGATGACGGGGCGCCGCTGCGATGCCTCCTTGTTGCTGACCACCAGCACTTCGGCCGCGCCGATGCCCTCGAGAACCTGCCGACCGCACCGATCGCCCTCACCGACGCGGGCTTCGACATTTCGGATGAGGATTACGGCGACATCGTGCGTCAGGTGATTCGCGACGAAATTGGTCGTGGCGAAGGCGCCAACTTCGTCATCCGTCGCGACTATATTGCCGGTGTCGAAGCCGACCCCCGCATCGCGGCGCTCACCTGGTTCCATGCTCTTCTTGAACACGAGCGCGGCGCCTACTGGACCTTCGCTGTCGTCACCGACGACTACATCGCCGTCGGCGCCAGCCCCGAAGCACACGTGTCATCGCAGGGTGGCGTGGTGACCATGAACCCCATTTCGGGCACCTTCCGGCACCCCGCGGGCGGCGCGACGAAGGAAACCCTCTCCGAGTTCCTGCGCTCCACGAAAGAGACAGAAGAGCTCTTCATGGTCGTCGACGAAGAGCTGAAGATGATGAGCGCCATCTGCAGCGACGGTGGCCGCATCACCGGGCCACACCTCAAGGAGATGTCGCGCCTGACGCACACCGAATACATGTTGCGTGGCTCCAGTCGCCTGGACCCGCGCGATGTGCTGCGCGAAACGATGTTTGCGCCGACGGTTACCGGCTCGCCGATGCAAAATGCGTGCGCCGTTATTCGCCGCCACGAAACCTCGCCGCGCGGGTACTACTCGGGAGTCGCCGCACTCTTTACCCCCAATGCCGAGGGCGGGCACGACCTAGACGCGCCGATTCTAATTCGCACCGCCTACATTCAAAACGGCCGCCTGCGGGTACCCGTCGGTGCAACACTCGTGCGCCACTCCTCCCCCGAGGGGGAGGTCAGCGAAACGCATGGCAAGGCTGCCGGTGTGCTCGGCGCGATTGGCGCGATCGCCCGCGACACCCCCGTCGACCCTGATCAGCCAGCCGAGCGCCCGTCGCTCGCCGCTGACCCGGAGATCGCGGAGCTTCTCGAATCGCGCAACGAGCGGTTGGCACCGTTCTGGTTGAACGCGCAGTCGGCGGCTGGCGGTTCTTTCACCGGAACCTCGGTGCTGGTTGTCGACGCAGAAGACCGCTTCACGACGATGCTGGGTCACCAGTTGCACCACCTCGGCCTCGACGTCACGATCACGCCGTGGAGCGACGTCACTGACGACGCTGTGCGGGCAGCCGATCTCGTCGTTTCCGGTCCCGGCCCCGGCGACCCGCGCGATGGTTCCAGCCCTCGCATTCAGCGCATGCGCGAGGTTGTTGCGTTGCGCCGCGCCGAGGGTGCGCCGCTCGTCGCGGTGTGCCTCAGCCACCAGATTCTTGCCGACCAACTCGGCATCGATCTCGCACCGCTCGCGTCGCCCCACCAGGGCGTGCAGAAGAGCGTTGATGTGTTCGGTGAGCAGGCCACGATTGGCTTCTACAACACCTTCACCGCACGCGTCGCCCCGGGCACCGCGACGGTCGGCGACATTTCGGTGTCGGCCGATACCGCGACCGGTGATGTGTATGCGCTGCGCGGCCCGAAGGTCGCCTCCGTGCAGGGACACGTGGAATCGATCCTGTCGAAGGACGGCATCCACACGCTCGCACGTCTCGTGCGCTCAGCCCTCGCGTAACTGTTGGGGCGCCGATGAGGGCGCCCCAACAGCCTGCTTAAAACAGCTGAACCGGGTTGACGATGTCGGCGATGAGCAGCAGCGCTCCCATGCCGACGAGTGCGATCACGACAACGAAGGTGAGCGGAACCAGCTTGGTGGCGTCCACCGGCTTGGGCGCAGGGCGGCGGAACAGTTTCGCCCACCCGCGCTTAATCGCGTCCCAGAGCGCCACGACAACGTGACCGCCGTCGAGCGGCAGCAGTGGGATCAGGTTGAACACGAACAGCGCAATGTTCAGCGATGCCACCAGGCTCAGCACACCGGCAACACGCGTGGCAATCGGCGCATCGATCGCAGCAACTTCACCCGCAATGCGACCAACGCCAACAACACTGATCGGGCCGTTCGGGTCGCGCTCTGAGCCGGTCACGAGATCAACGGCCGTGTTGTAGAGCTTTACGGGCAACTCGACCATGATGCCGGCGACGGCGCCGACGTTCGAGACGGTCTGCTCAACGCCCGCCGAAAGCGGCTGCTTCGTGAGCACCTGTGTCGGCCCGAAGCCAACGAATCCGACGTCAACCATCTGCGTGGTTCCGTCTTCAGCCGTCACGATATTTCCGTCTGCATCAATCGCGGGGCGCTGCGCCAACATGGGCGTCACGATCAGGGTGAGCTGTTCCGCATCCTCGCTTGTGCTTGCGGGGCGCGTGACGCTGAACTCCAGGTCGGTGCCGGGGTTGTCACGAATGATCGTGGAAATTTCAACAAAGGTGGAAACCGGCTCGCCGTCGATCGCGGTGATCGTGTCGCCTGGCAACAGGCCGGCAGCCGCGGCGGGGGAAGCCGGGTCGCTCGGTGTGCACTCGGTCTGCGTGGACGATGCCGGGATGACGCACTCGTTGATCGTGGCGACGGTGTTGCTGGATTGTTGAATGCCGATGCCGCTCAGGATGACCGTGAACAAGACGCCAGCGAACAGCAGGTTCATCAGCGGGCCGCCCAGCATGATGATGACGCGCTTGTAGGTCGGCAGTTTGTAGAAAACCCGATCTTCGTCGGCGCCGATGGTCTCGTCGTTGGCGTCACGAGCGTCTTGCACCATGGTGCGGAAGAAGCCACCGCCGGCTTTTCCGGTCTTCGCGTCGCCAGCAGCCGGTGGATACATGCCCGCCATGGAGATGTATCCGCCCAGCGGAATCGCCTTAAAGCCGTACTCGGTCTCGCCGATTTTCTTCGACCACAGGGTCGGGCCGAACCCGATCATGTACTGCCCGACACGCACGTTGAAGAGCTTCGCGGGCGCCAAGTGCCCGATCTCATGCAGAGCGATGGATACGGCGAGTCCAACGACAATCACGAGGATGCCGATAATGAAGGCGAGCACAGTCACACGCCGAGGCTACAACGCTCACCTTTGTGACAGCCGCAAGGTGGGATGATTGATACGACATGTCTACCGACACCCCTACTTCGAACCTGCCTCCCGTCCTGCGCCCGGAAAACCCACCGCAGCAGGACCTCGGAGCCTTCGCCGAGCGTTTCGCCATCCGCACGATCGGCGACCTTGCCGACCGCACATTCTCCGGGCTGACCTTGGCCACGGCGGATCTGCGCTCAGGCGAGATCTTTGTTGCCATCAACGGCGTGAATGCGCACGGTGCATCATTCGCTCAGCGTGCCGCCGACACCGGCGCGATCGCTGTCGTGACCGATGAGGCCGGTGCCAGCATTGCCGCACCGAGCGGCCTCCCGATTCTCGTCGTGGATGACCCGCGGGCACTTCTCGGCGACATGAGCGCCTGGGTTTACGGTACGGGCGCGGATGACGCATTGCCTGTGCTGTTGGGAACCACCGGAACCAATGGCAAGACGAGCGTGTCACACCTGTTGGAGGGGATCCTGCGTCAGCTGGGCGTCACCTCCGGTCTGTCGTCAACCGCCGAACGCCACATCGCCGGACAGGTCATCGTGTCACGTTTGACGACACCCGAGGCGAGCGAAATGCATGCACTGCTCGCGCTCATGCGGGAGCGTCACGTTGAAGCTGTCGCCGTCGAAGTCTCGGCACAAGCGCTCAGCCGCCACCGCGTCGACGGCCTCATGTTCGATGTCGCCGGGTTCACCAACCTCAGCCACGATCACCTCGATGACTATGCCGACATGGAGGAGTACTTCGAAGCCAAGCTGGCGCTCTTCCACGCAGATCGCTCACATCGCGGCGTCGTCAGCCTTGACTCCGCGGCCGGAGCCGAAGTTGTTGCGCGCTCCGAGGTTCCGGTCGTCACCGTCGGCACCCCCCTCATCGCCGCCGACCCCGACGCTGCGCGTGCCGCACACTGGGTTGTCGATATCGTCGCTGAGCACCAGCAGGGCACGACCTTCACCCTCACGGCACGCGACGGTCGCTCACTGACCACCGTTGTTCCGGTTATTGGGCCACACATGGCGGCGAACGCGGGTCTTGCCATCGTGATGCTGTTGGAAGCCGGTTACGACTGGGATCGCATTGTGGCGGCCCTGCAGCGTGACGGCCGCATCACGGCGTACCTCCCCGGACGCACCGAGCTCGTTTCTGGCACCACCGGCCCCGCCGTCTACGTTGACTTTGGCCACTCCCCCGATGCTTTCGAAAAGACCCTCGCGGCCGTGCGCCGGGTGACACCCGGCCGTGTGCTTATGCTGTTTGGCGCTGACGGTGACCGCGATGCAACCAAACGTCTCGACATGGGTCGCGCCGGCGTGCTCGGTAGCGACATTCTGGTGATCACCGACCATCACCCCCGGTTCGAAGACCCGACGAGCATTCGGGCGACCCTCATTGCAGGTGCCCGGCTTGCACAGCCGGACGCCGAGATTCATGAGTTCTCACCCCCGGAAGACGCGATCATTGCGGCCGTCGGTATGGTCGGCGAGGGCGACGCGATCCTGTGGGCCGGCCCCGGTCATCAGGATTATCGTGACATCCGCGGTGTCCGCACCCCCTACTCGGCCCGCGAGTTGGCGCGACGAGCGTTGCGCGACGCGGGGTGGCCCGTTGGTGAACCCACGTGGCCCGTCCCCTACCAGGACTAACGCTGGCTACGGCTCGGCAGGCCAGGCGTTACCCGCGAGCGGCGATACGCTCATCGGCGGCGCGTCGGGCCCAGGATTCCGTTTCGGCGAGGCTTTCGCGCGTGAGTTCGTCTGGCGCCTCGTGCGCATCGACAACGGCCGCAATGGTATCGACGATGTCGAGGAACCCAATCCTCCCGGCGTGAAAAGCGTGCACCGCTTGCTCGTTTGCCGCGTTGTACACCGCAGGGAAGGTTCCGCCTGCGCGTCCGACGTCCTTCGCAAGGGCGACGGCTGGGAAGGTTTCGTGATCGAGCGGTTCAAACGTCCACTGCGTGGCCTTGGTCCAGTCAAGCGGAGTACCGACACCGCTGATCCGGGTCGGCCAGTCCAATCCGAGTGCAATCGGCAGGCGCATGTCGGGTGGTGAGGCCTGGGCCATCGTGGAGCCATCTGCGTACTCGACCATCGAGTGCACGATTGACTGCGGATGCACGACAACCTCGATCTTGCCGTATGACACGTTGAACAGCAGGTGAGCCTCGATGACTTCGAGGCCCTTGTTGACGAGCGTCGCGGAGTTTGTCGTCACGACCTTGCCCATATCCCACGTCGGGTGTGCGAGCGCCTGCTGCGGGGTCACCGTGGCAAGTTGCTCGCGCGTGTAACCGCGAAACGGACCGCCAGAAGCCGTCACGACAAGGCGACGCACGTCGGAGGGCAGGTTGCCCTTTAGGGCCTGCGCGAGGGCGGAGTGTTCGCTGTCAACCGGTACGATCTGCCCTGGCTCCGCAAGAGCGGTGACGAGATCGCCGCCGACGATGAGAGATTCCTTGTTTGCCAAGGCGAGAGTCTTGCCCGTTTCGAGCGCAGCAAGGGTCGGCCCGAGACCCACGGAACCGGTGATGCCGTTGATGACAACATCGGCATCCACGTCGCGGATGAGCTGTTCGGCGTCAACCGCACCGAGTGCGGTATCTTCAACACCGAACTCGTCTGCTTGCGCGCGAACGCCCGCTGCGTTGCTTCCGGCTGCCAGACCCACGACGTCAAAGCGCCCCGGATTGGAGCGAATGACGTCGAGGGCCTGCGTGCCGATAGAGCCAGTGGAACCGAGAATGATGACGCGACGCATGTCGCCCACCCTACGCGGCTGAGGCGACTACTGCGCGGACGGCGTTGCCGTTGCGAGGATGTCGACGACGAAGATCAGCGTTTCTTTCGCGAGCTCGTGGTCTGGGTTGGCACCGTATCCTGCGGCAGGCGGAACCACCACGAGAACCTGCGAACCGACCTTGTAGCCCTCGAGAGCCTGCTTGAAGCCCTCAACGACGCCGGTCGTCGGGAAGGACGTCGGCACAGCGCCTCGGCTCCACGAGCTGTCAAACTCGGTACCGTCAGACCACTTGACGCCCATGTACTGGACGGTGACCGTGTCACCGGGCGCGACGACGTCGCCGTCGCCCTCCTTCAGCGTGGCAAGCTTCACCTCGGTGGGAGCGTCGCCTTCGGGAACAGTGACCGTCGGCGTGCCGTCTTCAGCGAGCGTGACGATCGGCATGCCCTCAACGGCAGGCTGTGCTTCGCCCCATGCCGTGGTCGGGGTAATGCCCTGAATGTCGAAAATCCAGATGTATGCGGGGCGATCAGTGCTTGCCGGCGTGGTGACCGCGATGCGCGATCCGACCGTCGCGCAGCTAATAGCCTGCGCCATGCCGGTTTCGGCAACGATCGACTGCAGGATCGGGTCGCTCGTCCAGCCAGCCTCTGCGATCTTCTCGCCCGTTGAGGCGTCGAAAATCGTCTGAGCAACGTCAACGAGCTGACCGTATTTGATCTGCTCGCCGTCACCCTCGACAGTGACCACACGTTCAATGTCGGCGACCTCGAGCGGTGCCGTGAACGTTACCGTCGGCTCCTTCGAGATGTCGGTGTCTACCGTGACTGCTTCGATCGCCGGACCGCTCTCGTAGGCCGCACCACACAGATCGGTGGCGGGATCAACAGCGGTCGATTCGCCTCCGGCCGAGGTCTCCGTCGGCGTCGGAGTGGGGTTGCCACCTGACGATGAGCAACCGGCAAGGGCCAGAGCTGAGATCAGCAGAGTGGGAGCGATGAGGGAGAGTCGAGCGCGCACGGGTTTCCTTTGCAAGACAGACGAAACCACTATTGTGTCGTATACGGCTATGCCTCGCCTGAGAGAATGTCGTGGTCAGCCAGACACCGTCACACCCGCATGCCCGAGGCGGCATGCGGCGCGTAGTAAACTCGCTTAGTGACTTCTGACGAGCAGGAACCCGAATCGACTCCCACTCCGTCGAAGAACCGCCCGACTTTCATGTACTGGTTCGGTCGCGCCATTCTTACGCCGCTGGCCCGCTTCATCTACCGCCCGCGCATTGAGGGCAAAGACAACGTTCCGCTGACGGGCCCGGTCATCTTCGCGAGTAACCACCTGTCGTTCATCGACTCGATCGCCATTCCGGTGGTTGCTCCTCGTCCCGCACACTTCCTCGCGAAGTCCACGTACTTCGAAGGCACCGGCTTCAAAGGCTGGGCGCAGCGTTCGTTCTTCACCTCAATCGGCGCCATTGGTGTGCGCCGCGGCGCTGGTCAGGCCGCGCTCGACGCGCTTGATCAGCAGCGGCAGCTCCTGGAAGAAGGCCGCGCCGTCGCACTGTACCCGGAGGGCACACGCTCGCTGGATGGCCGCCTGTACAAGGGCCGCACTGGTGCCGCGTTCTTGGCGCTACAGACCGGAGCCCTCGTGGTTCCCGTCGGACTGATCGGCACCGACAAGGTCATGCCCAAGGGCGCCAAGATGCCCTCGCTGAAGGAACGCATCACGGTGAAGTTCGGCGAGCCGCTTGATCTCTCATCTCATGGCCCCGCGACCAGCGGTAAAGCGCGTCGTACGGCAACGGACGAGATCATGGCGGCCATTCACGCCCTGTCAGGTCAGGAGTTGGCTAACCAGTTCAACGAGGTTCCTGCAGCAACACCGATCGAACGTATCAAGCAGGTTCTCCCCCACGAGCGCCGATAGGCGCACGCGGAGCCAGCCGTTCCGCGGCAGCGTCAGCCGACGACTCGCACGACTGAGTCAGCCGACGGCCTGCACGACTAAGTCAGCCAACGACTCGCACGACCGAGTCAGCCGACGGTGACGGTTGGTACGTGACGCACCGGAAAGTTCACGCTTGACGCGATGAAGCACCATTCATTGGCGTCGTGATGCGCTGCGATGGCATCGCCAATCATGGATTCGTCGGCAACCGTCACACGCGGATGCAGCACCACTTCGCTGAAGTGACCACCGTTGCCCTCTTGCACCATGGTTCCGGTTGCTTCATCGCGATAGCTGGTGACCACGACGCCTCGTGTCACGCACGCGTGGAGATAGCTCAGCAGGTGGCATTCGGCGAGCGCCGAGATGAGCAGGTCTTCTGGATTCCATTTCGCACTGTCGCCGCGGAACGGGCGATCTGCGGAAGCGAGGACATCGGGCTTGCCTGCGACTTCGAGGGTGACGCTACGCGCATAGTCACGGTAGCCGCTCGTGCCTGACCCGCTGTTGCCCGTCCAGGTTGCCGTTACTGCGTAGTGGTGCTCAGCCATGCGCCTAGTTTGGCACGACGCGCGCGTTAGGCTTGATGTCGTGTCTGAAACTTTTGCCGTAACCGAAGCTGTTGAACTTGCCGTTGTGGAACGGAGCGGATTTGTTGAGTCGCGTCATGCGGGCTCAGCCGTTGTGCTCTCGCCCGATGGCGAGATCGTCGCGTCGTACGGCAACATCGATGCACCAGTATTGCCGCGATCAAGCATGAAGCCGCTGCAGTCGCTGGCGTGCGCGACGGCGGGCTTGGAGCTCACCGGCGAAGCACTCGCACTGTCGACGGCATCCCACTCCGGAACCGACCGCCACGTTGCCGTGGTGCGCTCCATGCTGCAGTCGGTGGGTCTGACCGAGGACGACCTCGAGTGCCCGGTCGCCTACCCCAGTGACACCGACACATACGCACACATGTTGCGCGACGCACTGCCGCAGGCACGCGTACGGATGAACTGCTCGGGCAAGCATGCCGCGATGCTGATGACGTGCGTGGCCAACGAGTGGCCGACGGCTGGATACCTTGACCCGCAGCACCCGCTCCAGGTTCACACCAGGGAACTTATTGAACGCCTCACCGGCGAGAAGATGACGATCACCGCAGTCGACGGCTGTGGCGCACCCGTGTACGGCATGAGCCTGCACGGTCTGGCGCGTGCTCTGCACCGCATCGGCACGGCGAGCGAGCGTTCACCGTTTGCCATGTACCGCTCAGCCGGTGCGCTCGTTCGTGCTGTGCGCGAGAACCCGTGGGCGATTTCCGGTCCTGGCCGCGATGACGCGATCGTGATTGAGACGCTCGGTGTCTTCTCTAAGGTTGGCGCCGAGGGCGTGCAGATCATGGTCGCCCCGAACGGTACCACCGTGGCGCTGAAGATGATCGACGGCAACCCGCGCGCAAACGCGATTGTCGCTGCGACGCTCCTTGCGCGTGCCGGAGCCTTCACTGACGCGCAGATCGCTGAACTCGAAGCGGCCTTGAACCTCGATGTCTTGGGAGCCGGCCACCCGGTGGGCCGCATCCGCGTCACGGCGGTCTGAGCGTCGGTTTTCTGCAACGGTGGACGGGCATGTCGTGTGTGCGTCCGCCGTTGTCCGTTAGGCATGCAGCCGTACCCGCCGCGGCCGCGCCCCACTGCGAAACACCCACCATCGTCCCGGGCGCGCAAACGGAGGCGTCGCACGCTCCCCGGTAAGCATGCGCACGTCTGCCAGACACTCCGCTGCAACCACAAGCGTTCCGGTGTTTCGCAATAGCTCCAGCGTCGCCCACGCGCGCTGAAACTGTTCCGGATCGCCCAGGAAGATCGTGTGGTCGAGCGCTTCTTGCGTGATCGCGGCCGCATCGCCGACCGAGACGAAGTTCCATCCTGTTCCCCACGCTTCGCGAAGCGCGTTGACGCGTTGTTGCATACCGCGTGCCACAACGCCAATCGGGCCACGGCGAGGGTGAAATATCGGGGCAGGGTCAGGATGTGGTTCTGCCTGGCGCGGGTCGCATACCGCGAACTGCACCTCAGCACCCGCCATCAGTGCACGACCGGGAGGTTTGCGCGGATCATGGTCGGTTGAGCTTCCTCCTGCCGCAATGTGGTCAAGCTTGCTGGGAACAGCGAGCAGCACGCGGCCGGGAAGCAGATCAGCGATCCGCGAGAGCACACCCGAGGCGCGTTGCGCTGTGAGAACCCATGTTTGTCCTCTGGAGCCTGCCGCCCGCACCAACTGTTCCACGCGTTCGCTTGCTTCACGCGAGAACGGCTCCGGCCATGCAGCGAGGGCCGAATCGACGTCATCCCAGACCACAAGCGTGGCCGGCAGCATCGCCAGCTCATCGAGGCAATCCCACGCCAGCTCCGCGTCGGAGGGTATGCGGACCGTGTCGTGGTGGCTCTGTACCAAGAGCTCGACGAGGGAAGTCTTGCCGCTCCGTGGGCCTCCCAAGACCCACCAGCCGCGTTCCACCCCGGGTTCAATCACAACCGGGACGCGGCGGAGGTTCTCCGTGTCATCTGCCACGCCGACCGCGATCCCCCTGGCCGGTGTCGGAAGGTCAGCGACCGCCACACGCGGCGGGAGCGGATCCCACCACGACTCCTCTTTTACCGGAGCCGGATACCGCTCACTGAGGCGAGCGATGTCGTCAGCCGTGCTCAGCGCGCTGCGGAACCGCTGGGGCGTAGCGTCGGCCGCACGCCGCACATATGCCACGCCTTTGCCCTCTCCGCCTCCGCTGATTTGGGCCGCATCGTCAGTACCGATAATGGTGCGCGCATCTGTCGAATCCGTCACCCGTAACGCGATGCGTAGCGGCGTATTTGCCAGCGTCGCATCGCGAATGGTTCCGGCCGCGCGCTGAGCACCGAGAATGAGGTGCATCCCCAACGCGCGACCACGGGCGGCGATGTCGGTAAAGACCGCGTCAAGTTCGGGCAGTTGTCGAAGCATGGCAGCAAACTCGTCGACGATGATGACGAGCCGCGACAAAATGACGCGCTCGTCGGTGATATCGCGCGCGCCGACGGATGCGATCGCCTGCTCACGACGACGAATCTCGGCCTGCAAACTGAGAACGGCACGACGAGCCAGCGCACCGTTGAGGTCGGTGAGTACCCCGGTGACATGCGGCAGCGCGAGCAACGGATCAAAGGCGGTACCGCCCTTGAAGTCGGCAAGCAGGAGAGTCACCTGATCAGGCGGATACGCCGCGCACAGCGCGAGCGCCCAGCTCACCAGCAGTTCGCTCTTACCTGAGCCCGTGGTTCCGACCACGACAGCGTGCGGTCCGTCCGACACAATATCGAGTGTCGTCTGAGCACTCCCCGAGCGGCCAATCACCACGGGCAGTTCGCGATGCGCCGCACCGGGGTGCTGAACCAAATCCGCGAAGTGCACGACGGGCTCACTCCCCCGCGTGTCTTCCGCTTTGCCTGCGAGTACCGCGGCAACCGCCAACGCCTGTTTCGCCGAGATCGCCTCGGCGCGAACGTCATGCTGCAGTGAATCGCGGCTGACCGTGCCACGCAGATCAGCGTCCACATCGATCACCGTGCGGCAGCCGGCTGGCAGCGCATCCGCTTGACGACACCACCCCATCGACAGCGCCGAAGGTGGCGGGTCGTTGGCTGCCACCGCGAGCACGCGCTCGGCGTTCGAGTACCGCACGTGCGGTAGCTGCGTCATCCACTCCTCGGCGTCCTCTCCGAGCACAAGCCGCAGCCTGTCGGGCGCGTGAGTGCAGCACACTTGCAGGACGAGGGCGCGCAAGACGGCCTTGGCAACCAGCGGGTCCGCGCGCACGCATATTCCTCCGTCCAACGGCAGCACGAGCGGTGCGCGCTCCAATGTCATCGCGTAGGCGCGAAGGCGCTGTGCTTCTTCACCCTCGACCCCGCGCGCGACGTCTAAAGCCACACCCATGGTTCCGGACCCCACGACCACCGTGCCCTCGCGTTGCGGGTGCACGCGCCATAACTCCTCTTCGTGGGTCGTCAAGCGCGCCACGTCAGGGTGGGTGTGCCACCGTAACGCACGTTCGGCCTCATGCTGCGCATCAATGTGCACCGTAAGGTCGGCAGACGCGCGCCGGATCTCCTTGCGGTAGCGGCGCGCGTCTGCACGCTTGCCGCGGGCGGCATCAAGCATCGTCGCGACCAACATCACGGGCCCGAGCGCCGCGAACATCAACGCAATGACCGACTGCGTGAGCGCGTACATGCCGAGGCCGCCGAGAATCGGAACCACGGCGGCAGCGAGCGGGATCGCCGAGCGCTTGCGTGGTTCAGGCGGCGCGGGAAGGGTGAGCGGTGCCTGTGCGGTCGGCTGAGGCGACGTCAGAACATAAGTCATGCCACCATCGTGCGGCGCGTGGCCGAGCGGTGTCGGGAAAATTCTCCGCCGGCGGAGAAACCGTGGGACTTACGCGGTTGTGGAGGAACGAGTGACGTCGACGACGATGATCGTCACGTTGTCACGACCGCCATTTTCCAGCGCAGCATGCAGCATCGCGTCAACGGCATCGCGAGGGTCAGGGTTCTGCGCGAGGAAGTGGCCGATCCCGTAGTCGGTGAGTTCTTTCGTGAGTCCGTCAGAGCAGATCACGAAGCGGTCGCCATCAACAATTTCGACGCGAACGTAGTCGGGTGACACGCTTTCACTCGGCCCGACGGCACGAGTAATGACGTTGCCGTACGGGTGGTTCTCTGCCTCTTCTGCGCTCAGGCGGCCGGCTGCCATCAGCTCTTGCACAACAGAGTGATCCGTCGTGAGCTGAGTGAGTCCGCCGTCACGAAGCAGATAGACCCGGGAGTCACCAATGTTGAGGGTGACCCATGACTCGGTGGCAACGTCAGTATCGAGGTAAATACCGGTCAGCGTTGTTCCGGTGCCTTCATCGGTCGTTTCCGGATGCGCCGCAATGTCAGCAACAGCTTTTGTCAGGGCCTTTTCGATCGTGATGGGCGATACTTCACCCTTTTTCACCATTGCACGCAAGCGATCGACGGTGCTGGCACTGGCAATCTCACCACCGATGTGGCCGCCCATGCCGTCGGCGACGACGAACAGCGGAAACGCGGTGAGGAAGGCGTCTTGGTTTGACTCGCGTCGGCGACCCGTGTCTGTGGTTCCGTACCACGACAGCGTGACCGCATCGCCACTGGCGAGCGTCAAGCTCTGGGTTGCGGTTGCGTCAACGGCGTTGGCCACGGCCGAAACCCCCATACTTTGTGTTGCCAGCGCGGGACTGCACCGGTCTCCCCATCCTAAAGGACACGCCGCTATCGCGTTCGTAACGACGTGGAGATTGGGGAGAGTTTGTTGCTAGGCAGCAACGAGTTGCCACTCGGGCTCGGCCGCTCGCAGTTCGATGCGGTGCAGCGACGCCCACTTCAAGAGCGCCTCGGGCGATGAAATCTCCGGCCCGGATTCAGCCAGCGCGCGTACAAGCGCACCCTTCGCGTGCTTATTGAAGTGGTTGAGTGCCCGCACCTGCCCACTTTCGGTGCGGCTCACGACGCGGACGAACGCGGAATTCGTCTCAGCAGGCACGGGGCCGAGCGCGACGTACGCCTCGCTACGAAGATCGAGCACAAAATCGGGGTTCGCCGCGGTCAGCGCAGCCGTGATCGGCTCACGCCAATGCTTCTTCATCGGCGCTAGCCCTGGAAGGCGAATACCAGCGCCCAATCGATACGACGGAATGTCGTCCCCGGCGCCGACCAGACCAAAAGGTGCCGAATGAATCATGACGTTTTTAGCCAGCCAGGCGCGGGCCCGGCTGTCGAGGGTTTTCGCGTCGAGAGCATCGAAGAGCACACCCGTGTAGCGATCCATCGCTGGCATCGTTGGCGCCGTCCACAGCGCAGCATTTGTCGCGATCTCCCCCAGTTGCCTGGGCGACAGCTTCAGGGTCCGCGCTGCTTGGGCTTCATCAGCACTCAGCGCGACGAGCGCGTCGATGACGGCGCGACGAGATGGTTCCAATTCCGAAAGCCGCAGACCCGAAAGATCAAGTGGGGCGCCGGAACCATCCGGGCGCTTGGTCTCGGAGGGCGGAAGAAGAATCAGCATGGCTTACCTTGTGATGCAAGAAGCCGCCCACCGGAATTCCGGCAGACGGCTTCTTGACTAGTCAATTAGGAGACGAGTGCAGCGTGACCCGCGACAATCGTGACGGTGGAGCCCTCCATGGAGAGGAATCCGTCCTTCGCAGTTGCGGTGACCTTCTCGCCGGCGGAGGTGGTGATACGCACCTGTCCCTCAGCGAGAATAGCCAGCACAGGCTCGTGGCCGGTCATGAACCCGATTTCGCCTTCGACGGTCTTGGCGACGACGAGCGAAGCCTCTCCCGTCCAGACCTCCGCGTCAGCAGAGACGAGGCTCACGTTGAGGGCCATCTCAGCCGTTCTCCTTCTGGATCTTCGCCCACTGCTCTTCGACGTCGGAGATACCACCGACGTTGAAGAATGCCTGCTCGGCTACGTGGTCGAACTCGCCCTTCACGATGGCATCGAAGGATTCGATGGTCTCCTTGATCGGAACCGTCGAGCCCTCAACACCGGTGAACTTCTTCGCCATGTAGGTGTTCTGCGAGAGGAACTGCTGGATGCGACGTGCACGCGAGACAACAATCTTGTCTTCTTCCGAGAGCTCGTCGACACCGAGGATGGCGATGATCTCCTGCAGTTCCTTGTTCTTCTGAAGGATCTGCTTAACCGCAGTTGCAACGCGGTAGTGGTCGTCACCGATGTAACGGGGGTCGAGAATACGCGACGTCGAGGTCAGCGGGTCAACGGCCGGGTACAGACCCTTCGACGCGATCTCACGGCTGAGCTCGGTCGTTGCGTCGAGGTGGGCGAACGTCGTTGCCGGCGCCGGGTCGGTGTAGTCATCAGCAGGAACGTAAATTGCCTGCAGCGACGTAATCGAGTGACCGCGGGTCGAGGTGATGCGCTCCTGGAGCACGCCCATCTCGTCAGCAAGGTTGGGCTGGTAACCCACGGCCGAAGGCATACGACCCAGCAGGGTCGAGACCTCGGAACCGGCTTGCGTGAAACGGAAGATGTTGTCGATGAAGAGCAGAACGTCCTGGCCCTGCACGTCACGGAAGTACTCCGCCATCGTCAATGCCGACAGAGCAACGCGCAGACGCGTTCCCGGCGGCTCGTCCATCTGGCCGAAGACAAGGGCGGTCTTGTCGAAGACGCCTGCTTCTTCCATTTCGTGGATCAGGTCGTTACCCTCACGGGTACGCTCACCAACACCGGCGAACACGGACACACCACCGTGGTCCTGTGCGACGCGCTGGATCATTTCCTGGATGAGCACGGTCTTACCGACACCTGCACCACCGAACAGACCGATCTTTCCACCCTGAACGTAGGGGGTCAGAAGGTCGATGACCTTGATACCGGTCTCGAACATGGTGGTCTTCGACTCAAGCTGGTCGAAGGCGGGTGCCTTGCGGTGGATGCCCCAACGCTCGGTGACCTCGATGGTCTCGCCGGGTGCGAGGTTCAGAACCTCACCCGTTGCGTTGAACACCTTTCCCTTGGTGACGTCACCGACCGGAACCATGATCGGCTCACCGGTGTCGCGCACCTCCTGGCCGCGGACAATGCCGTCGGTAGGCTTCAGGGCGATGGCACGAATAAGGTCGTCACCGAGGTGCTGCGCAACCTCGAGCGTGATCTCAGTCGACTCTTCGCCGATCGTGATGGTGGTCTTGAGTGCGTTGTAAATGCCGGGAATCGAGTCGTGCGGGAACTCGATATCGACAACCGGTCCCGTAACGCGTGCGACGCGCCCGACGACCGCAGTCTGAGCTGCCGTGGCGGTGTCAGTCATGGTCTTCTCTTTCGTGATGGTCTTTAGGACGCCAGAGCGTCCGCGCCGCCGACGATCTCGGCGATCTGCTGCGTAATCTCTGCCTGGCGCGCGTTGTTGCGGAGGCGGGTGTAGTCCGTGATGAGCTTGTCTGCGTTGTCACTTGCCGACTTCATCGCCTTCTGCGTGGCGGCGTGCTTTGCAGCAGCCGACTGCAGGAGCGCGTTGTAGACGCGGCTCTGGATGTAGACAGGCAGGATCGAGTCGAGAACCTGGTCAGCGTCCGGCTCGAATTCGTACAACGGGTACACCTGAGTCGACGCAGCTTCTGCTTCGTCGGCCTCCACGATCTCCAACGGGAGAAGGCGGACGTTCTCAGGCGACTGCGTCATCATGCTCACGAAGCGGTTGTAAACGAGGTGAATCTCGTCGACGCCGCCGTCAGCGTAGTCCTTGCGGAACGAGTCGAGGATGGCTGCCGAAATCGCTTCGGCAGTCTCAAACGCGGGGTTATCAGTGTCGCCAACCCAGTCGGCTTCCCAGCTCATCTTACGGAACTGGAAGTAACCGACGGCCTTGCGACCAACGAGGTAGTAAACCACCTCGCGGCCCTGGTCCTTGAGCATTTCAGCGACCTCGAGAGCCTCACGGAGGATCTGCGAGTTGAACGCGCCGGCCAGGCCGCGGTCTGCCGTGAAAACCACGACCGCAGAGCGGCGGATCTGCTCGGGCTCACGAGTCAGCGGGTGATCGACATTGGAGTTAGTGGCCACGGCGGAAACGGCACGCGTCACGGCTCGCGCGAAAGGCGAGGCCGCGCGAACGCGGGCCATGGCCTTCTGGATGCGCGAAGCCGCGATGAGTTCCATCGCCTTCGTGATCTTCTTCGTGGTCTGAGCAGAAGAAATCTTCTGCTTGTAGACCCGGAGTTGAGCGCCCATTATCGTTTCTTTCCGCCCGGCTTACGCCCGGCGACCCTTGACGATCTGCTCCTGGTTCACGTCTTCAGCAGAAGCAGCGTCGTACTCTTCACGGCCGAGACCGTCAATTGCCTGACCCTTGCCACCGTTGAACTCAAGAATGAACTTGTCTGTGACCGTGTTGAGCTCGTCGACCGTTGCGTCGTCGAGAACGTTCGTCTCACGCAGACGCGTCAGGATGTCGGTGTTACGACGCACGTAGTCCAGAAGCTCGCGCTCGAAGGGAAGAACGTCTTCCACCTCGACCGTGTCCAGCTTGCCGTTCGTGCCCGCCCAGATCGAGACAACCTGCTCTTCAACGGGGTACGGCGAGTACTGAGGCTGCTTCAGGAGCTCGGTGAGGCGAGCACCGCGGTCGAGCTGACGACGCGATGCTGCGTCAAGGTCAGATGCGAACATGGCGAATGCTTCGAGCGAGCGGTACTGAGCCAGCTCCAGCTTCAACGTTCCGGAGACCTTCTTGATCGACTTGACCTGAGCGTCACCACCAACACGCGAAACCGAGATACCAACGTCGACCGCGGGGCGCTGGTTAGCGTTGAAGAGGTCCGACTGGAGGAAGATCTGGCCGTCGGTGATCGAAATCACGTTGGTCGGAATGTACGCGGAGACGTCGTTTGCCTTGGTCTCAATGATCGGAAGACCGGTCATGGAACCTGCGCCCAGCTCGTCAGAGAGCTTTGCACAACGCTCGAGCAAGCGGGAGTGCAGGTAGAAGACGTCACCGGGGTAAGCCTCGCGGCCCGGCGGACGACGAAGGAGGAGCGAAACGGCGCGGTAGGCTTCAGCCTGCTTCGACAGGTCATCGAAGATGATCAGGACGTGCTTGCCGCCGTACATCCAGTGCTGACCGATGGCGGAACCCGTGTAGGGAGCCAGGTACTTGAAGCCGGCCGGGTCAGACGCGGGAGCTGCGACGATCGTCGTGTACTCCATGGCGCCAGCCTCTTCCAGCGCGCCCTTAACGGAGGCGATGGTCGAGCCCTTCTGGCCGATTGCGACGTA
Source organism: Microbacterium sp. NC79 (assembly GCF_019061125.1). Lineage (NCBI taxonomy): Bacteria > Bacillati > Actinomycetota > Actinomycetes > Micrococcales > Microbacteriaceae > Microbacterium > Microbacterium sp. NC79. Next base: position 1,871,218 of record NZ_JAHQYI010000001.1, read on the forward strand.
GATGCAGCGAACCTGCTTGTTTACGTCACCCGACTCCCAGTTGGCCTTCTGGTTGATGATGGTGTCGATCGCGATCGCGGTCTTACCGGTCTGGCGGTCACCAATGATGAGCTGACGCTGGCCACGGCCAACGGGGATCATCGCGTCAATTGCCTTGATACCGGTCTGCATCGGCTCGTGTACCGACTTACGCTGCATAACGCCAGGAGCCTGAAGCTCAAGCGCACGGCGTCCTTCGGATGCGATGTCGCCGAGGCCGTCGATCGGCTGACCCAGCGGGTCAACGACGCGGCCAAGGTAGCCGTCACCGACGGGAACCGAGAGGACTTCACCCGTACGGGTAACTTCCTGTCCTGCCACGATGCCCGCGAACTCGCCGAGCACAACAACACCGATCTCGTTCTCGTCCAGGTTCTGGGCGAGGCCGAGGGTGCCGTCGCCGAAGCGAACGAGCTCGTTAGCCATGACGCCGGGCAGGCCCTCAACGTGGGCGATACCGTCGGCAGCGTCAACGACGGTGCCAACCTCGGTCGCCGCAGCGCCTGCGGGCTCGTAGGCGGCGACAAAATCTTTCAGCGCGTCACGGATGACGTCGGGGCTGATGGAGAGGTCTGCCATTGTCTTCCTTCGTTTTGTGGGGCTTCACGCCCCGAAATTCTCCGCTTTCGCGGGAAGTCGTTTAGCCTGCGAGCTTCTGGCGCAGGTCCTCGATGCGCGACGAAATCGTGCCATCGATGACGTCATCGGCGATCTGCACACGCAGGCCTCCGACAACGGCGGGGTCGATTACGACGTTGAGCGAAACACGCCCGCCGTAGCTCTTCGACAGAGCAGCCGTGAGGCGCTCTTGCTGGTCAGCGGACAGTGCGGAAGCCGACGTCACCGTGGCGACGACACCTCCACGCTGCTGAGCGACCAGACCCATTGCGTGCGAGAGCATTGCGCGCACACGACGACCACGCGGGTTCTGAACCAGCGCCGAAACGATGGTCGTTGTCGCGTCGCTTGCCTTGCCAGCAATGAGCGTGCTTACCAGCGTGCCCTTTGCATCGTTTGCACCGAGGCGCGAGCCAAGAGCAAGTTCAAGGTCGGGGTTGTCTGCGATGAGTCGCGTCACGGAGAAGAGCTCCCCTTCGATGTCGACTCCCTCTGCGGCGCGCGATGCCGCGCGCACGGCGAGGTCTTCGATACCTGCGACGAGATCATCGGCGTTCGACCAGCGCTGCGATACCGCTGCGTTCAGTGCAGCAACCGTTGCCGGCTGAAACTGCGCACCGAACACGGTTGCAACGACCTGCGAACGCGACTCGACCGAAGCCGTGGGGTCAGCAAGCGCTCCGCCCAGCTGCTTCGAGGATCCGAGCACGTTGGCGGCTGCGAACAGCTCGCGTGCGGTGTTCAGATCAACGGTCTGCGCGTCGAGAGCTACTGCTGACGCCGCGAGTGCCTGAGTGGTAGCGCTACCCATTATCGGGTTGCCTTCTCAGAAGCCTCGAGGTCAGCCAGGAAGCGGTCAACCACGCCCTGAGCCTTCTTGTCGTCTCCGAGCGTTTCGCCGATGACGTTACCTGCGAGGTCAAGAGCGAGCGTGCCGACCTCGCTACGGAGCGAAACGAGAGCGGTCTGACGCTCTGCCTCGATCTGCGCGTGAGCCGTGGCCTGGATGCGAGCTGCCTCAGTGGAAGCTGCGTCCTTTGCCTCTGCAACGATCTTCTTGCCGTCTTCGCGTGCAGCGTCGCGGATGTCTCCCGCTTCCTTGCGCGCGCTAGCGAGCTGAGCCGTGTACTCCTCCAGCGCGGCTTCCGCCTGGCGCTGTGCTTCGTCTGCCTTGGCAATGTTGCCCTCGATGGCAGCCGAGCGTGCGTCGAGCAGCGCGGCCATCTTCGGGAGAGCAACCTTCCAAACAACGAAGAGGATGATCACGAAGCAGACGGCCGACCAGATGATGTCGTACCACGCGGGGATCAGCGGGTTAGGCGCTGCTTCCTCTGCGGCTAGGACAAGAGCGTTAAGCATCCTGTCTCCTTACCTGTCTGAAGTCGAGTGAATTACGCGGCGAAGATGAAGTGCGTGGCGATACCGATGAAGGCGAGCGCCTCGGTGAAGGCGATACCGATCCACATCATGACCTGCAGGCGACCCTGCAGCTCAGGCTGACGTGCAACACCCTCGATCGTCTTGCCGACGACGATACCCACACCGATAGCGGGGCCGATTGCCGCGAGGCCGTAGCCCACGGTCGAGATCGAGCCGGTAACTTCAGCGAGAACCGTAGTTGCGTCCACGGGGTTTTTCCTTTCGTTGGGAGGAACGGCTTATGCCGCTCCGCTCAGTGCTCTTCCGCGACTGCGAGCTGGATGTAGACCGCAGTCAGGATCGTGAAGACGTACGCCTGGAGGAAAGCCACCAGGATTTCAAAGAGGGTGTATGCGAAACCGGCTGCCAGCGTACCGACACCAAGAATCGGGAACCATGACCCTGCAGAGAAGAAGAAGAAGTGCGTCGCCGCGAAGAACAGGACGAGCATCAGGTGACCGACGATCATGTTCATCAGAAGACGCAGCGTCAGCGTGACGGGGCGGATGATGAACGTCGAGATGAACTCGAGCGGCGTCACGATCAGGTAAAGCGCCTTGGGCACACCGGCCGGGAACAGCGAGTTCTTGACGAAGCCCAGCGGGCTCTTCTTGATACCCGCGTAGATGAACGTCACGTAGGAGATCACCGCGAGCAGCAACGGAACGGCGATGATCGAGGTTCCGGCGATGTTCATGAAGGGGATCACACCGGTGAGGTTCATGAACAGGATCATGAAGAACATCGTGGTGAGGATCGGAAGGAAGCGGTTGCCGTCCTTCTTACCCAGGAGGTCGTGCGCGATGTTGACGCGCACGAAGTCAAGGCCCATCTCGACAATCGACTGGAAGCGGCCGGGAACGACGCGCATCTTGCGAGTGCCAAGAACCAGCAGCAACACGACAACGGCGGTCGCGAAAAACTGGATCAGGTGAATGCGGGTAATAACCAGCTCACCGATTTGGAAGACCGGCGCAGGGAAGAATTCCCAAATCGACGGTGAGTGGAAGCCATCGCCTTCAGCGGCGGCAGCGGCGATAAGACTCGCGGCGTGGTTCAACGGTGCGGCTCCAACTTCGGGGCAACATACATGTGCTGCGACGATGGGTGAGACTGGATCATCCCGGCTCAGGTCGCGTGCAGAGCACTGCGCACAGCCGAGGGGAACTCTCCTACCCTAGCAATACTTCGTAATTCTCACGAATCGAGAGCAAGATTATTTAGGGTCATTTGACGGGGAATCTGACCCGTCAATTTCTTCTCGCTTTGAGTCATGCGGCGTGTCGTTTTGTTCGCCCGCTTCCTCAAGCGTTTCTGGCAGTGCAATCTCAATCGGGATGCGCATTTTCTGCATGACAACGACGTCGACGATGAGCGATGCGAGTACGGTCACGACGAGCGCAACGTAGAAGACTTGGCTGTTCAGCCACGGCTGATCCTTGATCAGGAAGAACCCGACAAGGAAGATCACGAACTTGACCAGCCAGCCACCCAACACAATGGCAAAGAACAGCGTGGCGTACAGATCGGTTCCGTTCCACCGGTTGGCGATCAAGATCGACGCCGCGGTAATAGCAAGAAACACGAAGCCAAACAGCACGCCGACGACGGCGCTCCACATGCCATCCTGCGATGCGATCAGGTAGCCGACGACGCCGGCGATAACGGCGATGACAGCGTTGACGATGCCGCCAACGATGAGGGTCATTCGCAGAACGGGGTTACTCGCTACGGGTGCGGGCGTGGTCATGAGGCGTCCTCCATGTCGGGCGCGAGGGTTGGGCGGCGGCGCGACGGAATGATTGTCACGACGAGGCAGGCAAGGATTCCGACGACGCCGAAGATGACGCCAACCCACCACAGCCCCGGCCAACGTTCACGGGTCGCAATGTACATAAGCAGCACAGACAGGCAGACGACTGCCGTCCATGCGTAAAAAATCAGCACGGCTTCCATGGCGGTGTGGCCATGATCAAGCATGCGGTGGTGCAGGTGCTTGCGGTCGGGTGCGAATGGCGATTTGCCTGCCTTCAAACGGCGCAAGATAGCGAGGCCGAAGTCGGTGAGCGGCAGCATCACGACGACGATCGGCAACAGAATCGGAATGAATGCACCGAGCAGCTGCGACTCCCCCAGCCGGTCATCACTGATGGCGTCGCTGAGCGCCTCGGGGTTTGCCTCACCCGTAATCGCAATTGCACTGGTTGCCATCAAGAGGCCAAGTAACAGCGCACCGGAGTCACCCATGAACATGCGTGCAGGGCGCCAGTTCAGTGGGAGGAAGCCGATGCACGCACCGATGATCGCGGCGGCGATGAAGGTCGCGAGCGATGAGTTCGTCGAGGTGCCAAAATCGCGCACGAACATGTAGGAGTACAGGAAGAACACGACGTTCGAGATCAGTACGACGCCCGCAACGAGGCCGTCGAGACCATCGATGAAGTTGACCGCGTTCATGACGACGACGATGACAAGCACCGTGAGGCCGAACAGGACCCAGCTCGACAGCACCGTGATGCCACCAAGCGGCAGGTAATAGATCTGCAGGCCGCCGTAAGCGATGATGCTCGCGGTGATGAACTGTGCCGCGAGCTTGATCATCCAGTCGAGATCCCACAGATCATCGGCAATACCGACAAGAACGATGAGCGTCGATGCAATGACGATGGCCCAAATGGCCGTTGGCTTTTCCCAAAAGATCGCGAAGAACGGAACCTGGCTAGAGATCGCGATAGCGATCATGATTCCGACGAACATCGCGATGCCGCCAATGCGCGGCGTCGGCGTCGTGTGCACGTCTCGTTCGCGAATGCCCGGGTAAATCTTGAACCGGTGGCTCAGGTGCCACACCACCCAGCCGACGATGAAGGTCACCGCGGCGGTCAGAATGATGATGAAGAGGTACTGCCTCAAGACGTGCCGCCGGCTTCGGGTTCCGCAGCCGCGGGATCCGGCTCCAGCACGTCTCCGAGCACCTCACGAAGCTGGGCGCGAGAAACGCCGCCTTCACGGAGAACGCGCACGATGCGGTCGCCCTCGGTTGCGGTGACCAGCTGGGTGGCATCGATGATCGTCGAGCTGACGCCTGCCCCCGCCTGCCCACCGTCGAGATAGACACCGATACTTTCGGCCAACATGTTCTGCGCTTCAGCCACCGTGTTTGCGGCGGGCTGTCCGGTCAGGTTGGCACTGGACACCGCAAGCGGACCCGTCTCTTGCAACAGTTCGCGAGCGATCACGTTGTCTGGCATACGAACGGCCACCGTGCCCTTGGTGTCACCCAAATCCCACGTCAGCGACGGCTGGGCTGGCAACACGATGGTGAGCGCACCCGGCCAAAAGCGTTCGACGAGTGCGGTCACTTCACCAGGCACCTCGGCAACCAGCGCACGCATCGCGTCCGTGGTTCCGACGAGAACGGGCGGTGGTTGGTTGCGACCACGACCTTTCGCCTCCAACAGCCGCTTCACCGCTGCGGGCGAAAACGCATCAGCACCAACGCCGTAAACGGTGTCGGTGGGCAACACAATGAGCTCGCCGCGGGCGATGGTGGTGCGCGCGGCACGCATCGCAGGCAGGAGCTGGGAAGAATCGAGGCAGTCAAAGACGGAAGACATGACCTCGCTATTCTAGGGCGCGCGGCTGGCGATTACGGGTGAACGGCGGTGGTTACGCGATCGCGCATCGTGAGATCTTGGTGGGTTGCCGCTGACATCCAGCCGTCCGCGGTGAGGATTTCGCGGATATCCGCCCCCTGCCATTCCCCGTGTTCCAGCACGATGCTTGAGCCTGGATAGCCAAGGCGCAGACCCACGCCACTGATGACGCGGATGTCGTCGAGACCATCTGCGCCGCTGTAAAGCGCCTCTTTCGGGTCATACAGTCGAACCTCGAGATCGCGCGGTATCGCCTCGGCTGGCACATACGGCGGGTTCGAAGCGATGACCGCAACGGTTCCGGCAAGGTCATCGAGCGCGCTGGCAAAATCGCCATTGCGCAGTTCCATGTTGGTCGCACCCACATGCGCGACGTTCTTGGCAGCCCACGCGTGTGCGTCGACGGACCGTTCGACCGCGATGACGCGGGAGTGCGGAACCTCGGTGGCCATCGCGAGGGCGATCGCGCCGGATCCGGTTCCGAGGTCGACGGCGACAGGGGCAGGATTTGCCACCGCCCACAGCGCGTCGATCGCATACTGAGCGACGATCTCCGTCTCGGGCCGCGGAACGAAGACACCGGGGCCGACAAGCAGCTCCATGTAACGGAACGGCGCTGTCCCGGTGATGTGCTGGAGGGGTTCGCGCGCGGCACGGCGCGACAGCACCGCGGCAAACGCTTCACCCTCATCAGAGGTCAGCGAATATCCCAGCGATTCTTTGAGCTGAATGTCGCCGCGCGACGTGCCGAGCACGTGCGCGAGAAGCAATGTTGCATCAACGCCGGGGTCGGCGACGCCCGCTTCGGCGAGGGTCTGACGGGCATTCGCCAGTACGACGGGAACGGTGGCATCGGAGGCTGGCTGCTCAGTCATCGTCCCCAGTTTACCGACGGCGCTTTTCGCGACGGGGCCAATGGTTCCGGCGCCTCGTGCCCTTCGACGACGTAATTCGTCACATGCCTATCGTCCGGTCAGCGAGACGCCCTATTCTGAACCCGCATTTGTCGTCACCACGAAAGGGCAATCATGGCTGGAATCCACGCCGATATCACCACGGCATTCGGAAACACTCCCCTCGTTCGCCTGAACGCTGTCACCGAGGGCGTGGGCGCTACCGTGCTTGCCAAGCTCGAGTATTACAACCCGGGATCCTCGGTGAAGGACCGTCTCGGTATCGCGTTGGTCAACGCGGCAGAGGCCTCGGGAGATCTGAAGCCCCGTGGCACCCTGGTCGAGTCGACGTCGGGAAACACCGGCATTGCACTCGCCCTGGTCGGCGCGGCCCGCGGCTACCGCGTGATCTTGACGATGCCCGCATCGATGTCGAAGGAGCGCCGTCTGCTGCTGAAGGCATTTGGTGCTGAGCTCGTGCTGACTGACCCGACGAAGGGTATGACGGGCGCGGTTGAAGAAGCCAAGCAGATCGTCGCCAACACGCCTGGTGCCATCTGGGCTCGCCAGTTTGAGAATGAGGCGAACCCGGCCATTCACCGCACCACGACCGCGGAAGAAATTCTGCGCGACACCGAGGGCAACGTGGATATTTTCGTGGCGGGCATCGGAACCGGTGGCACGATCACCGGTGTGGGGCAGGTGCTGAAAGAAAAGGTTCCGGGCGTGCAGGTGATCGCAGTGGAGCCCAAGGACTCCCCGATCCTCACCGAGGGGCACCCTGGTCCGCACAAGATTCAGGGCATTGGTCCGAACTTTGTGCCTGAGATTCTTGATCGCGGCGTCATCGATGAGGTCGTCGATGTTGAGTTTGACGACTCGTTGCGCGTTGCCCGCGAAGTCGCGGCACGCGAAGGCCTATTGGTCGGGATGTCATCGGGTGCGGCGATTTGGGCGGCACTTGAGGTTGCGAAGCGTCCGGAGAATGCGGGCAAGACGATCGTTGTGATCGTGCCAGACACCGGCGAGCGTTACCTCTCGACGGCCCTGTTCGAGGATTTACGCGAAGATTGATGCATGAGCATCATTTCTCGACTCCGTGAGGACCTGCAGGCGGCGAAGCTTCGCGACCCTGCCGCCCGAAACGGGGTGGAGATTGCGATTCTCTATCCGGGCTTGCATGCAATTTGGGCACACCGGGTCAACCATTGGCTGTGGCGACACAACGTGCGTTTTCTCGCGCGCGCAGGGTCGCAGTTCACCCGTTTTTTGACCGGGATTGAGATTCACCCGGGGGCGACGATCGGGCGACGCTTCTTCATCGACCACGGCGCAGGCATTGTGATCGGTGAAACCGCTGAGGTGGGTGACGACGTGATGCTGTATCACGGCGTCACCCTCGGCGGTCGCACCACGTCAGCCCCAGGCAAACGCCACCCCACGATTGGCGATGGCGTCGCCATCGGTGCTGGCGCCAAGGTGCTTGGCCCCATTGTGATTGGGCCGCACTCTGTCATCGGCGCGAATGCCGTTGTGACGAAGGATGCTCCGGCCGCGTCGGTCTTGGTGGGCATTCCCGCGAAAGCGCGCCCCCGCCACCCCGGCGAAGACACGAAGGCGCTCATGGCGCCCGAGTACTCCATTTAATCCCCGCGCCCCCGCCGGCTCCCGCTCCGGCCAGTCTGCGAGCCTGCCACACCGGCGAGACACATTTTGGTCGGCGAGACACATGGAACCACGTGGTGTTTCGCCGACCAGATTGTGTTTCGCGGTCAGTGGCGGCGCCGTGGAGACACACGGGGTCGGGGCGCCGTGGTGCTCACGTAGGCTCGAAGTATGAGTGCAATCCATGACATTTCTGCGCGCGGGCTCGCCCGGCAACTCAACCAGCGCTCGGCCTCGCCGCGCATCGTCACGGAACACTATCTGCGCCGCATCGCGTCTCACAATGACACGGTCGGCGCATTCGTCGAAGTGACTCCAGACGCCGCGCTTGCGCGACTCGACACGGTTCTTCGCGAAGCTACCCGCGGCCCGCTCTGGGCGGTTCCGTTCGCCGACAAGGATCTCTCCGCACGCGCAGGAATTGCGACCCGCTACGGCTCCGCCGCATTCCGCTCCTACGTCCCGGACGCTTCTGACCCGCTGGTCACAGCACTAGACGCGACGGGCGGCGTCAGCCTCGGCAAGACGGCGACGCCGGAGTTCGGCATGACCGGGTACACCGAATCTGCCGTATCTGCACCAACACGCAACCCGTGGAACCTTGCCACCGGAGCCGGTGGTTCCAGTGGCGGCGCGGCAGCCGCCGTTGCCGCGGGTCTGCTCCCCTGGGCGCCAGGGTCAGATGGTGGCGGTTCCATTCGCATTCCCGCCGCAACCGTTGGTGTCGTGGGACTCAAACCTTCCCGCGGACGGATGCCCTTCGGTTCCGGTCTCGACTCCGCCGATGGGCTCGCCGTCTCTGGCCCGCTGGCACGCAGCGTCGGCGACATTCGCTTTCTCTATGGCGTGATGCGCTCACTTGCACCGCTCCCCTACGCTGTTGCGGCACCCGAGGTTCCGTTGCCCACCACACTCCGCGTAGGCGTGACGACGGTGTCACCGTGGGACGACGACACCGAGATCACGCTTGACGCGGATGCCGCGGCAGCTGTGGCGTGGGCGGCTGACGTGTTGGCTGGCGCCGCTGATGTTTCGGAGGCACGCTGGCAGCCAGTCGGATACGCCGACCTGTTTCGCACGCTGTGGCGATCCAGCGCCGCCCGTATTCCGGTGCATGGCGCCGACCTGGCAAACGTCGAGCCGATCACGCGCTGGCTCATCGATGAGGGTCGTGCGCTCTCATCCGAAGACGTGCTGTCAGCGCTGGCTGCCGCTCGTGTTTTTGAGAAGCAGACAATCGGCGCGTTCCGCGATTACGATGCGGTTCTGACGCCGGTGATCGCGCAGTCGCCGCGTCCGATCGGCTGGTTCGATGCCGAAGACGCTGAAAAGAACTTCACCCAACAGGTGCAGTACGCGCCGTACACGAGCTGGGTCAATGTGGCCGGGCTTCCGGCGATTTCGGTGCCGGTGACGATGTCGGCGACAGGCCAACCCGTCTCTGTACAACTCGTTGGGCACCCGGGTGGCGAAGAGGCGCTGTTTGCTCTCGCCGAAGTTCTCGAGCAAGCCCGCGGACCGCTCCCCCACCCGCCTCTCTGGTACGAGGGCTAGGGGCGCGCGGCTTTGGTTCCGCTCGCCCCGAAAAGGAACCAGATGCGGCGGAACCTCGCCGCCGTCGAGCGCGACACCAGATGCGGCGGAACCTCGAGCTAGGGGGCGTCGAGGGGTGCGCGGAGGGAGTGCTCGCAGAGGGGGCAGTACGTCACTTCAGCGGGCAAAACCAGACCAAAGCGGAAGCTGATCGGCAGGGGTTTGCCGCACGATGGGCATTTCCACATGCGGGAAACGATCGCGCCAGACCACGCCGGAAAAGCAAGCACAATGGCGACCAGCACCATCATCACGATGACGAGCGAATACCAGCGCAAGCTGTAGCCCACGATCGACAAAGCCAGTGCGATGAGGCACATGACGGGCACGCGCACCACGGCGCGCATCACGTCTTCGTACCTCACCGCACCCTCACTTAGTCGTTGTCGCCGATAGCGGCGAGGCGCTCCTCTTCATCGGCCGAAATACACGACTCGATGATCGGTTCGATCGCGCCGTCCAACACCTGATCCAGGTTGTACGCCTTGTATCCGGTGCGGTGATCCGCGATGCGGTTCTCCGGGAAGTTATACGTGCGGATGCGCTCGGAACGGTCCATGCCACGAATCTGCGATTTGCGGACGTCAGACGCCGCCGCCGCAAGTTCTTCCTGCTGACGTGCGAGCAAGCGGGCACGAAGCACACGCATACCGGCTTCACGGTTCTGCAGCTGGCTCTTCTCGTTCTGCATCGACACCACAATTCCGGTGGGAACGTGCGTGATTCGAACGGCCGAGTCGGTCGTGTTCACCGACTGACCACCGGGGCCAGACGAACGGTACACGTCGATCTTCAGATCATTCTGGTCGATGTGAATCTCTTCGGGCTCGTCAACCTCAGGGAACACCAGCACACCCGTCGTCGACGTGTGGATGCGGCCCTGCGACTCGGTCGCAGGCACACGCTGCACGCGGTGCACGCCACCCTCGTACTTGAGGTGCGCCCACACGCCCTGCGAAGGGTCAGTGGAGTTGCCCTTGATCGCGATCTGAACGTCCTTGTAGCCGCCTAGGTCGCTTTCGTTGTGCTCAAGTAGCTCGGTCTTCCAGCCGCGGTGTGCCGCATACTGCGAATACATGCGCAGCAGATCGGCGGCGAACAGGGCGCTTTCGGCGCCACCTTCACCAGCCTTGATCTCCATGATCACGTCGCGCGCATCATCCGGGTCGCGCGGGATCAGCAGTCGGCGCAGTTTTTCCTGCGCCTGAGCCAGCCCCTCTTCCAGCGACGGAAGCTCTTCGGCAAATGCCTCGTCTTCCTTCGCCAGCTCGCGCGCGGCTTCCAGATCGTCACCGGCTGCGTTCCATGCGTCGTACGCGTGCACGATCTTGTTCAGCTCGGCATAGCGACGGTTGACGCGCTTAGCGCGCGCAGCATCGGCGTGAACTTCAGGGTCAGACAGTTCCTTCTCGACAAGCTTGTGCTCGTCGAGAAGGGCCTGAACAGACTCGAACATTAGCGAATGTTGTTCTCGTGAGCGTGCGATGCGCCGCCAGCCGGAGCCGGCATCGACTTCTGCATCTGCACCAAAAACTCAACGTTTGACTGAGTGTCGCTGAGCTTGCCGAGCACGACCTCGAGGGCCTGCTGCGTGTCGAGACCCGCAAGGGCGCGACGCAGCTTCCACGTGATCTTGACCTCGTCGGGCGAGAGCAGCATTTCTTCACGGCGGGTGGACGACGCGTTGACGTCGACGGCCGGGAAGATGCGCTTGTCAGCAAGCTGACGGCTCAAGCGCAGCTCAGAGTTGCCCGTGCCCTTGAACTCTTCGAAGATGACCTCGTCCATCTTGGAACCAGTCTCCACGAGCGCGGTCGCAAGAATCGTCAGCGAGCCACCGTTTTCGATGTTGCGTGCAGCACCGAAGAAGCGCTTCGGCGGGTACAGCGCCGAAGCGTCAACGCCACCAGAAAGCACGCGACCCGAGGTGGGAGCAGCCAGGTTGTATGCACGACCAAGGCGCGTAATCGAGTCGAGCAGCACGACGACGTCGCGGCCGAGCTCAACGAGACGCTTCGCGCGCTCAATGGCAAGCTCAGCAACCGTGGTGTGGTCTTCAGCCGGACGGTCAAAGGTCGAGGCGATGACCTCACCCTTCACCGTGCGCTGCATGTCGGTGACCTCTTCGGGGCGCTCATCTACGAGCACGACCATGAGGTGAACCTCGGGGTTGTTCGTGGCAATCGCGTTCGCAATCTGCTGCAGCACGATCGTCTTACCGGCCTTCGGCGGCGCAACGATCAGGCCACGCTGGCCCTTTCCGATGGGAGCAACGAGGTCGATAATGCGCTGCGTGAGCTTCTCCGCACCCGTCTCCAGGCGCAGGCGCTCCTGCGGGTACAGCGGCGTCAGCTTGCCGAACTCCACGCGGTTGGCTGCGTCTTCGACCGAAAGGCCGTTGATCGAGTCAACCTTGACCAGCGCGTTGTACTTCTGACGTCCGGACTGCTCGCCCTCGCGCGGCTGCTTGATCGCACCGACGATGGCGTCACCCTTGCGCAGGTTGTACTTCTTTACCTGACCGAGCGAAACATAAACGTCGCTCGTGCCTGGCAGGTAACCCGACGTACGCACGAACGCGTAGTTGTCGAGAACGTCAAGCACACCGGCGATCGGAATCAGAACGTCGTCTTCGCCGATCTCGGGCTCGAACTCGTCGTTCTGCGTGTTCGTGCGGCGCTTGTTGCGCTGACGGTTGCGGTTTGAGCCGCCCTCGTCGTCCTGGTGGTTGTTGCTGTTGTTGCGGTCGTTGCCGCCGTTGGTCTGGCCGCTGTTGTTCTGAGCGCCGTTGTTCTGGGAACCGTTGTTGTTGGTTCCGGAACCATTGCTTCCGCCGTCACGCTCGTTGCGGTTGCGATTGCGGTTGCGGCTACGGCTGCGGCTGCGGTTGCCTTCGGAGTCGCTGCCATCAGTCGATGCGTGCTCTCCGTCAGTGGCAGTCGTCTCCGCACTCGACTCAGCGGGAGCATCGGCCGATGTGTCCGCCGATGCCTGTGCCGTCTCGGCCGCTTTGTCAGCGGGAGCTTCGGAGGTCTCGGCAGCGACCGGCTTCTTGCGTGAACGCGTCGGGCGCTTCACCGGTGCGGCTTCTTCGGTTGCGGCACCATCCGTCGCGGCTTCCGTTGCGGGAGCAGCAGGAGCGTCGGTCGTAGCGGCAGCAGCGGCAGCAGCCGACGCCTTCGTTGCGCGCTTCACCGGAGCTGCAGGAGCATCCGTTGCGTCGGCCGAAGCCTCCGCTACCGGAGCGTCAGCGGCCGGGGCCTCAGCATCTACGGTTGCCTTGGCGGCCGTCTTACGCACGGGACGCTTGCGCGGTGCCTTGGCCGGAGCCTCGCCCGATGCGTCCGATGCGGCAGGCGCAGCAGCCGTAGCCTCAGCCGCGGGGGCCGACGCCACGTCAGCGGCCGGTGCCTCTGCCGTTGCCTCTGTGGTCTTTACCGTGGCGGTTGATGCACGCCGCGGTGCACGCTTCTTCACGGGTGCAGCTTCTGCTGCCACCTGCGGAGCCGCAGGTGTGGTTTCGATCTCGGAGTTTGACTCCACGAGTTCTCCTCTAATTGGGATTAGCTTTCATCTGCCTACAGCCTTCTCGACACACGACGAAGTCTGGTGTTCCAGGGGTAGTGCAGAGGTTCGCAGATTGCGATGGGGGTCAGATCACGCAGTGAGCGCGGAATCCCCCGTTACGTCCCTCACTGTACCACCTTTAAAATCGACGGCGAGCATGAGTGGCTCCCATGTCGCGCCAGAAACGTTGTTTGCGATTTCCGCTGCGGCCTGACGTTTACCAGGGCCGTCTGCCAAAACCAGCACCGAGGGGCCCGCCCCCGACACCACCGCCGCATACCCTTCAGCACGCAGCGCCTGCACCAGCGCGATCGTCGGCAACATTGCCTGCGCGCGGTAGTCCTGGTGCAGCCTGTCTTCGGTCGCTGCCAACAACAGCTCAGGTGATTGCGTCAGTGCCGCAATCAGTAGCGCCGAACGCGACACGTTAAAGACGGCATCTTCACGCGGCACCGAGTCGGGCTGCAGGCTACGAGCCAGCTTCGTCGACATGGTGTAGTCAGGCACGAATACCAGTGGCGAGACACCGCGGTGCACGAGCAGCTTCTTGTGCATCGGACCGTCTGGCGTTGTCCAGGCGATCGTCAGACCACCAAACAGCGCAGGCGCCACGTTGTCTGGGTGGCCTTCCATCTCCGTGGCGATACGCAACAGGTCTTCGTCGCTGAAGGCGATGTCGCCTTCGAGAAGCCCCTTGGCTGCCAAAATGCCTGCGACAACTGCGGCACCAGATGACCCCATACCGCGACCGTGCGGAATGACGTTGTGCGCGGTGAGTTTCAGGCCAGGCATCGTGCGCCCGACGGACTCATACGTGTACGCGATGGCACGCACGACGAGGTGCGATGCATCGCGCGGAACATCGTCGGCACCGGAACCAGTCACGTCGATTTCGAGAACGCCCGCGGGCGCCGCCTCAACCGTGAGCTCGTCGTACACGCTCAGCGCGAGGCCGAGGGTGTCAAAGCCCGGACCCAGGTTGGCGCTCGTCGCGGGTACCCGCACAGCAACGGTGCGTCCGATCACGTCAGTCTCCTTCAACGCGTAGCACCGAGACCACGCGACGAACCACAGCGCTGGCAGCCAACGCTTCAACGGTGCTGCTCAAGTGCGACTCCTGCGCCGTGTGCGTGCCGATCACCAGGCGTGCGGTTCCGCCACCCGGCTCAACCGACTGCTCAACTGTGGCAACCGAGACGCCGCCATCGCTCAGGATGCTCGCGACGGTCGCGAGAACGCCCGCTTCGTCAGTGACTTCGAGCGTGACCTGGTAGCGCGTGGTGACGCGGCCGATCGGAACAATGGGCAGGTTGGCGCGGGTCGACTCACCGACGCCGACACCGCCAGCAACGTGGCGGCGGGCGGCCGAAACAACGTCACCGAGCACAGCCGATGCGGTCTGCACGCCACCGGCGCCTGCGCCGTAGAACATCAACGATCCAGCGGCCTCCGCCTCAACGAAAACAGCGTTGTTGGCGCCGTGCACGCTGGCGAGCGGGTGCGAGCGATGAATCAGCGCCGGGTACACGCGCACCGAAATCGATTCGCCTTCGTCGTCAGTACCGGCAAGGCGCTCGCATACCGCGAGAAGCTTGATGACCATGTTGGCCTTGCGCGCCGACTCAATCATGGCGGCGTCAATCGACGTGATGCCCTCGCGGTGCACAGCTTCAAGCGGCACCGTCGTGTGAAACGCCAGGCTTGCGAGGATCGCCGCCTTTTGCGCGGCGTCGTACGCCTCAATGTCGGCGGTCGGGTCGGCTTCTGCGTAGCCCAACTCCTGCGCCTGCTTCAGCACGTCGCCGAAGTCGGCACCCTCGGTGTCCATCCGGTCAAGGATGTAGTTCGTGGTGCCGTTGACGATGCCCATGATGCGGTTGACGCGGTCCCCGGCAAGCGAGTCACGCAGCGGGCGAATGATCGGAATTGCGCCAGCGGCAGCCGCCTCGTAGTACACCGATGCGCCGACCTGATCGGCAGCGTCGAAAATCTCCGAGCCGTGGGTGGCCAGCAGCGCCTTGTTTGCGGTGACGATGTCAGCACCGGAGTTGATGGCCTGAAGAATGTTGCTGCGGGCAGGCTCGATGCCACCCATCAGCTCGATCACAATGTCGGCACCAAGAATCAGTGACTCGGCGTCGGTCGTGAACAGTTCCTGCGGCAGCTCCACATCGCGTGGTGCGGTGGTGTCACGAACGGCGATACCCACCAGTTCGAGGTCTGCTCCGGCACGGTCTGCGAGCTCAGCGCGGTGCTTGAGCAGGAGTCCGGCGACCTGTGACCCTACGGCTCCAGCACCGAGCAGGGCAACACGCAATCGTCGGTAGTCGATCATGCTTCTCCTTCATCTGCGCCAGCGTCACGCGCCAGCAGATCATCAATCGTTTCGCCGCGCACCAAGATTCGGGATTCGCCATCGCGCACGGCGACGACGGGCGGGCGGGGAACGTGGTTGTAGTTACTTGCCAGCGCCGCGCAGTATGCGCCGGTTGCTGGCACCGCGACGACGTCACCGCGCGTCGCGTCAGCTGGCAGGTACTCGTGGTCGACAACGATGTCGCCAGATTCGCAGTGCATGCCGACAACGCGAGAGAGCTGCGGGGCGGAACCAGAGGTGCGGTTGGCAAGGCGGGCCGAGTACTGCGCGCCGTACAGCGCGGTACGTGCGTTGTCGCTCATGCCGCCGTCGACGCTGATGTAGCGGCGCACCTTTTCGCCCTCAGGGGTGTCAACGGTGACTTCTTTTGTGGTTCCGACGCGGTACAGGGTGACGCCAGCTGTTCCGACGATGCTGCGACCCGGTTCAAACGACAGGTGCGGAATGGCGATGCCGCGGGTAGCGCACTCATCGGCAACAGCGTCGACGATGTCGCGTGCCAGGTCGGCGATCGGGGCCGGGTCATCGATAGAGGTGTAGGCGATGCCAAAGCCGCCGCCAAGGTTTAGCTGGGGGATCTCTCCCCCGGCCAGCAGATCGGCGTGAGCTGCCACAACGCGGCGCGCAGACTCGCGGAATCCGCTGGCTCCGAAGATCTGCGAACCGATGTGGCAGTGCAGGCCCCGGAACTCGAGCGACGCGTGAGCGCGGATCGCGGCGACCACGGCGGGCGCGTCAGCCAGCGTGATGCCAAACTTTTGGTCTTCGTGAGCGGTTGCCAAAAAGTCGTGGGTCTCCGCGTGCACACCGCTGTTGACTCGTACGAGCACGCGCTGGCGGGTCCCGGCTGCCGCGGCTGCTTCGGCAACGCGGTCAACCTCTTCGCGGGAGTCGATGATGATGGTTCCGACGCCGACAGTCACCGCACGGGCGATTTCAGCATCGGACTTGTTGTTGCCGTGAAAGCCGAGGCGAGCGGGCGGGGCACCTGCCGCGAGCGCGACGGCGAGTTCGCCACCGGAGCAGACGTCGACGTTGAGTCCGGCCTCGAGCATCCACCGAGCGATGTGCGTCGAGAGGAACGCCTTGCCCGCGTAGTACACCGTGACGTCAGCGTTGTGTGCGGCGGCCGCCGTCTGGAACGCGGCTACTGTCTCGGCTGCGCGGTCACGCACCTCAGCTTCGTCGAGAACGAGCACCGGGGTTCCATGCTTCGCGACGAGCTCCGTTGCGGTCGCGCCGCCCACGGTGATGTCACCGGATTCGCTGCGCTTCGTGCGGCGGGGCCAGACCTGTGCAGGCAACTCGTTGACATCGGCGGGCACAGCCAGCCAGTCAGGGGCAAAGGTCGCGGGCATAGCGGATGACACGGGCTACCAATCGTGGGAGGGGCCGATGCGGAGTGTGCACTCACGCGCAGGTGAAGCAAGTCTAGGACAGATGAGATACCGGCTTGAATCGCATGACGCGTACCGACTCGGTGAGCGGAACACGGTGGGGACGACGAAGGGGCCAGACGACTCGCCTGGCCCCTTCGTGAGATTCAGTTACATGCGCTCTGGCGCGCTGACTCCGAGGAGGGTCAGACCGTTGCGCAGCACCTGGCCTGCGGCGTCATTCAGCCACAGGCGGGTGTGGTGCACCGGCTCGATGGGGTCATCGCCCTGCGGCGTGACACGGCAGTTGTCGTACCAGCGGTGGTAGAGACCGGCAACCTCTTCGAGGTAGCGGGCAACGCGGTGCGGTTCGCGGGATTCTGCGGCGTACGAAACCACCCGCGGGAACTCCTGCAGTGCGCCGAGGAGGGCAGCTTCCGTCTCGTGCGTGAGCGTCTCGGGTGCGAAGACGGAACGGTCAACGCCGGAGTCTGCGGCGTTGCGAGCCACGTTGTGCGTGCGGGCGTGGGCGTACTGCACGTAGAACACCGGGTTGTCGTTGGTGCGCTTCTGCAGCTGATCGAGGTCAATGTCGAGGTTCGAGTCGGTGCTGGAGCGCACGAGCGCGTAGCGGGCAGCGTCAACGCCAACAATTTCCACGAGGTCTTCGAGAGTGACGACGGTGCCTGCACGCTTCGACATGCGAACGGCTTCACCGTCACGCACCAGGTTGACCATCTGACCAATGAGGATCTGGTGGTTGACGTAGGGCTCATCGCCGAACGCTGCGGTCATCGCCATCAGGCGCTGCACGTAGCCGTGGTGGTCGGCACCGAGCATGATGATGCACCGGTTAAAGCCACGCTCGCGCTTGTTCAGGTAGTAGGCGATGTCACCCGAAATGTAGGCGGGGTTGCCGTCGCTCTTAATGACGACGCGGTCTTTATCGTCACCGAAGTCGGTGGAACGCAGCCACAGCGCGCCATCCTGCTCGAACATGTGACCGGCATCCTTGAGGCGCTGGATCGCGCGCTCGACGGCACCGGTTTCGTGCAGTTCGTTTTCGTGGAAGTACACGTCGAAGTCGACGCCGAACTCGTGCAGTGAGGTCTTAATGTCGGTGAACATCAGCTCGACGCCCTCGTGGCGGAAGGCTTCCTGAAGGTCCTCGGGACTCAGCGTCGACAGGTCGCCAGTGTAGCCAGCGACAACGCGGTCTTTGATGTCAGAAATGTACTCCCCGCCATAGCCGTCTTCCG
Organism: Microbacterium sp. NC79; assembly: GCF_019061125.1. Classification (NCBI taxonomy): domain Bacteria; kingdom Bacillati; phylum Actinomycetota; class Actinomycetes; order Micrococcales; family Microbacteriaceae; genus Microbacterium; species Microbacterium sp. NC79. Next base: position 1,889,680 of record NZ_JAHQYI010000001.1, read on the forward strand.
GCGTCGGCTCGCCGAGGTAGCTGGCGACAAGTGAGCGCGCGAAGCGGTCGATCTGCGCACCGTGGTCGTTGAAGTAGTACTCCCGCGTCACTTGTGCACCGCTGGCCTGCAGCAGACGGGCGAGCGAGTCACCGACGGCTGCCCAACGCGTGCCACCGAGGTGAATCGGGCCGGTCGGGTTTGCCGACACGAACTCGAGGTTGATGTTCTCACCAACGCGCGAGTCATTGGTTCCGAAGGCCGCACCGGCGGTCACAATCGTGTGCGCCAGCTGGCCGGCGGTGGCAGCGTCCAAACGCAGGTTAATGAAGCCGGGGCCAGCCACATCAACGGAAGCGATGCCGTCAAGCTTCACAGCCTCATCGGCGATGCCCTGCGCCAGCTCGCGCGGGTTCATGCCGACGCGCTTGGCAAGCTTCATGGCGATGTTGGTCGACCAGTCACCGTGGTCACGGTTCTTCGGACGCTCCAGAATGATGTCATCCGGGGTCAACAGCAGGTCTTCACCGCCCGGTCGCTGACGCACGATCGGGGCGACGACGGCGAGAAGGGCGGAGGAAAGATCTGCAGGGCTCATAGTCTTTCCATTCTAAGCCGTCGCTACCTGCGGCCGACGCCCTGGTTCCGCGTCAACAGATCCGTGCCAGTTGCGTGCGGTCGTACGCGTGCGGCGAGGGATCGATGCGCTCGTCGCCGGACTGCAGCCAGGCGTCAATACGCATGCGCTTGAGACGGGCGGAACCACCATGGAACGTCAGAAAGGCGCAGTCTGCTGCGTCACGCCCAGAGGCGATGCGCACGAGGTGCGTCGGGTCAGCGAGCCCTGTTGTGTCAACAACGTGCCATGCCCCCTCGACGAAAGCTTCGGTGACCGCGTGGAAATCCATCGGCACGAGGCCGGGCGCATAGCACGCGACATAGCGGGCGGGCACGTCCATCGCCCGCAGCAACGCGATCGTGAGGTGGGAGAAGTCGCGGCACACGCCGTGCGCGGTGTTAAGTGTCGTCACAGCCGAGTCGGTGGGCGTGGTGTTTGCTGGCGAGTAGGTCAGCGTCGTATTGACGTATTCGGCGACGGCATGCAGCAGAGCGGAACCAGTGAGCCCGGTGAAGAGGGAGCGCGCGTGACGAAACAGCACGTCAGATTCGGCGTACCGGCTCGGGCGCTGATACTGCATGAGCCCGATCTCGGTGAACGGCTCTGGCGCGGCAGGATAGCCGACTGTTGCTTCGTACTCGATATCGAGCAGGCCGCCGGGTGCCACAACACGGTGCAAACGACCACCGTCGACGTTGATAAGTTCGCGAACTGGCACGGCTTCGCCCGCCATCGTGAACGTCAAAGACTCGCTCTCAATGCGATGCGAGGGGTGCACAGCGATCGAGAAAATCATGTCGACGTTGGGGCCGACCTCCTGCACCATCGAGCACCGTACCAAGCGAGTCACCGCACGATCCTTTCACACTCTTTTGTGGTTCCGGTGCGCGATGATGTGTCGCTATTGATGCATGCGTGTTTCTGGCGAGAAGTAGTCGATGTAGACCTGAAACGAGTCGTTGTGCTCAACCTCGCCGTAGACCTCGATGGCCACCCCCGTGGCGTCAGCGCCGTCGTTGCCGTCGAGGTAATAGACGTTGGTTCCGTAGTATGCCTCGTCTGGCGGCACGGCGGGATCAAACGATGAGTGGGTGAGAACGTAGCCCGAGGCTTCGAGGGATTCCCCAAGAGCCCAGATCTTCTCGGCGGGCACAAAGTCCACCATCGCGGTAAGGAGCGACTCCGACGACCCTCGCGATGTAAGCCACAGCTCGGCGCAGTCTGGATACAGGCCGTTGTCTTCCATCTCCCCTGCCGGGAAGCCGTCAACCCATTCCCACTTAACGCCGTATTCATGCCCGCACGGTTCAAACGTCTCCCAGCCGTCGTAGGCCCCGCTGGAACTCTGCGTCGGTTTTGTCGCTGGCGCTGTCGGCTTGTCAGTGTTCGTGTTCGCCGGTTGTGATGTGGCTGGCGGCTTTGCGCCACTTGAAGGTTCGGGAATTTGTGCAGACATGCATCCGGACAGCATCGTGACGCCCATAATGGCGACCATTCCGATTGTGATGAGTCTGCGTCCCCCTGTCATGCCCTGAAGATAGCGACAGTTCGCGCGTTTATCTACCCATCCTCGTGCAACTGCTGATGCGTCTAGGGCGATGGTTGCATGATGACAAAAATGCAGATGGCTGAGGCAACCAGTGTCACCAGCGTCGCAATGGCCGCGAGAATGAGCCGCAGATCGAAAGACTTAACGACGGCTGCAATGCCGTAGAGGAACAGCGAAATCGCCAGCATCACGGTGGCGAGCGTCAGTTGATCGCCGAGTTCGTTGTAGACGGCGGCATCAGCGATCGCTTGATTCGCAGCCTGTTTCGTATCGGTATACCCGGAGAACAGGGAGGCGAGGTACTCGTCACTCTCTTGCGGCGAGACATAGGACTCCGGATTGAGGTCGTTTTCGGCGTTTGACCAATCGATCGCGGCAAGTAAGTCGTCTGACACCGATTGGAAGAGCAGAACGGTGAGGGTCTCCCTCGCGATATCGGCGGTGTAGCTATCGCCGTATTCTTCTTGCACCGTCAGCTCGGTGATGCGAGAGAAAGTGGCGGCATCGGTCAAGAACGTGGAGTTCGCTTCGAGATACATCGACTCGGCCTCAGCGGCGAGGATGCCCGCCAATGCGTTCTTCTCCGCCATCTTTCCGTCGTAGAGGGAGGCTTGAAATGACGCCCACGCCGTCACGATAGAAGCAATACCAAGCAAGACGGCCAGCGTGACCCCGAAATTGGATTCAAGACGGCTCGTCTTCTTCGCCCGCGCCGGCGGGGCCGGAGCGCCGACATCGGCCGGGTGCTCCAACGTCGACTCGGGGCGGGGTGGTTGGGGGTGCTGGTGAGGAGGTGGCTGCTGTGGCCACGATTGCGGAGGGTGCCCTGGTTGCTGTCGCGATTGCTCAGGCCCAGACGGCGGCTGGTCAGGGTTGGGCGGTTGGGTCATCATCATTGATCCCCTCGATTGGCGACTCACGGCGAGTCGCAGTTGAGGCCTATTGTGCCGCGAAAACATGAGGTCAGGGGTACTTCTTTGGCAACCCCGGAGCGACGCCCTTTTCTGCATACGATGGAATGGTTCCGCACCCCCTGGAGGCCATCATGCATTCACCCGTCGACGTGGTCACCGGATGGGAGCGCGCATGGAACGCAGGCGACGCCGATGCCCTTGCCGCGCTGTTTGCCGAGGATGCGGAGTTCGTGAACGTTGTCGGGTTGTGGTGGCACGACCGCGGGAGCATTCGCCAGGCACACGCCTACGGATTCTCGACGATATTCACGGGGTCGGTGATCACGATGGGCGCGCCCAGGGTGCGCATGCTCGGCGAAAGCGCTGCGGTGGTTCACTCACGCTGGCACATCGTCGGTCAGGTGGCTCCCGCCGGCGAAGTGGCGGGGCCTCGCAATGGCGTCTTTACGTTTGTGCTGGAGCGGCGAGAAGACACGTGGATCGCGGTGGCTGCACACAACACCGACATCGCGCCCGGCATGGAGACGCACATCAATACGGGATCGGGTCAGCGCGCCATCGATTATCGGGCCTCCTGAAGTTGATCCAGATCGCCACGTGACCTTTGTCCCGTGCCAACGCGACTTCCTCGTCGACGCCAAACCCGGCCATCATCTACCCGTAGTTGACATTCCAGGCCACACACGGCGGCGCCATCCAAGTCGAAGGCTCCTGGTACTGCCCCGCAATGCCAAAGCAACTCGTCAACGCGTCACATGTCACCCGCAGCGCCGAAGACGCCACCGACCTGAACAGACCGTGCCGCGAGCGCGTCGCACGAGCACGTGAAATCGCGTTGCAACGACGCCGAGACACCGAAGCACGCGCCCCCTACCTCCTCGGCGCAAAAGAAAAGATGGATACGCGCGGCACAACCCCGATGATGTGCCCAGCAGTCGGGCCTTCCGCCACAGCCACCTGCGCGGCCTCGACGCGACGCGTCTCTGCCATCCCCGCCGGTAAGGTCGCCCTCACCGTCATCACGAACCCGCCCAAAGAACTTCCCCGCGTCTGCAGCAACAAGTCCAGCATCGCCATCCCCCTCGAAGCCGGCGCAAAACACGCCCAGCATTACCAGTACCGGTCCGAAGAATGGCAGGCTCACTACGGTCACGGCCGCAACACCGTCGAAGGCTTCAACGCCTACCTAAAAGACGGCGCGACATTCAATCTCGCTGACCCCCGCCGACCCTGCCTCCGCGGAGCCACCGCCCAATTCTTGCTCGCCACCATTACCGTCGTCGCCGCAAACATCAAGAAAATCAGTGACTTCATCAACAAGAGAGCCGAGCGTACACCTAGCTCCGCCGACAAACAGTCGGCACCCGAAGCTCAGAAAAACCGCACGCGCCGCTCCAGTACCGCACAGCGCATTCACGAACAGGAACGCGGCCGAGGCCGCCTCCGCCCACAGAACTCACCACTGCGCACCTAAAGCACACCGCAATCCACATACGCTAACAAAGCCCTGCGCCAGCCTGCCCAAAAACAGGCGACGCAGGGCTTTCCGCGTCCATTAACCGCGCGCTCACGCGGCCAACCGACCAAAACACCCGAAAACACAGACTCGCAGCTCCAAAGACGAGCCACAAACCAAAAAATCCCGTCCAACCGGACGGGATTCTTTTTCACTACGAGGTTATGCGGACGTACACACGGTGGTTACGCGTACATCCCATTGTGCCCCTGACAGGAGTCGAACCTGCGACCTACGGTACCGGAAACCGGCGCTCTATCCACTGAGCTACAGAGGCGTACCGATCGAGACTATCACCCGCGAGCCCGCGCCCACGCCAGCTCGCGCCAGGGCGGTAGCCCGGGCGTGTCCCCGCCATGCGCCCGCCGCCGCGTGCTTGTCGGCCGCCTCATGGTTCCGGAGCCCTCAGCTCACCCCACACTCACCAAATGTCGAACAAACTCCGGGGATACCCCGCAAACCTGGCGTTTTGATGCCACCGCCGATGCGCTCGTTCGACATTCGGTGACTCACGAAGGTCAGCAGGTGGTTGCGGAACCAGCGGCGCGGGCACGGAACCACGGGCACGGTACCGGAACCACAGGCACGGAACCACGGGCCCGGAACCGGAACCACGGATGCGGCCCGCGCGGAAGAAGGGCGCGGCGGGGTGGAGAACCCGCGGCGCCGCCCCCTACCGGGCCTTGCGAATGTACGTCAGGTCGCGAATGTCGCGGCCGACGCGCAGGCCCTTCTTCTCGAACGCGGTGAGGATGCGGCCGTCGAATCGCTCGGCCCACTCCCCCTCGAATCCACGCTCGAAGTCAGGCTCAGCATCGAGCACCTCAACCATCTGGTCAGCGTAGTCTTGCCAGTCCGTCGCGAGACGAAGCACGCCACCGTCTTTCAGCGCACGTGCGACGAGCGGGCCGAAGCCCGGGCGCACGAGGCGACGCTTGGCGTGACGCTTCTTGTGCCACGGGTCAGAGAAGAACACCCACACTTCAGAAACCGAACCCTCAGGCAGTAGATGTTCAAGCACCTCGGGGGCGTTCGCCTCAATGACGCGAACGTTGGTGAGACCAGCGGTGTTGGCGTCGAGCATCGTGCGCGCAAGACCCGCGCGGAACACCTCGACGGCGAGAAAGTTTTTCTCCGGAGCCTGCGTGGCTGCGTGAATAATCGCGTGGCCCTGGCCAGAACCAATCTCAACGATCAGTTCAGCATCGCGACCAAAGAACTCGGTCGGGTTCAGGCGCTGGTCAGGGTGCACGCTGGTTGCCGCAGCGTCACGCTCGACCGGAAACATGTAGGTGTCGCTCAGCGTCTCCCATGCGGCTTCTTGACCGTCAGACATGCGGCCAGAACGGCGAACAAAGGAGACAGGTTCTTCACGAAAGCGGCGTTCAGGAGCATCAGACACCCATCAAGGCTACGAGAGCACCCGCCAAGTCGCGAACTCACGGCTCACAAAGCTCAGCCGATAGCAGCGCTATTCCGGCGCGGTTACGTAGTCGATCAGCTCTTCCACGCGCCCGATCAGCGATGGCTCGAGATCACGAAAAGTTGTGACGCGACTCAAAATGCGTTGCCAGGCAGCGGCAATGTCGGCCTGATCAGCATGCGGCCAACCGAAGGCCTGGCAAATGCCCACCTTCCACTCAATCCCGCGCGGAATCTGCGGCCACGCCGCAATGCCCATGGCCTTCGGCGTCACCGTCTGCCAAACATCGACATAGGGGTGGCCGACAAACTTCATGAACCGTCCGTGCGGGCCTCGCATGAACTGTTCCACCATGCGGGTCTCTTTGGAACCCGGAACCAGGTGGTCAACGAGAATGCCGTAGCGGCTTGTTGCGCTCGGGGGCGCTTCGCGCAAAACCTCATCAAGCACATCAATGCCCTGCAGGTATTCGACAACAACGCCCTCAACGCGCAGGTCGGCACCCCACACCTTTTCAACCAGCTCCGCGTCGTGGCGGCCCTCAACCAAGATGCGGCTGGGCAGCGCTACACGTGCACGCTGGTCGGCCGGCGCGAACGACCCCGAAGCGGTGCGCTTCGTCGGCTGGCGCGACACGGTTGGTGCCGGTGCGATCAGTTCAACGGGCTTGCCATCGATCAAAAACCCATGACCCAACGGGAAAAGGCGCTTTCGGCCGACTCGGTCTTCGAGCTCCACCTCACGCGCATTCGCTTTGGTGACAGCACCGCAGTAGCCGTCGTCAGCGACCTCAACAACGAGATCCAGCTCAGCGGCCACCTTCGCGACCCGGGGATTTCCCCGCTGTCGCCAGCCCGTGGCCAGTACATCTGATCCGTACCGATCATCCATAGCAAGACTCCATCAGAAAACCCTATGCGGGCGCGCCCACTTTTGAGCGCAACCGCACCATGTGGCGTGCACAACCGGTTCCGGAACCAGAGAATTGGCTGATATCTCGGATTGCGGTTCATGAAGTGGCTGTTTTACGGCCGTCCCTCCCCCTAGAGTATGGATCGTGACAGTGATGTGGACTCAGCATTCGCCAGTTACGAGGGGGAAGGGGATCTTTACCCTCGCGTTCAGTGCCGCCTTGGTGTGCGCGGGTCTCGCCGCGTCCACAGCGGCGCACGCCGTAGATCCGGGGTCGCTCACCGGCGCTGGCTATGTTCATGACCTCGCCGACGTGCTCACCCCCGCTCAAGAGTCAACGGTTTCTGATCGCCTCGAAACGCTCCTGATAGAAACGAGCGCCGAGCTCTTCGTGGTGTACGTCGACGATTTCACCAATCCGTCTGACCCCGAGCAGTGGGCAAACACCGTAGCCAAAGAGAGCAGCTTGGGGCCGACGCAATACCTCCTTGCGATTTCGGTTGACGGCCGCGCGATGTACCTCTCCGCTGATTCCGCCGGGCCGCTATCTCAAACAGAGGTTGTCGATGCCGAGAACGCAGCACTAGACGCCCTCCGTGGCGAGGATTGGGCGGGTGCTCCCGTCGCCGCCGCCGACGACATGACCGCGGCTCTCGCGGGGCCATCGTCGCCGACCTCTCCTGGCACCAAACCCGCCACTGACTACTCCTGGGTCCTGTATGCCGTCATTGGCATCGTCGTCGTCGGGCTCGTCTTCTTCGTGATGCAGCGTCGTAAGAAGAGCAAGCAAGGCCTCAGCGGAGGCGCACCGTCGCTGCCCGAGCTGGAACGCGCAGCCGGTTCCGCACTCGTGCAGACCGATGATGCCATCAAGACCAGCACCGACGAACTCGGTTTTGCCCGCGCACAATTCGGTGATGAAGCGACCGCCGAATACGAAAAAGTGGTCGCCGCCGCGAAAAAGCACCTTGATGATGCCTTTGGCATTAAGCAGAAGCTCGACGATGATGTGCCCGACAGCCAAGAGCAGAAGGTCGCGTGGAACCAGCAGATCATTCAGCTGCTCAACGAGGCGAACGGCTGGCTCGACGAAAAGGCAAAGGCGTTCGACGAGCTCCGCGGGCTGGAACAGAACGCCCCGGCGGCCTTGAAAGCGGTCTCCGCTGCGCGTGATGAGCGTCGCACCGAACACGCAACAGCGACGAGCGTTTGGCAGCAGCTTCAGCAGAGCTATGCGCCGGCCGCACTCGACGCCGTTGACCAGAACCTGTCTGAAGCTGAGCTCCGGTTGCAGTTCGCCGATGAACAGATTGCACACGCAACGACGGCGATCGCCGAGGGCAACTCAGCAGCTGCCGCCGTTGCCATCCGCGCCGCCGAAGATGCTGCTACGCAGGCCGGACAATTGCACGGTGCATTGCAGACCATGGCTCTCAACCTTGCAGAAGCCGCTAAACGAAGCACTGAGCTGGTGGCTGAACTCAAGGGTGACATCATCACGGCGCAGTCCCTCCCAGACACCGATGGACGCATCGCGCAGGTCGTGGCTTCCACCCAAGCTCAGATCAGCACTGCCCAGGCAGCACTCGAGCAGTCGCAGGCCAACCCCATCCAGGCCGTTGAACTACTCGAGACGGCCAACACGGCAATCGACGCGGTTGTCAAAGACGCCCGCGACGCGCTCGCGCGCGCCGAACACGCGCGACGCCAGCTCTCTGACGCGATGATGACGGCACAAGCGAAGCTGTCAGCCGCTCAAGACTTCATTGCCACGCGGCGCGGTGCCATCGGAGCCACGGCACGCACGCGCGTTGCTGAAGCCGACGCTTCGCTGATGCGAGCACGCAGCCTGGAGTCCTCAGACCCGGAGCGCGCTCTCAGCGATGCACAGCGTGCTATCCAGCTGGCTGGCGAGGCAATGAACGCCGCACAGCAAGATGTCGGCATGTTCAACCAGCCGTCCTATGGCGGCGGCAACGGTAACAACGACGTACTCAGTGCCGTGCTCGGGGGCATTGTGCTCAACCAGGTTCTCGGCGGTGGCGGACGACGTTCGTCCTCCGGCGGCGGGTACGGCGGCTTTGGCGGCCGTATCGGCGGTGGCGGCGGCAGCGGCGGGTTCCGACCGGGCAGCTTCGGTGGCGGCGGAACCCGCTCGCGCCGCGGCGGTGGCCGCTTCTAACAAACTTCATATTCCGATCTTCAGAACCACTCCAGGAAGGAAAACCGATGGCTAAGCAGTCCATTTTCGGTCGTATCTCAACCCTCGTTCGCGCGAACATCAACGCGCTCCTCGACTCGGCCGAGGACCCGCAGAAAATGCTCGACCAGCTCGTGCGCGACTACACCAACAGCATTGCTGACGCTGAGTCGGCTATCGCAGAAACGATCGGCAACCTGCGCCTGCTCGAGCGCGACCACGCTGAAGATGTCAAGGCCGCTGGCGAGTGGGGCAACAAGGCCCTCGCGGCCAGCCGCAAGGCAGATCAGTTGCGTGCTGACGGCCACACGGCCGATGCGGACAAGTTCGACAACCTCGCCAAGATCGCGTTGCAGCGTCAGATTGGTGCGGAAGCTGAAGCTAAGCAGGCCGAGCCCACGATCGCGTCGCAGACGGAGGTCGTCGACAAGCTCAAGGACGGCCTCAACGGCATGAAGGTCAAGCTCGAGCAGCTCAAGGGCAAGCGCTCAGAGCTGGTTGCTCGCGCGAAGACCGCCGAGGCGCAGTCGCGCGTTCACGACGCCGTGAAGTCGATCGACGTTCTCGACCCGACGAGCGACCTCGGTCGCTTCGAAGAGAAGGTGCGCCGTCAGGAGGCTATTGCTCAGGGCAAGCAGGAGATCGCCGCATCGTCGCTTGACATGCAGTTCAACGAACTCGAAGACATGGGTGAGCTGACCGAGGTGGAGGCTCGCCTCGCGGCTCTCAAGCACGGCGGCCAGGCCGCGATCACGGACTAAGCGCGCCATCGCTCGCACAGGGGCGTCGGCTTCGGCCGGCGCCCCTGTTGCATTCGCTGAGAGCACGTCTCGTAACCTCCCATAGGCCGCCACACGGTGAGAAGATGAGAATATGACCCGCTTTGTGATTGTTCCGCAGTGGCAGGGCTCACCCTCCTCTCGCGCCATGGCGCTCGCCGATGGCGCTGAGGCGATCTCAGGTGACCTCCCCCGTGCGTCGGTGGTTCGCGTCAGCGTTCCCATTGAGGCTGGCGAGTCACTTGACAGTGGAGTCCTCCGCGCAAGCTCGCTACATAAGGTGCGCCGCAGCATCGCCGACGTGCTGGCGTCAGAGACTGACCGTTGTGTCCTCATCGGGGGTGACTGCAGCATTGCCGTCGCCGGTATCGACCACGTCTACCACCCAGATCTGGCAGTCATCTGGTTCGATGCGCATGCCGATTTGAACTCCACCAGCACCTCCCCCTCCGGAGCGTTTGCCGGCATGGCGGCACGCGCGCTTCTCGGCGATGTGCCCGCAGAGCTTGCGCTCAGCGCCGAAAACCTCACACCCGAGCGGCTCTTCGTTGCAGGCTCTCGAGCCTTGGACGATGAAGAGGCCACCTTCGTGGCCGAGTCTCCCGTTTCGCTCTTCTCCGTCGATGCGCTCCGCGAGCCGCAGACGCTTGTCGAAGCTGTCCGCGCGAGCGGCGCAAAACGCATTTATATCCATGTCGACCTCGACGTGCTGGATCCCGCTCACGTGACCGGGGTGCAGAACCCGATGCCCTTCGGTCTCGAGCCCACCGAACTCACCGCCACCATCGCCGCGCTTCGGGCCGCCTTTGACCTCTCCGGCGCCTCCCTTGCGGGCTTCGCACCCGCGACACCCGCGGCGGCCGTCGAAGACCTCGGAACCATCCTTCGCATTATTGGAGCGCTGGCAGCGGTATGACCGACCACACCGAACCGCACTGGAAATACGCCGCCGACCAGGCCGTCATCAAAGGTCGACGCATCGACCACCTCATCCCTCCGTTTCTCCTCGACACCCCCATCAGCCGCATCGGTTACTGGTGGGGTACGGCTGTCGGAATGACGTGGGGATTCCTGTGGAGCCGCGGAACCATCACGACGAGCGAAGGACTCTGGGTGTTCCGCGGGCTACCGGCGTGGGCGTTCCCGCGCGGCGGAGTCTGCGTCGGACGGTGTTTTCTGACCGGCCCTGCGGTTCCGTCGGCCGCCGTTCTCCGGCACGAACGTGTGCACATGCGTCAGTGGCAACGGTACGGATTTCTGATGCCGCTGCTGTACGCGCTTTCGGGCAGGAACGCGCTCACCAACCGATTTGAAATCGAGGCGGGGCTAGAAGACGGCAACTACGTGCCGCGGCATCACCGGGTGTGAATGCGGTCAGCCCCGAGGCTGAGACCGATCGTCAGGTGACGCGCAATATGGTCAGCTGATGCCTCGTTGAGCAGATACACGCGATTGGTGTGGTCAGCATCGCACAGCATCTCGTTGGCCCAGGCGAGCGCGGCGCGGCCGGCAAGTTCGCCATGAGCGGCATCTCGGGCGGAACGCTCGAGCCAGGTAACCGTCATCCGCGGGGGCAAATCAATCGACGCGACCTGAGACGCATCGGCAACCTCGATGAACACGCGGCCGGTGGCGCACATCGGCAGGGTGGCCGCGAGTATTTCGAGATCAAGCAGTGACGACTCATCAGCCGTAACCAAAACCTGTACACGCGCGGCACGAGCGGCTGCGCGGCGGGAAACACGGCGGATCTGGTTCGTCATAACACCATCAGTATACCTAAAAGATAGGTATGCCTTACCTCACTCGAGGAAATCTGCCCGCGCCCACCCGCGGCACCCCCACTATCGGATTGTTCGGGTTCCGCGGTCGACGAGAACGTCAACGAGTCCGGCGATTTCTTCGTCACTCAGTCCCTGCGCACGCAGGTAATCGGTTGGTGACCCAAATCGATTCGTGAGGTCAGTAAGCAGCCCCTGCATGATCCGGGCGGGCGACTGCGTGGCAAGCTCCACGATGTTCTGCGATTCGGGGTGCACCTTGCGCACGAGTTCGATCACGGCTCGATTGCGCTCTGCGGGGAGAAGCGATTCGGTACGGGCATAGTCAGCAATGATTGCCCGCTCGTCGACCCCGGCGGCAGCGAGCGTCAATGCAACCGTCACTCCGGTGCGGTCTTTGCCCACCGTGCAGTGCACCAGCACCGGCTGATCCGCGAGCACACCGCGCACCACATCGACGACCCGATCGGCGGAGTCATCGACGAGCGTTCGGTACATGTCAGTCAGCCCGAGGTTTTCCGTAAAGAAGGACGCAACGGAACCGGCAAACAGGGGCACGCGCTGAATCGGAATGTCGCCGGCACGGCTGGGCTGCTTGCGCACCTCTTCGTCATCGCGCAGGTCAATAATGCGCTTCAGGCCGAGCGCAGCGAGATCTGTCTCACCTTCGGGCGTGACGGTGGCGAGGTTTCCAGAACGGAACAACACCCCGTGGCGCGTCGCACTCCCCGCCACCGGAAGGCCACCGGTATCGCGGAAATTGACCGTGCCGTGTACGAGTGATTCGGCCATCATGACTTCACCGGTACGGGGTAACGACCCGCGATCGCCACACGGTTGAAGGCATTAATAGAGACCGCGGCCCACGAGAGTGCCGCATATTCCTTCTCGGTAAACACGGAACCAACCCGGTTGTACACGGCGTCAGGGATGCCGCCGTTATGGATGTAAGCAAAGGCCTCCGCGAGTTCCAGCGCCGCACACTCGCGCTCGGAGAACACTCCAGACTCACGCCACACCGGAATCTGACCAATCTCGTCGGGAGTCACCCCCGCAGCGATAGCGGCCTCGACGTGAATTCGAACGCAGAACGCACAACCATTGATTTGTGATGTGTGCAGCATCAACAGCTCTTTGACGCGATCCTCAATCCCGTTGTCCGCACAGATCTGAGAAACCGTAGACGAAAATGCGGCGAGGGCTTTGTAGGCGGCCGGCTCGGTCTTCGAAAGATGTACACGCGTCTCTGCCATACCCCAACTCTACGACGCTCCGCCCTCACGAGGCGCTATTGATGGTTCCGAGGGGTGAAAATTCAAGGTGACAACTGGTTTCTTGTAAAAGTATTCATAATGCGCAGCAATACGCGATTGTTTCTGTGCATTTTGCTTTTCGATTTCCGCGAGCACCGAAAACAGGTCGATAATTCAAACGATCCTATTACCGCCCCGAAAGGCACGCTGTGACGATCGAAGCAGTGAGTGAGTTTTCGTTTCTTGCCGGACAAGCACAGGCGCTTGGCGTTGACGCCGAGCCCATGACGCGCGTTGCCGTACCAGCTGGTGACGGCCGTACGGTCAGTGCCCTCAAGTACACCACCGACGAACCCATCGTCACCCTCCTCCACGGCGCGGGGCTTAACGCCCACACGTGGGACGCGACCGTCCTGAGCATGGGCCTTCCCGCGCTCGCGATCGATCTTCCCGGTCACGGTGACAGCTCGTGGCGGGACGACGCAATGTATTCGCCGAGCAACCTCGCCGACGATGTCATCGTGGCGCTCGATGCGTTGACGAGCCGGCCGCAAATCTTGGTCGGACATTCGCTCGGCGGCCTGACCGCCGCCGCTATCGCCGCGCGCCGCCCCGACCTCGTCGAGCGGATCGTTTTCGTCGACATTGTTCCGGCGCTCGATCCCCGGATGGGCCCCGCCGAGCTGCGGGCGTTCTACTCGAAGCAAGACTTTGTGTCGCGCGATGAGGCTGTCGACTACGCCATGGGTTTCGGCATGGGCGGCGACCGGGAGGGCACCGCACGCGGCGTGCTTTTCAACACGCGCATCCGTGACGACGGCAGGGTGGAGTGGAAGCACCACTTCGCTCGACTCGCACTCACCATCCTGCCTGAGGGCGCTGCCGAAGGAACTCTCGTGCAGAACGAGCAGTCGTGGCAGAACTTTGAGGCGATTACTGCACCTATGACCCTCGTGCGCGGCGCCCACGGTTACATCGATGAGTCCGCCCTGCACACATTCGCCCACCGTATTCCGCGCGCGGCCATCGAGACCCTCGACGCCGGTCACAACGTTCAAGAAACGCAGCCGGTGGCACTTGGCGCCATCATCGCCGCTACCACAGACACCGATTAGCGGGCTCGGGGCCGCGCCAATGCGTGCGCAGCTTGCCCCGGTTCCGACATTCCCCCTTACCCTTATGTCCGGAAAGGACTGACATGTTCCGTCGCACCGCAGTGTTCGCCGGCCTCGCCGCTATCGCGCTCGCGCTCAGCGCTTGCGCACCGTCTGCCCCCGCCCAGCCGTCCCCTTCGGCGACCGGCCCCTCCGCCACCGGATCGCCTGTCGCCGATGGCGAACTGGTCGTTGGCCTCGTACTCGAACCCGACAACCTCGATATCCGTCACACGTCGGGTGCCGCGCTCGAGCAGATTCTCGTCGACAACATTTACCAGGGCCTCGTGACCCGCGACGAAGAGAACAAGATCATTCCGGCGCTGGCAACGGACTATACCGTCTCCCCCGATGGGCTGACGTACACGTTCACGCTGAACGAAGGCGTCGTCTTCCATGGCGGTCAGCCACTCACCTCGGCTGATGTCGTCGCGTCGTACACCACGGTGAAGACAGACGCCACCGTGATCGGCAACCGCGAGTTCGCGAATGTCGCGACGGTGACCGCACCCGACGCGTCGACCGTTGTCATCACGCTGACGGAACCAGACATCAACTTCCTCTTTACGCTTACGACGCCTGCTGGTCTGGTTTTCTCTGCCGCAGACACCACCACGGATCTGAAGACGGCAGCCAACGGCACCGGACCCTTCCTGTTCGACTCGTGGAAGCGCAAGGACAGCATTACGTTTAAGCGCAATGACGCCTACTGGAGCGATGCCGCGCAGCTCGCCGAGGTTACCTTCGTCTACATTCCTGACTTCACCGCTGGCGTGAACGCGGCGACCACCGGCGACCTGGACGTACTCACCGCCGTTGACCCGAACCTCGCGGTGAACTTCGACGGCACCGACTTTGTCATCACGACGGGCAAGACCACTGACAAGGCGACGCTCGCGTTCAACAACAAGAAGGCTCCCCTCGATAACGTGAAGGTACGCGAGGCGCTGCGCATGGCGATCAACCACGAAGCAGTCATCACGGCTGTCGGTTCCGGCGTCGAGCAGTTCGGCCCCATCCCCGAGCTTGACCCCGGCTACGAAGACCTCTCGGACGTTGTCTCCTACGACCCTGAGGGCGCCAAGAAGCTTCTCGAAGAGGCCGGAGTCAAAGACCTCCAGCTCACGCTGACCATTCCGTCGTTCTACGGCACCACCGTCACCAAGCAGCTGGTCTCTGATTTCAATGCGATCGGCGTCACGCTCAAGATTGAGAACGTCGAGTTCCCCACGTGGCTCAACGACGTGTACACCAACCACGACTACGACCTGAGCTTCGTGCTGCACGTCGAGCCGCGCGACTTCAGCAACTGGGCAAACCCCGACTACTACTTCGGTTACGACAACAAGAAGGTGCAGCAGCTCTACGCTGACGCGCTCGCGACGACGGATGAGGCACAGTCCGAGAAGCTTCTCGCTGAGGCTGCTCGCATCGTCTCGGAAGACCACGCAGCCGACTGGCTGTACACCGGCGCAACGCTGACCGCACACCTGCCGAAGGTCACCGGCTTCCCGATGAACTCGGTTAACTCGCGTATCAACCTGGCGAACGTCGCAATCGTCGAGTGATCCGATACATCCTGACACGATCAGCCCTCCTCACCGGAGGGCTGATCGTGGCGTCCCTACTGATCTTCCTAGCGTTGCGGGTGTTGCCAGGCGACGTCGCTCAGGTGATCGCGGGGGCAGAAGGAACACCCGAGCAGGTCGCGCAATTGCGCGAAGAGCTCGGTCTCAACGAACCTCTCCCCGTGCAGTACTTCAGCTGGATCGGCGGGGTTGTGACGGGAGACATGGGCACCTCCCTCATCACCAACACCAAGGTCGTTGATGAACTGTTGGAAAAGGCCGAGGTCACGATTCCCCTGGGCCTGATGGCCATGGGCGTCGCCCTCGTTATTGCTGTGCCGCTGGGCATCCTCTCGGCGCTTCGTCGCAACAAGATGAGCGGAACCGCGTTGAGCGTTGGCGCGCAGGGAGTCGCCGCCGTGCCGGTGATTTGGGCCGGCATGGTACTCATCCTGGTCTTCTCGTTATGGCTCGGCTGGTTCCGCGCGCAGGGGTTCCCCCGCGCGGGCTGGGAGAAGCCCGGTGATGCTTTTATGGCGCTTGTGCTGCCGGCAATCACCATTGGCATCGTCGAAGGTGCCGTGCTCATGCGGTTTGTGCGCAGCGCGACGCTTGACGCTGTCACGCGCGACTTCGTTCGCACGGCTGCGGCGAAGGGGCTCACGCGCACGCAGGCGCTCTTGCGTCACGGTCTGCCGAGCGTCGGACTCTCCATCATCACGGTGCTCGGCCTTCAGGTTGCAGGCATCGTCGTGGGCGCCGTCGTGATTGAGAAGCTTTTCAACCTGCCAGGGATCGGTCGCATGCTCATTGATGATGTGGGTGCCCGTGACCTGCCCCTCGTTCAGGGCGAGCTACTCGTGCTCACCGCGGTCGTCCTCCTCATCGGCTTCGCGGTTGATATCGTCCACCGCATCCTCGACCCACGGCTTCGGGAGGCGAGCGAATGAGCACGCAACGCACCGGGTGGTTCCGCCCGCTCTGGCGTTCTGCCACCGGAAAGTTCGGCCTCATCGTGGTTACGATCGTCGTTCTCACGGCGCTTGTCTCGCTATTTTGGACTCCTTTCCCCGCCGAGCTTGCCAACGTCGATGACCGTTGGCTCGGCCCCGGCTGGCCGCACATTCTCGGCACCGATAACGGCGGGCGAGACATGCTCACCCACATCATGCTGGGCGCGCGCACCACGGTTGTCGTTGCCGTCGGCGCTGCCGTCATCTCGACGATTATCGGCATTGCGCTCGCCTGCCTTGCCACACTGACAACTCGCCTGATGCGCGAAGCCATGGCAACACTCATCGATGTGCTGCTGGCATTTCCGGTTTTGATCATCGCCGCGATGTTGGCGTCGATCGCCGGGCAGTCACTGTGGGTCGTCGTCTTTGCCGTTGGCATCGGCTTCGGCGTCAACATGGCGCGCGTCACCCGTCCAGAACTTCGCCGCGTGCTCTCCAGCGACTATGTGCTCGCCGGTAAGGCGGCAGGACTCACCACCACGCAAAACGTACTCAGGCACGTGCTGCCCAACATCGCACCGGTGTATATCGTGCAGCTGTCATGGTCGATGGGCGTCGCCGTGCTTGCCGAGGCTGGGCTCAGCTACATCGGGTTCGGGGCTTCGGCCAACGACCCTTCGTGGGGACGTCTCCTCGCCGAAACACAAGCTTTCATCAACATTCACCCGCTCGCCGTGATTTGGCCGGGCTTGGCGATCTCGCTTACCGTGCTCGCCCTGAACCTGCTCGGAGACAAGTTGCGTGAGACCACCGATCCCACCCTCAGCCGTCGCATGGTTAAGAGCATGCCCGCCCCGATGCCGACGGTGACCGCATGAGCCTCATCGTCAAGAACCTCCACGTCGAGATCCACGGCAAGACCGTGATCGAAGACATTAGTTTTGAGGTGCCAGATGGTGCCCGCGTCGGTCTCATTGGCGAATCCGGCTCAGGTAAATCGCTCACCGCCCTCGCTATTCTCGGCCTGCTGCCCGATGGTTCCGAAGTCTCAGGCAGCATCACGTGGAATGGCACCGAGCTGATCGGCATGTCTGATCGCAAACTCGCTGAACTTCGCGGCGACGAGATCGGCATCGTTTTCCAAGAGCCGCAGACCGCACTCAACCCGATTCGCACCCTGGGCCGACAAATCGCCGAGTCAATCCGTATTCACGAAAACGTGACGCGTAGCGAAGCAAAGTCCCGCGCCCTCGCCGAGGCGATCCGTGTCAAGCTGCCCGACCCGGAACGCATCGTGAAGCGGTATCCGCACCAGGTCTCTGGCGGCCAACGCCAACGAGCCGCCATCGCGATGGCGCTCGCGTGCCGCCCCAAACTTCTCATCGCCGATGAGCCGACAACGGCGCTGGACGTCACCATCCAGGCGGACATCCTCACGCTCCTGCGCTCCCTCGTCGCCGACGACGGCATGTCGCTCGTGTTCATTACCCACGACCTCGCGGTGCTCAGCCAGGTCGCCACGCATGGCGTCGTGCTGGAACACGGTCGCGTGATTGAGCATGGCCCGTTGACGGCACTGCTGACCGCACCGCAGTCCCCCATTACGCAGGGCCTCTTGCGCGATGCGCAGGCCACCCTGTGGCGGGCACCGGATGGAACCGTGGCCGATGCGACGGGAGGGGCGGCATGACGATCATCGCAAAAGATCTCACCCGTCGATACGCACGCGCCAAGGAGACACCGTTCGAAAAGCGCACGTATGCGACCGCTCTCGACGGCGTGGACTTCACAGCTGAAGACGGCGAAGCGGTTGGCATCATTGGCGAGTCCGGCTCAGGAAAATCGACCCTGATTCGATTACTGCTCGCCCTCGATACACCGACCAGCGGAACCGTCGAGATTAACGGTCGCGCCGTTGATGCACGAAAGTCTGCCCGCAGTTTGCACTGGCTTCGCCGCGAAACCGGGATCGTTTTTCAAGATCCGTATGCATCGCTTGACCCGCGCATGTCGGTCGGGCGCGCGATCGCTGAGCCGCTGTGGGCACTGGGAATTTCCGGAGATCACCGCGCCCGTGTCGCCGAGGTGCTCGAAGACGTTGATCTCGAGCCCGACATGGCTTCGCGTTTTCCGCATGAGTTTTCTGGCGGTCAGCGTCAGCGCATCGCGATCGCGCGGGCGCTCGTGCACAAGCCGTCGATCCTCGTCGGCGACGAGCCACTGTCAGCGCTTGATGTGACCGTGCGGGCGCAGATTCTGGACGTTTTGCGCACCCTGTTGGCACGAGACAACATGACGATGCTGTTTGTCTCTCACGACATCGGCGTGGTGCAGGCACTGTGTGATTCTGTCGTCGTGATGAAAGACGGCGCGATTGTCGAGCGCGGCGTGGTCGGCGACGTGTTGCAGCACCCGCGTGAGGACTACACGAAGCGCCTGCTGGCGGCGATCCCCACGATCAACGTCACCCCGTAACCCCCACGCTCCCCACTTCTCCCCAGCCTTCCCCCGCCCTTTCCCCGCGAAACACATTTTGGTCGGCGAGAAACATGCGGCCGCGCGATGTTTCGCCGACCAAAACGTGTCTCGCCGCGTGGTGGGCGGGAGGGGCGGCGCTTAGCGGGGTGGCTTGCGGGACTTGGGGAGCTCTTTTTGCATGATGATGGTTCCGAGCCACCGGTCAAACTTGAAGCCAACGCGGCCCATCCGCCCCACTTCGACAAAGCCGAGCTTCTCGTGCAGCGCGATTGAGGCTTCCGCACCCTTGTCGCTGATGACGGCCAGAATCTGACGAATCCCGGCGGCTTGGCCGCGAGCGATGAGTTCGGTCAGTAATGCGCGGCCGATGCCCTTGCCACCGGCGCTCGGACCGAGGTAAATCGAATTCTCGGTCGTGTATCGGTACGCCGATTTCGGCTTCCACTGCGAGAGCAGCGCGTAGCCAAGCACCTGCCCGCTCGGCGATACCGCAACAAGGAAGGGCAGCCCCAGTTTGCCAAGGTGCGCGAACTTGTCTTTCCATTGCGCGAGCGTCCACGTGGCTTCATCAAAAGTGACTGATGAGTTGGTCACGTAGTAGTTGTAGATTTCACGCACCGATGGCAGGTCTTCTGCCACCGCATCGCGGATCGAGAAGCCGAACTCCTCGGCCGGCTCGCTCGGCTGCAGGTGCCGGGGAAGCTTGCGAGGCTTGAGGTATTCGTCGGGTTTCATCGCTCCACTCGCCAGTCGATCGGCGCTGCCCCCTGCTGGCGCAACAGGTCGTTGACGGCGGAAAAGGGGCGGGAACCAAAGAATCCACGCGAGGCTGACAGTGGCGATGGGTGGGCGGATACGATCGCAGGCGTCTTGCCAAGCCAGCCGCGAAGGTTTTCGGCATCTTTGCCCCAGAGCACCGCGACGAGTGGTTGCTCGCGGGCCGCGAGCACGCGGATGGCGTGTTCGGTGATACGTTCCCACCCCCAGCGGCGGTGCGATCCGGCGGCACCGGGCGCGACCGTCAACACACGATTCAACATCATGACGCCCTGATCGGCCCACGCCGACAAATCGCCGTGCGACGCTGGCTCAATGCCGAGGTCGGCGTTGAGCTCTTTGTAGATGTTGCTGAGACTCCGCGGCAGTGGGCGCACATCGCGGTTGACCGCGAAAGAAAGGCCGATGGCGTGCCCGGGAGTCGGGTAGGGATCTTGCCCAACGATCAGCACGCGCACATCGGCGAGTGGGCGTTGGAAGGCGCGAAACACGTTGTCAGCGGCGGGCAGCACCTCGACACCGGCATCACGTTCGGCCTGCACCCGCGCTGAAACGGCGGCGATATCGGCGGCGACAGGTGCGAGGGCCTCGGCCCATCCGGCGTCGATTCTTCCGTCAGACGCCAACTGCTCGAGCGTTGTCACGTTACAGGCGGGGCTTCAGCTCACCACGAATCAGCACGTGCTGTGCCGCTTGAGCGACCGGGCGCATCGTAATGAGGTCGAGGTTGACGTGACCGGGGGCGTTGAGCGCGTAGCTGATGACGTCGGCCACATCGCTGGCAACGAGCGGAGCTGCGACGCCTTCGTACGTCGCTGCCACAGCCCCGGTGTTACCGCGGTTGCGGTTGAGGGTGAATTCTTCGGTGAAGACCATGCCGGGGGCAATCTCGGTGACGCGTAGTGGTTCACCGGCAAGCTCAAGGCGAAGCGCCTTCACGACCATCGACTCCCCCGCCTTCGCGGCGTTGTAGCCAGCACCGCCCTCATATGCGGTCTGGGCCGCGGTAGACGTGACAAACGCGAAGTCGGCGTGGCCGCCCGTGAGCGAGGCCCGACGCAGTTGGGGAAGAAGCGCGGCAACAAGGCGCTGCGTGCTCATCACGTTGGCCTGGAACATCCACTCCCAGTCGTCGGTGCGCGCGTCTTCGATGCGCTCCGTGCCGGCAGCACCGCCGGCGACCTGCACCAGTGCGTGAATGGTTCCGGTGCTTTCCAGATACTGCGCGAGGGCATCAACATCGGCCTGCTTTGTCAGGTCAGCGGCGAACACCGCGGCTCCCGTCTCTGCGGCGACCTGGGCGAGACGCTCCGCGCGGCGAGCCACACCCACCACATCCCAGCCGGCCTCGCGGAGCGCGACAACCGTCGCGCGGCCGATACCTGAACTTGCTCCCGTTACAACTGCACGCCTCGTCATGCCTCCACGCTACAAGGTGTGTGCGTCGATCGTGTTACGTAACATGTCCCACAACTTGGCCAGCGTGAGGTATCACCCTAATCTCGTCTGAGCGGCTCCTGTTGCCGCCCGACAACACTAGGAGTCTTCTCATGTCTGCACCCGAGAACTGGCGTTTTGAGACCAAGCAGATCCACTCTGGCGCTGCGCCAGACCCGGTCACCAAGGCTCGCGCCACCCCGATTTACCAGACCACGTCGTACGTGTTCGACAGCACCGACCACGCCGCGAACCTGTTCGCGCTTGCCGAGTTCGGCAACATCTACACCCGCATTCAGAACCCGACGCAGGATGTCGCAGAGCAGCGCATCGCAGCACTCGAAGGCGGCACCGGAGCCCTCCTCGTCTCATCGGGCCAGGCGGCAGCAACCACCGCAATCTTGAACATCGCTGGCGCTGGTGACCACATCGTCTCCTCCAGCTCGATCTACGGCGGCACGTACAACCTCTTCAAGTACACGCTGGGCAAGCTCGGCATTGAGGTCACGTTCGTGGAGAACCAGGACGACCTCGACGAGTGGCGCAACGCTGTTCGCCCGAACACCAAGCTGTTCTTCGGCGAGACGATCGGTAACCCGAAGATCAACGTGCTCGACATTGCCGGCATTGCCGCTGTCGCCCACGAGGCTGGTCTCCCACTCATCGCCGACAACACGATCGCGACACCGTACCTGATCAAGCCGTTCGAGCACGGTGCTGACATCGTGATTCACTCCGCCACGAAGTTCCTCGGCGGTCACGGCACGGTCATCGGTGGTTCCATCGTCGATGGCGGCCGCTTCAAGTGGTCAGAAAACGTCGAGAAGTTCCCGGGTCTCACGGAGCCCGACCCGTCGTACAACGGCGCAAGCTACACCGCCGCTGTTGGCGATGGCCTCGCTTTCATCATCAAGGCGCGCGTGCAGTTGCTGCGCGACCTCGGTTCAGCGATTGCTCCGGCGAGCGCATGGCAGCTCATTCAGGGCATTGAGACCCTGTCGCTGCGCATCGAGCGCCACGTGCAGAACGCGCAGGAGATCGCCGAGTGGCTCGACAACCACCCCGACGTCGCGACCGTCAACTACTCGGGTCTGCCGTCGTCGCCGTGGTACGCCGCCGCGAACAAGTACGCCCCCAAGGGTGTCGGCGCTGTGCTGTCGTTCGAACTCAAGGGCGGCGTTGACGCTGGCCGCGCGTTCGTCAACAACCTGAGCCTGTTCAGCCACCTCGCCAACATCGGTGATGTGCGCTCGCTCGTGATCCACCCGGCATCGACCACGCACTCCCAGCTGAGCCCCGAGCAGCAGCTCACCGCGGGCGTCACGCCTGGCCTCGTGCGTCTTTCGGTTGGTCTCGAGAAC
The DNA here is from genome assembly GCF_019061125.1 of Microbacterium sp. NC79. NCBI lineage: Bacteria > Bacillati > Actinomycetota > Actinomycetes > Micrococcales > Microbacteriaceae > Microbacterium > Microbacterium sp. NC79. The sequence continues at coordinate 1,912,336 of NZ_JAHQYI010000001.1, forward strand.
ATCGAAGACATCAAGGCTGACCTGGAGACCGGTCTCGCCGCCGCTCGCGTGCAGATCGAGCAGACCCGCGTCTAATCCCCCCTCGCCGAACGCCCCGACCTTTCCGAAGGTCGGGGCGTTTCGCGTCCCCACCCCATACAACGCAACCCAGCCATCTCGGCCACCTCGGCAGCGCACCCAACCCAACCCAACCATCTCGGCACCGCAAGGTGCCCCAGGAAGGAGCGGCGGATGGCGGAGGGAATATTGGCGGGTCTGGCAGGCCGCCCGCAGGGCGGCCCGGAGATATTCCCGCAGCCATCCGCCGTTCCGCCCCCAGCTCAGCCACCCACCGCCCCCAACTCAGCTACTTCCGGCGAAAAACCATCCGAAAGCCAGCAGAAAGCGTGCCGAAGGCGCCCCCGAAAGTCACACTTCGCGTTTCGAGAGCAATACCGGACAGAATGGAACCATGGATTGGCAGGTTTCCGAAGACACGGTGCCGTCGGCTCCCGTAACGGAGGCTGACGCTCGATCGTTGCTGGGTCGTCCCCCGGCGACTGGAGCGTGGCGTGATGGTGATCCGGCGGGTGAGCGTCACTTCGCGACCTTCGGCACATTCCGCACCGAATCGGGTGGCCAGTTGCCGTCGTTCCGCCTTGCCTACGAGACGTGGGGTGAGTTGAACCCGGATCGTAACAACGCGATCCTGATCTTGCACGCTCTCACCGGTGACTCCCACGTGCGCGGCGATGCGAGCCGCGCACACCCAACCGCGGGCTGGTGGGAAGACATTGTGGGCCCAGGCGCCGCTATTGACACTGACAAGTACTTCGTCATCGCGCCGAATATTCTTGGCGGCTGCCAAGGCTCGACCGGCCCCTCCAGCATTGCGCCCGATGGGTACGAGTGGGCTTCGCGCTTTCCCTACCTCACGATCCGTGATCAGGTTGCCGCGCAGCGTATGCTTGCCGACCATCTCGAGATCGACCGTTTCTTTGCTGTCATCGGTGGTTCCATGGGCGGCATGCACGCGCTGGAGTGGGCCGTCACAACTCCCGATCGTGTCGCACGCCTCGCCGTGTTGTCTTCGCCCCCGCTCAACACAGCGGATCAGATCGCACTCAACTCGGTGCAGCTGGAAGCCATCGCGATCGACCCGCACTTTAACGGCGGCGAGTATTACGACGCTGGCGACGGTGAAGGCCCCAACCGAGGTCTCGCGCTCGCACGTCGCATGGCTCTGCTCAACTACCGCAGCCCATCAGAGCTCAACCAGCGGTTCCAGCGCTCGTGGCAGTCACCGGTATCGCCGTTTGGTCTTGGCGGGCGATTCGCGGTGGAGAGTTACCTCGACTTTCACGGCAACAAGTTCACCCGCCGATTCGATGCGAACAGCTATGTGATCCTCGTCGGAGCGATGGACTCCCACGATGTCGGCCGTGACCGCGGCGGCGTAGAAGACGCTCTCGCACGCGTGACGGCCACGACGCTCGTGCTCGGTATTGACAGCGACCGCCTTTTCCCCGTCGACGGTCAGCACCGCATCGCTAAGGGCATCCCCAACACGCTTGATGGCAACCAGGCTGTGGTGATCTCCAGCGATTTCGGCCACGATGGCTTCCTGATTGAACACGAAGCCGTCAGCATGCATCTGCGGCGCTTGCTCGCCGCCTAACGTTCGAGGGGCCGCTACGAGGCCCAAACTTCGTTGAGGTAGGTCCACGGCAACGCGCCGGCGACAATACGGTGACGAGGTCCGGTCGTATCCGGCCGATCCGCGTCATACTCGTAGTCGCCCTGCCAGAACAGCACCGTGGTTCCGTCACGCTTTCGCATGCGGGTGCCGTATTCGCGCGGCTGCACGTCACGCAAGTGCGTGCTCCAGGCAGCCAGCGACTCGCCACACCCGGTGAGCGCCGTCAGCGTGATGAATGTCGGCGGATACAGCGTGACACGGCCTTGTGCGTGACGCTCCAGCATGTCGATGGGACGAATCCACGTCCACTCCGCCACCTCATCGGGTGAAGGCACAAAGGTGCCTGATGACGCCAGCGCAACGAAGAACCAGGTACGAATACGCACCGCGGTGTCGGTAGGCGGCTCCCAGGTAGAAATCTGCACGAGGTTATCCGGCACGACGTCGAGTCCGGTCTCCTCCTTCGTCTCGCGAACCGCCGTTGCTTTAAGCTGATCAGCCATGGTTCCGCCAGGCACCGCATCTTCGGGGTCAACCTTGCCGCCCGGAAAGACCCAAGCGCCGGCAAACGTGCCGCGTTCGGGGCGACGGAGCATCAAAATTTCGGGGCCATCAGCGCCCTCGCGGGCGACCACAACTGTCGCCGCACGCGCCGCAATCGGAACCGGATCTGCTCCTCGTTCGCGAGCGGCCTCGGTCTGCGACATAAAAGAGCGAAGCGCGTCAGCGCCAGGAACAGCATCGGTCATGCCCCCACGCTACACGCTGCAAAATGGAGCGGTCACGCCGCCTCGACACCGACCGGGCGCGCGCATACGCACCGACCGGGCGGGTGCATACGGGTGCGGCTGGCGCCGTTCCCTACCAGCGAAGAAAGGCTGGGACCGGGGCGGAACCACGGGAGTAGGCTGGATATGCCTGCAGAGCAGGGTGCTGAGCAGGCGGGAGAGAGGAATCCTCATGCGGCTCGAGAACAAGGTCGCCATTGTCACCGGTGGCGCCGGCGGTATCGGTCAAGGAATCGTAAAGAAGTTTCTCGATGAGGGTGCGAAAGTACTTGTTGTCGATGTCATTCCTCAGGCAGACGGCGACACGCTGATCGCCGAACTCGCCACCGGCCGTGGTGCCGCGTATCTGCAGAAGGACATTTCTGTCGAGGCAAACGCCGCCGCCATCATCGCAAAGGCGCTCGAGCACTTCGGCAAGCTCGACGTGCTCGTGAACAACGCACACGCATCCAAGCAGGCACCGATTATGGACACCACGCAGGAGATGTGGGATCTCAGCTTCGGCACCGGCATGTACGCGACGTATAACCTGATGCGCGCTGCCCACCCCGAACTGAAGAAGACGCAGGGCTCGATCGTGAACTTTGCGTCAGGCGCTGGCATTAAGGGCCTGCCCAACCAGGTCACCTACGCCGCCGCTAAGGAGGCCATCCGCGCGATCAGTCGCGTCGCCGCCCACGAGTGGGCAGCAGACGGTATTCGCGTCAACCTGGTGTCGCCGGTCGCACTCACTCCCGGCATTCAGCAGTGGGCTGCGGCCTACCCTGCCGAGTACCAGAAGGTCGTCGATGGTGTGCCCCTCGGCCGCCTTGGCGACCCGAAGGATGACATCGCGCCCGTCGTTGCTTTCCTCGCAAGCGACGATGCTCGCTACCTCACCGGTCAGACGCTGATGACCGACGGTGGATCGACGATGTCGGCCTAACCAGTCAAAACACAGGGGGCTTTGCGTCACTTTGACGCAAAGCCCCCTGTTACGTTTCGTGCGGCTACTCGCCGCTCGGCTGTTCTTGCTCGTCCATCGCCTGCTCCAGACGGTCAATCTTGGCGTTGATCTCGCCCGAATAGCCGGGGCGAATGTCAGCCTTGATGACAAGCGAAATTCGCGAGCCAAATGGTTCCACCGCCGCCGCCGCGCGCTTCACGACATCGAAGACTTCATCCCACTCCCCCTCGATTTCGGTGAACATGCTGGACGTGCGGTTGGGGAGGCCAGATTCGCGCACGACGCGAACCGCGGCAGCGACAGCATCGTGAACGGAACCATCGGCACGGCCGGTACCGGAGGGAGCGACGGAGAAAGCGAGAAGCATGATGTCCTTTCGAAGGCTGATGAAGACTACGTTCTTACGCTGGCCTGTGTCAGCGTAAGAACGGGCAGCGGGCGGCGAATGGCCAGGATAGCGACGCGCGTCACCGTTGCAAACATCAGGGCGATAAGCAGCAGGTTGCGAATGGTGATGATCGTGACGACAACAACGTCGGTCTGTAAGAACAGATCGTAAAACAGCGGGTAAAGCAGGTGGGTGCAGGCCGCGATGATCACTCCGGTAATCGCGTACGGCAGCGCACGACGGCGATCCCACACCAGCCACAACACAATCGGCGCGATCAGCCAGGTCTGAAACTGCGGCGAACCCACCTTGTTAAACACGATGAATGCCAGCACGGCCGCCATCGCGAGCGGCGGCATCAGCGCCTTCGCCGAGACACCTCGATGGTGCGCAATAAGGCCAAGCGCGGCAAGCGAGACGGCCGCGAGCAACAGCATGGGCGTGAGAATGTCGGCGAGCAACTCCACGCCCGGCCCACCCACTTGGAATGTGATCAGCGCATAGTCGTACTCGATGCCGGCTCCGGGAACACCCGCGATCGCGCTCCACAGGAACGGGGTGGCAAAGACGGCCTCAGCCTGCAGTCCGCGAGAACTCTGCATCGACATGAAGCCGAACAGGAAGCTGATGCCGCCACCCAGCGCGACGATGGCCACCACCACGGCGCTGACGACGAGCGTGCCCTCGACGATGCGGCGTTTGCTGGTGAGTGACGCGAAGGCGGCCGCGAGAATCGCGCCGGTCCAGATCTTCATCCACGCAGCCATCGCCAAAAGCGCCGATGCGACGACCGGATGCGAGCGAATGAGCAGCACGCCAACGACGGCGAATGGCACCGTCACGGCGTCAAGCCGGTACAGCGCAATCGGACCAAGTGCGACGAGAAATATGATCCAGAACACGGCGGCTGCCCGGCGGGAGCGTGACCGGCCGCCACGCACCAAGTAGTGAAAAGCGATCGCGTCAAACACGAACACCACCAGCACCCAGGACCATTCGTAACCCATCACCGGCACGAAGAACTGCGCAAGAATCATCGGCATCAGCGCAAGCGGTGGGTACACCCACGGTTCGGTGACGCCCACAATCCCCTGCCCACGCATCGCGTAGGCAGACCAGGGTTGATACACATTCCACACGTCGTTGCGTGGCGAGTTCGGCTCAACCCATCCCAGCCACGCGACCAGCACGTGGGCACCAACAAACAGGGCCCACAGCGCAAGCGCCCACATCAGGCCGACGCGGACGTGCGGTTTCATGCTTCTCCGTTCAGCACGGCAGCAACCGCACCGGGTGCCGCGTCGGCAACGTCCATCGCTACGATCGGATGAGGGGTGACGGAACCACGATTCGCGGCGAGCGCACCGGCTCTTGAGTGGAGAAAGACGCCGGTAGCTGCAGCCTGTGCGGCAGCTAGGTGAGTTGTCGGCCGCGCCTGCGCGATGACCGCGCCGATCATTCCGGCAAGCACATCGCCGGTGCCCGCGGTGGACAGCCACGGCGTTTCCACGGTGACGCACCACGACTGGTCGGCGCGAGGCGCAGAAATAAAGGTCTGCGCGCCCTTCAGCACCACCACAGCCCCAAGCTCCGTTGCCATGTTTGCGACGTCAGATGCGACGTCACCCGTGAGCGACATGCCATGGTGTTGCGCGAGACGGGCAAATTCACCAGTGTGCGGCGTGATCACGGTCAACGCCTGTGGGGTGACAACAAGCTCAAGTGCACCCGCATCGGCGACCACGGGCGTCGAGCCGGTCAGCAGCTCCGTGGTTCCGGCCTCCAGGGCGTCCTGACGGGTTTGCCCAGAGCCGACGACCCAGGCGTCGCAACACCCACCTGTCGTAACCGTCTCCGGGCGCCGTGCGAGAACCAGCGCGCTCGCAGAACCGATGTACCGCACGAGACCGGCACCAGCACGCCATGCGCCTTCAACGCCAAGCACGGCCGCACCCGGGTAGGTCAGCGAGCCGGTACGCAACGCGACGACTCCGCGCGAGTACTTGTCATCTGACGCGGTTGCCGTGCGGATCACCGCGCGCGCATGTGCAGCGGTGAATGCCTCGACCCGCGTGTGCTTCATACGACCACGGTACCGCCCGTAGCGCCGCCAGAAAGCCACGGGGCTGACGAGATTTCTCTCACCAGCCCCGTGGCTTTTGATCGACTATCGGCTGGGCCGGCCACCACGCTCGGTAGCGTCTTGAACCTCACCGATGAGCTCTTCAATGATGTCTTCCAAGAACAGCACGGCGACGGTGTCACCGGCGTCATTGCGAACGCGAGCCAGGTGCTTGCTGGCTCGCCTCATCAGCGCGAGCGCGTCTTCGAGATCTGTCGTGGTTTGCACAGGCACGAGATCGTGCACACGCTTTGCCGGAATGGCACGAATGCCAGCCGGGTCACCATCCTGCGTGACCCGCAGCACGTCCTTGAGGTGCACGTATCCGACCGGAAAGCTCTGCTCATCCACGATCACGTAACGCGAGTAGCCGTACTTGGCCACGGCCCTTTCGACGTCGTTCGGAGTGGTGCTTTCACCGAGCGTGACAAGACGCTCCAGCGGAACGGCAACGTCCATCGCCTTCTTATCGGTGAACTCGACGACGTTCGACACGGTGCCGGCGGTGTCATCCAGCACACCTTCTGCACGCGACTGGTTAACGATCGTGGCAACCTCGTCGAGCGTGAATGTGGATGCGGCCTCGTTCTTCGGCTCAACGCGGAACAGGCGCAACACCGCGTTCGCGATCCAGTTCAACGTCCAAATGACGGGGTGAAACACCTTCGATATCCACACAAGCGGCGGCGCGAGCAACAGCACGGCGCGGTCAGGAACCGAGAACGCGAGGTTTTTCGGAACCATCTCGCCGAAGACCACGTGCAGGTACGAGACCAGCAACAGGGCAATCACGAACGCGATCGTGTCGACCGTGCCCGCATCCAGATTGGTCAAGCCCAGCGGGTAGGCCAGCAGGTGGTGGATCGCGGGTTCTGACACGTTCAGAATCAGCAGCGAACAGATCGTGATGCCCAGCTGGCTGGTGGCCAGCATGAGCGTTGCGTGTTCCATCGCGAACAGAGCGGTCTTCGCCGAGCGTGACCCCTTTTCCGCGAGCGGCTCAATCTGTGAGCGACGAGCCGAGATCACGGCAAACTCGGCACCGACGAAGAAGGCGTTACCGATGAGCAAAATCACCAACCAGACAATTCCCATCCAGTCGTTCATTTGCTCTCACCCCCCTGCACTTCGATTTCCCCGGTGTCGGCTGGGACAAACTTCACGCGATCAACACGGCGACCGTCCATGCGCTGCACGGTGAGGGTTCCGTCCGCCACATCGACCTGATCGCCGACCTGCGGGATACGCTCGAGCACGCTCATGATGAAGCCGCCGACGGTGTCGTACACATCACCTTCTGGCACGTGCACACCAGCGCGGTCAGCCAACTCGTCTGGCCTCAGCTCACCAGGGAACGTCATCGACTCTTTTCCACGGATCACCCCGGCGCGCATGCGGTCATGCTCGTCGAGCACTTCACCCACAATCTCTTCGACCAGGTCTTCCAGCGTGACGATGCCAGCGGTTCCGCCGTATTCATCCACCACGATGGCCATCTGATAGCCGCGCGAACGAAGCTCAGCGACAAGCACATCGAGGTGAACGGTCTCCGGAACACGCAGCGCCTCGGTACTGAGGGCCGCCGCGGGTACGCTGTCGCGCTTCTCTCGAGGCACGCCGATCGCCGCCTTGAGGTGCACGATGCCGATGATGTCATCCATCGACTCGCCGTATACCGGAAAGCGGCTGTGACCCGTGGTGCGGGCGAGAGTCACGACGTCATCCGCCGTGTCTTGCGCCGATAGCGCCTGCACGCTGGGGCGCGGCGTCATCACGTCATCTGCCGACAGCCGAGCGAACGTCAACGAACGGTTCAGCAGGCTGGCGGTATCAGCTTCGAGCACACCGGCGCTCGCCGAACGGCGCACAAGGCTGGACAGCTCTTCGGCCGAACGCGCACCGCTGAGCTCTTCTTTTGGTTCCACACCCATGGCACGAAGAATGCCGTTGGCGGAACCATTAAGCATGACAATTGCCGGCTTGAAGACGGTGGTGAAAGCGGTTTGGAAGGGCACCACGATCTTGCCCGTCTGACGAGGCAACGCCAGCGCAAAGTTCTTGGGCACCAACTCGCCAATGATCATTGACAACACGGTGGCAACGAACATGGCCACAATCGTGGCAATCGGTTGGGATACCGCGGTGGGCAGTCCCCACGACGCAAATATCGGCGCCATCAGCTTCGACATGGCCGGTTCCATCGTGTAACCGGTCAGCAGTGTGGTCAGCGTAATGCCGAGTTGTGCGCTGGAGAGGTGAGTCGAGGTGATCTTCAGCGCCGCGATCGTCATAGCGAGGCGCGTTTCACCGCGGTCGCGACGCGCTTCCAGGTCGGCACGGTCAAGGTTCACCAGGGCAAACTCACTGGCAACGAAGAGGCCGGTACCGATGGTGAGCAAGAGACCAATGGTCATTCCCAGCCAGGGCGCTAGCTCCACAGCAATTCACCCCCAACCTTCGGGGCGCAGGAACAGAGGGGCGTGTATCTACAACTGGGAGGGTCGTCCATCGTGTCCGCAAGTCTAACGGAACTTCCTGAACACGAGCTTTCGATCGATGTGTGACACCTCGCCGAGAATCACCAGCTGACGGCGAGAGATTTGCCTTCTTCATATCCCGCTGCCGATTGCAGGCCAATGCGAGCACGCTCGTGAAATTCGGGAAGCGTGCGGGCACCTGTGTACGTGAACGACGAGCGCACGCCGCTGGTGATCATGTCGAGGAGGTCTTCAACGCTCGGGCGGAGCGGATCGAGATAAATCTTTGACGAGGAAATGCCCTCGGCAAAAAGTTCTTTGCGGGCTCGCTCGTAGGCGCTCAGCCGGCCAAAGCGGGCCTGCACCGCCTTCGTCGACGCCATTCCCCACGACTCTTTGTACACGCGCCCCTGCTCATCACGGAGAAGCTCTCCAGGTGACTCAATGGTTCCGGCAAACCACGAACCAATCATGATCGACGCCGCTCCAGCCGCGAGCGCCAAAGCAACATCACGCGGGTAACGCACGCCGCCATCGGCCCAAACGTGGGCACCCATGTCTTGCGCCGCCTGCGCAGTTTCTAATACGGCTGAGAACTGCGGGCGCCCCACCGCAGTCATCATGCGCGTGGTGCACATGGCTCCTGGCCCCACGCCTACTTTCAGAATGGTTGCGCCCGCGGTCACGAGGTCGTGGACCGCATCAACGGTGACAATATTGCCTGCCACGATCGGTAGGCCGAGGTTCAAAGCAGCGACAGTCCTGATCGCTTCGACCATGCTGTGTTGGTGCCCGTGCGCGGTGTCGAGCACGAGAACGTCAACGCCCGCCGCGGCGAGCGCTTTCGCCTTCGCCGTGATGTCGCCGTTGATGCCGATGGCCGCCGCAACTGCCAATCGTCCATTCGAATCCAGCGCAGGCGGGTAGATCGTCGCACGCAACATGCTGCGTGCGCTCGCCGTTCCTACGATGACGCCGTGGCGGTTTCGCACCAGCATGATCTCGCTGTCTGTCTCATCGATTAGGTCGAACGCCGCCCGAGCGGATGTCACATCGTCAGCGTCAATCGCCGGTGCTGCGGCGGCGACGAGGTCGCCAAGTGCGGCGTCGGCCAGCACGGACGCCAACCGCTCACCCGTCACCACTCCCCGCACGTTCGCTTCGCCAAGGGGCGCATGCGGGTCACGCACAACAACGACCCCCACGCCGGACACCGCCGGAACCAGCCGGAGCGCATCGGCCGCCGTTGCCGCTTCAGACAACACGATCGGGGTATCCCACAGCGCTGGTTGCTCCTTCACCCAGCGGATTGCGGCATCAAGTTCTTGGAGTGGAACATCCTGTGGCAGCACGGCAAGCCCACCGCGACGCGCCATCGTCGCCGCCATCCGCGGCCCCGTCACCGAGTTCATGTTGGAAGCGACCAACGGGATGCGCGCCGGGGTGCCATCGGACGGTGTGAGATCCACATCCAGCCGACTCGTCACGCTTGACCGCGATGGCACCAAAAAGACGTCGCTGTACGTCAGATCGACCTGAGGCTGTTCGCCGATGAACTCCATATCATCACGGTACGCCTGAGCCGACCAGGCGTGCGCGAACCGCCGAATGCTGGGGACAACATTTCTGTTGCACCCCGATCACGCCCCGATGTTTCGGCATTGTGATCGTAACGATCAGCGCGGCGCTCAAGCACCGCCGGATCTGCGTTAGGCTTGAGGGGTCCTGCGTGTGGGCAGAAGTGTGCCCCCAGGGCTCCAGGATCATCACGACGAAAGTGGGCGATCGAGCGTGTCGAGCCAGTTGACGGGCATCGGTGCTTCGAACGATGGAGAGTTCGGGGCCAATGAATGGCTTGTCGAAGAACTCTATGAACAGTTCAAGGCAGATAAGAACTCAGTAGATAAGGCATGGTGGCCCGTTCTTGAGGCCTACCAGCCCCAGACAGGCGCAACGACTGCTCCGGCCTCTACTGCCAAAACCGCGGCCCCGGCTGCAACGGAGCCGCGCCCGATAACGGCGCCGATTCCGGTGATCGGATCACAGCCTGTAGCGAAGACGACCGCAAAGCCGGCCGCGCCACAGCCGATTCCGGCACAGGCACCGAAGTCGACGGTGGCGGAACCTGATGAGGGCGGTGACGAAGATGTCGTCACGCCGCTGCGTGGCATCTTCAAGACGATCGCCGCAAACATGGACATTTCGCTGACGTTGCCAACGGCAACGAGCGTTCGCACCATCCCGGCGAAGCTGATGATCGATAACCGCATCGTCATCAACAACCACATGGCACGTGCCCGCGGTGGCAAGGTCTCGTTCACGCACATCATCGGCTGGGCCATGATTCAGGCGCTGAAAGAGTTCCCGAGCCAGAACGTGTACTACGACGAGATCAACGGCAAGCCGTCGGTCATCGCTCCGGCACACGTTGGCCTCGGTATCGCTATCGACCTTCCGCGCCCCGATGGCACCCGCGCTCTCGTGGTTCCGTCCATCAAGCGCGCTGAGACTCTCACGTTTACCGAGTTCCTCTCCGCGTACGAAGACCTCGTCGCGCGTGCTCGTGACAACAAGCTGACGGCAGCCGACTACCAGGGCGCAACAATTTCGCTCACCAACCCTGGCGGCATCGGAACCGTACACTCGGTTCCGCGTCTCAGCAAGGGCCAGGGTTGCATCATCGGCGCCGGTGCGCTCGAGTACCCCGCAGAGTTCCAGGGCTCGTCGGAGCGTCTGCTGGCTGAGATGGCGATCGGTAAGACGATCACCCTCACCAGCACGTACGACCACCGCGTTATTCAGGGTGCTGGTTCCGGTCAGTACCTGAAGAAGGTGCACGAACTCCTGATCGGCCAGCGTGGCTTCTACGAGGGCATCTTCGCGGCGCTGCGTATTCCGTACGCACCGATCCGTTGGGCATCTGACATCAAGGTTGACCTTGCTGAGCGCGTCGACAAGCAGGCGCGCGTGCAAGACCTGATCAACGCATACCGCGTTCGCGGCCACCTGATGGCTGACGTCGACCCACTCGAGTATGTGCAGCGTTCACACCCTGACCTCGAGATCGAATCCCACGGTCTGACGTTCTGGGATCTTGACCGCGAATTCGTCGTCGGCGGCTTCGGCGGCAAGCGTGCCATGAAGCTTCGTGACGTTCTCGGTGTGCTGCGTGACTCGTACTGCCGCACCATCGGCATTGAGTACATGCACATTCAAGACCCCGAGCAGCGTGCCTGGTTCCAGGAGCGCGTTGAGGTCAAGTACCAGAAGCCGACCCACGGTGAGCAGTTGCGTGTGCTGGGCAAGCTCAACGAGGCTGAGGCTTTTGAGACCTTCCTGCAGACGAAGTATGTCGGCCAGAAGCGCTTCTCCCTTGAGGGTGGCGAATCGCTCATTCCGCTGCTTGACGAAATCCTGCAGGGTGCGGCTGCCGCCAACCTCGATGGCGCGGCCATCGGTATGGCTCACCGTGGTCGCCTGAACGTTCTGACGAACATTGCGGGCAAGACCTACGGTCACGTCTTCCGCGAATTCGAAGGCGCCGTCGCGCTTGGCAACAAGTTCGGTTCGGGTGACGTCAAGTACCACCTCGGCACCGAGGGAACGTTTGTCAGCGACAACGGCAACGCCCTGCCGATTTACCTCGCCGCTAACCCGTCGCACCTGGAAACGGTCGACGGCGTGCTCGAAGGTATTGTGCGCGCAAAGCAAGACGCGCACCCCATCGGTTCGTTCACGTGGCTGCCCGTGTTGATTCACGGTGACGCCGCGTTCGCTGGCCAGGGTGTCGTTGTTGAGACGCTGCAGATGTCGCAGCTGCGTGGTTACCGCACGGGCGGTACCGTACACATCATCGTGAACAACCAGGTTGGCTTCACGACGCTGCCGCAGGACTCGCGCACGTCGGTCTACTCGACCGACGTTGCCAAGACCATCCAGGCACCGATCCTGCACGTGAACGGTGACGACCCTGAGGCTGTCATCCACGTGGCGCAGCTCGCGTTTGAATACCGCGAGAAGTTCCACCGCGATGTCGTCATCGACCTGGTTTGCTACCGCCGCCGCGGTCACAACGAGGGCGATGACCCGTCGATGACGCAGCCGCTGATGACGAACCTCATCCAGGCGAAGAGCTCGGTTCGTAAGCTCTACACCGAGGCTCTCGTCGGTCGTGGCGACATCACCGCTGACGAGTACGAGCAGGCCAAGGCTGACTTCCAGGGCCGCCTTGAGGTGGCTTTTGCCGACACGCACGCGGCACAGACCGGTGCGATCGACATCGTCACAGAAGAGGCAGCTCCGCAGCTCGCTGGCGACCCCGAAGTGACGGGTGTTTCGAAGGAGGTCGTCGAGCTGATCGGTGACGCCTTCGCCAACAAGCCCGAGGGCTTCACGGTGCACTCGAAGCTGCAGCAGCTGCTCGACAAGCGTGTCGACATGAGCCGCAACGGCTCGATCGACTGGGGCTTCGGTGAGTTGCTCGCGTTCGGTTCGCTTCTCGTCGAGGGCACGCCGGTTCGTCTGGCAGGTCAGGATGCACGACGCGGAACCTTCGTGCAGCGCCACGCTGTGCTGCACGACCGGGCAAATGGCCAGGAATGGCTGCCCCTCGCGAACCTCTCCGAGAACCAGGGACGCTTCTTCGTCTACGACTCGCTGCTCAGCGAGTACGCGGCGATGGCGTTCGAATACGGGTACTCGGTGGAGAACGAGAAGGCTCTCGTGCTGTGGGAAGCCCAGTTCGGTGACTTCGCAAACGGCGCCCAGTCGGTCGTTGACGAGTACATCTCGTCGGCAGACCAGAAGTGGGGCCAGCAGTCGAGTGTCGTGCTGCTTCTCCCCCACGGCTACGAAGGCCAGGGCCCTGACCACTCGTCGGCCCGCATCGAGCGTTACCTGCAGCTGTGCGCACAGGACAACATGACCGTGGCTCGTCCGTCGACGCCCGCGTCGTACTTCCACCTGCTGCGTCGTCAGGCATACTCGCGCCCGCGTCGCCCGCTGATCGTCTTCACCCCGAAGGCCATGTTGCGTCTGCGTGGCGCATCCAGCCCGGTCGAAGACTTCACCAGCGGCAAGTTTGAGCCGGTGATTGACGACACCCGCGGCCTCGACAAGAACGCTGTCAAGCGTGTGCTCGTCCACTCGGGCAAGGTCCACTGGGATCTCGTCAGCGAGCTGGACAAGGCGCCGAACCCGGAAGTCGCACTCGTTCGCCTCGAGCAGTTCTACCCGGCCCCGGTCGACGAACTGCGCGCCGTGCTCGACACCTACCCGAACGCTGAGGTCGTTTGGGTTCAGGATGAGCCGGAGAACCAGGGTGCGTGGCCGTTCATTGCACTGACCGTTGCTCCTGAGCTTGGCCGCGACGTGCGCGTCGTGTGCCGCCCGGCGTCGGCTTCGCCGTCGACCGGTTCGAGCAAGGTTCACGCCCTTGAGCAGGCTGACCTGCTCAAGCGTGCGCTGAACTAACGCAGTCCAAAACGGAGGGCGAGGGCATTTATGCTCTCGCCCTCCGTCGTTTCTGCCCCGTGTGTGTCGCGAGCGGAGGAGATTGTCGTGGGAGAAGGAGATTTTCGCGACAAACTCCTTCTGCCGCGTCATTCACCTCCTCCCGCACGTGTACGGAGAACGGCTGTGCGCACGATATTCTCGTGGGATGCTCGCCGTTGTTTTGGTCAACCCGGCCGCGCGTGGCGGGTCTCCCACCGACGCGGTCGAAGTCGTACGCTCCCGCATTGGGGCGCTGGGCATCAACCGCGTTGTCACGTTAACGCCAGCGTCAGCCGCAAAGGCCGAACAAGAGCTTGCGACGCTCCTGCCCGAGACAGCACTCGTCGTCGTTATTGGCGGCGACGGAACCGTCAATATCGCCGTCAACGTGCTGGCAGGCACGCGCATCCCGCTGGGCATCGTGCCTACCGGTAGCGGCAATGACTTCGCGTCAGCCTTCGGCATCGCCGAGCTCGACACGCATGCGGCAGCAGAAGTCATCGCTGCCGGTGTGACGCGCTCGGTAGACCTCGCCGCCGTCAAGCGTCCCGATGGCACTGTGCGCCGCTTCGCGAGCGTCTTCGCCAGCGGATTCGATTCGCTTGTCAACGACCGCGCCAACAAGATTCGCTGGCCGCGCGGACACATGCGATACAACGTCGCCATCGCCATCGAGTTTTTCCTGCTCAAGCGCGTGCGCTACACCGCATCGTGGGTGGCAGCGGACGGCAGCACCGGAACCGCGGACTCGACGTTCCTGATGGCTTCCGTTGCGAACTCGGCCACCTATGGCGGCGGCATCCCGATCTCCCCCGAGTCTGACGCGACAGACGGCGCGCTAGAACTCATCCTGGTGAAACCGGCTGGCCGGCTGCGGCTGTTGAATCTCCTCAGCAAGGTATTCCAGGCAAAGCACCTCGGCGACCCGCTGTTTTCTGCGACCCGCATCACATCAGTCACGCTGAACACCTCCGATACCCGCGGGTACGCGGACGGAGACCCGGTGACCGCATTTCCGGCCGAGATTTCGGTGGAGCCAGGCGCACTCACGCTTCTTGTGCCGGCGACGTCACCGGCGCCCGCACAATCGGCATAGACTGAAAGGCTATGTCTGAACCGCGCATCGTCTATCCTCCGGAGCTTCCTGTCAGCGCCGCAAAGGAGGAGATTGCCGTAGCAATCCGCGACCACCAGGTTGTGATCGTCGCGGGTGCCACCGGATCAGGCAAGACCACCCAGCTCCCCAAAATCTGCCTTGAGCTCGGCCGCACCAAGATCGCACACACCCAACCACGCCGCCTCGCCGCCCGCACGATTGCCGAGCGCGTGGCGGAAGAACTTCAGGTCGAACTCGGAACCACGGTCGGCTATAAGGTGCGCTTCACCGACAAGGTGTCTAACGACACCGCGATTGCTCTACTCACCGACGGCATCCTGCTGAACGAGATTCACCGCGACCGGCTGTTGCGTCGCTATGACACGATCATCATCGACGAAGCCCACGAACGCTCTCTGAACGTGGACTTCTTGATGGGGTATCTGGTGCGCATCTTGCCTGAGCGCCCCGATCTCAAAGTCATCATCACCTCCGCCACCATCGACCCGGAGAGCTTCGCCCGCCATTTCGGTCGCGATGGAGTTGCTGCCCCGGTTATCGAGGTCTCCGGCCGCACCTTCCCTGTCGAGGTACGGTATCGTCCTGCAGTCGAAGACGGCGATGAGGTTGACGGCATTGTGCAGGCGCTACGCGAACTTGATGCGGAACCACGCGGTGACGTGCTGGTATTCCTGCCGGGTGAGGCCGAGATTCGCGACGCGATGGATGCCCTCAAAGGCGTGTTCAATTCGCAGACAGGGCGCACCGAGGTTCTTCCGCTCTTTGGCCGCCTGAGCGCGGCAGACCAGCACAAGGTTTTTGAGCCCTCCCAGGTCGCGGGCCTGCGTCGCCGCATTATTTTGGCGACCAACGTGGCAGAAACCAGCCTGACGGTTCCGGGTATCAAATACGTTGTGGATACCGGAACGGCCCGCATCTCCCGCTATAGCGTGCGCTCGAAAGTACAGCGCCTACCGATCGAACCGGTCTCGCAGGCATCGGCGCAGCAGCGTTCGGGCCGCGCTGGCCGAACCAGCGACGGTATCGCGATTCGCCTCTACGCGGAGGACGACTTCGAGAAGCGTCCCGCGTACACCGATCCCGAAATCCTGCGCACCAACCTCGCATCGGTCGTGCTGCAAATGTTGGCCCTGGGCTTCGGAGACATCGACGCCTTCCCCTTCCTGACGCCGCCGGACTCCCGCGGCATTAAGGCCGCACTCGACCTCCTGCTCGAGCTGGGCGCGGTCGCAGGTGACGGCACCGAGCTGACCACCATCGGAAAACAGCTCGCCCGCCTCCCCATCGAGCCGCGCTTCGCTCGCATGCTGATCGAAGCGGCTCGCACCGGTGTAAGCCGCGAAGTGCTCGCGATCGTCGCCGGAATGTCGATTCAGGATGTGCGCGAGCGCCCCGAAGAAAAGCGTGAAGAGGCCGAGCGCTTGCACGCTCGCTTCACCGACCCGACAAGCGACTTCCTCTCGCTATACGCACTGTGGTTGTACCTCGAAGAGAAGCGCTCAGTCCTCGGCTCCAGCGCCTTCCGACGCCTCTGCCGCGACGAAATGCTGAACTACGTGCGCGTTCGCGAATGGTTTGACGTGCACCGCCAGCTCGAACGCCTCACGGGCGATCTCGAGCGCGGCTCACGACGTGGCGGGCGTGGCAAACGCCGTGCCGACGCACACACGTCGAAGAGTGGAACCACGGCTGGCGTGGCGAGCGGAACCACGACCGTTGCGGAGAGCACCGGGGGCGTATCCTCTGGCGCCGCCGATCCGGATGCCGTACACCGCGCCATCCTCTCTGGCCTGCTCTCGCAAATTGGCGTGCTCGATACGCGCGCGACACAGCAGCAACAGCGCACGGCGAAACCGACCCGCCCCGTCTCGACGTATCTTGGCTCTCGCGGCGTGCGGTTCTCAATCTTCCCTGGTTCCGGTTTGCGCAAGAAGGCCCCGCAGGCAGTGATGGCGGCCGAACTCGTGGAAACGAGCCGTCTGTTTGCCCGCACCGTCGCAGCGATTGACACCGCGTGGGCAGAATCGCTTGCCGGTGTTCTCGCGCACCGCAGCGTCAGTGAACCGCACTGGTCGAAGGCGCAGGGCGCAGCGCTCGCGTACGAAAAGGTCACGCTGTTTGGTGTCGAGATTGTCGCCAAGCGCCGGGTGCAGTTTTCGCGTATTGACCGCGCATCGGCTCGCGAATTGTTCGTGAGGCACGCGCTCGTTGAGGGCGAGTGGGATCCGTCGAAGCTCCCGCAAAATCTCACCGCGTTCGTGCGCCAAAACCACGAGCTGCGTCGCCGTTTGGAAAAGCAGGAGGAGCGCGAACGCCGCCGCGATATTTTGGTCGGCGATGAGGCGGTCTTCGACTTCTACAACGCCCGCATTCCCGCCGATGTGAGCGATGTGCGCTCGTTCGAGTCGTGGTGGAAGGCGACAATCGCCCGCACCCCGAAACTGCTCACGATGCGCGAAGAAGACCTCCTCGAAGGTTCCGCGCGCGCAGGCGGCGATGAGTTTCCCTCGCGGTGGAGCCAGGGCGACCTGACGCTTTCTCTCGGCTACCGGTTTGAGCCTGGGGCGAAGGATGACGGAGTCACCGTTGTCATTCCGCTCCCTTTGCTCGCCAGCGTGAACCCGGTCGGCTTCGACTGGCAAGTGCCAGGTATGCGCGATGAGCTCATCACCGCGATCCTGCGATCGTTCCCCAAAGTGATCCGCCGCAACGTGGTTCCGGCATCTGACTGGGCAACCAAGTTTGCCGCGCAACTCGCCGCCGACGGCCCGGAAAATCATGGCGGGCGCCCCGCGAAGTCACTCGGTGAGGCGCTGGCGGCGCTCGTACAGCCGATCGCGAATCAGCGCGTCAGTGCGAGCGATATCGAGTGGGAACGGGTGCCATCGCATCTGCAAATGAACTTCCGTGCGGTTGATGCGCGTGGCCGCGCCATTGACTCTGACCGCTCCCTCGCCGCGCTACAGGAGCGTCTGGGGGACGCCGCCCGCGACAGCGTGGCAGCGCAGATTCGCAAGGCTCAGCCTTCTGGCGCGCGCGGCCGTGCCGGCGCCGAGAACGGCGCAGGTACGACAACCGTCTCGCGGTTCGCCGAACGTTCCGGAATCACGACGTGGGATCTCGGCACCCTTCCCCCGCACGTCGATACCGCGTTGGCAGGCGGCACCGTGCGTGGCTACCCCGGGCTCGTTGAT
Organism: Microbacterium sp. NC79; assembly: GCF_019061125.1. Lineage (NCBI taxonomy): Bacteria > Bacillati > Actinomycetota > Actinomycetes > Micrococcales > Microbacteriaceae > Microbacterium > Microbacterium sp. NC79. The sequence goes on from NZ_JAHQYI010000001.1 coordinate 1,930,539, forward strand.
GACGGCACAAGCGTTTCGGTGCGCGTGCAGACCGACCCCGCGATCGCCGACCGTCTGCACCACGCTGGCGTGCGTCGTCTGCTGCTGCTTGCACTGCCGTCACCGGCGTCATATGTGCAAGAGCATCTCACTTCGGCTGAGAAGCTCTCGCTCTCCGCCTCCCCCTACCCATCGGTGAAGGCGCTGATTGAAGATGCGCGCGCCGCCGTGATCGATCAGGTTATCGCGGCGCACGGTGCGTCTCCGATCCGCACCGAGGTGGACTTCACCGCCGTGCGCGATGCCGCGAGCACCGCGATGGTGGACGGAACCTTCCAAGCGGTGGGGCTTGCTGCCCGCATTCTCGATGCGCACCGGGCGGCGGAGCGGCTGATGAAGCAAATCACCTCCATGCCGCTGCTTGGCACGCTCAACGATGTGCGCGGTCAGCTCGCCGGCCTCGTCTACCCTGGCTTTATTTGTCGCACCGGTCTCGCCCGGTTGGCGCACTATCCGCGCTACCTCGCCGCAGTCACGCACCGTTTGGAGGCGCTACCGACCAACGCGGGGCGCGACCGGGCCTGGATGTCAGAGTGGGAGCGTGCAAACGCGCTGTTCGTCGACGCTGGCGGCGTGGTTCCGCTCGCAGATGACGCGCGCCCTGGCCTCACGCATGCCCGCTGGCTGCTTGAAGAGCTCCGTGTGAGCCTGTTCGCGCAGTCCCTCGGCACCGCAGAGCCGGTCTCGCAACAGCGCGTGCAGAAGGCCCTTGCCGGGTAGCGACGCCGCCAGCGAGACGGCGAGCCCGTAGGCTCGAAACATGTCGCACGCGATCCAGTACACCCAGCTCGGCGGGCCCGAAGTTCTCACCCTCGCGGAGGTTCCGTTTCCGGATCCCGCAGCAGGCATGGTGACGGTGCGCGTTGAGGCGGCCGGGGTGAACCCCATCGATTGGAAGCTCCGTAGCGGTCTGCGCGCCACGGAGCCGTTTGATGGCCCCCGTGGCACCGGGTCTGATGGTGCCGGAACCATTGCCGCCGTTGGTGAGGGCGTCGATGGTTTTCGCGTGGGCGACCCCGTCGCGTTCTGCAACGCGTCTGGCGCGTATGCCACCGATGTGGTGGTGAACGCGGCTCACGTGTTTGCCCGGCCGGCTGGCGTTTCGGCCGCGGCCGGCGCTTCCCTTGGCGTGCCTGCAGGAACCGCCTACCAGGTGGTCCGTTCACTGGCGATTACCGCAGACGACGTCGTGCTGGTGCATGCCGGTTCAGGGTCGGTCGGCCAGTTCGCGATTCAGTTCGCGCGACTGATGGGTGCGCGTGTGATCGCGACCGCCAGCGCGCGCCGCGCGAGCACGGTGACTGCTCTCGGCGCGACAGCGATCGAGTACGGCACCGGCCTCACCGAACGCCTTCGCGGCCTCGGCGTGGAGATCACGGCCGTCATCGATTGTGCGGGCACCGATGAGGCCATCGATACCTCGCTCGCACTCGTCGCCGACCGCACCCGCATCGTCACCATCGTGCGCGGCAAGGAGGCAGATGGCTGGGGTATTCGCGCCTTCATGGGCGGCTCGCCCCACCCGATGACCGCGCAGCAGCTGGCATGGCGCGTTGAAGCAATGCCCGTCAGCCTCGCGCTGATGGCGGCAGGTGCCCTCACCGTCGAAATTGGCGAGAATTACCCGCTCAGCCGCGCCGCCCATGCGCAGGCTGACAGCGAGGCCGGCCGCGACGGCAAACTCATCGTCACACCGTAGAGCTGCTCGTCGGCAGCGCACGGTGGCGCCGCTGTGGTCAGAGAGATTGCCCACACACTCTCGTTTATACAAGCGAAACTACTTGAATGAGAGATCTCTCATGCTCGAAGATATATACGAGATTCGTGAGAGAATGTTGGTATGGCAATCGACAATGCGAACGACGCTCCGACAGACTCGGTCGAAGCGTTCTTGTTCGCGGTTGACGCATTGCGGGAGATTCAATCCGCAATGGCGGGCCTGGCCGCGATGGAAACATCGCTGTACGCGGCCGTGTTCGCGCAGGCAGAGCAATTGACGGCGACGATGCCGTCGCCGATTACCGAGCGGGAGATGGCATTGCGCACGGCCTGCGCGGAGATTGGTGCCGCCCTCCGTGTCAGCGACCGCACGGTGCAGCGCCGCTTGTCGAATGCCTGGGATGTCACGACGAATCTTCCGCACACCTTTGAGGCACTCCAACATGGCCGCATCACGCAGGCACACGTGAATACGATCATCCGCTCAGCCGAGGGTCTCCCCGTGGGTGAAGCTCGCGAAATGTACGACGACGCTGCGGTCGAGCGCGCGGAGCAACTCTCCCCTAACCGTCTTGCGGCGGTGTTGCCTGCGGTGGCCGCACAGATTCACGAATGCGGCATTGCGGAGCGTCACCAGCGTGCCCGCCGCCACCGCCGCGTCGAAATACGCGACATCGAAGACGGCATGTCTGAACTCCTCGCCGTCCTCCCGGCCATCATCGCCCACGGCATCCACGACCGGTTAACCTCCATGGCGAAGGCGTGCGTAGCGACTGGTGCCAGCGATGGCGGGACTGACGCCAGCGGTGGCGGGACTGATGCCTGTTCGGGTGCTGGCATCGATGATGAGCGGTCTCGTGACGAGATTCGCGCCGACATCTTCGGCGATCTCCTCCTCGGTGGCGGCCCGGTCGCGAGCGGCGACGGCCTATCGGCGATATCCGCGCAGGTACAGATCAGTATTCCGGTGTTGACCGCTGCAGGCGTGTCCGACCGGGGTGCTGAACTCATCGGATCCGGGCCGCTCGACGCTGAGACGGCCCGCCACTTGGTGGGTGCCGCTTCCGGGTGGGATCGGGTCATGACCTACCCGGTAACGGGCACGATCCTGGCAGTGGATCGGTACCGGCCAAGCGAAGAAATCCGCCGCGCGTTGCGCGTGCGCGATGAGCACTGTCGTTTCCCCGGATGCCGCCAACCCGCGCACCGGTGCGACGCCGACCACAGCCTCGCCGCCGCCGAAGGCGGCGAAACCAGCCTCGAGAACCTGGCACTGCTGTGTCGCCGCCACCACGTGATGAAACACGCCGCCGCGTGGAGCATCACCCATCAGGGCCACGGCGTATTGAAGTGGACCAGCCCCAGCGGCCGCACCTACGTCGATACCCCCACACCGACGCTGCGCTTCTTCCCCACCGGCCCTGACGATCCGGGCCATGATCCGAACAATCCCGGCGCCGACGATCCGGCCCATGATCCCAACGGCCCCGGCCCCGACCCCGGCCCCGGCCCCGGCCCCGACGATCCGGACACCGGCGACCTCGGTCTCGATCCGAGCGGCCTCTGCCCCGACGATCCGAACTCCGGCGACCTAGATCTCGATCCCAGTGCCCCCGACCCCGGCGATCCGGACACCGGTGCGCCGAACGATCCCGGCCCGGATGAGCAACGAGCGCCTTAGCGAGTAGCGCGCACCCCGCTCTCGCCCAGCGTCCAGCTAAGCGGCCCCGCCCGGTTCCGCACCGGTGGCGATGGGAGCACCGGGGGTGTTCGACCAAGCGCTCCATGATCCAGGGAACAGTTCAACGTCGATCCCGGCCGACGCTGCCGCGAGCGCTGCCTGCGCTGCGGTAATGCCCGATCCGCAGTACAGCGCCAGTGGGCGACCACCGGAGACCTCATCGAATGCTGCACGAATCTCTTCCGGTGACCGCAAGGTTCCGTTTTCTGCGAGATACCGCACACCTGGCAGGTTGACGGCGCCAGGAACATGCCCCGCAATCGGGTCTAGGGGTTCCGTCTCTCCGCGGTACCGCTCGGCAACCCGCACGTCAACGAGCGTGCCGTCTTCTGGCCACACCGCAGCTTCTGCCACGCTCAATCCGACGTGCAACGACGTGATGTCGACGTCACTTGGTGCTGGCGCGACGCCCTCCCCGATCTCGAGCGCACCGTTCGCGGCACGCCACGCCCCCATCCCACCGTCAAGCACCCGCACATTGGTGAACCCGGCACCATCGAGGAGCCACCACGCACGTGAGGCGCCCATCATCGAGAAATCATCAACGATGACGATTTCGCTGTCTTTGTGCACGCCCCAGCGCCGTGCCGCCTTCTGCAGACGAGCGATGCTCGGCACGGGGTGGCGTCCGAGCTCGGGCGCACCGTGCTCAGCCAGCTCCTTATCCAGGTCGACGTATACGGCGCCGGGAATATGGCCGGCAGCGAAGTCATCGCGTCCGTCCGGTTTGTCGAGCCGATAGCGCACATCAAGCACGTGCAGAGGGTGTTCGCCTGCGAGTTCAGCGGCAAGGTCAAAAGCAGAAATTGTGACGGCCATGTCTTCATCTTGCCTGGCACTGGCATCGGCGCGCTACGCTTCGGTGATGACAGCTCTTCGGTGGGGCATTCTCGGCCCCGGTGGTATTGCCAACGCGTTTGCGAAAGATTTGCGCACCGCAGACATGACGATCGCCGCGGTAGGCTCTCGCTCCATCGAACGCGCCCAGGCCTTCGCCGATACCTACGCGATCCCCCGCGCTCACGGCAGCTACCGCGCTCTAGCCGAAGATCCCGACGTCGACATCGTCTACATTGCGACGCCGCACCCACAGCATGTCGAGCCGGCGTTACTCATGCTCGAGCATGGCAAACACGTGCTCATCGAAAAAGCATTCACCGCGAATGCCAACGAAGCGCAGCGTATTGCGGAGGCAGCCGCCCGCCATGGACTCCTGGCTCTCGAAGCCATGTGGACCCGCTACTTGCCGCATATGGCGCGCATCCGCGACATCATTGCTGCAGGCACCCTCGGCACCGTCACGGCTCTCATCGCCGACCACACGCAAAGCCTCAGCACCGATCCAGCGCACCGCATCAACAACCCGGACCTTGGTGGCGGTGCGCTCCTCGACCTCGGCGTCTACCCCATCTCATTCGCATGGGACCTCTTCGGCGAACCCGAGACGATCATGGCGGCCGGCGTGCTGGGAGCGACCGGAACCGACACCCAGGTACAGGCGACATTCACGTACGCGGGTGGTCAAGTGGCAAGCACCTTCAGTTCTTGTATCGCGCGCGGCACGAACACCGCGGCGATTATCGGCACCGAGGCCAGCATTCTGATTGACCCGGTCTGGTACACCGCGACCTCGTTCCGTGTCGTTGCGACAGACGGAACCACGATTGAGGAGTATCAATCGAGTGTTGCCGGCCGCGGAATGCAATATCAGGCGCTTGCGGCCGAAGCGCTCATCGCATCCGGTGACTTGTCTGGCGGGCTCCTACCCATCGCGGAATCCGTTGCCATCATGCGTACGCTCGACGAGATTCGCGCTCAGCTTGGTGTGGTCTATCCCACCGACGGCGCTGTTACTCGGCTCTCAGACGTGACAGACTGAGCGCATGGCTGATCCCGCGCGCGTCGCCGTTTACCTCGACTTCGACAACATCGTGATGAGTTGGTACGACCGAGTACACGGGCGCAACGCGTACAGCAAGGATCGGCAGCAGATTGCGGCTGACCCGACCGATGCCGCCATCGCCGCACGACTCGCCGCTGCTGCGATCGACGTCGGTGCCATCATCGACTACGCGGCAAGCTACGGCACGCTCGTATTGACCCGCGCGTACGCTGACTGGTCCAACCCGGTCAACGCCCACTACCGCACTCAGCTTGTTGCCCGCGCTGTCGACCTGGTCCAGCTGTTTCCGGCCGCCGCGTACGCGAAGAACGGCGCCGACATTAGGCTCGCAGTCGATGCGGTGGAAGACATGTTCCGCCTTCCCGACCTGACCCACGTCGTTATTGTCGCCGGTGATTCCGACTATGTTCCGCTCGCCCAGCGGTGCAAGCGCCTTGGCCGGTATGTACTCGGCGTCGGCGTTGCCGGTTCCACGGCAAAGTCACTTGCCGCAGCGTGTGATGAGTTCGCCACGTACGAATCTCTCCCCGGTGTCATCGAGGTTCTCGAGCCTGAACAGAAGCCGGCCCGTGCGCGCGGTTCGCGCGCATCCCGTAAGGCCGACGATCCGGATACCACCGCGAAAACACTCCTCGAGCGAGCCCTCCGCATGGGCCAAGACAAAGAGGATGCCGACTGGTTACACTCCTCAGCCGTCAAGCAACACATGCGCAGGATGGACCCATCGTTCAGCGAGAAGGCCCTCGGGTTCCGCTCTTTCTCCGACTTCGTGAAGGCCAATGAGGCCATTGCCGAGTTGGAAGAAACCGGACACGAACGCCTCGTGCGGCTACGCGAACCCGCCAGCTAGTTGTACTTCCCCAATAGGTTGTGAACACGGTCGGCGGGTGTGAGCCCTCCGAGGCTGGTGTGGGGTCTGTGGTGATTGTAACTGTGGAGCCAGGCTTGGTAGGTGGCGTTTCTCGCTGCGTCTGAGGTGTAGGTTGCCGCGTATGCCCATTCCTCAGCGAGGGTGCGGTTGAAGCGCTCGACCTTGCCATTGGTTTGTGGCCGGTAGGGTCGGGTCCGGCGGTGTTTGATCCTGTCCAGAGCGTCGGCGAAATCGTGCGATCGGTAGCAGGATCCGTTGTCGGTCATGACGGCTTGGACGGTGATCCCGGCGTTGGCGAAGAATGTGTTCGCGCGGCGCCAGAATGCGGCAGCGGTTTCTTTGCGTTCATCACCGAGGATTTCGGAGTACGCGAGTCGGGAGTGGTCGTCAACCGCGTGATGTAAGAACGCGTAGCCCATGGGGGTGCGTTTACTAGAGTTGCGGCGTCCTGCAGCGCCGAGCTTGCGCCAGCCCCCGCCGTCCGGAATGCGGCCGAGTTTCTTGATATCAACGTGAACGAGCTCTCCCGGCGTTTGTTTCTCGTAGCGCTGTGGCTTCACCTTACGAACACGAAGACCGGTTGCTTGATCAACATGGGCGAGGCTCGGCATTCCGTATCGCTCGATCACACGCCCCACCGTGGAACGGTGTAGCCCCAGGTGATACGCGATGCGGTGCGGCCCCCAACGCCGGGTGAAGCGCAACGCGACGATACGTCGCTCCGTGCGCTGGGGTAGTCGCCCCGGCGATGAACGAGGCCTGGAAGACCGGTCTTCCAGAACCTCTCCCGCACGATAGCGATGAGCCCAACGCCGCGCCGTTGCGGGTGAACACTGGAATCGATCAGCTGCTCGACGAAGCGGCCAACCTTGATCGACAACGAGAACAGCGAGGCGACGACGCCCCTCTGGAGTCAATGGTGCGTTAGCGTGAATCACGAAGACCTCCGTGGCGGATAGTGAGTGTGGTAACCCACATCCTGCCCGGAGGTCTTCGCCTATTCCAGACTCAACTGATCACAACGTCCCAGGGAAGTACAGCTAGTCGACCGCTCCGACGAGCGAGTAGACCACTCCCCGAGCTAGTCGACCGCTCCAACGAGTACATCGAGTGCGATGCCTTCGCATGAGATTCTGGTGTGCCCTTCAATGGTTCCGCTCCGGATGACGTCACCGGTTGCCCACTCGGCGTCGGTGGATACCACGACGCGCGACACCCCATTGACGAGCGTGACATGGGCGCTCAGGTCGCGAAACAAGGGGGTGAGTTGGCGTTCAACCGAGTCGATAAGCAGATCAAAGGCGAGGACACCAACAAAGGTACCGTCGACACGTACCGGTGTGGCGATCGTCATCGTGTACTCATCGCTGCAAAGGTAGTCGACGTAGGGCCCGGCGACGTGCGACGTGCCCGACATGAGCGGCACGCGGAACCATTCCAGCTCGGAGTAGTCGATGCGCTCCTTATTGACGGTCTGCGCCGCGAGAATGAGCTTGCGACGCTCTTGACCCTGCCACCAGGCCAGGTGGCTGCGTGAGTCGCTGAGCAGATCAATCGCAGCAATGAATCCCGCACCGTAGACCGGGGCGTCGATCGACTCAAAGAGCTGATCGGCGAAGGGCGCGATAAGGGCATCGAGCTTGTTTGCCGACATCGCACCACGCGAAAGCTCTGCGGCGATGTGCTCCGCAACCGGTTGCGCGATAGATTCCAGGGTGAGAATTGGCGGGCGGAAATAGTCGGCGATGATCGAGGCAGCGCGCTCAGCCGTCGCGGGTGACGTCGTCGTCATGGCGTTCTCCGGGTAGAGGTGGGTAACTGCATCGTACTGATCCAAAGCGCAGCCCACGATTTTCTATGATTCCGATTGCATCACGACGAGGTCGCGAATCGCACGAGTCACGAACTCTTCGATCGCGGTCGCGGCGGCGGCTTCGTTTGCGTCAATCACGGCGACCGCTGCATCACGCAGGTGGCCTCGCAGAGCCAGACGCGATTGCGGATTACCGTCGATAAGTCGCAAATACGGGCTCAGTTCAGACTGTAGTTTCATCTGCTCGCGGGTCAGTCGCGCCGACTGACTCAGCGCAACGAGTTCGACCTGCACATCATCGAGCGTGCGCCGCCAGGAGCCGAGATCGGTTTCGTCGGCACGGTCGATGCGGGCAATTAGAGCCTGAGCCTCGATAGGATCGGCCCGTCGTGCGGCCAGTCGCACCGCGCCAACGGTAATCGCTGCGTAGTGCACGCCCAAGTCGCGCAGCGCTAAACGCGATGACGATTGCACAGCCTGGCGAGCGAACACGAGCGGGTCAGCGCCTTCTGCGACAAAACTCCCCCCGTTACGGCCGCGCCTGGTCACGATCAGCCCGCGCTCGCGAAGAACACCAAGGGCTTCACGCACAGTGACAGGGGCGACACCCAACGTCCGAGCGAGATCTTGCTCGGCAGGCAAGCGCTCCCCTGCACGCAGATGCCCTCCGGTGATTGCCTCGGAGATGCGTCGTTCAACGAGTTCCGCGCGGCCCTCGTCACCGATGGGCAGGAACAGTGCGCCCTGCATCCGGGGCGGGGGCGCGGCCGTTCTCCCGGCGGTCGTCGAGGCTGACATCGGGTTGATTCTTTCATTCCTTTCGGTGAAAGCAGCGGATGTTGCGCGGTGTTGCCGCGAGCCAGGCCCGGGCGTGGGGCCGTCGTTCAGGCTCCGTGGGAGGCATCTGTGCTGCATGTTACGCCGCAGAAACATTTCCGCAAAGCACTTGCAATCTATCCTCTGCTTTTATATGTTTACTCACACCTTGTGATCAATGAAGTCTGAGGAGCCAGGATGCGCACCGATGCCCAGCCCACCCCCACGCCTGTAGCCGAGACGGCACACGCAGCTGTTTCGCTGAATGGCGTCACCAAGACCTTCGGTGATTTCACCGCGGTCAAAGACCTCGAACTGCAGGTGAAGAAGGGCGAGTTCCTCTCGATGCTCGGCCCCTCGGGCTCGGGTAAAACGACGGTGCTTCGCATGATCGCTGGCTTTGAAGAGGCGACAAGCGGAACCATCATGCTGGGCGATACGGACGTCACCCAGGTGCCGCCGCACCGACGCCAGGTCAACACCGTCTTCCAGGATTACGCGCTGTTTCCGCACCTGACGATCGCCGAGAACGTCGGCTACGGCCTCAAGGTGCGCGGCGTCTCGCGCGCTGAGCGCGACGCCGCCGTGGCAACTGCGCTCGAGCAGGTACGCCTCAGCGCCGTGGCGAACCGACTGCCCCACCAGCTTTCCGGCGGTCAGCGTCAGCGCATCGCCCTGGCTCGTGCGTTGATCCTCAAACCCGAAGTGCTCCTGCTCGATGAGCCGCTCGGAGCGCTCGACAAGCAGTTGCGCGAAGAAATGCAGATCGAGCTCAAGCAGATTCAGCGCGAGGTCGGCATCACCTTCATCTTCGTGACGCACGATCAGGAGGAAGCGCTCACGCTGAGCGACCGCGTCGCCGTCTTCAATAACGGCAAGATCGAGCAGATCGGCACGGCCCGCGACGTTTACGAATTTCCGCAGACCGAGTTCGTCGCGCGGTTCTTGGGGCTGTCCAACATTATTCCCGCGTCCGTCGCGTCGCCGGGTACTGACGGAACCATCAGTATCCGCCCGGAGCGCGTGCGCGTGATTCCGGCTGGTTCCGTAACAAGCGACAGCGAAGTGTCGATCGCTGGCGTGATTTCCGAAACCGTCTACACCGGCCCCACCACCCGATACATCGTCGAAGCCGACGGCGGATTCCGCATCATCGCAGAGGCACAAAATGCCCATCACCCGGCAGACCTGGCGCCCTTCGGGCGCGGCGATTCGGTTCGAGTTGCGTGGTCCACCGACCACGCAGTCACCCTGCCCTAGACCTCACAACCACACACGCAGTTCAACACCACCAAGGAGACACCATGCGTTCACGCATTTTAGCCGGCACCGCCCTCGCGGCAGCCGCAACGCTCGTCCTCGCCGGATGTTCCTCGAGCGACACGGACGGCACCGGAGGCCTCACCATTGAGGTTCCCGATGTTCCGATGATTCAAGAAAAGGGCGACTACGAAGGCGAAGTCAACATCGTCGCGTGGTCCGGCTTCGTCGAGCCTGCGTGGTCCGACGAATTCACCGAGCAAACCGGCTGCGTCGTCAACCGCAAGGTCGCGGGCACGAGCGACGAAATGGTTCAGCTCATGCAGAGCGGCGACTACGACCTCGTCTCTGCTTCGGGTGACGCCAGCCTCCGGTTGATCGTCGGCGGCGACGTCCAGCCGCTCAATCTGGAACTCATCCCGAACTTCGGCGACGACATCGTTGAGGGCATGAAGGGCCAGATCTACGACACCCTCAACGGCAAGAGCTACGGCGTGCCGATCGGTCGCGGTGCCAACATCCTCCAGTACAACTCCGATGTCGTCACGGAAGCACCCGACAGCTGGAGCGTTGCGTGGGAGTCCGACAGCCCGTATGCAGGCAAGGTCATCGCCTACGACGCGCCGATTTACATCGCTGACGCCGCGATCTACCTGATGGCAACCCAGCCTGACCTCGGCATCAAAAACCCTTACGCACTCGACCAGACGCAGCTCGATGCTGCCATCGCTCTGTTGCAAAAGCAGAACAAGATTGTCTCCGAATACTGGGCAGACCCGGCAGCACAAATCACGTCGTTCGTCGGTGGCACCACCGACCTCGGAACCTCGTGGGAGGTTTTGCGCAAGCTGACCGAAGACGACAAGTTCAAGTCGGTACTGCCGAAGGAGGGCTCCACTGGTTGGTCGGATGCCTGGATGCTCGCCACGAAGTCCGCAAACCCGAACTGCGCGTACGAGTGGATGAACTACACCTCCTCCCCTGAAGTCAACGGCGCGATCGCGATGAACTTCGGTATGGCTCCCGCCAACGCCGCGTTCTGCGAGCTGAACGACGAAGCCAAGGCGCACTGTGACTACTACAACGCCACGGACGAGGAGTACTTCAAGAAGGTCTGGTTCTGGACCACCCCGATTGAGCAGTGCATCGACGGTCGCACCGACGTCTCCTGCACCAACTTCCAGCAGTGGACTGACGCCTGGGCCAAGGTCAAGGGCTAGACATTCCCGGTGGGCGGAGGCCTCCCCTTCCGCCCACCACCCCCTTCTTTACTACAGAACGGATCGACTCATGAAACGTCGTGGACAGCTCGCCGCACTTCTGGCGTTGCCGATGGCCTGGCTGGTCGGTATCTATATCTTCTCGCTGGCGATGCTTCTCATCACGGCCTTCTGGACAACAGATTCGTTCACTTCGAAGGTCAAGCCTGGCTTTACGCTACGGAACTTCGAGCAGCTCTTCACCAACAGCGCTTACTTCTCGACTGCGCTGAAAACCCTCGGGATCGCCCTCGGTGTCACCGTGCTGTGCGTTCTCATCTCGATCCCTCTCGGAATCTTCATGGCGAAGATCGCGAAGCCGTGGCTGCGCGCCGTCCTTGCTGTTGCCATCACCATGCCGCTGTGGGCCGGCTACCTCGTGAAGATTCTCGCGATGCGCATCGCCTTCACCGAGAACGGCTTCGTGAACTGGCTCCTCGCTCCGATCGGCGGTAGCGGGCCAGGCTTCAGCGAATTCACCACAATCCTGACGCTGACCTACCTCTGGCTGCCCTACATGGCTGTTCCGGTTTACACCGCCATCCGCCAGTTGCCTGCCAACCTCTTCGATGCTTCCGCTGACCTCGGTGCAGGTGCCGGCCGCACGATCTTCACCATCGTGGTTCCGCTCATCAAACCCGCACTCATCGCCGGCTCCATCTTCACGTTCTCACTGAGCCTCGGCGACTACATTGCCGCGAAGTTCGTCGGTGGATCTACCCAGATGATCGGTAGCCTCATCGCTTTGAACATCAACCTCAACCCGCCGCTGGCCGCCGCGTTCGCCATGGTTCCGATCACCTTCGTCATCATCTACCTACTCAGCGTGCAGCGCACCGGCGCTCTGGAAAGGATGTAATCATGCTTCGCCTGTCAACCGGAGCCAAGGTCGTCCTCGGCGTCATCGTCGCCATCGTGCTGGCCTTCATGTACATTCCGCTCTTCCTGGTGGTCAGCAACTCGTTCAACGCCGCGCGCATCTCAAGCTGGCCAATTAAGGAGTTCTCGACCGACTGGTGGGCAAAAACCTTCGCAAACGAGCCGGTGCGCGATGCCCTGCTCAATTCGGTTCTTGTCGGCCTCGGCGCCACCGTGATCGCACTGATTCTCGGCACGCTTGTGGCCTACGCCCTGCAGCGCTACGAATTCTTCGGCAAGCAGACCGTCAACCTTCTCGTGGTCTTGCCGATCGCGCTGCCCGGCATTGTCACCGGTGTCGCACTCAACAACACCTTTAACCAGGTACTCGAACCCATCGGCATTCACGTTGGCTACTTCGGCATGATAATCGCGCACGCCACGTTCTGCATCGTGATGGTCTTTAACAACGTGTTTGCACGTCTGCGTCGCCTCAGCCCCAACGTGGAAGAGGCTTCACGTGACCTCGGGGCCACACCGTTGCAGACGTTCCGCCTCATCACCTTTCCGCAGTTTCGCAGCGCATTCATCGCTGGCGGTATCCTCGCATTCGCCCTCAGCTTCGACGAGGTTGTCGTGACCATCTTCACCGCTCCCCCCGGCGTCGAGACACTGCCACTGTGGATCTTCAACCAGATGGCGCGCCCGAACGAGGCGAGCATGGTGAACGTCGTCGCGACCGTTGTGATCATTGCGTCGTTTATCCCGGTGTGGGCATCGCAGCGCTTGTCGAAGGAGATCGACTAGGCCCAGACTAAGCTCGAAGCATCGACCTACGAGGGAGTCCGATGCGTACGCAGCTCAGCATCCTGACCGACGACACGACCGTTGACGTTGATCGCAGCGACACCGGTTATGACGCCTGGGTGCAAAACGCCATTCGAGCCGTCAACGCTGATGCGCAGCGCACTGCCGATACCCACCTGCTGCGCTTCCCGCTCCCGCTTGAGTGGAACATTCAGCTCTATTTGAAAGATGAATCCACCCACGTCACCGGCTCGCTGAAGCACCGGCTCGCGCGAAGCCTCTTTCTGTACGGCTTGGCGAATGGGTGGATTCGTCCTGGCGTTCCGGTCATTGAAGCATCCAGTGGTTCCACCGCCGTGTCGGAGGCGTACTTCGCTCGCCTCATCGGGGTGCCATTCATCGCCGTTGTTCCTCGCTCGACCAGTTCAGAAAAGACGCGTCTGATCGAGTTTGAAGGCGGAACCGTGCATTATGTCGACGATGCACGCACGGTATCGAGTGAATCCGTGCGCCTCGCAGCGGAGACCGGTGGTCACTTCATCGACCAGTTCACGTATGCAGAACGGGCAACGGACTGGCGCGGAAACAACAACGTCGCCGAGTCAATTTTCCGGCAAATGTCTGAAGAGCCGCACCCCGAGCCGACGTGGATCGTCACGACGGCGGGCACAGGCGGAACCTCGGCGACGATTGGCCGCTACGTGCGATACACGCAGCGCGCCACCCGCATTGCGGTCGCTGACCCGGAGAACTCGTGCTTCTTCGATGGCTGGCTGGGTGGCAACACTCAGGAGGTATGCGATACCCCTGGCCGCATTGAAGGCATCGGGCGCCCGCGCATGGAGCCGAGCTTCCTGCCCTCCGTCATCGACCGCATGATGAAGGTTCCGGATGCCGCAAGCATCGCCACAATCCACGCCCTCCAGGCACGGATGGGCCGGATGGCTGGCGGCTCGACCGGAACCGGGCTCTGGGCGGCGCTACGCATCATCGCTGAGATGCGCTCGCGTGGCGAGTCCGGAAGCGTGCTCACGCTGCTGTGTGACGGCGGCGACCGCTACGTTGACCGCTATTACAACGACGCGTGGCTTGACGCGCAGGGCATCGACACCGCACCGTATCGGGCCATGATTGATGAGCTGCTCGACGCTTAACGCGTGGCCGTCATTCGGCTAGAGCGAGAAGCCCTCCGCGTATTGCACTGTCTTCTCCCCCGCACGCACGGCAAACGGCAGGCGGTTGCGTAGCGGCGGCAGCGGGCAGTTCATTTGGTTCGAGAAGCCGCACGGCGGAATTTCCGCGGTGTTGAAGTCGAGAGTGACAGCGAGCACGTCGCCGGGCTTGAGCGCGCGACCAAGGTCAGGAAGCTGCACATACAGGAATCGACCAGCACCGTACGTCTCGGAACCGTTAGTCTTGTCAGCAAACACCAGCTGTAGGCCTGGTCCGCTCTCCAGGGGGGTGTCGAGCGCTTCGACGCGATATTCGGTTCCGTCGTGTGTGAAGACGAGATCTCCTGAGACGGCGTGCCTGCGGAGCGCGCCGCCGTCGCGAAGGTGCTCGAACGGAACCACGCGGTCGGCATCAACAAACTCGAAGCGTCCGTTAATCACCCAGCTGGGGTCGTACGGGTAGGCGTCGATGCCTTCAAACGCCTGCGCTGCAGGCGAGTCCTGCTGCCATACGCGGTACCCGTGCTGCATTTCACCGTTGTCGATGTGTGGGCGGCTGAGGCGCGTGAGTGTTGCCGTGCTAGGAAAGTCAGCGAGAGCGACGGCCTCGTCTGGGATGGCCTCGCCCGGCTGATCCCACTGCGTGAGAACAAGGGAGAGCGCGCCACGCGGCGCGGTCACCTCGGCAATGCGGTCGGCGCGAAACTGCTCGTACTGGACTTCAGCGTTACTCACGCCTCTATGTCACCACGAATGCGAAGGCCCCCGCAAACGTCGAGTCATGAGACGTTATGTCGCGGCCAGGCACACGAGTGTTAGTTCTTGCCGCCGGGAGGGCCCACGATCAGCAGAGTCGTGTAGAGCGCGACGATCGCGAGCACGATGAGTAGCGCGAGTACCCACGGACGGTTCAGGAAGAAGCGCATCCAGCGGTCGTACCAGCGGGCGTCGCGCGGATCATCGGTCTGCTCCAAACGCCACGCGCCTTCGAGCATGCCGCGGCGATGCAGCGCAATGTCGACCGGAACCGTGGCGTACGGAATCACGGCAGCGGCAATCGCGAGGACGGTAGGTCCGACCTTCCAGCGCTGGTTCATTGCGACGAGGATGGCGGTCGCACCGTACGAGAGGAAGATGAAGCCGTGAATCGCGCCACCAATGGTGACCACAATGCTGGGGGCGCCGACTGCTCGCGCAATGAGCGCGGAGATCAGGATCGTCCAGGTAATGACTTCGGCGATAGCCAACGTACGAAACAGTGTTTTTGGTGCGCGGAACACGGGTCTCCTTGAAAACGGCGGCAATCTTGCCTCCGTTAGCCTAGTGCGCACGGCTGAAAATTTGCCGACACCCTGTCGGAAACGGGTTGATGAGAAGATCCTCACCCGCGCACGACAGGTGCCGCCCGTCTATTCGTTCGTCGAGCGCTACAGCTTGGATACCATGATCAAATGCGGGACTTTTTTCGGGGCGTCCGCGACTTTGCGGGATCATTCGCATGGTTCCGTCGCACGCCCACACAAATGCGAAGTGCACTTCTCTCAGCTGTTTTCGTGTGGCTCATTGTCGCGGCAGCGGTGATCGCCTTTGCCGTGTTCCTACCGACGATCATCATCGCAATCACCCCGTTCGCGAACGAGTGGAACCCGACGTGGGCGACCATTTTCCGTGTCGGCGCGGCGCTTGGCCTGTTCGCTGCGGTGCTGTATCTGGCCACCAAGCTGTACCGCTCACTCGTCGTCATCATCGGGGAGCTGGCCTATGTGAAGCTGCGCCGTGCTGTTGCTGCGCACGTCAGTTCCGGTCTCGAGCCGCGCCGCGAAAGCACCACCCGGATGCTGGGTACTGCGATGATCGGGGTTTTCACCGGCGTTCCACTCGCGATCGTGGTGTTCTTGCTTTCGCTGATCCCGGTCGTGGGCTTTGTGCTTGGTTGGATCGTCGCTGCGGTCGCCGCTGGTCGTGACTTCGGACGAGACTTGATCGCTCCGACGCTGAATGACGAGGCGGCGCTGGCGGCCAACCGCGCTCGCATCACCGGCTTCGGTATCGCAGCGAACCTCACGATCCTCATCCCGTTTGTGGGAATGATGGCCATGCCTGTTGCCGTCGCCGGTGGCACCGCACTCGCGACACGCATTGCGGGTCCGGCCGCGACCGAGGCTTAGTCGCCTGCGGGTGCTGCCGTCGACTGACGACGTGATCGCTCCCGCAAGCCGGAGACAAACATCCACGCCGCGTAGATCGCGAGCACGCAGGCAAGCGCGGGAATGACAATCGCGCGCACATCTGACGTGACGATCTGACTCACCCACCCGAGATACGGGATCGCGTACCAGACGGTTCCGCGCACCTGCACTTCACGCACCGGATCGGGGTCAGCGTGTGGGTTCGCGTCGCCCTGCGTAATGAACAGGCGTTCGCCGTCAGCCGTGAGAAGTTGTTGGGTGACGCGGTGGGTCACGAGCGTCGGCTCACCACTTCGCAATTGGTACGTGAGCACATCGCCAGGCTGAATGTCTTCGGCCGCTGTGGGCGTGACGACGACCAGCGTGCCCGGTGGCAGCGCCGGCTCCATCGATGAGGTGACAACGGTGAGTGCGGTGCCGTTTGCCAGCCGCGGAACCACAATGGCCAGCGCCGCGATAGCCAGCACGAAGAGGAGCGCCCCAAGAGAGAGCCCGGTCAGGAGTGCACTGATCACGCCACCGCGAGCTTTTTTCGGTGAGCGCGTTGACGTGTTTCGCTCACGCAGTTCGCGGCGAGTAAGCGGAGCGATCTCAGTCATCAATCTTCGTCCGCCGTTGCCGTGCGATCGCGAACGCACCGGCGATCATGGCCGCGAACGCAGAAACGGCGATCACACTCACGTCGGCCGCACCCGTCGCCGGAAGATCCGGGGCCGCCGTCGATGGCGGGGACGGTTGCGTGGTGGCTGGTGGAGCTTCCGGATCAGGAACCACGGTGCACGCGTCTCCTGCGGCAACATCAGAGGGCAAGGAGGCGTCACTGAGAAGCGCACGCAGCTGAAAGCTCACGCTTGCTCCCTGCCCCTCATTACCCTGGTCGCCCTGGCGCTGGCCGAGCATCGCATCGACAGCCATCTCAGCCGGAAGTTGAATAACGGCACCAGGCTCAAGCACAACGTCGTTCATCATGACCAGACAACTGCCTGCATCAACCGCGTCGCTCACACGTACCTGGCTCGATTCCGTGCCGAGGTTTACGGTGACAGCCTCCGCAAAGTCGGTGTCGTTCGCCCGCACATTGATGATATCGATGCGCAGGCGTCCGGCCGTTGTTGACGCGTTCTTAATCCAGACGTCCTGGATGATCGCATCCCCCGGAACCACAGCTCCCGCCGCAGAGAAGAGATCCACTGTTGCCGAGGCGGTGAATGTGTTTCCGTCATACGACACGAGCACGAGCGGGTCGATGGGTGCCGCCGCGCTGGCTGCGGCGGGCACCATGAGGGTTGCGGCCAGGGCTACGCCCACGACGACCGCGCCGAGATGACGCCTCATCCGAAGCCCGCTTTCGCCGTGATGGTGAGGCCCGAGACGTTGATGATAATGCCGTCGTACATCACGATATTGGTGCCAGCGGCGATGACACGCAGTGAGTGGTCACCGTTACCCCACGTCACCACGGAGAAGGATTCTTGCTGCGGGTTGCTGTCCATGACATCGGCCACCCACTCCCACTTTCCGCGTCGCCACACCTGCACCACCATGTCGGTCTTGACCTGATGCGCAGTGAATCCGAGGCGAACAAACTCCACCGCCGTGACGGCGAACGTCAACGGCTCGCGAGTGAGCTTGAGTTTGGTGTCAGGGGCGTCGCAGCGAGCCGCCGGCACAGCCGTCTCGGTCTTCGCCGCAGCGACTGTCATGCAGAGTCCACTGGCCGCCGATACGAGCTGCCAGCTATTGGACGCGCCCACGCGTTGCACATACCATTGCTGACTCATAGACGTGGCGTTTGCCGCCTGCATTCGCACGGTTCCAGCCGCGTCCACGCCGAGCCGCATGCCGTAAATATGCTTCGGAGAAATCGTGACCAGGCTGCGGTCGGTGTCGTTGACCGGTGTCAGCTGGAAGCGCTGATTCGCGAAATGATTGCATCCGTGGGAAATAATCGCGGCACCGGCTGCCGTGCTCTCTCCCGTCACATCGGCGCAAAATCCGGGGTTTCCAGCGTTTGCGATGGTGAACCAGCGCGACGCGTTGGCCGCCGGAACCACGGCAGTATCAAGCGGATAAATGTCGCGAGTGCTCGCGGTTGCCGTCAGGTTTGTGCTGGCGTGCGCGGTCCATCCGCTTCCCGTCAGCACGGCGGAGAGTGTGGCATTGGCCGTCTGCGTGCCTGAAGCGTGCGCGGTGGCATTTCGCGCGGTGATCCGGGTGCGTACGCAATAGGTCTGAGTGGCGTCGACAGCCAGGGCCAGATTGCTTGTCACCGTTGTCTGAGCCCAGGTGCCCGTCACGGCCCCCGCAGGAACGGTCGCTTGAGCGGTGCACTCGACCGCCGACGACACCGGCCACACGTGTAGAGGCAACGCGCCGCCCAACGCACCGGGCGCGGAGATCGTGATCGTTGCGGTTCCGGCGGTCTGGCCATTGTTGTGCACGCTGAACGATGCGGTACTGGCCAGCACCGAATTGAAGTACGTTGCGCTCAACGTGGGAAAGTTCGTCGCGTTGACCGCGATCGAGGTGGTCTTGACCGAGCCCGTTGCCGCAACGCTTCCGGTGAAATATGCCAGCGCGCTGCCGCCGCCCACGAGAAGGGCAACGATGCCGACCCCGGCAATCAGCCCCGACCACACGCGACGATGCCACCGCCGCCGATTCGGACTAGGACCCACGCTGCACCCCGGTGATCGTGATCGCGAAGTCGACGCTCTGACCGGAGTACTGGCCAGGCGTGTTGGTGTCCAGCGTGAGCTCGAGGCAGAAGTCGGCTGTCGCCCCCGCGGGGAGCGACGTGACACCGGTCACGGCGAAACCGGGAAGATCCTTCAGGCTTCCGCCGAGTCCCGGAGCACAGCTTTCCCCCGCGTTCAAGGCGGTTAGGCGGGCATTAACGTGGGCGCCAAGCGGGGTGGTTGATGTCACCACTCCCGACGCATTGATCGACGTGGCCACTGTGCCGGTGTTCGTGATCGTGAATGGTTTCGCTTGCGCGACTGTTGGCCCGAGGTTCCACGCCCCGAGCGCAGCTTGGTCACCGTCATTGATCTTCAGGGTGAGGGTTCCTGCGCGCACCGTCGCTCCAGGCAATTCCGCATTCGCGGTCAGCAGCGCGAACGTGCCGCCCGCTGCACCCACGCCCACAACCGTTGACGCCGCCACAGCCAGTGTGGCCATCATCATCGCGCGCCGTCGCTGGCGCGCGCGCTCATGTCGCGCCGCGATACGTCGATCGCGGCGCAATCCGGTGCCCGAAGTCATCGCATCAATCGCTTTCGTCGCACGGGGGCGGGGCCATATCGGCGCGGCCCCGCGTCATGCGAGATTGGATTTACGGTGCGACGACCTGCGTGACCTGCACGGCAAAGTTGGACAGATTAACCGCGCCGAGCTTTGCGGCGTTATCCATCGGCTCTGCGGAACCATCGGTGCCCATCGGCCAGGCAAGCTCCACCGAGATCGTGACTGGGTACTCGTCCGACGTCGAACGGGAGTGGTCGATCAGGACCGTTCCCGTTGCTTCCACGTTGTTCACCTTGTAGGTTGCCGATTGTTGCAACCGCTCAGCCAATTTGCTGTCGGCCGCGTTGCCTGGCGTCGCGGGGGCAATAGCTCCGGCGGTGATCGCCGTCTCAAAAGCCAGGTTCTCGCCCTGGGCCGTGATGATGTACTCACCCGTGTAAATCAGTTTGTCACCGGGCACAATGCGCACGGTATCGATGTCGACGGAGGTCGGCGTGCCACCGTTGTGTGCAAGTTGCCACGTCGGCTCCTGCGTTTGCGAGAGCTTCAGGTTACCCGCGGTGATCGACGCGCCGCTCATCGTCACGGAGTCGTTCCAGTACGCCAGCGTCGTGCCGCCACCAATGAGCAGCGCGACAGCGGCAGCTCCGGCGAGCGCGCCCTTTGAGATTTTGTTCATGATTCCCCCGTTGTATTCGTTACTCAGTAGCACCGTGTGTGCGCGCCAATGTGCGCCGGTCTCGGAATAGCCGGGCAGGAAATTTGACGTTGATTTAATACTATTCAACACGCCGGTAAAAATATCTTGGGTGCAGTATCATCCGCATAACATTTCCGGCAATCGAATACGGGACTTTTGCGGAATTACCCCGTAGCGTCGTGGCATGGGATTCTTCCGACGCCAACCGCCGCCCCTGCCTCTTCCGGTCGCCCTCGTTGAACCGAGTCGGCCGTCGGTGTGGAACGACAACTTCGGCAAGCTCGCCACTCGGGCGCTACAGATCATGATCGTGATCGCGCTCACGGCAGGAATCATCGTGGCGATGCGCACGCTCAACGTCGTGGTGATCCCGGTGGTGCTCTCCCTCATCATCGCTTCGGCATTTGCACCCGTGATGGGATGGCTCCGCCGCCGAGGACTCTCCTCGACGTGGGCCACCATCATTGCCCTGCTCGGCATCGTCGTCGTGCTCGGCGCCGTGGTGTGGTTGATCGTCTGGCAGGTCCGCACGCAGTGGCCGATGCTTGCGGAGAAGGCCACTGAGGGGTGGAACATGTTGGTCGATTGGGCCACCCACCTCGAATTACCGTTCGTCATCACAAGCGAGCAAATCGACGAATGGCTGGCAGCCGTCGGCGATTTCCTCACCAGCGCGCAGTTTGGTTCCGGAGCCCTCGCTGGCGTCGGCGCGGTCGCGAGCTTCGTGACCGGCCTCGTCCTGATGATCGTTGTGCTGTTTTACTTCCTCCGCGATGGCCGCAGAATCTGGGAGTTCCTCCTTCGCCCGTTCCGGGGTCGCAACGAACAGCGTGCGCGTCGAGTAGGAACCAAGACCGTCGAAACGCTGGGATCATACGTGCGCGGCACGGCTGCTGTGGCAGCGGTGGATGCGATCGGCATCGGCATCTTCCTGTTCATTTTCCAGGTGCCACTGGCGCTCCCGCTTGCGGTGCTCGTCTTCCTGCTCGCGTTCATTCCCATCGTTGGCGCGACCGTCGCGGGCATTCTGGCTGCCCTGGTCGCGCTGGTCGCCAACGGCCCCATTATTGCGCTCGTCGTAATCGGCGTCGTCGTGGGCGTGAACCAGCTGGAAGGCAATTTCCTGCAGCCGGTGCTGATGGGGCGTTCGCTTAAGCTTCACTCGCTCGTGATCCTGCTCGCTCTTGCCGTCGGCACGCTGCTCGGTGGTGTCCTCGGTGCTGTACTTTCGGTTCCGATTGCCGCAGTGGCGTGGGGAATTATTCAGGTGTGGGACGGCCCGAACACCCCGGCGTCGTGGGCGCGCAAGCGAGAAACGCGCATCACGTCGTTCGAATAGACGGGCTTGTCACTCCGACTCTGCGCGCTCGGCGGTAGCGATTATCCGGTTGACCATGCCGCTGAAGATGAAGCCATGAAACGGGAGCATCGCCATCCAGTAGAGCCGCCCGGAGAGACCGCGCGGAAAGAAGACCGCGCGCTGCCGATACTCGCAACCGTCTGGCCGAGGTTCGATCGTGAACTCAAGCCAGGCCTCGCCTGGCACCTGCATTTCGGCGCGCAGCCTTAGCACGCGCTCCGGTTCCAGGTGCTCCACCCGCCACACGTCAAGAGCGTCACCGACGGTCAGCCTGCGCCGCGAACGGCGGCCCCGCGTCATACCGACACCGCCGGTGATCCGATCAAAGAGACCACGCAACGACCACAGCAGCGACGCGGAATACCAGCCGTTGGTTCCGCCAATCTGCGTCACGACACTCCATACGTCGGCGGGACTCGCCTTGGTCGTTCGCCTGCGCACATCGGTAAACACCGTGCGCCCCGCCCAATTCGGGTCACTCGGCATCGGATCGCTGGGCGCGAGGGGCACCCGAGCGTCAACCCAGCTCGTTTCGATTTCGTCCAGCTCAATGCGCCCAAGCGCGAGTCGAACGGCCCGACGATAGGGCGTCAAGCCACCCTCCGGTCGCGAAATAACATCATCGATGTCGTGGTTCTTCATGACGCAGTCGTGTTGCAGCGACTCGACAAGAGGGCGCGCAATCGCGCGCGGCACCGGCGTCACAAGCCCGACCCAGTGCGAGGCAAGCTTCGGCGTGAGCACAGGAAGCGCCGCAATGCCGCGTTGTGGCAAGCCCGCTTCGACTGCGTACCCGTTCATCATCTGCCCGTATCGCAAGACATCAGGGCCACCGATATCGAACGCGCGGTTGAGGTCGCCAGGCGCGTGCGCTGCCGCGAGCAGGTAGTAGAGCACGTCGCGTATCGCAATCGGTTGAATGAAGTTTCGCACCCACCGCGGCGCCGGCATGTATGGCAACACCTCGGTGAGGTGGCGCACCATCTCAAATGAGGCGGAGCCGGAACCAATAATCACGCCTGCTTGAAAAACCAGGGTGGGAGCGCCAGAAGCCAGCAGGATCTCACCGACCTCACGTCTCGAGGCGAGGTGGGGTGAGAGTTGCACACCATCAGGGTGCAGTCCGCCAAGGTAAACCATCCTGCGCACTCCGGCACGAGCACTCGCGGCAGCCACGGTATGCGCAATGGCGCGATCAGTTTCGGCAAACTCGCGCCCCGCGGTCATGGAGTGCACCAGGTAGTAGACAATATCCACTCCGGACATGGCGGCACTCACCGCGTCCGAATCACTCGCATCTCCGGTTGCGATCTCGACGCGGTCAGCCCACGGCAACGCCTGAACCCGGGCTCGTGATCTGGTCAGCACCCGCACCCGGTATCCGCCAGCCAGCAGACGCGGCACGATGCGACCGCCCACATAGCCGGTCGCGCCGAGAACTAAGACCCGAGGCGCAGACTCCCCCTGCGCATGCGCGGAGCGTAGTGCGGCCTCCGTTCCGCGGGGAAACGTCAAATCCCCCTCCGCGTGTTCGGGCGTCGCCCTGACTGCCATGTCACCCCTCCGGTTCGTCCTGCTTTCGCGGCACAGGCAAATCACTGCCCGCCCACTCAGAACGATCAACACTGATTGCGTTGGTCATGTCGTTGAGAAAGGCCGTCACGATGTCACGGTGCTCGCGGCTCAACCGCGAAGCGGCGTAAAAGCGGCGCGCTTGCTGCCTTCCAACCACGCGCTGGATGAGCGCCTCGGTTCGCGGAGCGACGTCGATACGCAGTGCGCGCCGATCATCAGGGTGCAATGCCCGCGTGATGTGCCCGGCGCGTTCCAATCGATTAAGAAGTTTTGTCGTGGATGCGGGCGACGTCTGCATGTGTTGCCCCAGCATCGTCGGCGTCACCAGCTCCCCCTCGCGGATCACCGTCACCAGGTAGCGCAGCGCCCTCATATCCTGAACGCTGAGCGCCATCGATTCTCGCGATGCCTCCGCGAGCTCTCGCTCGGCATCACGCAGACGCGCCAATGCATTCATGACAGCGGTGATGCCGTCGCGGTCAACAGCGGCCACATCGGGGGCTTCCACGACCGCCCCTTCGGTCGAGGCATGCACAAGAAGGTCCGCGTCGTGAACGACGTCTACCGCTTTTGTTGCTCGCTGCCGTGGGTTCATTCATCTTCCTTGTGCGTTGGAGAAACCAAGCCCAATTACTTTCCTATGGTTTACTATATCGCTAAAGCTAATAAATCACTTGACTCATGTTGCCGGAGGCGACAATGGCAGAATCGCCAGAAATGGTCGTCTTGGTGGACGACGACGGCATCCCCCGCGGTGCAATGCCAAAACGTGACGTTCACGGAGCCAACACTCCCCTTCACTTGGCGTTCTCGTGCTATATCTCCGATCCTCAGGGCCGAGTGCTCGTGACCCGGCGAGCGCTAGGTAAACAAACCTGGCCCGGCGTGTGGACAAACAGCTTCTGTGGGCACCCCGCTCCCGGCGAAGCGATGACCGATGCCGTCAAGCGGCGAGCACAGCAGGAGCTCGGGGCGTCGATCACAAACGTGACGTTGCACTTGCCAGACTTTCGTTACCGAGCTCTCGATGCTTCGGGCATCGTGGAGAACGAAATCTGCCCGGTCTTTACGGCCGAGTTATCGAGCCCGCTTGCTCCCGTGCACAGTGAAGTCAGCGAATGGGAATGGACGACGCACGCTGCGCTCGCCGACGCC
Source organism: Microbacterium sp. NC79 (assembly GCF_019061125.1). Taxonomy (NCBI): domain Bacteria; kingdom Bacillati; phylum Actinomycetota; class Actinomycetes; order Micrococcales; family Microbacteriaceae; genus Microbacterium; species Microbacterium sp. NC79. The sequence goes on from NZ_JAHQYI010000001.1 coordinate 1,955,022, forward strand.
GTAGCTGCCGCACCGTTTGCGTTCAGCCCCTGGCTACGAGAACAACTGCCTCTCCTGCTCCGCGCGCATGCTTTCACAGTGGGGGTGCGTGATGACCACAATGCGTGAACGGCTACGAAACCCGGAAACGGTTCAGACGGAGATCACGACGCGGTTGCACGCCCTGATGCAAGCGAAATCAACGCAGGCCGCGGCCCACGGGTCCCATTTTGCTGAGCTGTGGGCACTGACCTCACAGGCAGCCCAGGGCGGGAAGCTGTTGCGCCCGCGGCTGGTGCTCGGTGTTTTCGATGGATTTCGCGCCACCGCCGCGACCAATACCCACCCTCGTGAAACAGCAATCGACCTGGCAGCCGCGGTCGAGCTCCTGCACTTCGCGTTCCTCCTGCATGACGACCTCATCGATGAGGATCTGACGCGCCGCGGCGTGCCTAACCTCGCCGGTTCACTCGTCACAAGCGTTGCGTCCACGCAACTCCAAGGCTCTGATCCCGGCGACGAGACCCGTCGCATGCATTGGGCTCGCAGTAGCGCTCTGCTGATGGGCGACCTGATGCTGACGCTCGCCCATCAGGTATTCGCGCGTGCCCGGGTTGCTGACCCAGAACGTTCGCGCATGCTCGACCTGCTGGACACGACCGTCACCGAAACCGTCGCAGGTGAGTACATCGATGTCAGTCTTGCCGATGCCCAGATCACGCCGACCCTCCCCCTCGTACTCGACATGACACGAATGAAGACGGCGACCTACTCGTTCGAACTGCCGCTACGACTCGGAGCGATCGTCGCAGGCGCTGGCGCGCTGGCTGAGCAGCGGCTGGGCGATGTCGGCCGTCATTTGGGTATCGCGTTTCAATTGCAGGATGACCTTCTTTCGGCGTTCGAGCAGAGCGAAAGACACGGCAAAGATCAATTTTCTGATTTTCGCGAAGGTAAAGAAACCGCCCTCATTGCGTGTGCCCGACTCACTAACGAGTGGCCTCTCATCGAACGGCTCATGGGCCCAACCAACTTCTCGGAAGAGTCCGGCCGTGCGCTTCAGCAATTGCTGCACGAGTGCGGCGCTCGGGACGTCATCGAGGCGATGGTGCGTGATCAAATTGAAATTGCCGAAAATATCCTGACCCGCGATGATCATGTCATAGCGCCAGAGGTGTGCCAGTTTCTGCTCGCGCTCATGGCTCGAATGGTGGGGCGTCAATCATGAGCCGCGACCTCGATGGACTGGCCCCCCTGGAACGATATTCGGCAGCTTCAGAACGTGCTGCTGATCAAGTGATCCGCGCATACTCGACCTCTTTTGGCGCAGCGACCCGTCTGCTGGGCCGGCGGCATCGGCGGCATGTGCGCAATATTTACGCTCTCGTGCGCGTCGCCGACGAACTCGTCGATGGTGTCGCCGCTGAAGCCCACTTGGCACCCATCGAGCAGTTGGCCCGTTTGAATGCGTTCGAAGCCGAAACCAATAGCGCGATGCACACTGGGTACAGCAGCAACCCCATCGTGCACGCGTTTGCGTGCACGGCTCGGGCGTCGGGGATCGACTCGACACTTACCGCTCCATTCTTCGCCTCCATGCGCACCGACCTCGAGCCGTTCTCGATCACGGGAAATGGGCCGGAACCAGCACTCACATCAGCAGGCGTGGCCCCGGTGAGCCGCCGTGCCGGTGTCGCCGTCGCCGCCGGCCATCGTTTCGACGACGAGGCGCATGCGAGCTACGTATATGGCTCTGCTGAGGTGGTCGGGCTCATGTGCCTACGGGTTTTTCTGCGTGCGGAGCAGGTGACCGAGCAACAGCGTGCGCAACTCGAACAGGGCGCGCGGAGCCTCGGCGCTGCCTTCCAAAATGTCAACTTTCTGCGCGATCTGGCGGATGATACCGAGAGACTTGATCGCAGCTACCTGAGCGTGGAAGACACAATTACCGATGAGTGCAAGGCCCAGTGGGTTGCCACAATACGCTCTCAGCTCGCCGATGCCCGACGCGTAATGCCGCTCCTGCCTCGTGATGCTCGCATCGCCGTCGATGCCGCCCGCAGGCTATTTTCGAAACTCACGGATAACATCGACCGACGCACCGTCTCACAACTTATGGGCCAGCGCGTGCGGATTCCGCTCCCGGTAAAACTAACGCTGATCGCGAAGTCAATAAGCTCCAGAGGCGTCGCATGACTCGCACTATTATCATCGGAGCCGGAATCGCCGGTTTGGCAACGGCAGCGCTCCTCGCGCAGGAGGGGCACGATGTCACCGTATTGGAGCGCGGCGATCGCGTGGGAGGTCGCTCGGGAACAATAGAGCGTGACGGATTTTGCTTTGATACCGGCCCGTCCTGGTACCTCATGCCGCGGGTATTTGACCATTTCTTTGAGTTGATGGGCACCTCGGCGGCTGAACAACTCGATCTGCACACACTCGACCCGGGCTATCGCCTGATTACTGAGCCTCTCGAGGGTGAGGCTTCGACTAACCTCACGATCCCTTACGGCACGAATGCCATTGTCCAGGTGTTCGAAAGCTTGGAACCGTCAAGTGGGCACCGACTTCGCCGCTATCTGAAATCTGCACGACGCGCTTCAGACCTGGCGGAACGGTTCTTCCTTTACAACCCGTTCACCTCCGCCCGTTCGCTCATGCACCGCGATATTCTTGTCGCGCTGCCCCAACTCACCACGCTCCTCCTTACGCGGCTACAGGACTTCGTTAAGCGACGCTTTAAGCACCCGGCGCTGCGTCAGGTACTCGGGTATCCTGCGGTTTTTCTGGGAACGGATCCCCGCCGTGCACCCGCGATTTACCACCTCATGAGCGCGCTCGATCTGGATGACGGCGTGCACTACCCGATCGGCGGGTTCTCCGCTGTCGTGCAGGCCATCGCCGCACTGGCTCGCGAGGCCGGGGTAACGATTATCACGGGCGCGGAGGCGACCGAAATTATGACCGAACAATACGGTCGTCATCGCCGCCGCGCCGTGGGTGTGCGTTGGCACGATTCGTCGAGCATCGAGCACACCGAGCAAGCCGACATCGTGGTGTCTGCCGCCGACCTGCACCACACGGAGACCACACTTCTACCGTCTGATGCTCGCAGCTACCCGGAATCCTGGTGGCAGAAACGCGAAAGCGGCCCCGGCGGCATTCTCATCATGCTCGGCGTCGCGGGGAGCCTGCCGCAACTGGAACACCATTCGTTGCTTTTCACCGCCGACTGGGACGCGAATTTCGACGCAATCTTCGGTTCTTCACCACGCGTTCCGGATCCGGCCTCCGTCTACGTGTGCAAACCGAGCGCGACCGACCCCGGCGTCGCGCCACGCGGACACGAGAATCTCTTCGTTCTGATTCCGGTCCCTGCCGACGTCAACCTCGGATCAGGAGGTGCCGATGGTGCCGGCGATCCGCTGATCGAAGCAGTAGCGGATCGCGTTATCGCACAGATCTCGCAGTGGGCGGGAATCCCTGATCTACAAGAACGCATTGTCACGCGGCACACGATCGGCCCAGCAGACTTTGCTCGCGACTACAACTCATGGCGAGGAGGCATGCTGGGGCCGTCACACATCCTGCGTCAGAGTGCGATGTTCCGCCCTCAAAACGCCTCGAAGCGCGTCGACGGGTTGTATTACGCCGGTGCCACGACTGCACCCGGCGTCGGGGTACCCATGTGCCTGATCAGCGCTGAACTTGTGCTTAAGCGCATTCGCAATGACAATTCTGCCGGGCCGACAACGCCCACCCGCGCCGCGGTTCAAACGGAGGGTCGACTTCATGACACTGCCTGACTCCCTGCAATACATCGCGCTCATGGCCGGTTGTTTGTTGATCACTTTGCCCCTGGAATTTGTTTTTGGCGCGCGCGTGTACCGGCGACCGTTGCGTCTTGCCCAGGCTGTACTTGTGACCCTTTTGGTGTTTTCCGTTTGGGATGCCATCGCGATTGCCGCAGGATTGTGGACTTACAGCCCGCGGTTCACGAGCGGCATCATTGTCGCGTTCGGCCTGCCGCTGGAGGAAATCATCTTCTTCATCGTCATTCCGATCTGCGGAATCCTCACGTACGAGGCTGTCGGACGCGTATTCCACCTGGTTCGAACGTGGGCACGTCGCCATCAGCGGACTCAGGGAGAGGCGCGATGAACGCATTTGGGGCGTACCCGGTAGCGACCATTGTCACGATTATCGCGGTGGTGTTGATTGAATTGTTGTGGCTGCGCACCGGCGTATTCCGCTCAGTCCAGTATTGGGTGGCGATGACGATCATGCTGTCATTCCAGGTGGCGGTTGACGGCTGGCTTACGAAGCTCTCCGACCCCATCGTGATCTATAACCCGAATACATCGTTGGGGCTGCGCTTTCCGTGGGATATTCCGGTTGAAGACTTCGGGTTTGGGTTTGCAATGCTAACTATCACGATCGTCGTGTGGAAGGCCCTGGGACGCCGAGCGGAACCACAAGAGGCGAACGATGACTAGGGCGCCATTTGGGGGACGCGATCGCCGCGCAGTGGCCTTTCCGGGCCCTCCCGGCGTGGAACGGGTAAAACAGCCGCGCACCGTGGCCGTTGTCGGCGGAGGAATTGCCGGGATGGCGGCCGCGTGCGGACTCGCTGAACGGGGTGTCGATGTCGAATTGATAGAACCACACGCCGAGCTGGGGGGTCGGGTGCGAGCCTGGCAGACAAATTCGCCTGCCGGCGCGGTGACGATGAGCCGCGGCTTCCATGCATTTTTTCGGCAGTACTACAACCTGCGCGCGCTACTCTCGCGGGCAGGTGATCTCAGTGAAATGCTGCAACCTGTCGCTGACTACCCCGTTGTGAGCGCTCACGGCGACCGTGATTCCTTCACCAAGATTCCACGGACGCCGCCGTGGAACTTCATGACGTTCGTTGCTCAGAGTCCAACCTTTTCCCTGCGGGACTTGACACGCGTCGATCTGGATACCGCCCTGGCGCTCCTCGACGTCTCATTCCCAGAGTCCTACCGCGATCTGCAAGGCCTCAGCGCAGCTCAGTTCCTAGATAAGTTGCGGTTTCCGGAGCGTGCACGTCACCTCGCGCTTGAGGTGTTTGCACGAAGCTTCTTCGCCGACCCGGAGGACTTTTCGGCTGGCGAATTAGTCGCGATGTTTCACTCGTACTTTCTCGGCTCGGCCGAGGGCCTGTTATTCGATGTCGCGCGGGATGATTTTGATACGGCGTTATGGCAACCGCTCGGCTCGGCATTGGAGCGCGCTGGGGTGCGTCGCAGTGTTGCACGGGTCAGCGAAGTCAGGCGCAGCAGTGACGGCGCTCGCTGGCAGGTCATTCGTGAGGATGGCGAGCGCTCCACGGTCGACGGTGTGGTTCTTGCCGCTGGTCCCGGCGCGACGCGAGACATCGTCGCGGCATCATCGACGGTCGGCACGGCGCAGTGGCGCAAGCGCGTCGCCGACGTCCGCCTCGCTCCAGCCTTCGCCGTGCTCCGACTGTGGCTGGACGGAAAGGTCAGCGATGATCGTCCGGCTTTTCTTGGCACAGCCGCCTACGGTCCGCTCGACAACATCAGCGTCATGGAGCGGTTTGAACGCGGCGCCGCAGAGTGGTCAGCAGCGAATAATGGAAGCGTCGTTGAGCTCCACGCATACGCCATACACGATGATGATGCCGCTGATCCGGTTCGCCGGAAGCAACTGGGCGACAGACTCCGCGCGGAGCTCGCTCGGGTGTATCCCGAGACGGCATCGCTCAGCATCATCGCGCAGGAGTTTCTCATCGAGCAAGACTGCGCACTCCTTGGCACAGGTCGGTGGGAAGAACGTCCCGAGGTGCGTACACCCGCATCGGGGATCGTCCTCGCTGGCGACTGGGTGCGCACCGATTTACCCATTGCCCTCATGGAACGTGCCGCCACGACGGGGTGGATGGCCGCAAATGAACTGCTACGCGACTGGGGTGTCGCCGGTCATACCCTGTGGAGCGTGCCCATATCGAGTCGTCAGCGATGGCCCGGCATCTCCCGTGCGCTTATGGAGCGTCTGCCGGGGCGAAGGAGAGCGTGAAGTCGCGCAGCTGATATCCCTGCACAAGCGTGTCGAAATCGCGGCGGGGGCGTACGGTGATTGTTGCGCCAGCCCGAAGGAGCGCGGTGATAAGCACGTCAGTTTCCATCAGCGCGAGGGAGGATCCGGGGCAACGGTGTGCACCATCTCCAAAACTTAAGCCGGTGCGCTCTGCTGCCTTCAGGTCACGCTCAGGGCACATTTTGCTTGGGCTAGGTGTAAAGACCCGAGGGTCTTGATTGCTGGCTCGCACGTCAATGTCGATCAAGGTGCCCGGCGGGTAAGGACAGCCGGGCGCTTCGGTTTGAGCACGACGGTAAAGGTGCGCAACGGGCGGCTCGAGCCGGATGATCTCACTGAGAATAGCCGTGCGCTCGGCGACCGGGGCGGTGCGGTAGCGAGCAAGAATCTCCGGTGTTTCGTGCAACCGAAGCATCACCATGCTGATGAACTCACGGGTGGTGACCATGCCCGCGGTGCCATAGGTGAGACACTCCATCAAAATTTCTCGCGGGCGGTATCCCCTCTCCAGCAAGAAGGAGATAATGTCATCTGCTGGCCGGGAACGACGAGCGCGGATGGCAGGTCGCACGTCGTTCCAGTAAAACTCGGCGAGCGGAACCAGTGCGTCGCGTGCTGCACGCGCCCAGTCTTTGTTCGTGCGACCGTAGTCATCGCGGGTGTGGTCTACGGGAGGTTGCTGGAAAAACGCTTCGAGTCGGCGTGCGAGCGCCGCAGTGTCGGTGCCACCCAACCCCACAATCTCGGCGGCTACCCGCACAGAAAAGAGCAGCGCCAAGTCGTCCAGCTGCGCCGTGCCGGCGTGGCGTGCCGGGTCGATGAGGTCAGCCGCCGCACGTTCCATGAAGACGCGATGTGCTTCGAGCGCGCGGGGGCTAAAGAATCGAACGAGTTGGCGGCGATGCTCTTGGTGGTCGGCCCCGTCATCCATCAGGATCGGTCGTCGCGCGAATAGCCGGGCGGGAATCCGTTCCGCGGTGAAGCCCGCTTGGGTCGTCGCAAGTTTGGCCCTTAGCAGCGCTTGGCTTTCGGCCATTCCGGTGAGTGTCACGACGGAGTGCGGTGAGCGATGAACTCGCCTCGCCATTGTTCGGCTTTCCTAGGCCCGCGCTGCGCGCACGCGGAACCACAGGGTTAATTCACCCAACGCCTGCAGAACGCGCGCGGGGTCGTCGGAACGCTCGATTTCTGCGAAGGTATTACGGAACCCCGTCGGCACCGCGAATGACGATTCTCGGAAGGGCTCGTAGCCCATCTTCCATGACGGGAAGCGACGCGACGCGACCTGCTCTCGCAACAGCACCCTCACGTTCGCGTGGCGTGAATCTGCTGCGATATTTTCGTACACCGCGAGCACGTCTTCCTGGGCACCCTCCAGATATTGCACGAAGCGGCCCTGCCGATAGAGGAGAAGGCCCGTTATGCCAAGGCGCTCGTTGCGGCCACGCGCCTGTTCGAGAATGGCTTGCAGTCCGGCTTCGGTCACCGAGCCGACGGCATCGCTGGAATAGACAAGGCAATACAGCGGAGTTTCAAGCATCGTTTAGCGCCCCCTCTTGGCGCGTGGCAGTATGAACAGCCGCCAAGCAGTTTATCGCCGACGTTAAGTCGCGAAAAAAAGCCAATTGTTGCGACGTCGCAGTGCACACTTGAAACGAATCATCGTTTAAGCGGTCGATGTAGCCCACGAACCCGTTCTGGTTACTCGCAACGTAAAACCCGTCTTCCACGCACGCCCACGTTAAACCTGCCGTGGCGTTGGGGACTGGAGGGGAATCCGTCACGAAGGACCTCGTTTGTTGGGTTGAACTCTCTTGCAAGTATCGGCGACGGCCCGCCTCTTCCACAACGACGACACGGCAAACTGGTAGATTGATCTGTGCACAAATTAATTGCGGAAGAGGAGTGCGCTATGGCTAAGCCAGAAACCCCACGTCAGTCCCGTGAGCAGCTCGCGGTCGGCGGTGACGGCCTGACGATTGTCGCCTTCCTGCTTTCCTTCGGTCTGTTCATCGGCGGCATTTTCCTGCTCGGCCGTTCGTTCAGCGTGACCGGCGCAGAGTTCGCCGTCTTTGCTGGCGGACTACTCATGTGCACCCTCGGATGCATGGTTCCGATGCACTTCATGCGCCTGTTCGACGGCGCATAGCGAGCCTACTGCCGTCAGGCACTTTCACCTCAAGACCGCGGAATGTCGCGCGTCTCCTGGCACCTTTTACCAAGCTGCCGAGAGAACCGCGCACTTCCGTGGTCTTTTGGTATGCGGTGACATGACGGGCAGAATCTGCGTGAGGCCCGATCACGCAGCCCCCTGTCGATTACACGCAATAGACGGATGTGTTCTCGATTGATGGCGCGGAAAACCTCGAAGCCTGCTTTCTCGCGCACTACCGAGAGGATCTGCATCCACCGGAGGCTCGGCGAGGAACAACGAGTTCGCGGTGCTTGGCATTGCCGCCCGCGTAGTGCTCCGCCGCAACTGGCTTCGGATGGCGATCTGGGTTGTCGCTCTCGCGGTACTCATCGTGGCCGTCGTGTTGGAAACCAACCGTGATTTGGGGGCAGGCATCATCGCATTGCGGCCTGGCCCGGTATCTGCCAGCGCGCTCACCCGAACCGTTGTCGGACTGCCGCTGCGTCTGCAACGCACGTCGCTCATCTCCTGGACCATCGGCTGCGCGTTCGCTGGCATCTTCTTCGTCGGCATCGCCACCGTCGTCGCGTTTCTGGCGGCTTTTCTCCCCCGCGCGGCCACGGCCATCGCCTGGAGCCTGTACGGCGTCATCGTGCTCTTGGCCGGCCTGGGCGACGTTCTCGGGCTTCCCTACAACGTTGTCGCTGTGACTCCATTCTGGGTGGTTCCGCAGCCCGGCCGCGCCGATAGCTCGTGGCCACCGGTTTGGCTGATGGGCGCGACTGCCGTGGTTGTCATCGCTGCCGCCGTCTGGCGATACCGAACGCGTGATGAAGTCCCGGCACAGAAATGGGGGTACGGAACCATGGTTCCGTACCCCCATTTCTGCTGAAGCTTAGAAGTCCCAGTCTTCGTCTTCGGTGGCGACAGCCTTACCGATGACGTAGGACGAGCCGGAGCCCGAGAAGAAGTCGTGGTTCTCGTCGGCGTTCGGCGACAGCGCCGAAAGGATCGCCGGGTTCACGTTGGTCACGGTCGACGGGAACATCGCCTCGTAGCCCAGGTTCATCAGGGCCTTGTTGGCGTTGTAGTGCAAGAACTTCTTGACGTCTTCGGTCAGTCCCACCGGGTCGTACAGGTCTTGCGTGTACTGCACCTCGTTTTCGTACAGCTCGAAGAGAAGGTTGAAAGTGTAGTCCTTCAGCTCCTGCTTGCGCTCTTCGGTCTCATTCTCGAGACCCTTCTGGAACTTGTAACCGATGTAGTATCCGTGCACGGCCTCGTCGCGAATGATGAGGCGGATGAGGTCGGCCGTGTTGGTGAGCTTGGCGCGCGACGCCCAGTGCATCGGCAGGTAAAAGCCCGAGTAGAACAGGAACGATTCCAGCAGGGTCGACGCGACCTTGCGCTTGAGCGGGTCATCACCGTGGTAGTAGTCGACGATGATCTGCGCCTTGCGCTGCAGGTTCTCGTTCTCGGTTGACCAGCGGAACGCCTCATCAATTTCCTTCGTCGACGCGAGGGTCGAGAAGATCGAGGAGTAGCTCTTCGCGTGCACCGACTCCATGAAGGCGATGTTCGTGTAGACGGCTTCTTCGTGCGGCGTGATCGCGTCGGGAATGAGCGACACAGCACCCACCGTGCCCTGCACGGTGTCGAGCAGCGTCAGGCCCGTGAAAACGCGCATCGTGAGCGTCTGCTCTGCCGGCGTCAGCGTGTTCCACGACTGAATGTCGTTCGACAGCGGCACCTTCTCTGGCAACCAGAAGTTGTTGACGAGACGGTTCCAGACCTCGAGGTCTTTTTCGTCTTCAATACGGTTCCAGTTGATGGCCTGAACCTTGTTCACGAGCTTCAGCTTGTCCGGAGTCACGCGCTTCCTTCCGACGAAAATGAGAGGGTTTCTGACCAGGAAGATGCTCCCCCGAGGCCTTCATTAATACTACATCTTGGTACCGACACCGAGGCTGGGCGCTAGATGGTGTGTTGGTGCTGTTTCACGTGGATTGACGCTTCATGGGCAAGCGTCGACCGCAACTAAAACGGCGGGCTTACCGTCTGATCGGGAGCGGCTCCCGGATTTCGGCTGCAGCCCGGCAAGCCCGAGCCTCGTCTCAACGGCTCGCGGTAGCGGTGGAAGGACCGCTGCAACGCCTTTCGGAACCTTCGCGAGGCCCGCCACAATCTCGAATCGTTCGCCGGATACGGTCTTTACTTTGAGGCGCGAGTATTCGCCGCGACCGCCCCACGTTAGTTCGTTGATATCGGCAAATCTGAACGACCGGGATTGGCCACCCCACGACACATTGACCCGATCCTGACTAAACACGACCACGTAGTCAGTCTGCCTCCGCCGCAACACGGCCATGAGCACGAGGTAGGCCGGGATGCCGAAGAACACCCCGAGGAAGATCAGCATGAATCGCGGGCTGGCCAGAATAATTGATTCTCCGGTCGCGATGAGAATCGCGACAATGGTGAGGCCGCCGGCGAGCACAGTAGCAACGATCCACCCGGTGAGCGAACGGAGGGTCATTTCGATCGCTGGAACGTGAGCGTTACCCGGCGGGGTTCATGGGCCCACTCTGGTTCGATGAGGGTAACCGGTTTGCCGCTGGCACTCATCGACAGTCGGCCAACCAGGGCGATGCTGATCCACGCCGTCGTTCCCCACGCCATCAGCCGATAAGTGCGATCCGTCGTTCCACGCAAACGACAGCGGGGGCGCACCGTGATGGTGCACCCCCGCTGTCAGGTAAGCGTTACAGCATGCAGCTGACGCAACCTTCGATCTCGGTTCCTTCCAGCGCCATCTGGCGGAGGCGGATGTAGTAGATCGTCTTGATGCCCTTGCGCCATGCGTAGATCTGCGCACGGTTGATGTCGCGCGTCGTTGCGGTGTCCTTGAAGAACAGCGTCAGCGACAGACCCTGGTCAACGTGCTGCGTGGCAGCCGCGTAAACGTCGATGACCTTCTCGTAGCCAACCTCGTACGCGTCCTGGTAGTACTCCAGGTTCTCGTTCGTCATGAACGGCGCCGGGTAGTAGACGCGGCCGATCTTGCCTTCCTTGCGGATCTCAATCTTCGACGCGATCGGGTGGATCGATGACGTCGAATTGTTGATGTACGAGATCGAGCCGGTCGGCGGAACCGCCTGCAGGTTCTGGTTGTAGATACCGTGCTCTTGCACCGATGCCTTGAGTGCTGCCCAGTCTTCGCGGGTCGGCAGGGTGTGACCAGCGAACAGTTCCTTCGCCTTCTCGGTCACTGGCAGGAAGTCGTTCTCCAGGTACTTGTCGAAGAACTCACCAGACGCGTACTTCGAGTCAGCGAAACCATCGAAGGTTTCGCCACGCTCGATCGCGAGCTTGTTCGACGACGTCAAAGCGTGGAACAGCACGGTTGCGAAGTACACGTTGGTGAAGTCGATCGACTCTTCCGAGCCGTAGTAGACGTGCTCACGAGCAAGGAAGCCGTGCAGGTTCATCTGGCCGAGGCCGATAGCGTGCGAACGGTCGTTGCCATCTTCGATGGAGCGCACCGACTCGATGTGGCTCTGGTTCGAGACGGCAGTCAGCGCACGAATCGCGGTGTCGACGGTTCCGGCGAGGTCGCCGCCATCCATCGACAGCGCAATGTTCATGGAGCCGAGGTTGCACGAAATGTCTTTACCGATGACGTCGTACGACAGGTCAGCGTTGTACGTCGTCGGCGTGTTGACCTGCAAAATCTCCGAGCAGAGGTTCGACATGTTGATGCGACCCTTGATCGGGTTCGCCGCGTTTACCGTGTCTTCAAACATGATGTACGGGTAGCCCGACTCAAACTGAATCTCGGCAAGCGTCTGGAAGAACTCACGCGCGTCGATCTTCGTCTTCTTGATGCGCGAGTCATCGACCATCTCGTGGTACTTCTCGGTCACCGAAATGTCGCCGAACGGCACGCCGTAGACCTTCTCGACGTCGTAAGGCGAGAACAAATACATGGCCTCACCCTTCTTGGCGAGTTCGAACGTGATGTCCGGAACCACAACACCGAGCGAGAGGGTCTTGATGCGAATCTTCTCGTCAGCGTTTTCACGCTTGGTGTCAAGGAACTTCATGATGTCGGGGTGGTGCGCGTTGAGGTACACCGCGCCCGCACCCTGACGTGCACCGAGCTGGTTCGCGTAGCTGAAAGAGTCTTCCAGTAGCTTCATCACGGGGATGATGCCCGAGGACTGGTTCTCGATCTGCTTGATCGGTGCGCCAGACTCACGGATGTTCGAGAGGAGCAGAGCCACGCCGCCGCCACGCTTGGAGAGCTGCAGTGCCGAGTTGATGCCGCGGGCAATCGACTCCATGTTGTCTTCAATGCGAAGCAGGAAGCAGCTGACGAGCTCACCGCGCTGTGCCTTACCTGCGTTCAGGAAGGTCGGTGTTGCCGGCTGGAAGCGGCCAGACGTGATCTCATCAACGATCTGCTCGGCAACCTTCTGGTCACCGTCAGCCAGCGCGAGAGCGGTCATCACGACGCGGTCTTCGAAGCGCTCGAGGTAGCGCTTGCCGTCGAACGTCTTCAGCGTGTAGCTCGTGTAGTACTTAAACGCGCCGAGGAAGGTTTCGAAGCGGAACTTCGCATCGTACGCGCGGTCGTTCAGCGACTGAATGAACTCGATCGGGTAATTGTTGATGACCTCGGGTTCGTAGTATTCCTTCTCCACCAGGTAGTCCAGGCGCTCCTGCAGGGAGTGGAAGAACACCGTGTTCTGGTTGACATGCTGGAGGAAGAACTCACGAGCTGCGCGGCGGTCAGCGTCAAACTGAATGTTGCCGTCAGCATCGTAGAGGTTCAGCATCGCGTTCAGCGAGTGATAGTCCATGCCATCAAAGGCAGGGTTGTTCTTGAAGGTCTTGTCATCCTTCACTGCAGCTTCCACCATCGTTCCAATCCGTCGCTCACGCGATCGACATCTTCGCTCGTGCCAAATACCTCTACTCGATACAAGTGCGGCACGTGGCACTTGCGGCTGATGATGTCTCCGGCGAGGCAATATGCTTCGCCGAAGTTTGAGTTTCCGGCGGCGATGACGCCGCGAATAAGACTTCGGTTGTGCTCGTCATTGAGAAACCGAATGACTTGCTTGGGGACCGCTCCGTGCCCGTCTCCCCCACCGTAGGTGGGAGTGACAAGCACGTACGGTTCATTGACAATCAATGGCTCATCAGTGCGATACAACGGAATGCGCTGTGCACGTGCACCTAATTTGTCAATAAAACGTGCGGTGTTACCTGAAACGCTCGAAAAGTAGACGAGGAGTGGAACGTCGGTCATTGGCCGACGTTCTTCCGCGACCGCCGCAACCGACATGATGTTCCTCGGTTATGCCAGACGCGACGCGAGCTCGTCGATCTTGTCGGGACGGAAGCCTGACCAGTGGTCTTCGTCGGTGATGACGACCGGCGCCTGCATGTAGCCGAGTGCCTTGACCTGCTCGAGTGCCGTCTCGTCTTGCGAGACGTCGAGGATTTCGTATTCGATGCCCTTAGCGTCGAGTGCGCGGTAGGTCGCGTTGCACTGTACGCAGGAGGGCTTGGTGTAGACCGTGACCGACATTATTTGACCGTCTTTCCCCTCGGATAATGATGATTGCCCGGCAAACCCCCGCCGGTCACTCAATACTACATATAGGTACCGACATTGGGGCCGACCACAAGAACTAGTAGTTACATTCTTGTAGTTATCCACCGCTTTCCTCCGGTTAGTCACAATCTGTCCACCGTTTCATCCACAGCTAGCGCCCCTCATTACGACGTCAAAAGCCGCGTGTTCTCGCGCCTTAATCGGGCGCTACCACGATCCATCCACAGGCGCGCACGAATCTGGTTCCGTCGGCATCCGAATTGCTGTGGAGAACACCGCTCGGCGTGTCGCACGAGGCCCGAATCGGCTCCTTTTTGCAGAGCATATTTGTCACCTTTTCGCAAGCAGAATCATGCCCCTCGCGGTCAGCTTTTATTCACCAAACTGCACCAACGAGACGATACTCTTGTACCTCGTGGCATCAGCGGGATACAAGGATCTACTCAGCACTCCTGGCGTCGGGCGAATCATCGCGGCGCAACTCATTGCACGATTCCCCAACGGCATGGTGTCGCTGGCGATTCTCATGCATGTGGAGCAAGCGACCGGCTCATACGGAAACGCCGGCATCGTGCTGGCTGTCACCTCGATCGGTCAGGCTATTTCCGGCCCCGTCATCAGCCGCTGGATGGGCAAGTGGGGCATGCGCCCCGTGCTCCTGACCGCCATGATCATCTGCGCGCTTGCGATCGCGGCGATTGCTCTGGTTCCGGTCAGCATGGCGCTGTACATCACGCTCGGCTTCATCGCCGGCATCTCTACCCCGCCGATTCAGTCGGCGGTGCGCACTATCTACCCCAAGATGGTCACCGCAAAACAACTCAACCCGCTGTTCGCGCTCGACGCGTCGCTGCAGGAAATCATCTGGATCATCGCGCCGGTACTCATCACCTTCATCGTGATGCAAATCTCGACCACGATTGGTCTCTGGGTCATCGTGACGATTCTGGTGCTCGGTGGGCTCTGGTTTATCTACTCCCCCGAAGTCGGGCGAGTGCGTATTCCGCAGAGCCGCCGCAAGCTCGGCAAGGTTCTGACTAAGATTCCCGTCTTGCTCGCCACGATCATGGGCTTCCTCCTGATCGGAGCCTGTGCCGCTGTTGAGGCTGGCGTGGTGGCTACCTTCGGTCACGCGGAAGACGGCGGCCACGGCGGAGGTTTGGAAGCCGGCTTCGTTCTCGCCGTGTTCTCCGTTGGATCGCTCATCGGCGGCCTCTTCTCCGGGCGTCTCGCAATTTCGCAGTGGTCCATGGCGCGGCGCCTTCTAATTGTCACCGTCGGTCTCGCCGTCATTCCGTTCTTCGTCCACCCAGACTGGGCGGGCCAGCCCTTCGCCATCGGCGCCGCACTCACCCTCGCTGGCCTCGGAGTCGCGCCGGTGCTCACCGTCATTTTCGCGATGACCACGGCAAGTGTGAAGTTCTCTGACACCGCCGAAGCGTTCGGCTGGGTTGCCACCGGTCAGCTCATCGGCGCCGCCGCCGGCTCCGCGGTTGCTGGCTTCCTGATTGACGGCATCGGCCCGGCAGGCGCCTATATCGCCGCAGCCGGATTCGCGTGCGTCGGCCTCGTCATCGCGATCCTTGCAGTGCGTGGATTCCCCGACCTGCGTTTCCGTGACGCATCACCGCTTCCCGACACCGCGCCGATCAGCACGATCGCATAACTCGCCGCCGCGCGGTTGTGGAACCACATGGCGCGTCGAAAAAGTAGGCTGTGGGCATGACGTCTCCCGTGATTCTGCCGTTCACATCCTGGGGTTCTCCGACCGCGCCGCTGCGCGCGCTGCTCGTGCATGGGCTCGGGTCAAACGGCGCACTGATGTGGCGCACGGGAACCACGCTCGGCGATGCGGGTTGGCGCGCAGATGCCGTCGACTTGCGCGGGCATGGCATCGCACCGCGCGCGCTCGACTACACCATCGCTGCGTACGGCACCGATCTGCAATACACGCGCAATGGTGATCGGCCGTGGGATGTCGTGGTGGCGCATTCGCTCGGTGGCGCGGCGGCGACCTGGGCGGCGGCAGCCGACGCGACATGGACCAAGCGCCTCATTCTTGTCGATCCTGCTATTCACCTCGCCGGTCGCGATCATCGCCTGATTCGCGCGAGCCAACAGCGCTCTTTTGTTGATGGTTCCGTCGAGGCGTCATGGGATCAGCACCCGCATTGGCATCCGCAAGACCACGAACTGAAGGCGCTTTCGGTTGCACAGTCGAGCCACTGGGCAATCGAGCAGACACTGGATCAGAACGAGACGACATGGGATGTGCGGGCCGAAGCCGCGCGCATAACGACGCCGACGCACGTCATTGGCGCCGACCCGAAGGTGTACTCCATCTTTACCGGCGACCTGGCGGCTGAAGTGCTCACCAACCCGACCTTCTCGATGTCGGTCGTCGCAGGTGCTGGACACTCGCCGCATCGCGATAAGCCGACCGAATACATCGAGCACGTGCGCGCGGCGCTCTCGTGATCGCGATGCCACCAGCCCGCGGTCGGGAGAGAATGTCAGTATGACGTTCGATGCCGAAGCTTTCCTCCCCGACGATCTGATCGCTCGTATTCGTGAGCGCGCACCCCGCATTGACGCGGAGAACCGCTTCCCCGACGAAGATCTCGCGGAGCTGGCGGCAGCCGGGTACCTGAAGATTCTGGTTCCTACCGATCGGGGCGGTGCCGGGCTCACGCTGGAGCAGGCCGCGGTGCTGCAACAGCGCCTCGCGACGGCCGCGCCGGCAACGGCGCTCGCGATCAATATGCACCTGGTGTGGACAGGGGTCGCGAAGATTATGCGCGATCGCGGCTTCGATGAGCTCGCGTTTGTACAGGAGGGTGCCGCACGCGGTGAGGTGTTCGCCTTCGGCATTTCCGAAGCGGGCAATGACCTCGTGCTCGGCGGTTCTGACACCGTCGCCACCCCGACGGCTGATGGCGGTTACGCCTTCACCGGAACCAAGATCTTCACATCCCTCGCCCCGGTGTGGACACAGCTCGGCCTGCACGGCCTCGACAGCACCGATCCGGACAACCCCCGCCTGGTCTACGCGTTCATAGATCGCACCGACGCGGTCGTCACGCGCGATGACTGGGACACGATGGGCATGCGCGGAACCCAGAGCCGCACGACAGAACTCCACGGCGCGGTAGCCTCCCCCGCACACGTCGCGCGCGTGGTTCCGCTCGGCGAGCCCGACCCGATCATGTTTGGCATCTTTGCGGCGTTCGAGATTCTGCTGGCGTCGGTGTACACCGGCATCGCTCGGCGCGCGATCGACGTCGCCGTCGAGACTGTTGGCAAGCGCCGTTCAAAAAAGACCGGCAAAACGTACGCACACGACGCTGACATTCGCTGGCGTATCGCCGACATGGGGCTCGCGTACGACGCGCTCCTCCCCCAAATCGCGATGATCGCCCGCGACGTTGACGACCGGGTCGACCACGGCAGCCTGTGGTTCGCGAAGCTGTCTGGCGTGAAGCACCGTGCGGTTGTGATGGCCAAGCAGGTTGTCGACGAAGCGATGCTGACCGGCGGCGGGTCAAGCTACTTTGCCCGCAGCGAGCTGCAGCGTCTTTACCGTGATGTGCTTGCTGGCATGTTCCATCCGTCAGACCCGGAGTCGGCACACGCCACGATGGCGGCCGCTTGGCTAGGAGCGCTGGAAGACTAGCGGAACCTGTTTGCGGCTTCACGACGCACCCCTGGTTCCGGCACCCTACTTGCCTGACACCTCAAAAGCCTTCAGCATTTCGGCGATGGCCTGCTCGCGCTGTTCTCCGCCGTGCTCCATCATGTGGCTGACGTGCTGGCGCAAGTGGTTCTCCAGGAGAAGCTTGTTCAAAGACTCCAGCGAGCGCTGGATGGCGCGGGACTGCGTGATGATATCCATGCAGTAGTCCTCGTTGTCGATCATCTTCGCGAGGCCGCGCATTTGCCCTTCCAGGATGCTGGTTCGGTGCAACGCACGCTTTTTGATGTCTTCGATCACGCTCGAAGCCTACTCCTGGTGAAAGGATGGCGGCATGGTTCGCACACCGACGGCTCTGCTTTCTCCCGCCGATCAGGAGCGCCGACGCGCCCTGCGCACGATGAAGGGTGTCGCCCTCGGCGCGCTCATCGGAATGGCGGTGCTGTTTTGCGTCGCGTTCGTGCTGCAGCGCGACGTCGAGGCGTGGGGGTATGTGCGTGCCGCTGCCGAGGGTGGCATGGTGGGTGCGCTCGCCGATTGGTTTGCCGTTACGGCGCTTTTTCGGCATCCGCTCGGGATTCCGATTCCGCACACGGCGATCATTCCCAAGCGCAAGGATGAAATCGGGCGTTCGCTCGGCGAGTTTGTCGAGACGAACTTCCTCTCCGGCGAGGTCGTCGAGAAAAAACTCGGCTCGACGGCGATTTCGAAGAACCTCGGAACCTGGCTGAGCTCCCCTGAGCACGCGCGGCGCGTGGGCACGGAATCGGCGACCCTCGCGGCCAACGTCTTGCGCGCGCTCAGTGACGACGATGTGCAAGATCTCATTGGTGATCTTGCGCGTGACCATCTGCTCAATCCGCAGTGGGGACCGCCTGCAGGCACCTGGCTGGGCAAGGTTGTTGAGTCAAACGCCCATCATGGTGCGGTGGATCTCGCCGTCGACAGCATCGCCACCTGGTTGCACAATAACCAGAGCTACTTTTCCGGGCTCCTGTCCAAGCGCCTGCCGTCGTGGGTGCCGTCGCTCGCGCACCGCTTCGTGGATGACACCGCGTATAAGGAGGCGGTCAAGTTTGTGGGTGCGGTGCAGGCTGACAAGGAACATCAGGCGCGACATGCGATCGACGCGTATCTCGCGAAGCTCGCCGACAATTTGCAGCACGATCCGGTGACGATGGCGAAGCTGGAGGACGCGAAGTCGGCTGTTTTTGACAGCCCGCGCGTTCGAGAACTGGCTGGCGAGGCGTGGAACACGGTCAAGGTGGGGTTGCTGGAGTCGCTGGAGAACCCGACCAGCACGTTGCGCGCCCGCATCGATGCGGCCATCTTTGATTTCGGCCAGCGGCTCACGCGTGATGATGCGCTCCAGGCGCGCCTCGACGCCTGGATTACCCAGGCGGCAGTCTTCGTCGTGGAGCGGTACAAGCACGACATCGCCAGCATCATCACCGACACTGTCGAGCGATGGGATCCCAGCGAGACGACGGAGAAGATTGAGCTCATGGTCGGCAAAGACCTGCAGTTCATTCGCCTCAACGGAACCATTGTCGGCTCGCTGGCTGGTGTGCTCATCTACACGATTGCACACGCCGTCTTGGGGGCGTAGGCCCGTCGTTTTCGTGATCGCGCGACAGTGTCGGTGATCAGGCGTAGCCTCCCCTCATGGCGACATTCCAGGCAATCATTCCGCCGTATCTGCTGAATCGGCTGGCGCAGACGGGCGATGAGCAGTATCCGACGGCTGCCGCGGCCGCGCGTCGCACGATCGCGGCGGGGCGTCCGCCGTTTCGGCATCGCGCACAACTTGATCTCTCTGTTGATGGTTCCGGTTCACTCATTGTCGAGCTGACCGATGCCCCGAATCGTACGATCGCGGATGCTGAGAACACGCAGGTGCTTCCCGGAACCATTGTGCGAGAAGAAGGTGCAGAGCCGGTGGCAGATGCCACGGTGAATGCGGCTTACGACGGTTTGGGTGCCACGTTTGATCTGTTGCTCCGTGCGTTTCAGCGCAATTCCCTCGATGGGGCTGGCGCTGCGCTCAACGCGACCGTGCACTACGGCGAAGACTACGACAATGCCTTTTGGGACGGCGAGCGGATGGTCTTCGGCGACGGTGATGGTGAGGTGTTTGTGGGGTTCGCTAACTCCCTGTCTGTGATCGGTCACGAGCTCTCGCACGGTGTGATCCAACACACGGCGAACCTCGCGTATCGCAATCAATCGGGTGCCCTCAATGAATCGATTGCTGATGTATTTGGCGCCCTCACCGAGCAGTATTTTGGCCAGCAGACGGCTGATGAGGCGAGCTGGCTGATTGGTTCCGAAATCTTCACCGCGGCCGTGCAGGGGGTGGCGCTGCGCAATATGCTGGAGCCCGGCACCGCTTATGACGATGACGTTCTCGGCCGTGATCCGCAGCCTGGGCACATGCGCGATTACGTCACGATGATTGAAGATAACGGTGGGGTGCACGTGAACTCGGGCATTCCGAACCGTGCGTTTGCCCTGTTGGCTCGCGATCTGGGTGGGTTTGCGTGGGATCGTGCTGGCCTGATTTGGTATCGGGCGCTGACGGGCACCCTGTCGACGACGGCAACCTTCATCGAGTTTGCTGACGCCACTGTTTCTGCGGCGCAGGCGGAGTACGGTAAAGCCTCAGAGGAGGTGCGTGCCGTTAAGCGAGCCTGGCGCGCGGTTGGTGTTTATGACGAATCGCGAGGTAATGCCTCCCAGCAGCGACGATGAGGCGCGGGTTGGGGCCGAGTCGGGGGCAGAGGAGGCGAAAGACGAGCCGCATATTGCGGTGCGGGTGACGCGTAGCGGCGGAGTTGCGGGCATCACCCGTCGTTGGCAAGCGGAAGCTCCGGCGGGTGACGAGTCGCACTGGGTTGCCGTCATCGAGGAGTGTCCGTGGAATGCGACGCCACCGACAGATCTGCGTGCGGACGGCTTCATGTGGCGCATCGTTGCCGTGATTCGGCACGATGAGCGCTCGGTCGTGCTCCCCGAATCGGCGGTGGTCGGGCCCTGGGCAACGCTCATCAGGGTCGTGCGTGACGCAAGTGTTGAGCCGGGCGTCTAGAGTTCTTCGTCTAACGCCCAGGTTTCGAAGCGGTATGCCGGGCCGCGGTCGGAGGGCGTGAAGCCGTCTTCGGGAGTCGACGTCACGTTCACAAAACCGGGAGGTAGCGCGGGAGCGAAGGTGTCTCCGTCTGGCACTTCGAGGTCAAGTACCGTCACGACCGCGATATCGGCGCGGTCTGCGGTGCTTTCGTAGAGCGCACCGCCGCCGACAACCCATACGAGTTCGCCGCCGGGAGCGTCGGCAGCGGCGGCAAGCGCGTCATCCAGGTTGGTGAAAACGCGAGCGCCAGCGGCTTCCGCTTCGGCGGTCACATGGGGGTCGCTCGTGAGCACGAAGTTGGTGCGTCCGTCAAACGGTCGAAAGCGCGGTGGGATGGACTCCCATGTGCGCCGTCCCATCACGACCGGGTGACCCATCGTCGTCTCTTTGAAGTGCGCCATGTCTTCCGGCGCCTTCCACGGCATGTCTCCTGCGCGTCCGATGACACCGTCACGGGTCTGCGCCCAGATGAGGCCGATGGCCTGGGGCGGAAGTTCAGGAAGCTGCATGGCTAGACCGCAACCGGTGCCGAGATCTGCGCGTGGTGCTGGTAGTTATGCACCGCGAAGTCATCGAACGAGTAGTCAAAGATCGACTCGGGCGTACGCGTGAAGGTGAGCGTGGGCGACGGGAACGGTTCGCGCTCCAATTGCGTCTTGACCTGTTCGAGGTGGTTGTCGTAAATGTGTACGTCTCCACCTGTCCAGACGAATTCGCCGACATCGAGACCGACCTGCTGGGCGATCATGCGGGTCAGCAACGCGTACGAGGCGATGTTGAAAGGCACGCCGAGAAACATGTCGGCGGAGCGCTGGTACAGCTGGCAGGAGAGTTTGCCGTCAGCGACGTAGAACTGGAAGAACGCGTGGCACGGCGGCAACGCCATGTTCTTGATCTCGGCCACGTTCCAGGCGGAGACGATGATCCGGCGGGAGTCTGGGTTGGTCTTTAACTGCTCAATGACCTGAGCGATCTGGTCGATGTGCTCGCCATCGGGTGTCGGCCATGAGCGCCACTGCACGCCGTACACCGGTCCGAGTTCGCCGTTTTCGTCGGCCCACTCGTTCCAAATGCGCACGCCGTTCTCTTGTAGCCAGGAGACGTTTGATTCGCCACGCAAGAACCACAGCAGTTCAAGCGCGACCGACTTAAAGTGCACGCGCTTGGTGGTGATCAGCGGGAAGGAATCATTCGCCAGGTCAAACCGCAGCTGCCTGCCAAACACGCTTGTGGTTCCGGTGCCCGTGCGATCCGTCTTGTGGGTGCCGTTGGCCAGCACATCTCGCAGCAGATCCTCATACGGCGTCGCGATCGTCATGGCTCCCATCGTATGTGGCTCAGGGCTCCCCGGCTCCATTCGGTGGGTCATGTCGCGTAGCGGCGCGGTCTCAAACACGACGCCTGTCTGACATAGGGGCGGGGTGTACGCCGGCCCGCTCAGCCCAGCTTTGGGCGAGCTAGGCGGCGATGCCGTAACAAACAAAGCCGGGCCGGGTGGGGTGGGGTGGGGCAGATCGTCGCTCAGTTAGGCCGTCGGCCGTTAGGCGGCGATGTCGTATCGAGCGCGGCCGCCGAGGCGTGGGGTTTGTGTCGGGTCGACGGTGGCGGGTGGGATGATCCACACTTTCGACGTACGTTTGGTGCCGTCGACGTGGATGGTCCAGCCATTGTCGTGAATACGGTGATGGCAGCTCGTGCAGAGCAGGACGCCGTTGTTGAGGTCGGTTGGGCCGGTGTCTCGCTGCCACCATCGGATGTGATGCGCTTTCGTCATTTGGGGTGGCAACCCGCACATGACGCATCCGCCGTCTCGTTCGACGAGCGCGAGGCGTTGCGCCTTCGTGAAGAGTCGCTTTTCACGACCCCAATCGAGAATCTCACCATCCGACCCGAGGACAGCGGGGATAACACCACCACTCGCGGCCATTTGCCTGCAGGTGCTGATGCTGATCGGCTGGTCGGTGCCGTCGATCGTCGCGACACCAGTGCCGGCGGTGAGGTCATCAAGGCTCACGCGGACAATGACGGTCGCGCCGGTGAGGGGGAGTTCGTTGTTGTCGCATCCGGTGATGTGCTCGCAGATCGCGGTGAGCGCGTCGGCTTGCAGTTGCGCGACGGTGCGACGATCGTCACCCGGCATCGCCCATCCCTCGGGAGCGTCCCCGGCCGCGGCAGTTCCCACATCATTCGGGACGCCAGAGCCCGTGGCGGTGCCTTCGCATGTGTCACTGTGACCGGCGTTGGCGTTGGGGTTGGTGTTGCGGGCTTGGAAGGTGGCGGTGACCCAGGCTTGGATCGCGTTCTTGATCGGGGCACCTGACGCGACGTCGGTGCGGAAGTTCACGAACAGGGACCCGTCACGTTCAAACATCGTCAGTGACCGGCTGGCACGGGCCTCATCTTCGCGAGGTTCAACACCGTCGGGGTTCAACCATGCTTCGGCGCGGGTGACGAGTTTGCGGACGTCATCACACGAGAGCCCCGCAGCACCCTCCACCAGAAGAGCCTCAGCCTCAACGATCTGCTCGATACTCGCGTTCAGGCGCGCACGGTCCAGCATCGCGACGATCAGCGACCCGGCGGCCGCGGCAATCGTGCCCCGCTGTAACGCGTCTTGTACCGCCGGATACTTCGGAGGCAACTTCTCACCGAGCAGGTTCGACCGCGGCGCGGTCGCTTTACCCAGTTTTGTGAGCTTTGACGCATCGCCGGTCGTACCACCGGTTGTTGCCGCGATCAGCGTCGCCGAGTTGCGAAAACCCTGCTGCTTCGCGAGACCATCCGGCCCCAACTCAGGCCGTGACTCATGCTCAATGCCCGCGGCGACTTCTGCGCGGAGTCCGTCAAACCTTCGTTGCAATGTTCCCATCGCGGCATTCACTGCCAGTAACTGCGTGCGGTCTAAATCGGTGCCACATTCCGCATCGCACCACGCCGACTCGAGCGCCGCAACGGCTTCGAGAAGAGGGGTGAGATGTGGATTGCTCATACCCCCATTTTAGAACAGAGCTTCGAATAGTTCAAGGATTTTCAAGAATAGGAATGAAAAACTTGTGCGCGATATGCCTCCCTTTCTCATCGTGGCCGCGACTCACACCCGCTCAGCGACCACCATTCCCCATCGCGGATCAACAAAAGGAACACCCGAGACGACACCGTCCGCCGCGCATACTCACGACCCGCCCCTGCTAGTTCCGCCTGAGCCCACTCCACCCCTAGCCCCGCAGCATCCGCCACTGAATCCTCGACGTCACTGCGCAGCGGCGATAGTGTGAACGAACCATGGCTCTTTCGTTTGATCCTCTGTGGCCGCGTGCTGGCGGCTGGCCCGCTTTTGATGGTTCCGCCGATGTCGCCGTTCTCGGCGTTCCTGCGCACCTGACCTCCCTCTCCCCAACGGGAGCGCACGAGACCCCTGCGGCGATTCGCGAGGCAATTCAACGCTTCTCCCCCGCGCTAGTGACGGGCGAGCACATCGTTGATCTCAGCGAACTGATCGTTCGCGACGCGGGCGACGTGCGCGACCCTGACAGCCCCGAGGGCGAAGAGCGCACCACGGCGCACGTCTCCGAACTCGCCCGCACGTCGCGCCTGGTCGTCGCGCTCGGTGGCGACAACAGCGTCACGTACGCGGCGGCGCGTGGCGCGCACGCCACCGGACTCATCACGCTTGACGCGCACTACGACGTGCGTGATGGCGTCTCTAACGGTTCGCCCGTACGGAGGCTCGTCGAATCGGGCCTTGATCCGCACCGCATCGTGCAAATTGGTATCGCCGATTTCGCGAACTCGGTCGCGTACGCAAAGCGCGTGCGTGACCTCGGCATCACGGTGATCGGCATCGATGACGTGCGTCGCCGCGGCATCGACGATGTCGTCGCCGAGGCACTGGAAATTGCCGGCACCGGCCCCGTGCACTTCGATATTGATGTCGACGTTGCCGACCGTTCGGTCGCCCCCGGATGCCCGGCAAGTGTTCCCGGTGGCCTCGCCGCATGGGAGTTGCGCGCCCTGGTGCGCGGCATCGGACGCAGCACTACGGTGGCATCAGCCGACATCACCGAGGTCGATGCCACCGCCGATGCCGAAGATGGCCGCACCGTCCGCCTCGCGGCCCTCTGCCTACTCGAACTCATCGCCGCCGTCTCGGAGCGTGCGTGATGCAACTGACCCTGATTCGGCACGCGAAGAGCTCGTGGGACGACCCCGACCTCAGCGACTTTGACCGCCCGCTTGACCGTCGCGGTCTGCGCGACGCTCCCGTGATGGCACACCTGGTGGCCGCCCGCAAACAGCAGATCGACGTGATCCTGTCATCGACCGCCGTGCGCGCGGCAAGCACCGCCCAGTACTTTGCCGATGCGCTGGGCGCCGAGATTGAGTTCTTCGACCAGCTTTACAACGCCGACCCGCGACGCATCGCCGATCTGGTCGCCGAACGTGAAGAAGAAAACGTCGCTGTGGTGGCGCACGACCCCACACTCAGCATTCTGGCGCGGCACTTCGGTCCGCAGATTCCGCACATGCCGACATGCGCCGTCGCGTGGTTCACGTGGGGCGCAGACACATGGCGCGAGGCATTCCGCACGCCGCCGACGCGCGTGCAGTACGACATCCCGCGAGAAAACTAGCCGGTAATTACCCGCTCCACCATCGGCACTCCCGGCCGGTATGCCAGGTGGATGCGCGAGGGTGCCCGCAACACTGCGAGGTGAGCGGCGGAACCAACGGCCAGGTTGCCGACGTCGGTGCGGCCGAGCGCCGCAGCACCTCCGGCTGTTGCCGCCCACACGGCCTCGGCAGGAGACATCCCCATCTCGCGCACCGCGAGGGCGATCATCAGCGGCATCGAGGTCGTGAAGCTGGTGCCCGGGTTGCAATCGCTCGCCAACGCCACGGTCACCCCCGCATCGAGCAAGCGCCGCGCGTTCGGATACGGATGCTTCGTCGAGAACTCCACCCCAGGCAGCAGCGTCGCCACAGTGTCTGAGCCGGCGAGCAACGCCACATCGTGATCACTGAGGTAGGTGCAGTGATCAACGCTTGCCGCCCCCATCTCGACGGCCAACGCCACGCCACCGCCCTCGCCGAGCTGATTGCCATGCACGCGCGGCTTCAGCCCCGCTTCAATTCCTGCCTGCAAAACACGGCGAGACTCGTCCACGTCAAACGCACCGCGTTCGCAGAACACGTCGATCCAGGTGGCGTACGGCGCAACCGCCGACAGCATGTCACCGCACACCAGATCCACATACGCATCACGGTTGTCGGCATACTCGACCGGAACCACGTGGGCACCGAGGAAGGTGACCTCGTCAGTGACTTCTCGCGCGAGGCGCGCGAGCTTAGCCTCCGACTCAACGTCGAGGCCGTAGCCCGTCTTGATTTCCAGGGTCGTGGTTCCCTGGCTCAGACACTCGGCGACAAACCCGTGCAGTCGCGTGCGCAGTGCTTGATCCGACGCGTCGCGTGTCGCCGCGACAGTCGTGCGGATCCCGCCAGCCGCATACGGGGTTCCGGTCATTCTGGCGGCAAACTCCTCGGCCCGATCCCCACCGAAAACAAGGTGCGTGTGACTGTCAACGAACCCGGGGATGACGGCCGCACCCTCCACGTCGATCACGCGCTCCGCTGGTTCCGCGCGCCGGGCGTCACCGACCCAGGCGACGCGCCCGTTCTCGATGCGCACGGCGGCGCCATGTAGCGTGCCGCACGCGTCGCTATCGGTGGCGACGTTCGTCGTGAGCTCACCAATGCCGGTGACGAGGGTTGCCATTAGGCGTCCATCATCGGAATTGTGAGGCCCCGCTCTCGCGCGATATCGGCGGCGTGCTCATAGCCAGCATCGACGTGACGCATAACCCCGGTACCCGGGTCGTTCGTCAATACCCGCTCAATCTTCTCGGCGGCAAGCGCCGTACCGTCGGCGACGGTCACCTGGCCAGCGTGGATCGATCGGCCAATACCGACGCCACCGCCGTGGTGAATCGAGACCCACGAGGCACCGGACGCGGTGTTGAGCAGGGCGTTCAGCAGCGGCCAGTCGGCGATCGCGTCGGAACCATCCTTCATGGATTCGGTTTCGCGGTAGGGGCTGGCGACGGAACCAGAATCCAGGTGATCACGGCCAATCACGATGGGCGCGGAGAGTTCTCCTGATGCCACCATCTCGTTGAACTTAAGACCAGCCAGGTGGCGCTCCTTGTAGCCCAACCAGCAGATGCGGGCGGGCAGACCCTCAAAGTGCACCTTCTCGCCCGCCTGCTCGAGCCAACGGTGCAGCGCGGCATCGTGCGGGAAGAGCTCGGCAATGGCGCGGTCGGTCTTGCGAATGTCTTCCGGGTCGCCGGAGAGCGCCACCCAGCGGAACGGGCCACGTCCCTCTTCAAACTGGGGGCGAATGTACGCGGGCACGAAGCCGGGGAACTCGAAGGCGCGGTCGTATCCACCCAGTTGCGCTTCTGCACGGATCGAGTTGCCATAGTCGAAGACAGCGGCACCCGCGTCTTGAAACTCGACCATCGCGCGCACGTGAGCCGCCATCGCCGCGCGAGACTTTTCGGTGAACCCTTCCGGATCCCGTGTCGCTTCCGCCTTCCACTCATCGACGCTGACGCCGATCGGGAGGTAAGCGAGCGGATCGTGTGCGCTGGTCTGGTCGGTGACAATATCGATGGGGGTGCCACGGCGCAGAAGTTCGGGGAACACCTCGGCGGCGTTGCCAACGACGCCGACCGAGAGGGCCTCCCCCGCGTTCTTCGCGGCAACGACGCGTTCAACGGCAGCGTCAAGATCGGTGGTGTACTCGTCGAGGTAACCGTGGTCGACGCGGCGAGCCAAGCGGCTTTCGTCGACGTCAACGATCAGCACGGCTCCGCCGTTGAAGGTGACGGCGAGCGGCTGCGCGCCGCCCATGCCGCCAGCGCCGCCGGTCAGCGTGAGCGTACCCGCAAGGCTTTCACGCCCGAGTGAACGTGCAACAGCAGCGAAGGTTTCGTATGTGCCCTGCAGGATTCCCTGCGTGCCAATGTAGATCCATGATCCGGCGGTCATCTGGCCGTACATCGTGAGGCCGAGGTCTTCGAGACGACGGAACTCCGGCCACGTCGCCCAGTCGCCGACGAGGTTGGAGTTGGCGATGAGCACCCGAGGCGCCCAGTCGTGTGTGCGAAAGACACCCACCGGCTTGCCCGACTGCACGAGCAGCGTCTCATCGGGCGCCATCTCATCAAGCGTGCGAATGATCGCGTCATATGCCGCCCACGATCGCGCGGCCCGTCCGGTTCCGCCGTAAACGACAAGGTCTTCTGGGTGTTCGGCAACCTCGGGGTCGAGGTTGTTCATCAGCATGCGCTTGGCGGCTTCCGCTCCCCAGCTCTGTGCTGTGCGTTCGTTGCCGCGGGTCGCGCGAATGGTGCGTGGCGTCGTTGTCATGCTCACTCCTTGTTCGATGTGCGTCGTGCGCTTAGTTGTTGACACCGCGGGCAGCGGCGAGAACCTGACCCGAGAGCACCATCTCGGTGATGGCCTCCATGTCTGGCGAAAGGAAACGGTCGGGGCCGGGGCCCGCAACCTCGGTACGGATGAGCTCGCGGACGGCTCCCGTCGCGGGGCCAGGCTGCAGCGGCGCACGCAGGTCTAGTGCGCGAGAACCGGTCAGCAGCTCAATAGCCAGCACTCGGGCCAGGCCATCAATACCGCGGCGGAGCTTGCGGGCAGCGGCCCACCCCATCGACACGTGGTCTTCCTGCATCGCAGACGACGGAATCGAGTCGACGGATGCCGGAACCGCGAGACGCTTCAGCTCAGACACAATGCCTGCCGCCGCGTACTGCGCGATCATCAGGCCGGAATCCACGCCCACTTCATGAGCGAGAAACGGCGGAAGCCCGTGGCTGCGGGACTTGTCGAGCGCACGGTCGGTACGGCGCTCAGAAATCGAGGCGACATCGGCAATCGCGATCGCAAGGAAGTCGAGCACGTAAGCAACCGGGGCCCCGTGGAAGTTTCCGTTCGATTCCACCCGACCATCGAGAGTGACGACCGGGTTATCGACGACGGACGCCAGCTCGCGGTCCGCGATGAGGGCGGCGTGTGCGGCGGTGTCGCGGGCGGCGCCGTGCACCTGCGGCGAGCAACGCAGCGAGTACGCGTCCTGCACGCGGGTGTCTTCCGGGCCCTTGTGGCTCTGCACCATGGGAGAAGGATTGAGGTACGCGCGCAGGTTCGCGGCGGATTGGCCCTGACCAAGCTGCGGGCGCAGGTCCATGAGGTCTTGCGCGAACACCGCGTCGGTGCCGAGCTGCGATTCGATCGACATGGCTGCAGACAGATCAGCAACTTCGAGGAGGTTCTCCAGGTCGTGCAGCGCGAGCACGAGCATGCCCAGCATGCCGTCCGTGCCGTTGATGAGGGCGAGCCCCTCTTTCTCCCGCAGCTCAAGCGGCGCAATGCCCGCGGCATTCAGGGCTTCGGCAGCCGGAACCTGCACGCCGGCAACACGTACGTCACCTTCGCCCATCGCGGCGAGCGCGATGTGCGAGAGCGGGGCGAGGTCTCCAGAGCACCCGAGTGAACCGTACTCCCGCACGATCGGGGTGATGCCAGCGTTCAGCATGGCCGCGTACGTCTCAACGACGATGGGGCGCACACCCGTGCGGCCAGATACCAGGGTGCGCAGTCGCAACAGGTGCAGCGCCCGCACCACTTCCGTCTCGACTTCAGCCCCGGTTCCGGCGGCGTGCGAGCGGATCAGGCTGGCCTGCAACTGGGCGCGGCGGTCGGGAGAAATGAAGGTCGTGGCAAGCGCACCGAACCCGGTCGAGACACCGTAGTGCGGCACCGCATCGTCGGCGAGGGCCTCGATGCGAGCGCGCGACTCGGCGACGCCGGCGAGGGCGTCAGGGTCGATCGTGACCGGTGCGCCGTGGCGCGCGACGGCGACGACCTCCGCAGGGGTGAGAGGAAGACGGCCGACGGTCACGGTCTGGAGAGCACTCATAGTCTGATTTCACACCGAAGCTGCGCCCGGAAACAGGGGTTCATGCCACAATGTGTCTGATATGTCAGACACTCCAGCGCGCATTGTTCCGGCCGCAGATCAGACGCTGCGGATCCTCACGCTGATGTCGCGCGCCCGTGGGCCGCTGGCGGCGAGCGTGATTGCGAAGACCCTGACGATCCCCCGTTCGACCGTTTATCAGCTGCTTGACACCCTGCAGCTCAACGGATTCGTCGTACATGTGCCCGAATCACGCACGTGGGGGCTCGGAACCGCGGCGTTTGAACTCGCAGGCGGTTTCGCCAGGCAAGAGCCGTTGGCACGCCTCGGGAGGCCGCTCCTCGCGACCCTCACCGACCGCATCGGCGAGTCCACTCACGTTGCCGTGATGAGTGGCCGCGATGTCGTTTACATCGTCGAAGAGCGTGCCGCGCGCCGCCCCGCTCTCGTCACGGATGTGGGCGTGCGCTTGCCCGCGCACCTCACTGCGACTGGCCGCGCGATGCTGGCTGCGCTGCCCGCCGAGCAGGTGCGCGCGCTGTATCCGGATGCATCGGCCTTCGCCGACCGCACCGGCCGCGGGCCACGCTCACTCTCCGAGCTTCGTGCCCTGCTACGCGAAACGCGCGCCGCCGGCATCGCCACGGAAGACGGCGAAGTCACCTCTGGCATGCGCTCGGTTGCGGTGGCGGTGCGCGATCACACCGGCTGGCCGGTCGCCGCGGTCGCCGCCACATGGAGTGATCACACGTCGGCCGACGACGTCGCCATCATCGCCGCCGTCACCGACGCAGCCGCCACCCTCGCAACCCGACTGCGGTAGCTGGTTCCGCGCCTCCAGCGCCCCGGGTTGCGCGTCGCGACAGAAGGAAAAAGACGCGGGAGAAGGAAAAACTCGGCCTCGTTTCCTTCTGCCGCAAACATTTCCTTCTGCCAGAACACCGAAGGTGCGGCAAACCCAGCGCAGTGCCGTCAGTTCACGGCGAGAACGGAACCACGGGTGAGGCGCACGAGGTCATCAAACGTGAGCGGAAAAACCGTATGCGCGGTGCCGCCTGCCGCCCACAGCTCAGCGAACTGCGCGAGGGTCTCATCGATGACCGTTTCAATCGGCGCGGGGTGACCCACCGGCGCCACTCCCCCGATCACCTGACCGGTCGCCGCGACGACCTGATCTGGCTTGGCGCGCACAATGCGTTCTTTGCCCAGCCGCTCCGCAAGAAGCGCGGTGTCGACGCGGTGCGCGCCACTCGTCATGACGAGCAGCGGCTCATCGTCGGCCATGAACACCAGACTGTTCGCGATGGCGCCCACCTCGGTGCCGAGCGCCGCCGCCGCGAGCGCTGCCGTCGCAGCCGAATCAGGCAAGGTGATGATCGTTCCTGGTACACCAGCATTACGAAGGGCATCCGCAACGCGATGGCTGCGCGCGGTGAGGTCGGTCATGTCAGCCCTTCAGAAGTAATCGGCGGTGAAGTCTCGGGCCGCCAAGGCGCGGAGTTGGTGACACCACTGTAAGACATGACCGACCGGCCCTCACCCCTGGTCTAGACGATCTGTAGCGTCGTCACGCACGTTGGGTCATCGGCACCCGTCGCAATCGGCGCGGTCACCGTCTGCTCCCCCGCAACGATGGTGATGGTTCCGCTGATATCGCGCGGCAACCAGAGCCCGACAAAACCGTTGTCGTTCGTCGTGTAGGTGCCCGCGGCAATCTCCGCGCCGTCATCACCGACGATGGTGATCTCCAGGTCTTCGTTGGCGAGTTCGCCGAGGCAGGTCGTGAGGCTGTGGAAGAAGCAGTCGTGTGTCTGGGCCGCATAAGGCGCGATTGAGACGTAGAACATGTCATCAGGCAGAGACAGCGTGGTCTGGTTGTTCTCGTCGTCCATGAGCACCAGCTCATCGGGGCGCACCGATGCCATCAGGTTGGTCGGGCGCTCGGCCACCGGCATCGCTTCGAGGGTGTCGATGACCGCGGTGGCATCGAGACCGGCGAGGCCGTGTCGCTCGAGGAACACGTCGGCAGCCTCCGTCACGGGTGTCTCCTGCACGTGCGGGGCGGAACCGGTGGTTTCGTCCGGCACGTCGTTTGCGGGGGCACACGCCGCCAGCGTTGTCGCCGTCACAAACGCGACAGTAGCGGTCAGCAGAAGACGAGAGACACGACGCATGTTCTCATCCTAGAGATACCTCCCCCGGGTATTACCTGGGAGGCGGGGTTAGCTCAGTTCTCGCATCACGGTTCGCTCGAACAGCTCAACGCCGGAGCGGTCGTACGCCATTTCGGGGAAGTAGTGGATCGCGTAACCCAGGCCGTGCTGTTGGCGCTCCGCGAGGCGCTCGGCGACCTGCTCCGGGGTTCCGTAGCCCAGCGATGATTCGTAATCAGAGCGGATCTTGGCGGCACGGGCATCGCCAACGTGCGGCGTGAGCCGCGCGATCACGGCGTCGAGACGGTCGGCGACTTCGGCTTCGGTCTCACCGATGATCGTGTTGAAGTTTGACGAGCGGGTGATCTGCTCGAACGGTCGCCCCGCGTTGATGCAGTGCTGGCGAAGCACTTCACTCTTGTGGTCGAACTCTTCCAGGGCGCCGGCGAAGTTGGTGTACTGCGCCGCCTTCGCTGCGATCTTCAGGGTGACCTTTTCACCACCGCCGGCAATCCACAGCGGAATGCCGCCCGGCTG
Organism: Microbacterium sp. NC79; assembly: GCF_019061125.1. Taxonomy (NCBI): domain Bacteria; kingdom Bacillati; phylum Actinomycetota; class Actinomycetes; order Micrococcales; family Microbacteriaceae; genus Microbacterium; species Microbacterium sp. NC79. Next base: position 1,987,354 of record NZ_JAHQYI010000001.1, read on the forward strand.
CAGCGGACGCGGTTCCACAATCGCACCGTCGACCTGGAAGTACTTACCGTTCAGTGTCGCCACACCCCGGCTCCATGCCTGGCGCATGATCTCGACGCCCTCGCGCAGCATGCCGAGGCGTTGCGGAATCTCCGGGAATCCATAGCCGTACGCGCGCCATTCGTGCTCGTACCAGCCACCACCGATTCCCATTTCGGTGCGTCCGCCCGAAATGATGTCGACGGTCGACGCGACCTTTGCGAGATACGCGGGGTTGCGGTACCCCATGCACGTGCACATTTGCCCGAGGCGGATGCGGCTCGTTGAGGCGGCAAATGCGCTCATCAGCGTCCATGCCTCGTGCGTCGCCTCGTGGCTGTGCACGGGTGTGGTGTGGAAGTGGTCGTACACCCAGAGTGACTCCCATGCGCCGCTGTCGAGGTGTGCGGCAATGTCACTCATCGCCCGCCACTGCTCGGCGGGCTCGATGCCCACCAGATCGAATCGCCAACCCTGGGGAACAAACGCACCAAATCGCATGCCGCCTACGCTACCGCTCTCCTGCACTCTGAGGAAGGAACGCCGCCGCAGAGCGCAGGGACGCGGCGGCCCATCACGCGCGTTCACTGACGAACGCCGAACCTCGCGCTGATCCCCCAGGGGCTAGCCTTCGCTACGCTCCCTGTGGGAGGCTACCGTCAACGCTGGGGTGGCGACTGCGCCGCCAGATATGTCTCAGGGGGTCATTATGCAACGACGCCAACCAATGGATTCTCGCGGTCGTTGGGTGCTCGGAGGGATTCTTCTTGCCGTCGCCGCTATGGTGTCGGCTTCCGCGCCGTACGTGCAACAGTTCTCTTCGGTTCCGTTCTACGATTTCATCGGGAACGTCCTGCTGCTTGCCGCACTATTCCTGTTCGTGGTTGATGCGGGCTCGGTTGGCGCCATGCTTTCTGACCGCCGGACAGCCTGGACAGGCACAATAATCGTCGCCGTTGCGATGATTGGGTCAGAAGTGCTTCGGCTCTTCCCCGTTGCTCCCGGAGATTTCCTCATTCCATCGGCGTTAACGGTGCTGCGTGGGGCCGCACTCGTGGGCCTCGGCGCACTCGCGTGGGCGGTTGCCCGCTCGCCGCGCATATCTCGTCGGTTCCGCTCCGTCATCGTCGTTGCGGCGATCGCGATAATCGGGAGCAACGTCATCCAGTCCGTGACGCTGGCGTCTCCGGGTATTCCTCCCGAGCTCATCCACCCCATTATCTGGAGCCTCACCCTCACCGTGTGGATGACGCACGTGTTTGGCATGCTCGCGATCAGCCTCGCGGCGATTCTCGCCGCGCATCACCCCGTTGCCGAAGCGCATGACGCTTCGAGCGAGTCGGCCTCGCTCACGGGATAGGGGTATTGCCCGCATGCGAGACGTGGTAAGAATTCGTCAGCGGAACCACGTGGTTCCGTTTGCGCGAAGGAGCACACATGTCGTTTCAGGCTTACCTCGACGCCGTCGAGACCAAGACGGGGCTCACGCCACGACAGCTCATTGCCCTCGCCACTGAGCGCGGCTTCGGCCCCGGCGCCAAGGCGGCACCCATCCTGGCGTGGCTCGCAGAAGACTATGGCATCGGTCGCGGTCACGGTATGGCGATCGTGCACGTGATCACGAAGGGTCCGCAGATCAGCGCCAAACACGTTGCCAGCGGCGGCACGCACTCCGACGCGTCCGACACCCTGTGGTTGGACGGCCAAGCAACCGATCCGACCCGCGTCTGAGGGGTCGTCACCATGTGGCTGATCGTCGGTCTTGTCCTTGCCGGGCTCGCTGCCCTGTTGCACGTCTACATCTTCTATCTGGAGTCGATCGCGTGGACGGGGAAGGCGGCGCGCGCGACATTCGGAACCACGCAAGAGCAAGCAGAGACGATGAAGCCAATGGCCTTTAACCAGGGCTTCTACAATCTGTTTCTGTCAATCGCGGTGTTGGCAGGCATCGCTTTCTTCGCGACCGGGCACACCACCATTGGCGCAACGCTGGTGTTGACGGGCGCCGGCTCCATGGCGGCCGCAGCGCTTGTGCTGTTTGCGTCAAGCCCCCGCAACCGCGGCGCCGCGCTCAAGCAGGGCGTGGTTCCGTTGCTCAGCGTTGTGGCGATGGCCATCGGCCTCGCGGTGCATTAGGGGTCACGCGCCCGGAGTAAGACTCATCACATTGGGTGGACCTGAGGGGAATCGAACCCCTGACCTCCTCGATGCGAACGAGGCGCGCTACCAACTGCGCTACAGGCCCAGAATGCAACCACCATACACCCGCGTGTGACCCCTAGCGCCACCAGCTGATCAACGACACAAGCACCACAGCCAGGGGTGCGGGGCGTGAGTTCGGTTAGCTGGCGGCGCGGCTAGCGAGAAGCTGACGCACGTGCGCTTCGATCGCCGCGTCATCCATGGCGGGCTTCGCCGCCGCAGGACGGGCCGTCTCGATACGAACCGGTGCGTGCTCCGCCGCCTTCTGACGGGCGGCTTCTTCGATTGCCGCGCGGCGCAGTGCTTCGCGCGCATCCTTCGCGTCGAGAGCGATGGCCGCGCGCGATCCGGCAACGGTCGTCAACGGCTGCGGTAGCGAACGCGGCGTCCACTTGGGTGCCGGCTCGTCATGCAGAATCGACACGCGCTTGCGTGGTGCTTCGACCACGAGCGGAACCACGACGGCGGGTGTAGCGCGGCGTGCAACACGCGACATGCGCTGCAGTACGGCAACCCCGAGCACTCCGGCAAGAATGCCAACGACGGCAAGAAGCACCTGTGTCGACACCACACCCCAGATCGCTCCGGCAAGTCCGAGCACCGTGATGCCGAGTGCGATCAATCGCACCGTTCGGCGTGCGTGTGCGTGACGGGCGGCCACGGCGGCTGGCGCATTGCGGGCAGCGTGCAATTCGGCACGAAGACGCTGATGCTCAGCCGCAGCGGCAGCAGAGGCACGAGCGCGTTCAGCTTGAACCCGAACTTTCGCGAGTTCGCGGTACGCGACCTCATCGGCACGGCGCTGATCGCGAGCCGCGAGGGCATCATTACGCAGACGTTCTTTTTCAAATTCTGCTTCTTCGCGAACCCGTTCGGCCTCAGCGCGAGCGGCGGCTTCTTCCAGCTCACGACGCTGCTGTTCGGCCTGTCGCGCCAGCTTCGTCTGGCGCCTGGCGGCACGCGTCTGCAGATCGACGCGAAGTTCTTCTGGCTGGTCACTTGTCTCAGCGAGAATTCGGAGCGCCTGACTCATCCGCACAGCGTTACGCTCCGTCGCGTTGTACTGATGGCGTGAGTACCAGGTGGGCAGGAGGTACACCAGCCACAGCCCCGCCGCAATCAAAACGACGACGCCTCCCCCGAGAACTTGACCCTCCATGCGCACAACGGTATGCGAAACCGCACCATATTCCCGAATGAAACACGCCAAAACCTAAAGGTTCAAGCTCAGATTCAACCTCATCCGCGCACAAACCCGCTTTTTCCGCCAATTTGGGCACCGATCTCGAGGTTCCGACCCCTGGTTCCGACCCCCAGGTTCCGCCTCCGGCTACGGAACCACGGCTGCGGCTGACTCGGGCGCACGGCCAGCAAGCCAACGGTGCAAGATGCCCTCGGGCACTTCACCAGCGGTGAGGGCGAAGGCGTAGTGGTCACGCCAGCCGCCGTCGATGTGGATGTAGTTCTTGCGGGTGCCTTCGTACCGAAAGCCCAGCTTTTGCACAACGCGCAGGCTCGGCTTGTTCTCCGGGCGGATACAGATTTCCATCCGGTGCAGGCGTAGCTGCTGGAAGGCAATATCGGTCGCCATCGCGACGCAGGTTGGTGTCACACCTTTACCAGCGAAACGCTGTGACACCCAGTAGCCGATCGTGGCTGAAGATAGCGAGCCACGGGCGACACCCCAAATGTTGAGCTGTCCGGCGATTTCGCCGTTGTATTCCATCACGAAGGGTACGCCGTTGCCCTCGCGATACTGCTGCAGCAGACGCCGAACGCCCGAACGCATGTCAATCGATGCTTCCATGCCGGGGATCGTGGCTTCCCAGGGGGAAAGCCACGCCCTATTGGTCATGAGCTCGTGTTGTAGCGCTCGGGCGTCCTTGGGTTTGACAAGGCGGAGCGTGATCGGCCCATAGTGGCTCGTGATCTGGGGCTCCACCGTTGGCCTACAGGTCTGCCGCGAATTCCTTGAGCCACGGACGCAGCTCAGGACCAAGGTCAGCACGCTCAGCAGCCAGCTGAACGATGGCCTTGATGTAGTCGACGCGGTCTCCGGTGTCATAGCGACGACCGCGAAGGATCACACCGTAAACGCCGGGACCGTCGGGGTCAGCCGCGAGCACCTGGAGCGCATCGGTGAGCTGGATCTCGTTGCCCTTGCCCGGCTTCGTCACTTCGAGAACATCGAAGATCTCGGGCGTGAGCACGTAGCGACCGATGACAGCGAGGTTGGACGGGGCGTCTTCCTTGGCCGGCTTCTCCACGAGACCGGTGACCTTCACCACGTCAGGGTTATCCGTTGCTTCGACAGCAGCGGCACCGTACATGTGGATGTGGTCGGGATCGACCTCCATCAGCGCGATAACCGATGCGCCACGACGCTCGTGCTCGGCGATCATAGAAGGTAGTAACGGGTTGCGCTCGTCGATGAGGTCGTCACCAAGGAGAACAGCGAACGCCGAGTTGCCGACGTGCGCGCGAGCACGCAACACAGCGTGGCCCAGACCCTTCGGCTCCCCCTGACGAACAAAGTGAATGTCGGCGAGTTCGGACGAATGCTGCACGCGCTGCAGACGCGCATCATCACCCTTGTCGATCAGCTTGGTTTCCAACTCCGGCATGGCGTCGAAGTGGTCGCTAATCGAGTTCTTGTTTCGGCCGATGATGACGAGAACGTCTTCGATCCCAGCCTGCACCGCCTCTTCGACAACGTACTGAATTGCGGGCTTATCTACGACCGGCAACATTTCCTTGGGCATCGCTTTCGTCGCGGGGAGAAAGCGTGTGCCGAGGCCGGCAGCAGGAATGACGGCCTTCATGCGTGTTTCTGGCATTCTCCCAGCCTAGTCGGCCTCTTTGTGATTCCCTGCATAGAATCGAGTCATGCCCGGAGATATCGAGCACGCCAAGCAAGCAATGCGCGCAGACCTACGTCAGCGCCGCCAATTGCTCTCCCCCATCCAGCGCGAAAGCGCCGAGGAATCACTGACAGCGCAACTGTGGCAACTCGTCGACTCCACGGGCGCGACGTCGGTGTCGTGCTATCTCTCCACGACCCTCGAACCCGGAACACGCACGTTTGTGAACCAGGCCATCGAACGCGGTCTCCGGGTTCTGCTGCCCAGCACACGTGCCGATGGACTCTTGGACTGGGTGGTTGCCACCGTCGATGGTGAAGAGGCGACAGGGCCGCACGGAGTACCGGAACCCGTCGGCGAGTTGCTGGGGCCGATTGCGGTTGACGAAGTGGATGTCCTGCTGATTCCCGCGGCCGCCGTCGACATGTCAGGAATGCGACTCGGTTGGGGCCGCGGATACTACGACAAGACCATCGGCTCGATGCAGAAATGCCCGCCGGTGTATGCGGTGATCTTTGACGCTGAGTTGCTGGATGAGGTTCCGACGGAACCTCATGACCAGCCCGTCAGCGGTGTCGTCACGCCCACGCGTGTCATTACTTTTGCAGCGCAGCAGCGCTGATTGGTCAGAAAGAGAAATATGCCTACCTACGCTTATGCCTGCACGCAGTGCAATCACGCTTTTGATGCCGTTCAATCTTTCAGCGAAGCCTCCCTCACGGTGTGCCCCGAATGCGGCGGCGGCCTGCGCAAGCAGTACGGTTCGATCGGTGTGACCTTCAACGGTGGCGGCTTTTACCGCACCGATTCTCGTGCGGCATCAGGTAAAGGTTCGGCAGAGTCCAGCGCGTCTCCCGCCGCGACCAGCGCTTCTGCGTCATCATCGTCTTCTGGAGGAACGACCTCCGCCGCCACCTCGTCGTAGCGGAGACAGAAAAGGGGAACGCCATGCTTAAGGGGTTCAGAGATTTCATTCTGCGCGGCAACGTCATTGACCTCGCCGTCGCTGTCGTCATCGGTGCGGCTTTCACCGCCGTTGTCACCGCCATTGTCGATGGCTTCATCACGCCGCTGATCGCAGCCACGACGCCGACTGGTCAGATCGAGACGGCCGTGTTCTCCATCGGCAACTGGGACATCGCGTGGGGGTTGATCCTCGCCGCAATCATTAAGTTCATCTCGGTGGCAGCGGTCGTCTACTTCGTGATGATTGTTCCGATGAACAAGTTCAAGGAGCTCCAGGCCAAGCGCGCTGGCATTACCGAAGAGGAAGAAGCTCTCTCGGAGACGGACCTCCTGGTTCAGATCCGCGATCTGCTCGCCGAGCAGAAGAAGGCATAGCTCTCGCTCGCCGAAAGCGCCGTCCGATTCATCGGGCGGCGCTTTTCCGTTGCGTAGTGACATCACCAGCGAAGTCCCCGCCGCGGTGATCCCCGTAGCTCATCAGTAGTGGGGTGGAACCTCACGGCGCATGCGGTCGTCATTGGGGCCAGCCCCGGCGGGCTGCGCCACGATATTGGCGACGATCGGGTCATCCGCTTCCGGCTCAGCCGTGGTTCCGGGAGCCGCTGTCAGGCGCGCGCGACGTGACCCTGCGACGCGAACGACGTGCTGTCGCTCGTCACTCATGATGTGGTTTCTGCCGCCTCAGCATCGGCGAACCCAATCGCCCCGAGGAGCGACGCAATTCGTGAGGCGACGCGGGCCGGGTCGCTGTAGAGATCAAACGAGTGCACGCGAACATAGTGCCACCCGAGCTTGCGCAATGCCTGAGGACGCAACCGCAGCGACTCGCGAAGCGAATCACCATAAATGTCCGGGTCACTCTCCACAACCACGGCGCGGCCATTGTGCTGCGCAACAAGCGGCAGCACGCCGCGGTAGTTGACGTTCAGCGTCACACCCAGGGCACGCAGTTCACGTGCGAGCTGCAACATGAGCGGATCGGCGAGGTCTTCGAGGTAGGTTTCGCGCGAGCGTTCGGCAACGCCGGAGAGAATCGACATGAGCGTCGCCGCACCGTGCTCAAGCCGGTCATCGGTGAAGGCGGTGGGACGAATCGACGACACAATCGTCATCGAGCGACGCGCACGAGTCATTCCGACAGTGAGCAGTCGTTCGCCATCGGGAGTCGACAGATCACCAAAGTCACTCAGCACGCGCCCATGGCGGGTGAGGCCGAACCCGAGCGAGAAGATGACGCGGTCGCGACTCTCCGCGACCGACTCCTCCAATGTCAGCACCGCAAACGGCTCGCCGTTGTCGCGCGAAACAAAGTCGGCAACATCGGCGCGGCCGGCGAAGGCGTGGGTGACGGCGGTGCGAACCCGCTCCGCGTGCTTGCGGCTCGCGGTCACCACCATGAGGGATTCCTTCGGGCGGTTCACCGCATGCTCCATCACGACCGTGACCACGCGCTGCACTTCGGCTTCCGGGCTTTCCACGGCGCCTGACACCGGATCAGGCGTTCCGATGCCACCTTCGACGTAGTCGACGGTGAGGCTGCCGCGTCCGAGATAGGAACCAGCCCACGGCATCGAGGCGATCTCGCCACCGTAGAAAGCATCGTTGACGAGTTCAGCGAGGTCTTCGCCGCCTGCACGATAGCTTCGGGTGAGCGTCTCCACCGGAACCAATTCAGCGATGCGTTCGAACACACTCATCGTGTCGAAGGGGTGCTCAGCTTCCCACTCCCCTGACGTCGCTGTCGCGATGTCAAATGGCGTGGGTGCCTGCGTTACCGGGTCGCCAAACAGCACGACCTGGCGGGCACGGCGAATCGCTGGCGCCGCTTCCGTCGTGTTGATAGCACCGGCATCGGCGATGAGGACGACGTCAAAGTCGGTGTCCGGGATGAGCGGAACCTCGTAGGGGGATGCGACCCAGACCGGAACCAACACGCGTGTCAGCGTGGGAGCCACCGCCCGCAGGGTCGCAGGGGTGGGTGCGCCACGTGTAATCGCGGTCTTCAGCGCCTGCGCCTCGGCTGGCTGGTCAATCAGAGAAATTCGCCAGTCCGTTGCCAGACGCCAAGCGAGCAGCGGGCCCGAGTTTGCGTTGTGCGCTTCGTCAACGAGGCGGAAGTCGCGTTCGAGGCGATCCACGACTGCCGTCTGAGCGCCGAGGAGAGCCTCGTCTGTCTGCAACAGGTGTTCGATAGCCGAGAGCCACCACGCGCTCTCGAGCTCTGCCGCAACGCGGTGTTCCGGAACGTGACGTTCCGAAAGATCCGACAGCAATGGTTCCAACCCCATCCGCGCCAACTCGACACGAAGTTTGCTGCGCTCGATGAGGTTCTCGAAGAACGTTGATTCAGCCGCCAATCCGGCCAGTGTGCGCACGAGTTGCGCGACCGGAAGTGCAGAAAGCTTGGCCGTTCCTGCGCGACCAAGCGGCTTGTCGAGCGCGCTCAGGTCGGCGTGCACGCGTTGCCACGCGACGGCGACATCCTGCAGACCCGCAGGAATTTCCGGAACCACGCCTTGATCGACGTAGCGCTGCCACGCGGTGCGCTGCTTCTGAATGCGCACGAGCGAGTCATGCATGTCTTGCACATGCACACCGGGGCGCACGTACTCGCGCGCGACGGTTTTGAGTCGACGGCGCTGCGCGCTGGACATCTGCACGGCGTCGCGGCGGGTGGCGTGCGCGGCGATGAGGTCAGTGAGCGGACGTTCGAAAACAGTGGGGCTGAACTTGTCGAGCGACTCCAGAATGCCCTGGAGCAGTCTGAGGTACTCGCCGAGTTCATCGACAGTGAGGAAGGGCCGCATGCGTGTCTGCGCGATGAGCGCGTAACCACGCTCGAGGAGACTCGGAACGTCGGTCTTGTGCAATTTTCCGGCGAGATCGTGGGCAGCCTGCGCGGCAGCCGTTGACTCAAAAGCCGCCCCGTACCACGGCGAATCGTCTGGACCGAACTCAAATTCACCAAGCTTCGCAGCGAGCGTCAGCTTCGACGCCGCTTCTGTACGATCCTTCGCAAGCGCGGCAAGCGCACGCGCATCAAGGCGAGCCTGCGTGTTGGGCGGCTCAGGGTGTTGCGCGATCTTGGCAAGCTCGCGAGTCGCGTCAAGGGCGCTGACGTGAAAAGCCGGGTGCTTCTGCGTGAGCGCGGTGCGGTAGTCACGCAGCACGGCGCGGAGGCTGACAAGGGCCTCATCGACTTCGGCGGCTGCGGGCTGTGCGGCCTTTTCGTTGCGGCCGATGGCACGAATGAGGTCTTTTTGCAGGCTGGTGGGGCTGACGGCAAGGCCATCAAGGCCGATACCGACCAGGCGGTGACGGAATCCGTCAAGCGTCGAGCGGCGCGCGCTGACAACGAGTACCCGCTTACCGGCCTGCACGAGTGCACCCACCGCGTTGATGATCGTCTGCGTGCCTCCGGTACCTGGCAGCGTGGCGACCGCGAGCGACTGCCCCGCAATGATGCGCGAAAGCACGCGCTCCTGCTCGGCGTCGGCGTCAAGCAGAAGTGTGTCTGCCGCAGGGGATCGGTCATCGGGGCCGGCCCATGCGGCGATTGGCCGCTGTTGCTTGAAGAACTCGCGGTCATCGGCGTGCCCTGCGAGCGCGTTCAAAATCGGGTGATCAAGCCCACCGTCACCGGCCATCTGGGCCGCGATGTCGGCAAATGCCGAGACAATCAAACGCGGGTGCACCGCAAAGGTGTCGATGCGCGCGGTGAGGCGGCGCAACTCATCGATGACGCGTTGCGGTTTGAAAATACCGCCCTCGTGCGCCAGCGCTGCGAGCCTGGCACCGTCAATCGTGATGCCGTAGTGATCCCGCATGGCACGCACGAGCTCGGGGTTCACGAACATCGCACCGTGTAGCTTGAGCTCGAAGTCGGTGAAGTGACGGCGGATCGCGAGCGGTCGCAGCAAGACTGGCGCGGTGTATTCGACACCGCCGATACGCCACGAGGCAAGACCTGTTGCCAAGTGCACGGCGTCAATGCCGCGCACCGCACGAAGCTCAACGTTTTTTGCTGTGATCCGTTCTGCGGCGATGCGCGCGGTGCGCAGGGCCACTTCGTCGCGAAACAGCCCAGACAGGAGCGTCGAACGCCCCGTAATGAATTGCGGCAGGCTCCCGGGGTGGGCCTTGGTGATTTCAATGCCCGCTTCCGGAACATCGTGGTAGCGCAGCAGCGGCGACGGGCCGCCGAGCTCGACGCTTTCAGCAACAATACGATCACGAGCGGGTTGCGCGATGTGCGCGGCCACAACACCCGGACCAAGGTCGCCGACCACTCCAGGCTGCACCGCCTGCGCGAATTCGCGATCTTCGTTCATGAAGAGACGCCCTCCTGTTGCCGACACTTACCACAGTAAGCGGCTCGGTGCGGGTTTCACGTATCCCTCGCGCAGTTTGGCTGAGAAATGCGGGGCGACGCCTCGCTCCTCCACAATTGTGATTTGCCGCACGTTTTCCCCCGGGCGTTGGCGTGCGATATTGGAACCATGCGAGGCACGCAGGATGAGCACATGACATTTACCTGGGACGCCGTGCCCTCACCCATCGGCCTCGTTGTTGCTGTGTTTTCAGACTCCGCCCTCGTGAGCGTTCACGTCACGGAGACAGACCCGCTGTGGGAGGTGGAGCGTGTGTCGCGACTCCTCTTCGAAACCCCCACCCATCAACCCGGAGCGGCGCACGAACTCGCGCGGCAGCTTGCCGAATACTTTGCGGGCGAGCGCCGAGAATTCACCCTCCGTCTGGACTGGCGGCTCGCTGGCGACGGTTTCACCGCGGACGCGCTTCGCGCTATCGCTGACATCCCGTATGGCGAAACGATCAGTTACGGCGACGTGGCCGTTTTGGCTGGCCGCCCCCGCGCGGCACGCGCGGTCGGATCCGCGTGCCGCACCACACCGTTCTCGCTCGTCGTTCCTGTCCACCGCGTCGTACGCTCTGATGGTTCCGTTGGGGAGTACGGCTCATCTCCTGAGACGAAGAAGTTCCTGATCGAACTCGAACGACAAACCCTCGCCAGCGCCGCCGCGTAGCTCCCTGTCATCCACACGGGCGAGCGCCGATTAGGCTAGAGGGTACGCCCCCGTAGCTCAGTGGATAGAGCGTCGGTTTCCTAAACCGTGCGTCGCTGGTTCGAGTCCAGTCGGGGGCACCCGCTGTAGATGCTCTTCGCCTGCGTGCCGTGATGCAAAAGCCTGCGGTTGTGCGCCACTGCACTGTCCTTGCCGCAAGCCCACTCCGCCGTTCCCCTCCCCAAATGAGGGAGCTACTCCGACTCCGCCACCCACCGCTCGGCTTTCTGAATGGCTGACGTCAGCGCCCGCCCGACACGTGGTTCCTCGACGAACACGTTCTCTGGGCCGATGGTGGCCAGCACCCCCGTGACCGTGAGCTGCTCATAAACCTTCTTGTTCACGCCGGCAAGCATGAGCGAGCCGCCTGCACCGCGCAGTCGGCTCGCGTACTGCGCAAGCACCCGAATGAAGGTGCTGCCCAGTTCATCCTTCCCGCGTAGCCGGACGATCACGACAGCACGCTTCGCCACCACCGGAACAGTGGGAAGCTGCGCCTCGAATACCGGAGCTGCCGCGAAGAAGAGGCTCCCGTACGGAACCAGCACGACGATGTCTCCGGGGGCAACGGCTGCGGGCGGTGCCGTTTCGCTCGGCAGCGCGTTGCCAGGCTCGAATACCCACTGCTTCACCGTGACCCGATTGGACTGACGGGCGATGTGCAAAATGATCGCCAACCCGACTCCGGTCAGCACCGCGTACTGCAGCGGAATCAGCAGCGTCAACACGAAAGTGACGGTGAGCACGGCGATCTGAATCGGGCCGGTGCGCCACACCATCAACACGTCGTGGAGCTTGAAGGTGCGTACGCCGACCAGGATAAGCAACCCAGCGAGCGCAGGCATCGCAATGTATCCGATCACGGATCCCAGCAAGACAATCGTGAGCGCCATGATGGCCGCTGCCACCAGGTTGGCGAGCGCGCTTTTCGCACCGGCAGCGCGCACCAAGGCTGTCGCCGACATCGACCCACCTACCGGCATGCCCTGGAACATTCCTGCCGCGATATTTGCGACCCCCTGTCCGCGGAAATCTGCCGAGGGATCCGGGAAGCGCCCGCTGGGGTTCGCGATCGATCCGCTGATGGCGGCACCCTGCACCAGCCCGACGAGAGCCAAAGACAGCGCAGGCAGGATGAGCGGGAGAATGAGCGACGCATCGGGCAAAGACACCCCTGGCAGTGCGTTCGGAACCTCGGCAATGCCAGACAGGAGGGCGACGGGCTGGTGTGCAACCAGAGCGTTCAGGAGCGCAGCGAGCGCCGAGGTTGCCACAATCGCCACGACCATCGCGAGGGCACCGAGTGCGGTGCGCTCCAGTGCGAGAATCAGCACGATCGTGATGATGCCGACCAGCAACGAAGGCCAACTGAACTCGAACAGGTGAAACAGGGTGTCGATCGCTCGGATAATCCGGTTGGCACCCTCGCTGTCGTAGCCGGTGAAGTTATCGAGTTGACCAAGCACAATACTGATCGCGACGGCGTTGATGAACCCGACCAGCACGGCGGTCGGGATGAACCGCACGAGTGACCCCAGTTTCAGGATGCCCAGCACCAGCATCACGATCCCCGTCATAATCGCGAGGGTGGCCAGTGCTGCCCCGACGAGGGGCCCGGTCTGGATGAGCGGTACGTCGGCGATCACGACAGCCATCGCGCCGGTAACCTGCACCGTCATGAAAACGGAGCCGGTGGCAAGCGCCCCGCCGAGGGTTCCCATCAGGTACCCATACAGACCGAAGAGCGGGTTAACGCCGGCAAGCAGGCCCGCAGCTAGCCCGTCTGGCACGCTCTCCACGCCGAGCACGAGCCCCGCTTTAAGGTCAGACGCGACGGTTTTCTTCGACCCGAACCGGCGCACGTATCGCCGCAACAGCACCCGCGCAGAAAGTGGCATCATGACAGCACCACGAGCGCTTTCTGAATCTGCATAAATGCGATGACGGCGAGGAAGATGGCGCTCATGACGCCATTGTTCTTCACGATCCACGCGCGTAGCGCCTCAAGCGCTGGGGCCGCTTTCTCTCGCTGGATAACCAGAATCACCACCGGAATGGCCATCGGAACAATGCTGACCAGGATGAACACCGTCAGAAAGATGGTGGGTACTGGCGCGTCAAGCTCGGCCAGGCGCACATCGAGTGCGGCGATGAACGCGCACGACACGTTGACCGGGTTCAGCAGGAAAATCCCGAGTCCGAGCGCGAGCGACCGTTGCGGTGAAAACGTGTCAATGCTTCGCATCCACCCGGGGAGTTGTGGTGCGGCCGCGGCGACGTCGTCAGGTGTGCGGGCAGCCGCCATCTTGACGAGCGCGGCCCGCGAACGCCGGTATGTCCATACCGCGAAGCCCGCGAGCGCGATCCCTATAAGCAGCCGGATAACAGCGACGCCTGCGGGCGGGGTGCGCTGGGCATCCTGAACTTGAACAGCGGCGAGCAGCAACGCAAACCCGACAACGGCGACGATGACGGCGAGCGCCCACCCGAGCAGAAACAGCACACCGTTGACACGAGCATGCCGCGAAAGCAGAACCGCAACGAGCGCCATGATGGCGAGCGGACTAGCGATGACCCCGAAGGCAACAGGAACAAGGTCCCAAGCAAGGTTGATCACAGCGTCTCCTCCACGTCATCGCCCGTGTTCGCTGGCGAGACTTGCAGGGCTGCCACGGCGGCACGGTTGGTCGCGTACTCCTGCGCCGGATCCATGAGCCCAAAGTGCACCAAGCGCTGGCGCAGTTCCGGGCGCACGCGTGAGTACGCGAGGGTGATGCCACGCGCGGCCAGCCATGCCTTCGCGCCGCCAAGCGCTTCGGCGCCAGTGACATCAATGTCGGTGATCGCCTCAGCGTCAAGCACAAGCGCACGGACTTCTCCTGCGGCGTCGTGAACGGAACCGGTTATGCGGTCGGCCAGGATAGTTCCGTTGGCGAAAAACACGGGAGCCGCAAACCGCAGAACCAGCACTCCCGGTGCCGTCAACGTGGTCGGTTGCGCACTGTCAAGGAGCGATGCTTGCGGATCATCGGAACCCTGCAAGACATCGGTCGCCGGGTTCGCTGCCCGGCGTGCGAGATTAATCAGCGAGAGCACAAACGCCAGGAAGAGGCCGCCGAGCGGGCCAAAGGCCAGGACGCCGACAAAGCACACCACACCGATGGCGAACTCGAATCGGGATTGGCGCCAGAGGTCACCGAACTCCATCAACCCGAGCAACTTGAACACCGCGACAGCCACAACCGCACCGATCGCCGGCGACGGGATCTGTGCAAGCAACGCGGTTCCGAACAGCAGGAGCAAGAGCGTGCCAGCGGCCAGAACGAGGCTCGGCACCTGCGTGCGAGAGCCCGCCTGATCCATGGCAGCGGAACGTGATGTGGAAGATCCCACGGCGAACGACGACGACAAACCGGCAGCGACGTTCGCCGCACCAAAAGCGAGGAGATCCTGGTCAGGGTTGACCGGGTAGCCGTGCTTCTCACCATAGGCGCGAGACACCAAGAGCCCCTCTGCCACGGTCACCAGCGTGAGCGCCAGCGCAGACGGAATGAGCGCAACCCACACGCTCCAATCGAGCATCGGCAGCGCGAACTGCGGTGGGCCGGCTGGCACCTCCCCCAAAACAGCGACGCCCTTCGACTCCAGTCCCCACAGCACCGTTGCCGCCGTCGCCGCAACAAGCACGACGAGAGCCCACGGGATGAGGGGCGCAAGGCGTCGTCCGATTAGAAGGACCCCGATGGAGGCCGCGCTGATCACGAGCGAGAAGACATTCAGCGAGCCAAGAGCACCGAACAGCTCAGCAACCTTTTCGAAGAACTCGGCGGCGGCGTCAAGTCGAATCCCCAGCATTTTGGCGAGCTGGCTCACCAAGATCTCAAGCGCCAACCCACCAACGAACCCGATCAGGATCGGCTTCGACAGGAAGTTGGCGAGAAATCCGAGCTTCAAGAACGAGAACGCCGCTAGCATCAGCCCGCTTAAGATCGCCTGCGCGGCAGCCATCGCGGCAAAGTTCTCCCCGGCAGCACCCAACCCCACGAGCGAGGAAAAGACAAGGGCAGCGGCCGCAGCGTCTGGAGATGCCACCACCTGGCGTGACGACACCATGAGGGCGTACACGATCGTTGGCACGATGAGCGCGTAGAGGCCAGCCGTCGCAGGCAACCCTGCAATTTGCGCGTAACCGATGTTGAGCGGCACCGAAATCGCCAGCAACGTGATACCGGCGACAACTTCGCGCATAATGTTCTTGCGCGTCAATCCTTGAAGCGGTCGCTGCATACCCTCGCACCTTCTTCGACGTTGCCCACCCGTGTTCATAGCGTGGCTGAACTCGCCCCAGGAACATAGCGGACGACAACGAATTCACCAATGACGGATGACTGTGGCCCGCGCGGCGCATCAGCATAGGGCGCCGCACGGCATGGTGTCTGTCCGCTGCGCACCCTTCTGATGGGCGTGGGCACTATGCTGAGGAGCCATGGATCGCCATGTTGCCGCGCAGTGGAGTCCTTCTGCATGGTTCCTGGTCACGCCCCCGCAGCCCAAGGCGACAGCGCTTGTCAGACCGCGCCTTTGTGAACTGTTCGAGAACGCGGCGGCCACCGGAACCACCCCCGTTGTGGTTGCCCCGCCCGGCTATGGCAAGACGACAGCGCTCGCGGCATGGGCCGCCCGTACTGATCACCCGGTCGCCTGGCTCACAGTCACTCACGATGACCACACCACAATGCAACTGGTCGCTGGCATTTTGACGGCCTTGCACACAATCGCGCGTGCGACGCCGAACCTGTCTCTCCTGCTTGATGTCGTGCCTGACGGCGAAAACGCCGAGCGTACGCTGGACCGCATCTGCGCGGCGCTGCGGACCGTCGGGCAGCGCGTCACCATCGTCATCGACGACGCACACCGCGCCAACCGCACCGTGGTCGACGACGTGATCACGTTCTTGGCAGAACGCTCCGACGGCTACGCGCACATTGCCGTCTCAGGAACGCGACACCTTGCGGAGTGGTTTAGCCGCCCCCTTGCCATGGGTGATGCGATTCTCGTCGGACCGGAAACGCTCGCGCTGACCGCAGCAGAGCTCAACACGCTCGCCATCATGACGACACGCCAAGAGCTCTCACCTGCCGACGCCGAGCGCATCATGGCCGCAACGGAAGGCTGGCCGATCGCCGCCCGGATCAGTCTCACTGACCCGACGTCATCTGCCTCACATCATTCTCGAGTGACGGGCGACGATGGCCTGCTGACAGAGTTCATCGCACAGTCTGTGCTTGGTTCCCTTTCGGATGAGCTGTTCGATTTTGTCTTGGCCACCACCTCATGCACCCGCCTTGATGCGCGCCTCGCTCAAGAACTTTCCGGCCGTGAGGACGCTGCGGTCCTGCTTAATGAGTGCGTACAACTCGGGCTCTTCCTTGACCGCTACGTGCGTGAAGATGCATCGCCTGTCTATCGTTGGCACGACGTTTTCGCCCGCCACTGCCGCATTCTGTTGCGCCGCGAACAGGATGAACGCGCGCGCAAGCTCAACGTGATTGCGGCGCAATGGCTTTCACAAGACTTTCCCGCTGAGGCGACGCTGCATGCCCTCAGCGCGGGCAACGCCGACCTCGCCGCGCACATCATTCGGGAAAACTGGCTGCGCATGGTCATCGACACCAATGGCGCAACCTTAAATGCCCGCTGCCTCGCCCTGCCTGCCGAGCTTGCACAGGCACCTGACATCCTCCTCATCCGAGCGTGTTGCCTCGATATCGACGGGGATGCCGCAGGAGCGAGCCGCCTTCGCGCCCAGGCGCGATCCATTTTCGATGATGACCCCGCCCTCGGCGACGAAATGTCATTCGTCGGAGCGCTCGCTGATCTCTTCTTGGCTCACGACCGACTCACCCTCACCCGCGCCGCTGACGATGTCCGCGCCGCTCTGAGCACGGCAGCCACCGCAAACCGCATCCACGTGTACGCGGTCTTCCTGCTTGGGTGGGTCGAACTGCGGCTACGCCGCGACCCCGCTGAGGCCATTCGTCTTCTCACCACCGCCCACCGAGACGCCAGTACTGCAGGTCTCACGGCGCTCGCACGGCGCGCAGCCACCAACCTCGGATTCGCCTACTCCTACGGCGGGCACTTCGTGACATCGCGCGAGTTCTTGGACGCAGCATCCAGCTCTGAGAATGAACCAGATTGGGATCACTACGACGGCGGCATTGAGCTTGTCACACGCGGACATAGCGATATGTGGCAGTACAAACTCACGTCCGCCCGCGAGCACTTCACTGCGCTAATCAAGCGCGGAGGTCACAACACCTCCTATGCGGCGTTAGCGCGCCTGTTTCTGTGCCTGACGACCGCCGCGACCGGTAACGCGCAACTGATCGCTGATGCCGCCGTTCATGTGCGCGGCATCAGCAATGAAGAAGTGCACGGGGTTCCGTGGCCCGCTTATCGACGCATCGCGGCTGCGGCACTCGCCGCCGCGTCCCGCGACTACCAGCGCGCCGTGAACATCATGGTTCCGCTTCAAGAGGTAGAGGCCGTTCCGGTCGTGAATATCTTCGCAGCCGAGATTTATCGACGTGCCGGGCACCCCGATGTCGCGCTCGCGTCATTGGCGCGCATCGCGCACCCGGAACGGATATCGTACGTTGCGGTCTCGGCCCTCGTCACAACAGCAGCGATTATGCGACAAACCGGTGATCAGCACCGTGCCCACGTGTCGCTGGAGCGGGCGCTCGACATTGCCGTGCCAGAGCACATCATCCTGCCGTTTGTCGCGACAGAAGGCGATGACACGCTTCGGGATTTGATCACGGAACATGCGGCGTGGGGAACGGCGCACGAGCACTTTATTGCCTCGAATATCGTCAGCGCCACAGGTGGATCGGCACGTGACCAGGTGTTGGGCGCAGCGCTCTCCCGCCGCGAGCGCGAGATCTTCAGCTACCTGTGCACGACGATGACGGCGGAAGAAATCGCCGCCACCCTGCACGTTTCTGTCAACACTGTGCGCACGCACCAGCGCGCGATCTACCGCAAACTCGGCGTCAGTACCCGACGAGAAGCCGTCAAACTCCGAATCTAGCCGGCCTGATGGTTCGGGCTACACCTTTAGCGGCACGGGCACGTCACTGCCGCCCTCTTCAGTGATGCGAGCACCCATCTGAGTCAGCGTTGGCTGCGCGACGAAGCCACCGGCAAACAGCGCCTGCCCCTGCGCGAACGCTGGCGATTGGGAGAGCAGCTCCGCCGGCACAAAACCGAATACTTGCGCCACTTCAGCGAGGTCGCGGGGAGCGTTCATCCGCATGAGCGCCAGGTTGTCACACTGCGAAAGCACATTCGGGTGAATTTTCGTTGGCCGCTGCGTCGACAGCAAAAGCCACAGTCCGAATTTTCGCCCCTCGGCGGCAATCTGGATGATCTGTTCCGTGAGCGCCCGCTCCACCAGAGTGGTGGATTCAGGAGGACAAATGTTGTGTGCTTCATCGATCACGATGAGGACGGGACGACGTTCGTCACGGCGAGCCCACAGGTGTTCCAGCACGCTCAATGCGGCGACCTTGGGGGCAGCGGGGTTCGCGAAACCGCCCAGGTCCATGACGGTTGCCCGCGGGCGCTGATCCGCGATCTGGGTCGCCGTTTCAGCGCCACGTGCCCACAGCGGCCATTCCAACGTTTGCAGGTTCTCGATGCGCAATGCCAGGCGACGCGCACCCGGGTCGTCTGACTGCCGCAGCCTGGTCAAGAACTCTGCATCGTTGAAGGCGGAGACGTCGCCCTCGAGGTGCAGCAGCACGTTGTACTCTTCGGCGTCCGCAATGGGATCGAGCTGGAGAACTGCGGCCTTGGACGCGGGCGACAGATTGACGAAGCTGGCGTGTAGGCGCTCGCCACCGGCATGCGTGGAGTGCAGCACACGAATATCGGACTGGCTGATCGCCGTGGCCGACTCGGTAGCCGCCCCCGCACGGGTTTCATGCAGGCGCACGAAGTCCGCGTTCGGATCCAGGATGAGTAGCGGCAATTCGGTCTTGAGCAGGAGCTGCTCCAACACCACGCCGAGCGCGTAGGTCTTGCCTGAACCACTTTGGCCACACCAAAAGGTGTGACGGTTGAACTTGCTTGCGAGGAGTTCAACCGTCTCGTCGGCGTTGTCGAGACGAGTTCCGATGGGCAGCGTTACCATGAGCTGCCCTCCGCGACGCGCTCGATCGCGGGCAACTCGAAGCGCCCGTCCACGACCGACGAGTCGGGTTCGTACATGCGCAGCAGCGGACGGAACTCCCCTGCAGGCGCCGGTAGCCAGTTGGCGCGACGCTGCGGATCAGACGGTTCGGTGGCGCTGATCGCAATCGTCAGCGACCCATCGCCGTTGTACACGAGTCCAGGGGTTTCGCTGCCAACCGAATAACGGTCAGCGACATTGGCGACAAGGAAGAAGTCAGGCACGGCGTACATCGTAATCGACCAGAACGCACCGACGGGCGGTGTCGGGTTGAAGGTCAACGTGTACTTCTGCGCGCCGGTGAGTTGCGCGCCCGTCGCGTCGACGTAGACCGCGGCATAGGCCGCCTCATACGCGTGGTTTCCCCAGAGACCGCCCAAGGCTGCCCCGGCACGCAACACATACCGTGCGGGGCCATCGGGTGCCACAAACTCCGGAGCATTTATGGTGCCAACTTCGAAGTGCTCGATGTTGTAGTCAAACGCGTGATAGGTGAGCATCCATCCGTTGACGATGGGCACGTCCCCCGTCTTGAGGTACTCGATGAGCGCACTATTTCCGGCGACGAGCCCCGTGGCCAACGTTGCGACCTCGTCCGCCGCAAGCGCCAGGTAGGGGCTCTCCTGCGCCGTCAGGCCGAGATCGGCGAACTTCGCCAGCACGGTCTGCTCCGCTTCTGACGGCGGGAAAGCCTGCGACCACACCCGCGCCTTTTCCAGAAAAGCAATCTCAGACGGCACATCGGCGCTGATCGTTGGAATTCCGGCCGGTGTCGCCTCTGCATCGATGGGGGTCAGAGTCGTTGCGTCTTGCAGGGCGTGCACGGCTGCCACGTCTTCCGCATCGCCACAAGCCCACCGTCCCACGATCGAGAACACGGTCGTCGGGGCATGAATCACGGTGGCGTTGGACGGTTGCTGACCTTCCCACCCTGGCGGAACCAGCAGGAACCGCCCTGCCGCGGTTCCGGTTGCCCGACGCCCCACGTACGCAAAATTGTTCGTCCACGCGTCAACGAACTGCAACACGTAGTAGCGCTCGCCGGTCTCGGGTACCTCGAGCCACACCGGCCCGACGCTCAGGTCGATCTGGGCCATGGAATACAGCGTGTCGTTGTTGATCGAGACGAAGGTATCCTCGGGCCCGGCGAGGGAACGCGCATGACTGAACGTGTTGAACGCCGCCGCTGGGTTCGCCCCGACGCCCGTCTCAACGTACCGCTTGACCTGGTCGAGGTTGAAAACGAGCGGAAAAGTGACGATGTACGCCTCGTTGAGCAGGGCGCTATTGACGACAACCATGATTCCGCCTTTCTCACGCGGGGTGTTCCCCGCTCGTTCCTCGAGCGTGCCACACCGCGGCGCACGCGCCCAGTCTTTGCCTGACACCCCCTGGTTTCACCGCGGGAAATCACCAATCGTGGATGATGTGGCCCGCTCAGGACACGACACGATAGATAAACAACCAGAGTGGGGAGTTCTATGAGTGCGCAACAGGTCACCGTCAACAACTTTGTCAGGGCCGAGAGCGACCGCATGTTCGCGGCAATCTTCGCACAGGCCGGAGGCACCGGCCTGTGGTCACACGGTTTCACGCCGACGCCCGTGACGCAGCAACCCATTATTCGAATGAACCGCGACACGCTGTATTCTGCCGCTGTCGTCGACATCTCTCAGGGTGCGACAATCACCATCCCCGACGGTGGTGACCGCTACATTTCGGTCATGGTCGTTAACCAAGACCACTTCATCAACAACATTTTTCATGACGCTGGCACGTACGAGCTGACAACCGACGAGTTCGACACTGACTTCGTCATGTTGGCCGCGCGCATTCTGGTTGACCCGGAGAACTCAGACGACGTCGCAATCGTCAACGATCTGCAGCGTCAGCTTTCGATCACGGCGAACTCGAGCCGCCCGTTCGTGGCGCCCGAATCGGACGAGGCTTCGCTGACCGCAACCCGAAACGCGTTACTGGAGCTCGGCAAGGGTCTCGGTGGTTTGGAACGCTGTTTCGGAACCAAGGAAGCAGTTGATCCCATCCGTCACCTCATCGGGACGGCACTGGGGTGGGGAGGGCTGCCCGAGCAGGAAGCCTCCTACATCATGGTGAGCCCGGAACTCCCCGTCGGTCACTACGCCCTCACCGTCGGCGAGGTTCCGGTCGACGGCTTCTGGTCGATCTCGCTATACAACGCGGACGGATACTTCGTAGAAAACGCCCTCAACGCGTACAGCGTCAACAACATCATCGGCACGTCTAACCCTGACGGCACCGTCACGGTGAACTTCGGCGGCGGAGCGGACGACGTCAACGCGCTGCCCGTCATGGAGGGCTGGAACTACCTGGTTCGCCTCTACCGCCCGCGCGCAGAGTTTTTGAACGGGTCGTGGAGCTTCCCGACCCTCGCTGAAGCGAACGGAGCATCATGACGACCCTTAACTACGGCCCTGTCGACATCTATGTCGTCGAGTTTCCCGGGACCGAACCCAACCCTCAGGTGCTGTCTGCGGTCCTTGACCTCACGAAAACCGGAACCGTCCGTCTGCTCGACATTGTGATCGCGAGCCGCCACGACGACGGCAGCGTGACCCTCGTTGAAGTCACAGAAGAAGACTCGCAGTACGTGCTCGGCGATATGACGCTTGAAGTACAGGGTCTCGTCGGCGAAGACGACATCGCCGAGGCGATCGCCCCGATCGCGCCTGGCTCGAGTGTCGCGATCGTCGCGCTGGAAATGACCTGGGCGCTTCAGCTGGCCCAAACACTCGCAAACGCCCACGGCACCGTCGTGCGTAGCGAGCGGATTCCTGCACCCGTTATCAACCAAATCATCGCCGACGCGTCCTAGCCGGCCCGTACTAGGGAGAGACATGCCTTTCATTCGACGCGCCGGACGCCCCGGCCTTCTCGGAACCGTAGCCCGTACCGCCGTGGTTGCTGGCACAGCCACCGCCGTGAGCGGTGCCGTTGCAAGCCGCCAGCACCAGCACGCTGTGGCGCAGCAGGAAGCCGCCGCCTTCGAGCAGCAGCAAGCCGCTGCCGCCGCGCAGGAACGAGCGGCATTCGCCGCGATGCCTGCAACTCCCCCAGCCCCCGCACCCCCAGCAGCGGCGGGAGATGGTTCCGATCTGTTGGCAAAGCTGGCGCAGTTGGGTCAGCTCCATCAGCAGGGCGTCCTCAGCGACGCTGAGTTCGCTCAGGCAAAGGCGCTGATCCTCGGCAGCTAGCCGGGCGAGATCGATCCCATGAACCACATTATTGGTGACGTTCTTCCGTACGCCGTGACGATCGCGATCAGCCCGGTCCCGATTATCGCTGTCATCCTGATGCTCATGTCGCCACGGCCTCGACCGCTGGCGCTGTCGTTCCTCACCGGGTGGATTGCCGGTGTCACGATCGCCGTGGTGGGCTTCACCCTGCTTGCCGGTCTCCTTCCGCAAGAATCCGACGACGGGCCACGCCCCATCGTCGGCGTCATTCAGCTGGTTCTTGGCGCACTCCTGCTGCTGCTTGCGATCAAGCAGTGGCGCGCACGACCGGCACCAGGCGAGATGCCTGCGCTTCCGAAGTGGATGAGTGCCATCGACTCGATGAAGCCTGGCGGTGCTCTCGTGCTCGCGTTCGTCCTCGCGGCCGTGAACCCGAAGAACCTGATGATGTCGATCGCCGCGGCCACTGCCATCGGTCACGTGGCAGAAACCGCCGGTGCCATCACTGTCGCGATCGTCGTGTTTGTTGTGATCGCCGCAGCGACGGTCGCCCTGCCTGTGGTGATGTACCTGGTGACGCCGCAGAAAGCCACCACTATGCTCGATTCGATGCGCACATGGCTCACCGTGAACAACGGCACCATCATGGCGGTGTTGTTCGTGATTCTTGGCGTGCAATTGCTTGGCAAGGGCATCGGTTCGTTCTAACCTCGCGGGCACAATGTGCTCCACAGAAAGGTGTTGCGATGATTCGGTTATTGATTCGCGTGGCCATTAACCTCGCGACCGCAGCTCTCGGTCTTCTCGTTGCGTCCTGGGTGATCCCGGGCGTCACGTTGAGCGCGAGCGGCTTCACTGTGGCTGTCGTCGTGTTTGCCATCGCGCAGACATTGCTCGGCCCGTTCGTGTTCAACATCGCACGCAAGTATGCGGACGCGATTCTGGGCGGTATCGGCCTGGTGACCACGTTTCTTGCACTGTTTGTCGCGACGCTGTTTCCCGGCGGCCTCCGCATTGAGGGCGTAACGGCATGGCTACTGGCCCCACTGGTGGTGTGGGTGATCACCGCCCTCGGTGGCTGGATCCTGGCCGCCATTTTCCTCAAGAAGACGGTACAGAAGGCAAAGGGCGCTCAGTAAGCCCTCTCGGCGTCGTGGGTTAAGCCGCTATCCCGAGGTACGGCTCCCACGACGCTTCTGCACGCTCGACGCCCCGCACCACCCAGGTTCCGCCTCGCGGGGCCCGCGGCTTAATCCGTAGCTCCCACCCCATCTCCTGTGGCGTGCGATTGCTCTTGACGTTATTGCACCGCAGGCAGCATGCCACCAGGTTCTCCCACGACCCGTCGCCACCGCGTGAGCGCGGCTGCACGTGGTCGATTGTTGAGGCCGTGCCGCCACAGTAGGCGCACCGGAAAGCGTCACGTCGAAGCACCCCGCGACGGGTCGCAGGCATGCGCCTGGTCTTGGGGAGGCGAATGTACTGCGTGAGCACGATCACCGCAGGACGGTCATATACCGCCGTTGTCGTCCACACCGGATCGTCGACGACTGATTCCAGAACCGTCGCTCTCTCATTCATGACCAGCAGAAGCGCTCGCTTAAATGACACAACCGCGAGTGGCTCATATCCAGCATTTAGTACCAACGTGCGCATCCGTCGTCCTCTCGATGGGGCCCGGCAGGCTGCCAGGCGCGTCGATGCATGGCGGCGTGGTGGCGGCAAGAGAGCGCCCAGAAACGACAAAAGGCGCTGTCTTGTCAGACAGCACCTTGGTGGGGCGCACAGCATGGCTGTGCATGTCGTGTCGCAGGCATTGCAACAGAACGTCTCGGCCTCCTGCACCCATGGTTTGGGTGCGTGGTCGTCGGTTCATATGCTCACTCTCCGCTTCTCCGCGTCGGGTAAAGAGTAAACCCGCCAGCGACCTTTTCAGGCCACTGGCGGGTTAATTCTTTGTATTTGTTAGCCCGCGTTGGCGTTCAGCCATGCCATCGGGTCAACCAGCGAGCCGTTAACCTCAACCTCGAAGTGGAGGTGGTTGGCCGTCGAACGTCCGGTCGTACCGACCGCGCCGATCGGCTGACCGACCGAAACGGTGTCACCGACGCTGACGAGTCGCGTGCCATAAGTCATGTGTCCGTAGAGCGTGGAAACGCGCTGACCACCGATGACGTGGTCAAGCACAACGCCGACGCCGTAGCCCCAGTAGCTTTCGCTGGAAACGGTGACAACACCGTCAGCTGCCGCGTAGATCGGGGTCATGGCCGGAGCGAGGATGTCGACGCCATCGTGCGAACCACCGCGCGACCGGAAGCCATCACCGATGTAGTCGTAGCTCTGCAGGGGGAAGATCACGGTGCCGGAACCAGCCGGAACCATGGAGAGGTCGACGTTGGACCACGCACTTGCCGCCTGGGAGTTGGATGCGGCCGCAGCAGCAGCCTGTGCAGCCAGTTCCTTGGCGCGCTGGGCGGCGGCCTCTTCTGCCTTCTTCTGCTCGATCTCACCAATGGTGGTCGCAGCGTACGTGGTTGCCTGCAGGTTTGTGGTGTCTGCGTCCGATGCGACGACAAGAGTCTGTGCGCCATCTTCTGCGACCTGCTGGAGCGTCACGGACTCGTCGACAGCTGGCTTGAAGGCGGCGTATGCGGGCAATGCGACGGTAGCAACAAGACCAGCAACAGCACCGAAGATCGCGAGTGCCCTGATGGGGCGAATCTTCGTGTGAGCCTGGGCGGGGGCCACGGGCTTCTTGGTGTTCTGTTCGGCGCTACGACGGGTAATTCGAGGGGTTGAAGAGGCAACGACCGATGAGTCGGTCTCGTTCTTCAACGATTCGTTCTGTGACGACAAGCTGATCCTCCGGGCGCCTCTCCACTATGCGTGGCGGCTCGTCGGCACTCTGTTACTCAGGGCACTTTGTGCATCGGGACCCGCGGAAATGACGAGCCAGCGAGGCATTTTCCACGGTGTCCTCTGGCCAGCTTCTCGCCTTCGGACTTCAGCAAGGCTACCCGAATGTAACGATATTGTCTCGCTGAGACCCAACTTTTCCGAGAATTCTCATGTTGGAGCGATTCCACAACCCCGCGTTCGCCGGGTTGTACCCCTTCTCACACCGGGCTGTCTTCCGCGTAATTTCGGGGAAGACGGGGCAGATTCCCGGTCGCAGCGTCACGAACGATCGCTGAGCAGAAAAATGTGCGCGGCAACCTCAACTGGCAGTTCCAGACCGGCTTCGTTACCGTCCATCTCCACCAGGACGTAACCCTCGTTGAAACGGAACTGGCCGTGAGCTCCTGGCAAGACGCCAGCGTCACGGAACTGCTCAAGCAGTTCCGGATCAACCTGTGCGGGCTCGGCGAGGCGGCGCACGGTGCCCTCGATCGGCCGGCCGGCGTCGGTGAGGCGCTGGACTAGGCCGACGACGCCCTCCTCGAACGTCGCGTTCGTCTCGCCGCCCACCTGATCCAGCCCCGGAATCGGGTTGCCGTAAGGCGATTCGGTGGGGTGACCGAGCAACTCAACGAGGCGGCGCTCCACCTGCTCGCTCATCACGTGTTCCCAGCGGCACGCTTCTTCGTGCACGTACGCCCAGTCCAATCCGATGACGTCGGAAAGCAAACGCTCAGCCAGACGGTGCTTGCGCATCACGTCGACAGCCTTCTGGCGACCCTCGTCAGTGAGCTCCAGCGTGCGCGTCTCCGACACGACGACGAGGCCATCACGTTCCATGCGCCCGACCGTCTGAGAAACCGTCGGGCCCGAGTGGCCAAGGCGCTCAGAGATGCGCGCACGCAACGGCGTAATGTTCTCCTCTTCCAGCTCCAAGATGGTGCGGAGGTACATTTCGGTGGTGTCGATCAGGTCAGTCATGGCGCCTCACTGCTCCGGTAAAGATTGGTCTCTAGCCTACCGACTTTCGTTGTCACACTCTCCAGGCACCTCCCGGGAAAGAACTACACTGAACCCATGGCGACAGTTGAGATTCCCCGAGACCTCCTACCCGCTGACGGCCGCTTCGGCTGCGGTCCTTCCAAGGTGCGCGAAGAGCAAATTACTTCGCTCGCCGCGGCCGGCCTGTCACTGCTAGGTACGTCCCACCGCCAAGCCCCGGTGAAGAACCTCGTTGGTTCCGTCCGTGACCTCATGAGTACGCTGTTCCGTCTGCCCGATGGCTACGAAGTCATCCTTGGCAACGGCGGTTCGACCGCGTTCTGGGATGCCGCGGCATTCGGCCTCATTGAGAACCGTGCTCAGAACCTCGTGTTCGGTGAGTTCGGCGGCAAGTTTGCGAAGGCGGCCGCGGCTCCGTGGCTCCAGGCTCCGGATGTACGCAAGGCAGAACCCGGAACCATTGCCGAGGCTGAAGCAGTAGCAGGCATCGACGTGTACGCATACCCGCACAACGAGACCTCGACCGGAGCCGCCGCTCCCATCCGCCGCGCGCACGGCGACGATGGTGCCCTGACGGTCGTCGACGCGACGAGCGCAGCCGGTGGCATTGACTTCGACGCGGCAGAAACCGACGTCTACTACTTCGCTCCGCAGAAGAACCTTGGTTCTGACGGCGGCCTGTGGTTCGCACTGGTCTCTCCCGCCGCTATCGAGCGCATCGAGCGGATCGCCGCTTCGGGTCGCTACATCCCCGACTTCCTCAGCCTTAAGCAGGCCCTCGACAACTCACGTCTCAACCAGACGCTGAACACCCCGGCCCTCACGACGCTGCACCTCCTGAACAGCCAGCTCGATTGGATCGTCGGCAACGGTGGCCTCGCTTGGGCAGATGCTCGCACGCGCGAAAGCTCAGGTGCGCTGTATGAATGGGCTGCGGCCTCAGCGGTGGCAACGCCGTTCGTCGCGAACCCGGAGCACCGCTCCCCCGTCGTCGCCACGATTGACTTTGACGAGTCTGTCGATGCGGCCGCGATCGCAAAGACACTGCGCGCCAACGGCATCGTTGACACGGAGCCGTACCGCAAGCTCGGCCGCAACCAGTTGCGTGTCGCCACGTTCGTCTCGATTGAGCCCGACGATGTGCGCCAGCTGATCCGCAGCATTGACTACGTTTTGGCTCACAGCTAAGACCAACGCACAAGGGGCGGTCCTCTATCATGAGGACCGCCCCTTGTGCGTTGTTGAGATCTGACTAGCGACGCAGTCGACGCCAGTTCAACCGGCGACGCTTCTTCTCCGGCGCGGCAGCCGCGACCGTCGCGACTTCCTCGTCGTCATCATCGTCATCTGACTCGTCGTCGTCATCATCGTCATCGTCATCGTCGTCATCGTCAGACTCATCATCGTCGTCGTCATCGTCGTCGTCATCCGACTCGTCGTCATCGTCGTCGTCTGACTCGTCATCGTCGTCATCGTCGTCATTCGCGTTGATGTCGGCTTCGCCGAGCGCATCGATATCGATGCCGTTGAGATCCTCGCCGCCCTCGCTACGCATGTCGTCCGGGTCAAAGTCGAGTTCGTCGTCGTCTTCGTCGTCGTCGTCAGCATCATCGTGGTCGGCGTGATCGGCTGCCGGTTCATTAGCGGCGATCTGCGCTGCCTGATATTCCGCGAGGCGGACATCCCACGGTACCCAGTCAGGTGCAACAAGGGCTTTTTCGCCGGGGAGAAGTTCGGCTTCAAGAACGGTCGGTTCTTCGCCAGGCACACGGGCGAGCGACACCGTCCAGAACCAGCCGGGGTATCCGAGCAGCGTGGTTTCAAACATCAGAGACACGACGCCATCGGGCTCAACGATGTGGCCTGCGGGCTTGCCGATCGATGCGGCCGGCGTAATCTCCAGCAGCGCCGCATAGGCAAGATCGTGTGCGGCAAGGAGCGTTTCGTCGGGTTCGGTGGCCACGACCGGTGCGCCGCCATCGGGTTGCGCTTCGGTACTCGACGAAGTCTCCTCCGCCGCAGCCACAGGGTCCGCTTCGGCTTCCGCCACGACCTCAGCGGCGACGGCCGATGTCTCGTCGGGCTCCCCGGGCGTCACGATGTCATCTGATTCAAACGTCAAGCTCGTCCGCCACCTTGCGCAGTACTGTTGCGACCTTACGTGTCTGGCTCGACGACGGGTACCGACCGTGGCGCAGGTCGCCACCGAGGTTGTCGAGGAGCTTAACGAGGTCTTCGATAATGATCGCCATGTCATCGACAGGCTTTCTGTTCTTTTTTGCGAGGCTCACGGGAGCCTCGAGGATGCGTACCGCCAGGGCTTGCGGGCCCCGCTTACCTTCAGCGACGCCAAACTCGACACGCGTGCCTGGCTTGGGCGCAGGCGATCCTGCCGGCAGATTGGTCGCGTGCAAGAACACGTCTTGACCATCCTCAGCCGAAATGAAGCCGAAACCCTTTTCTTCGTCGTAGAAACGGACTTTGCCCGCTGGCATAGCACCCTCACTGAACTCGTGCGCCTATTTGGCGCGCTAAAGCAGGGTCAAATGACCCGTCCACCAGCCTACCTGGGTCTAGGCGAATACACTGGAGAGTGATGAGTAACGAAAATCCTGACACTGAGGTTCCTGTCACGCGTCTTGACCGCATTTTGGCGGTGTCGTCGCTGACGCTCATTGTCGCGGCCGTCATCTGTTTCGTGGCCGTCATCATTGGCTCCATGATCACGGTCGACTTCAGCACGCCGCTGTGGACGATTCTGAGCGGCATCATGTACTACGGGCTCCCTCTCGGCGTTGTGCTCTTCTTTACGTTGCTTATTTCGAACACCGTGCGTCGGGCGAAGCTTGCCAAAGCAGCCCGCGGCAACCAACAGCGGTAGCGGCGTTTTATGACGACCGACGCGCGCGGGCTCGCCGTTGCCCTGGCTACCCAGAGTGACGAGGCTCTCGAGCGGCTGTTCACGGCGCGCGATGTGTCACCGCGCGTCGTCTGGCGCGATTTCTTTGACACCGCAGAAGCATTTCTCGAACCGGCCTCTATTCAGGCTGGCCTTCGCGCAGTCACCGCCGCACAGGCGGCCGCGCTGCGCCAGTTGGCGGCGGGAGAGGCACTCCCCTCCGTTGATCAGGCCCTGGTTGCTGCTGGCTTTATGACTGCAGACGGAACCATGTATGCACCGGTGGCGAGCGTGGTGCGTCAACTGCCAACCGCCTCCAACACACCCGCGGATGATTCCAGCGCAGAACCCGCCGCTCGGGCAGCCGAACGCGCCTTTACGACAATCGGCAACATTGCCGATCTCCTCACGGTGCTGTTGACCAGCCCTCTCGCACAGATCGGAAGCGGAGCCGTGAGCGCCGCCGAACGTCGGCGTCTCGCCGAAGCCAACGTTGTCGACGACCCGGACGACGTCGACACCCTCCTGCGCATCGGACTCATTTCGGGGCTGACCGCCACGCTCGAACGCACCTGGATGGCAACGCCTACCGGCGCAAACTGGCTTCGCGAATCCAACCGTGAGCGCTGGGATCGCATTGCCCGCGCCATCGTCGCGTACCTGCCTGCAGGCATGCGTGCTGACGACGGTTCCGTGGTGCCGGCGCACCTGTGGCCAGGCGCCTACCCGTGGGATCCGGAATGGCCCGCGCGCGCGAGCCGCATTCGCACCGCGCTTTTCCTGTTGGGCCTGCTCACCGCCGATGGCACAGCGACACCGTGGGCTGCTCCCCTGCTTGCCGGTGGTGAGCCTGACCGCGCCGCGCTCAGCGAGCTCTTGCCGCATGAGGTCGACCAGATCTACCTGCAACATGACCTCACAGCGATTAGCCCTGGCCCGCTCGAGGCCGCGCTCGATATTCGGCTGCGCTCGATGGCGGTGCGTGAATCCCACGCGCAGGCATCGACGTATCGGTTCACCCCATCGTCGCTGATGGATGCGGTCACCGGCGGCGAAACCGAAGAGACGATCACCGAATTTCTGACGAAGATCTCGTTGACGGGTATTCCGCAGCCCCTCGCCTATCTTGTCGGCGAAACAGCCAGAAGGCACGGTTCCATTCGTGTCGGCAAGCACGGCGATGAGACGCTCGTGACTGCTGAGACAAACGCACTCATCGATACGCTCGCGGTTGATCAGGTGCTGCGCCCGCTGGGCCTGACCCGCTCCTCCCTCGGACTCGTGTCTCGAGTCGGACGCGATACCGTCGCTGTCGCCCTCGCCGACGCGCACTATCCGGTGATTTTGGTGGCGGCAGACGGAACCCCTGAGCGGCTGCAAAGGCACCGGCTGGCAGAACATTCGGCTGCGCACGAAGCGCACGCCTACGCCGATCTCATCGAGCGGCTCCGCGAATCGGCGCGCGATAACTCTGAAACCGCGTGGCTTGAGCGAGAGCTGGAGCTGGCGGTACGAAATCGCAGCACGGTGACGGTCACGGTGGCGATCCCCGGAGCCGATCAGCGCACATTCACGCTGGAGGCGTCTGGTTTTGGTGGCGGTCGCCTCCGCGGCCGTGACAAGGCAGCGGATGTGGAGCGCACCCTTCCGATCTCCCACATCACCCAGATTGAGACGATCAGTTCGGTAACGTAGCGGGCTTGCGGCGCAAGGCTCAGGAAGCGCTACTAGACTTGCACGTTATGGCTAATGGCCCCCTGATCGTACAAAGTGACCGAACCGTTCTGCTCGAGGTTGCACACCCAGACGCGGAAGCGGCACGTCACGAGTTGGCTGTGTTCGCTGAGCTTGAGCGCGCACCAGAACACATTCACACCTACCGCGTCACCCGCCTCGGACTGTGGAACGCGCGCGCCGCCGGCCACGATGCCGAGAACATGCTTGACACGTTGAACCGGTGGTCGAAGTTTCCGGTGCCGCCGTCTGTCGCACTCGACATCACCGAGACGGTTGGCCGCTATGGGCGCCTGTCGATCGAACGGGACGAAGAGGGCACACTGATTCTGCGGAGTGCCGACCGCGCGGTGTTGACGGAGGTCGCCCGCAACAAGCGAATCTCGCCGCTTCTGGTTGGCCACCCCAGCGAAGACACCTACGTCATTGATGCGTGGGCGCGCGGCCAGATCAAGCAAGAGCTGCTCAAAATCGGCTGGCCGGCAGAAGACTTCGCCGGATACACGCCCGGAACCCCGCACGAAATCGCGATGGATGAGACGAGCGATTTCTCGCTGCGCCCCTACCAGCACGATGCCATCGATACCTTCGTTGCCGGTGGTTCCGGCGTCGTCGTTCTGCCCTGTGGCGCAGGAAAAACCCTCGTCGGGGCAGGCGCCATGGCCGAGACGAAAACCACCACGCTCATTCTGGTGACGAACACGGTAAGCGCGCGGCAGTGGCGAGATGAGCTGCTCAAGCGCACGACACTGACGCCAGAGGAAATTGGCGAGTACTCCGGCCAGAGCAAAGAGATCAAGCCGGTCACGATTGCGACCTACCAAATCTTGACGGCAAAGCGGAAGGGACAGTATGCCCACCTCGCGTTGCTTGATGCGCTGGACTGGGGCCTCATCGTGTACGACGAGGTGCACCTGTTGCCAGCGCCGGTGTTCAAGCTGACCGCCGACCTGCAGGCACGCCGACGCCTCGGCCTCACCGCGACACTGGTACGCGAAGACGGCCGTGAGGGCGACGTGTTTAGCCTGATCGGACCGAAGCGTTTTGATGCGCCGTGGAAGGAGATTGAGGCTCAGGGCTTCATCTCTCCCGCCGTTTGCTACGAAGTGCGCATCGACCTGCCCGAAATCGAGCGTCTGGAATATGCGGCATCTGCCGATGATGAGCGTTACCGGTTGGCTTCAACGGCACCCGCGAAGATTCAGACTGTGCGTGACCTGGTGGCCAAGCATAAGGGCGAACAGATTCTGATCATCGGTCAGTATCTCGACCAGATCGACGCGGTATCCGATGCGCTTGGCGCGCCCAAAATCACCGGTGCCACGCCCGTCGACGAGCGTGAAGTGCTGTTCCAAGCGTTCCGCACCGGGGAGATTTCGGTACTCGTCGTGTCGAAAGTTGCAAACTTTTCTATCGATCTGCCTGAAGCGTCCGTCGCGATCCAGATTTCTGGTTCCTATGGATCCCGTCAAGAGGAGGCGCAACGCCTCGGACGACTGCTGCGCCCCAAGAAATCGGGGCACACGGCCAGTTTTTACACGTTGATCGCCCGCGACACCGTGGACCAGGATTACGCGCAAAACCGGCAGCGGTTCCTCGCCGAACAGGGTTACAGTTACACAATTTTGGACGCTGATTCGCTGGCGGCGTAGCGACATTCGTGCAAATCGTAGGCAATACATAGCATCGGGTGGCAATAATGGGGGCATGACTGCACCGCGCATCCTCATCGTTGACGACGAGCCCAACATTCGTGACCTGCTGAGCACAGGCCTACGATTCGCCGGATTCCAGACCCGGGCCGTGATTAACGGCGCCCAAACCATCTCCGCCGTGCTCGAAGAAGAGCCCGACCTGATCGTGCTTGACGTGATGTTGCCAGACATGAACGGCTTCAGCGTCACGAAGCGTCTGCGCGAGGCGGGTTACACCGCTCCGATCCTTTTTCTGACTGCCAAAGACGACACCGAAGACAAGGTCGCCGGCCTGAACGCCGGTGGTGACGACTACGTCACAAAGCCGTTTGCTCTCGATGAGATCGTCGCACGCATCCAGGCCATTCTGCGACGCACGATGCAGGCAGACGAAGAGTCAATCATTCGTGCAGGCGAGCTCACGATGGATCAAGACACGCACGATGTCTACATCGGTGACACCGCGATCGATCTCAGCCCGACCGAGTTCAAGCTGCTGCGCTACCTCATGCTCAACCCCAACCGCGTGCTCAGCAAGTCGCAGATTCTCGACCACGTGTGGGAGTACGACTTCAACGGCGACGCAGGCATCGTGGAAAGCTACATTTCCTACCTCCGCCGCAAGATTGATCCGCACGCGACCGAGTCGCTGATTCAGACAAAGCGCGGCTTCGGTTACATGCTGAAGACCTCCAAGTAAAAGACAAGGGGGCGTTCGCTCTGGACGACTCACCCGACACACTGACCCGCTGGTGGCGAGGCGTGAGCTTGCGCGCCAAGGTCACGGGTGTCACCGTTGCGGTGCTGGCGATCGGCCTCTTCTCGGCCGGCGTCGGCGCCGTACCTTTTCTGCATTCCGCCTTCATTCAGCAGATCGATGATTCGCTGAAACAGCAAGCTTCCACCACGACCCCGCAACAGGTCTTCACGATCTCCGAGGTCGATGGCCAGCTGATTTTCACACCGCGCTCAACCATTCCGGGGACGATGCCGTTTACGGCGATCTACGTCAGCGACCAGCTCGTGGCTATGGCGGGTGGCTACGGCCACGAAGAGCCTCAGATTCCGTCGACCCTGCGCCTCGATATTGGTCCGCAGCGCGACAGCGCCTCCGACCTTTCCTCGGTGGAAGGCCGCGAGGGTGCGTTCCGTGCCCGCGTCGAACTCACGACCGTCTCCACGTCGCAGGGCGACGTTCTCGTCAGCCAACTGGTCGCCATTCCTACCGCAGACGTCGATCGTTCCATCGCGACGTACCTGGGCATCTTTGGAATCCTCGCGACCGTGACGATCATCGCGGTCGGAATGCTGACACGGTGGCTCGTGACACTGACTTTTCGCAGTCTCGGGCAAGTGGAAGCAACAGCGATGGCGATCGCCTCCGGAAACTTCAGCCAGCGTATGGCAGGAGCGGAACCTCGCACCGAGGTGGGCAGACTGAAGACCGCCATCAATACGATGCTGGGGCGGATGGATGCGGCACTGGCACAGCGTGACGCGAGCGTTCGTCAAATGCGCCGCTTCGTTGGCGACGCAAGCCACGAACTTCGTACCCCCCTCGTGACAGTGCGCGGCTATGCCGAGCTCTATCGGATGGGTGCGATCCGGGGCGAAGAAGACACCGCACAGGCCATGGACCGGATCGAAAAAGAAGCGATCAGGATGGCGGCGCTTGTGGAGGATCTGCTCGCGCTCGCCCGTCTCGACGAGAAGCGGCCACTGACGTTTGCCGCTATCGACCTGCGGCCTATCGCCCGCGATGCTGCGATGGACCTCCGTGCGCAGGCCCCCGACCGCCCGGTCACCGTCTTTACCGAACGACAGACGCCGACCACTCCCATTCCGGTGCAGTCAGACGCCGCAACCGGAACCACGACGCACGCCCGCAAAGGACGTGCGCAGGCGACTGCGGCGTTGTCACTCGCCGAGGCGACGCTGCAGCGCCTTCGTCGCAAGCCTCGGCCTGTCACGGGCCCCGGCCAGGTGCAACCCCTCATCGAAGAAGCGATCCTGCCGCCGCCTGCGCGAGATCCCATCGTGTTGGGCGCGGAAGACAAGATTCGCCAGGTCGTTGCCAACATTGTCGGCAATGCACGCCGGTACACCCCGGAGGGGTCCCCCATCGACTTCGCCGTCGGCGTTGATGACACCGAGACCATGGGGTGGATCGCCATCATCGACCATGGTGAGGGAATCCCCGACCAGATGAAGTCACAGATCTTCCAGCGCTTCTGGCGTGCTGACACGTCGCGCACCCGCGAAACCGGTGGATCTGGGCTCGGGCTGGCCATCGTCGCCTCGATCGTTGAGGCCCACCACGGCAACATCACCGTGGAGGACACCCCTGGAGGCGGTGCGACATTCCGTATTTCTTTCCCCCTGGCGTCACGGCCTGAGGCCGCTGAACACCTCCACATTGAGACTCAGCCGCTCCAGCGTCTGACCGAAGCGGACATCGCCGAAATGTCTGCCGAGGCGAAAAAAGACAGCGAATAGCGCGTTCCTCCCCATCGGGAGAAATCCCACGATTCTCCACCGCTTGCCTGGTTCCGCCGTGGTGGTGCTGTCCCGCTTTTAGCCTGGTGTCACTCAATAAGAAGGGACACCTCATGGCAGTATTTTCGGTAGATTCCGATGCCGTCGTTTCAGCAACTGCGACTGCGCGGGCGACCGCGGAGCGCGTGCGCACCGACGTGGCATCACTCATTGCGAACCTGCAGGCCTTGCAAGGTTCATGGTCGGGCTCAGCCTCGATCGCATTCCAGGAGATTCTGGAAATGTGGCGCGGCACACAGCGCGAAGTTGATGCAGCACTGGACCGTGTGAATCTTGCACTGGACAGCGCGGCACGGCAGTACAGCGACGCAGAACAGGCGAACCTCAGCCTCTTTCGTGTGTAGTTCGGCGGCTGACTCGGTTCATTCCCCTCGAACCGGGTCAGCCTCCGTGCGGCTGATTATGGGTGATCGACGGCGTCGTCATCGATCCAGCGCAACACGCGCAGCGCCTGGAGCGTGACGTTGCGCGAGGGCTGCCCGACGGGCTCGTCGATGTCGAACCAGACGCGGCCGGGGAGGTGATGATCGTTGAGCCATCGGCCGTCCGGCTGTTGCTTCTCTCGAACGAGCTCGACAGCACCAGCGAGACGCGCGTCAGGTGCGGTGCCGTCGTAGCGTGCGGCCAGGCGAAAATAGTCGAGCGCACGGAGGGCAGAGTAGGCATAACGTGGGATCGCCAGAAACTTCTCGGCCCAGACACCGACGCGCTCCCCCGTGCTGAGCGAATACATCAACCGGCGTTCCAAGAGGTACTCTTCGGCGCGATGGCGCACCGCGGTGATCTCCTCGGTGCCAAAGCCCGCCTGTTCGTAGGCCAGGAGAGCGAAGAGCGCGTTAATCGTGGAATGAAAACTCGACCGGACCGAACCGTTTTCCCATTCACAGTTGAAGCCGCCGTCGGGCATCGTGTGTTCCACAAACCAGTGCGCGAGCGGAGACATATCGACGCCGAGCCACAGGCCGTTTTCGACCGTGAATGCGTTGATGCAGACGTCAACCTCACCACCCCAGTACGGCAAGTCGTCGTATTCCCAACGGCTATTGGCTGCGAGCCGGTCGGCGGTGTCCCCGAGCGCCGCGGCGTCAACTCCCCATAACCGCAACATGTTGAGAGACCAGGTTGTTGCCGTCCACGGTTGGCCTGGCTCGCCCTGCCAGTCGTCTGCGAGCGGAAAGTAGGCACCGCCAGCCCACTGGCCGTCGGCGTCCTGTTTGGCAAGCAACTGGGCACCGTAGCCCTCGGTCGCTGTCCGCGCGCGCGTGCGACTCCACGCTGACAGCGGCGCATCCAAGAGGTCGCGTTGCACGTGAAATTGCAGCGAAGGGTCGCTGTCCAACAGCCATGTCATCACGTTGTCGTGTGCCATGGCAAAAATGGTACGCGCGAGATGCCTTATGCACACTGCCCCTCTGTGCAGACCATGCACGAAGGGGCAGTGTGACGGAAAAGAGCTGGGGCCCCGACTTTCGTCGAGGCGCCAGCTCTGATCTACTTAGAAGTCCATGCCACCGGTCGGGTCACCAGCAGGTGCGCCAGCCTTCTCCGGCTTGTCAGCCACGACGACCTCGGTCGTCAGGAACAGACCTGCGATCGATGCAGCGTTCTGCAGTGCCGAACGCGTCACCTTGGCGGGGTCGATGATGCCCTGTGCGAACATGTCACCGTACTCGCCGGTTGCAGCGTTCAGGCCCTGGCCGCTCGGCAGCTCAGCAACCTTGTGCGCAACAACGCCGGGCTCCAGACCCGCGTTGAGTGCGATCTGCTTGAGCGGAGCTTCAATTGCCACGCGAACGATAGCAACACCCGTTGCTTCGTCACCGGTCAGTTCAAGCGAGTCAAGAGCCGACGCTGCCTGCAGCAGAGCCACGCCACCACCGGGGACGATGCCCTCTTCGACAGCAGCCTTTGCGTTACGCACGGCGTCTTCGATGCGGTGCTTGCGCTCCTTGAGCTCAACCTCGGTTGCAGCTCCGGCCTTGATGACTGCAACGCCACCGGCAAGCTTTGCCAGGCGCTCCTGCAGCTTCTCGCGGTCGTAGTCGCTGTCGGTGTTGTCGATCTCGCGGCGGATCTGGGTAACGCGACCCTCGATCAGCTCTGCCTCGCCAGCGCCCTCAACGATGGTCGTCTCATCCTTGGTGATGATGACCTTGCGAGCACGACCCAGAAGGTCAAGCGTTGCGTTCTCGAGCTTAAGGCCGACCTCTTCGGTGATGACCTGGCCGCCGGTCAGGATCGCGATGTCCTGCAGCTGAGCCTTGCGGCGGTCACCGAAGCCGGGAGCCTTAACAGCTGCCGACTTGAAGATGCCACGGATCTTGTTGAGAACGAGCGTTGCGAGTGCTTCGCCCTCGACGTCCTCAGCGATGATAACGAGTTCCTTGCCGTCCTGGATGACCTTGTCAACGATGGGCAGCAGGTCCTTGATGTTACCGATCTTCTGGTTAGCGATCAGGATGTACGGGTCTTCGAAGACCGCTTCCTGACGCTCAGGGTCGGTGACGAAGTAGGGGTTCAGGTAGCCCTTGTCGAAGCGCATACCTTCGGTGAGCTCCAGCTCGGTGCCGAACGTGTTCGACTCCTCGACGGTGACAACACCTTCCTTGCCCACCTTGTCGATGGCCTCGGCGATGAGTGCACCGATGGCCGGGTCTGCGGCCGAGATCGATGCGGTAGCCGCGATCTCTTCCTTCGACTCGATTTCCTTAGCGTTCTCGAGGAGCTGAGCGGTGATGGCCTGAACAGCCTTCTCGATACCGCGCTTCAGCGAGATGGGGTCAGCGCCGGCTGCGACGTTGCGCAGACCTTCGCGCACGAGTGCCTGAGCCAGAACCGTAGCGGTCGTGGTTCCGTCACCAGCGACGTCATCCGTCTTCTTGGCAACTTCCTTAACGAGCTCTGCACCGATCTTCTCGTACGGGTCGTCGAGCTCGATTTCCTTGGCGATCGAGACACCGTCGTTCGTGATCGTGGGAGCGCCCCACTTCTTCTCGAGCACAACGTTGCGACCGCGCGGGCCAAGGGTTACCTTGACGGCGTCAGCCAGGATGTTGAGTCCGCGCTCGAGGCCACGACGTGCCTCCTCATCGAAAGCGATGATTTTAGCCATGAGTCTTTCGTCCTTCCTGGACGTCGGCGAATCAAATTTTTAGCACTCAGTGATGCCGAGTGCTAAACCCATTCTGGCACTCACCCCATGCGAGTGCAAGCCAGAAAGATCAGCCTTGGGCGGACAAAAGAACGGAACCGTCTCAGCCTGCAGGGGTGAAATCGGCACCGATCACGATGGTTAGCTGCGCAGCGTCAGCCGCGTCTCCCACCTGGTAGACATCGCTTTGTTCGACGAGGGCATCGCCGACGAGGCCGGCAACACCAAGAGCCGGGCTCTGATCTCCAGGGAGTGGGTAGTAAACCGTAGTGCGAGCGAAGTCTTTATCGTCCGAGTCGATCGAGAAGATCT
The DNA here is from genome assembly GCF_019061125.1 of Microbacterium sp. NC79. NCBI lineage: Bacteria > Bacillati > Actinomycetota > Actinomycetes > Micrococcales > Microbacteriaceae > Microbacterium > Microbacterium sp. NC79. Next base: position 2,026,185 of record NZ_JAHQYI010000001.1, read on the forward strand.
GCTCCTGCGTCCAGCCATTCGCCACCAGAATCGCGGTGACTTCAGCGGTCTTCGCGGCGTCCGGTGTCGCGTTCAAAATCAGGATCGAGTAGCTCGTATCAATGCGGGCCTCGATCGGGGCCTGCGTGATGCCCGTTTGCGGCGTCTCGTCGCCAAACGAAATCTTGCCCATCACGACAAGCGCTCCGAAAACACCGCCGACGAAGAGGACGACGGCCGCGACGGATGCCCAGAGAAATGTGGCCCAGCCGCGCCCGCGCGGTAACTCAGCGCGGTGTGCTCCGACGCGGCCCTTGTCGCGGGCTACATCATCGAAGCGATCACGCGGGAAGTTCGAAGGCACCCGATGATGCTATCGAACCCAACCCGGAATCCTTGGCAGATTCTCCCAGCAACGGCGCTCGGCCTGCCCGCTGCCGCCGGATGCGGGCAGCCAGGAAAGGGTCGGTCGCCACCGCCGCCTGCGACAGGCTTACGCGCGCCAGCACCTGGTAATACCGCACCGCTGTGAGGCCCCAGCGCTCGGCAATCGCCTGCTCTTTCGCAGCGGAGTGTTGCGGCCAAGCGGCCTCGAACCGCAGCATGTCGTGCTCGGACTCAGCCAGAGAAGTGCTCATGGCTCGAGCGTAGGCCGAGGCTACGACATTGCCCCCGCAGCACTCTCGTCGTCGAACCAGTCGATCCAGCGGCCAAGCGGATCGGCCGCAGCGAGCACCACACCGTTGCGAGCCAGCGCGAAACCATCAGCGGGCACCCGCACCGTCGACGTCGTCCATGCTGAGTGCACGCGTGGCGCATCCAGCGTGATCCAGTCATCCGCCAGTTCGCGTACGACTGCGATCAGGCGTTCCCGCTCAGCCCATGCAATGTGCGGCAGCACCCCAGGCGTGGTGATCACGATGCGCGCCCCAGCGGGAGCCTGAGCGACGACAGCGGGCAGCACGTCAGCCGCGTTTCCCGCCACCATGAGCGGCGGTTGGGCAGCCACAATATCGAGCGCGGCCGCGATCCGCTCTTCGCGGCCGGTCTCCCCCGGCCATACCAGTGCTCGCAACCATGCTCGGTCGGCGTCATCGCGTGCATCCAGCGGATTCAGGTCGACGCCTGCGCGCCACACAATGGTCGGGCTTCGAAGCGGTGGAACCACGTGGCCACGAAGTGCGCATTGCAGCGTGACAGCACCGGCTGGTTCCGGAGCCCACCGCGCCACCTCGCCCGCCGCGGTGACATAGGAGTAGGTGTAGCGATCGGGGTAGAGGCAGAGCCCGGCCGAAGCACCGATCTCGATCAGCGCGATGGGCCCATCGATGGCGGCAAGCGCAGGCATCAGTGCGGCACAGCGAAGCGGCTCGTTGGTTTGCACCGACCGCCCTTCGCCTGCCGCACGAATCTCCGCTGCGTGCGCAAGAACCCAGTCGCGCCACCTGGTTCCGCTCTCCTGGGGAGCACCGGCGAGACGCATGACGGCGAAGATCAGCGGCGGCTGTCTGCGCTGCGGCGCAAAACTGGCCACGACCGCGGCGACCGCAGAGTCCGACGCAACAATGTGCGCCCACGCCTCGTATAGCGAGCTTCTACCTGGCGCTTCGTCTGTCGCGAATCGCGCATAACGCTCTTGAACCTCAGCAATGCTCACTCCCCCATTGTGACCGCTCTCGCGCCAGAGCCTGCGCCAGGGGTGAGAATAGAAGAGACAAAAGGAGCGACATGTCGTACAGCGTGAATAAGTCAGATGCCGAATGGCGCGAGAAGCTCGATGCCAACCAGTTTGCGGTGCTCCGCGAAGCGGCAACCGAGCGTGCTTGGACGGGTGAGCTCCTCGATGAGCACCGTGCGGGCCTCTACACCTGCGCGGGATGCGGTGCCGAGCTTTTCCAGAGCGGAACCAAGTTTGATTCCGGTTGCGGTTGGCCCAGCTTTTACGAGTCGGTACGGCCTGAGGCCGTCGAACTCATCGAAGACAATTCGCACGGCATGGTGCGCACCGAGGTGCGCTGTGCTGGGTGCGGTGGCCACCTCGGTCACGTCTTCCCCGATGGTTTCGGAACGCCGACTGGTGACCGTTACTGCATGAACTCGCTCGCGCTGTCGTTTACGCCCGAGAGCGAATGAGTGTGCGCGATGCGGTGCTGATGCGCCGCTCCTGGTCCAAGGTCACGGATGATGCTCCGACGCACGACGACATCCTTGCGCTTGTTGAAGCTGCCAGCCGTGTCGCCGATCACTCGTCGCTGAGCCCCTGGCGCGTGATCGAGCTGCGCGGTGATGCCCGCGAAAGGCTGGGCCGCGCGATAAACAAGGCCAATGGTGACAAGGGATCTTCATCGAAGCCGTTACGCGCACCGCTGCTGCTGGCGATCGTCTTTTCCCCGCAGAAGAGCGGCAAGGTTCCGTCATGGGAGCAGGAGGCCGTTGCGTCAGGTGTCGCGCACACACTCAGCCTGATGCTCGACGATGAGGGCTGGGGTGTGATTTGGCGCACCGGCGGCTATACCCGCTCGAAGGCGGTCGCGAAGATGCACAAGCTCGGCAAGCGCGAGCAGCTCATGGGCTGGCTTTATGTGGGTGGCAAGCCCGAAGGTAAGCGCGAAGGGCGTCGCAAGACGACCAACCCGCGCAAGAAGGTCACGGCGCTGTAGCGCGGAACCACGGGCTGGGTTGCAGAGGCCGCCAGCGTCGTGGGTGCACCTCTGCGATGCATTGGCGACCTGGTGTCGCCCTAACGACGTCGGCGTCGCTTCAGGCGGTTCCATGGCACCGTCGCGGTGATCACTGCGGCGAGGGCCAGCACGACCATGATCGTTGACTGCCACCATGCCGGCGGGTTGGATGCCGGGAAGAAGGCGTCAACGATGACCGATGTCGTGAGTTGCCCGACGACACTGGCAAGGCCAAGCAGGAGCACGCCGATGCGGTGTACGACCGCGGCTGACACGAAAATGTACAGCACACCGATGACACCGCCGACGTAGAGCCAGGGTTCGGTGGGCCAGGGGTTCGTCGGACCCATCAGGGTGACCGATATGACGGCGGCAATCGTCAGCACCGTCGTGCCCGCGATGAAGTTCATCAGCGTCGCGGTCATCGGGTTGCCAACGAGCAAGCCGAGTCGCCCGTTCGTTGCCTGCTGATAGGCGATGCCGACGCCAACACCGAATGGCATGAACAGGATCCACCACGGTGTCCGCTCGAGCAGGTCGCCGGTGAGGGCAACGACGACGGAGGCCAGCGCGAGTGCTGCACCGGCAGCGCGGCCGACGGTGACGGCAACCGCGCCTGCGGGCCCATAGCCGATGCGGTCGATGATGAGGCCGGTGACGGCTTGCCCAGCAACAATGCCGACGGTGAAAAGCGCGACACCAATAATGCCGACTGTGAGCCCCTGTGTTGCGACCGAGAACGCGCCAGCGAGGCCACCGGTGAGCAGGTACCAGGGAATCCGGCGATCGCGCACGCCGGTAACCAAGCGCTGCGCGCCGGCTCGGCCCGACTTCGTGAGCACCGTGATGACGATCAGCGCGGCAAGGCCAGATGCAAACGAAATGAATCCGGCAACAAAACCGTTCTCGAGGCGGGTGCCGAGGTTGCCGTTGATACGCGCCTGGATGGCGGTGAGCGCACCGACCATGATCGCGGCGAGAATTCCCATCCAGAAGGTTCTGCGACTCACGACCGAACTCATTGCACGCTCATGTTTCGCAGACACCACACGCTTTCAACCGTAGCGCTTCGCATCAGCCCACTTTGCCGCCCGCCGTGGTTCCGCCCCCGGTACCGCTCGCGTCGTTCAACTCCGCCGATGTTCCGCTCGGGTCGTTCCGCCCCCGATTTCTCCGGCAACATTCTCCGGTTCTCGCGATAGACGCCGGAACCTCGGAACCATTGGGGTCAGAGCACGAGGGATGTCGCAGAAAAATCGAAGGCCCCGCCTCTCAGAAACCTAAGATGACGGGGCCTTTTATCGAGAGCCGACTACGGGACTCGAACCCGTAACCCCCATATTACAAGTATGGTGCGCTACCAATTGCGCCAAGTCGGCAGAGCAACCAGCATACCGGTTACTCCGGGCGGTTACGTACCAGGTGCGGGCGTGACCGATTCTGTCGGTGCGGGTGTCGTCGCTTCCGGCGCGGGCGTTTCGGTTGCGACCTCGCTCGGTGTTGGCGTCGGCGTGGGTGCGTAGAACGCGTCAGATGACGCCTTCAGAACCGCCTGCGCAAACTCGGCAGCATTGCCGGGGTTACCGACGTACTTCACACCGTCGATAAGCACGAGGAACGAGCCGTCAAGCTTGACCTTCGAGTCAGCGACCTTCTTGCCTGCAACTTCGTCTGTCTGCTTCTTGGCCCAAACCGTGAACGTCTCGTCTTCAATACAAGCGCGCACCTTTTTCGGCTGGTCGGCGCCGATGGCGATGGCGAGGTCAGCGAGCTCCGCGTTGGAGTAGCCCTCGGTTTCGACGGCCGGCTGCGTTGCCAAGAGCTCATGGTGGTAGGCAAACAGGCTGACGGGCGAATACGTTGCCACGCACCCGACGGAAGCCATCGCGCGAACCGAGTACTTGGTTCCGTTCGACTGGCCGGTGACGGTGGCAATCGGGTAGTACGTCAGAGTAATAGCGCCTTCACGCACCCACTTTGCGAGCTGAACAGCGTTCGCGATCTGGAATGCGGAGGCATCAGCGTCGTGGTAGTCGGTATAGATGTTGACGTTCAACGGTGCAGCCGTGGGCGTCGCGTCAGGGGTTTCCTCGACCGGAACCTCTTCCGTTGCTTCCGGGGTCGCCGTCGGCTCGGTGATGGTTCCGTTGCCAGCTGACGTTGACGCGGACACCAGGTCAACGTCAACAACAAAGCCACCGTTAACGAGGTTCTTCGGCTCGGAGAGCGGCTTGCCCGCTTCGCCTGCGACAACGTTCGTGACGACGATAGCTGCGGCGGCGATCACGGCGACCGCCACAAAACCAATCACGCTGCGCCAAATCAGGCGGGAGCGCTTTTGCTGTGCGGAGACCAACTGGGCCTTCTCACGCACGGCATCACGCCGCGACTCCTGAGCAACCGGGGTGGTACCCGTGGTCGTCGGAACGATGCCGGTTTCTGGCTTCGCCTCGGGGAGATTCTGCTCCTCCGCAGGCGTTCCTTCTGCTTCTTCGTTTGACATGACACCTCATATTCGACCTGACGGGTTCAGGCCTTAGCCGCGCAAGGCAACCTCTCAATGTTAGTCCGACGCGCTGGGAAATACCCAGATGATCGGTCAACAGACGCTGGCATGGCGTCCATAATCCGCAGAAGAACGGGGCAAAATCTCTGCGCACACGGCACCGAGATCTGACATACTGGTCGAGGCCCAACGACGGGCCACGGCGGGGTTGCCCCCACCGCGCTTCACAACGGATCGTCCGGCACGTACCTGCCGGTGAAGGAGAAAAACAATGGCATCTGTAACTTTTGACGCCGCTACCCGCGTCTACCCGGGAGCAACGCGCGCCTCGGTTGACAAGATCAGCCTCGAGATCGAAGACGGCGAGTTCCTCGTTCTTGTCGGTCCTTCCGGTTGCGGTAAGTCGACCACCCTGCGCATGCTCGCTGGCCTCGAAGAGGTCAACTCGGGTCGCATCCTCATCGGCGACCGCGACGTCACCGACGTTCCGCCCAAGGACCGCGACATCGCGATGGTGTTCCAGAACTACGCGCTGTACCCGCACATGACGGTGGCTGAGAACATGGGCTTCGCGCTCAAGATCGCCGGCGTCAGCAAGCAGGAGCGCGCCCAGCGCGTTGAAGAGGCAGCCAAGCTCCTCGACCTCACCGACTACCTCAACCGCAAGCCGAAGGCTCTCTCGGGTGGTCAGCGTCAGCGTGTTGCTATGGGTCGCGCCATTGTGCGTGAGCCCCAGGTCTTCCTCATGGATGAGCCGCTGTCGAACCTTGACGCGAAGCTCCGTGTGCAGACGCGTACGCAGATCGCATCGCTGCAGCGTCGCCTTGGTGTCACCACGGTCTACGTCACGCACGACCAGACCGAGGCTCTCACCATGGGTGACCGCATCGCCGTTCTGAAGGACGGCCTGCTGCAGCAGGTTGGTACCCCGCGCGAGCTGTACGAACGCCCCGCAAACGAGTTCGTTGCTGGCTTCATCGGCTCCCCCGCCATGAACCTGTTCGAGGCAAAGATCGCAGACGGCGGCGTCGTCTGGGGCAACGAGATTGTCGCTGTTGAGCGCGACGTGCTCGCCAAGGCAACCGGCGAGACGGTCACGATTGGTATTCGCCCGGAAGACCTCGTTCTCGGTGGCGCAACCGACGGCGGCCTGCCCGTCACGATCGACCTGGTCGAAGAGCTCGGTGCTGACGGCTACCTCTATGGTCGCGCCGGTGCGGGCACGGACGCCGAGCACGAGATCGTGGCTCGCGTTGATGGCCGCAACCACCCGAACGCTGGCGAGACGGTTTCGCTCAAGCCTGTTGCCGGTCACCTGCACGTCTTCGACGCGACGACCGGTGAGCGTCTCACCGACAAGGCCATCGCTTCGGCGTAACAAACGCATAAGCAACGCGGTGCAGGGGTTTCCTTGCACCGCGTTGCTCATTATCCGGAGGAATCGTGTCGGAATCACTGACCATCACCGCCAGCGCAATCGACCCTGGCCTGCTTGACCTGCCCTGGTCTACGCCTCTTGGTCAGTGGCCGAGCAACACCATCGTTTCGCTGCCTAAGGGCTTGTCTCGACACCTTGTGCGCTTTGCCAGCCTGTCTGGCCGCGTCATTGCGGTGAAAGAGACCACCGAAGCGATGGCAACGCGCGAATACGAAATGCTCGGCAACCTGCAACGCCTCGATGTGCCATGCGTCGAACGCGTCGCCGTCATCGCTGGGCGCTCTGGGAAAGACGGAACCTCATTGCCCGCGGCTCTCGTGACCGCCCACTTGCGCTTCTCGATGCCGTACCGAGCCCTGTTCACCGGTGTTCTGAAGCCCGAAACCGCGAACCGTCTGGTCGATGCGCTTGCGGTCCTGATGGTGCGTCTGCACAACGTCGGCTTCTACTGGGGCGACGTTTCTCTTTCCAACACCCTGTTCCGCCGCGATGCGGGCGCCTTTGCCGCCTACCTCGTCGACGCGGAGACCGGCGAACTCCACGAGGCCGGCCTGACCGATGGCCAGCGCCTGTACGACCTCGACCTCGCCCGCACCAACATCGCAGGCGAAATCTTTGATCTCGCAGCTGGCGGGCGCCTGGAGGAGTCCGTCGACGCGATCGCCATTGCCGACCGCCTGGTCAGCTCCTACCACTCGCTGTGGCATGAGCTCACCGACCGTGAGACGTTCCCGCTCACCGAATCGTGGCGCATCACGGAGCGCGTCGCGCGCCTGAATGCGCTGGGATTCGACATTGATGAGATGTCTATCCAAACCACGAACGACGGAACCACGGTGGTGATCCAGCCGAAGGTTGTGGATGCGGGGCACCACGCTCGTCGTCTGCTTCGTCTGACCGGACTCGATGTCGAAGAGAACCAGGCCCAGCGTCTCCTCAACGATCTCGATGAGTTCCGCGCACGCTCGGCCCGTGTCTCCTCCGACGAAGAGATGGCAGCACACGAATGGCTGACGCGCGTTTTTGAACCGGTCGTGAAGGCGATTCCGTTTGAACTCCGCGCCAAGCTGGAACCGGCCGAAGTGTTCCACCAGGTGCTCGAGCACCGCTGGTATATGTCACAGGCCCGCGGTTCTTCTGTGCCGCTTGCCGAAGCGCTCTCCAGCTACATCTCCACCGTGCTGCGGCATCGCCGCGACGAGGCCACGATCATGGGGCCGCCAACGGAGACGACAACGTTGCCGCTGATCGATACCGACGGGCCGGCGGAACCAGATGACGATGAGGATACGGGCGACTGGCGCGACCGCATCTGAGCATGGGGTGACCCATGACACTTGTCACGATGTGGTCGTGACACTGCCCTCTCGTCGGGGTGCGGCGAAGCCGACAGGCTTGAGCTATGCACACATCAGCACCGCATTCCACGCGCAGTCGCGAGAAGCCCACTGCCGCTGACACCGCCATCGACCTGCGTGACCTCCGCAAGGGCTTCGGCACGGGCGATCGCCGTGTTGTCGCTGTTGACGGGGTCAGTATCGCCGTCAGGCGCGGTGAAATCGTCGCCCTCCTGGGGCCCAACGGCGCAGGCAAAACAACCACGATCGACATGCTGCTCGGCCTCACACAGCCGGATGGCGGCAGCGTCAGCATCCTGGGTGGGTCACCCTCTGCGGCGACGTCAACAGGTTCCATCGCCGCGGTCCTCCAAACCGGAGGCCTTCTGAGCGACCTCAGCGTCGGTGAAACAGTGCAGCTCATTGCCTCGCTTTACGGTCGTGGCGCCCTGAGTCGTGTGCCAGAAGTCCTGAAAAATACCGACCTCGAAGAGCTGAAACGCCGCCGCGTATCGAAGTGCTCGGGTGGTGAGCAGCAACGCATCAAGTTCGCGCTCGCCCTGATCGCGTCCCCCGATGTGCTCGTTCTTGATGAGCCGACCGCAGGCATGGATGTGAACGCCCGCCGCCGTTTTTGGACCGTCATGCGCGAACAGGCCGAGACGGGCCGCACCATCATCTTCGCGACGCACTACCTCGAAGAAGCAGAACAGTTTGCACACCGCACGATCGTGATGAATCACGGCAAAGTGGTGGCAGACGCGCCCACAGCCGAGCTCCGCTCCAGCCTCGGTGCGCGACTCATCTCCGCGACACTACCAAGCGCAGGACGCGATGACCTGCTCTCATCCTTGGCTGTTGCTGCGGGCATCAGCGATGTTCGCGTCGACGCTGACCGACTGTTCTTGCGCGCTGCAGATTCCGACACCGTCGCCGTGCAGTTGATCACGGCAGGTGCGCACGATCTGGAAGTCATCGCCCCCACACTCGAAACGGCCTTCGCGGCTCTGACGGAGAACTCATAATGACTGCTCTTTCCTTCACCATGCTGCGCCTGGAAGGCGTGCGCCAGCTCCGCAATCCGTACACGCTGGCGTTCACGCTCACGATGCCGGTCGTCATGTACCTGCTATTCGGCGCCAACGCGGGCTACGCTGACCTGTCAGCTGGCCATGGCAATGTCGCCTTTTACGTCATGATTTCGATGGCCGCTTACGGTACAGCCGTCGCCATGAGCTCCATGACATCCCTCGCCGCGAGCGAAGCTCAGCAGGGCTGGGGCCGTCAGCTCGCGATGACTCCGCTCAGTACGGCAGGGTACGCGCTCACCAAGCTCACCGCCGCCCTGTTTTTTGCCGCTCTGGCGCTCGTGCTGGTCTTTGTGGTCGGGTATCTGACGGGTGCCGCTGCCAGCGAGCCGTGGCGTTGGCTCGCTGCCGCCGCGATTATTTTGGGTCTAAGCCTGATGTTCGGACTCTACGGTTTAGGTGTCGGGCTCGTCTTCAATCCCGACTCCGCCGCGGCACTCGCGTCAATTTCGATGACGTTCTTTGCGTTCTTCGGCAACGTGTTCATGCCCCTTGACGGCATCATGCTCGACATTGCCCGCTTCACGCCGCTCTACGGATTCGTCGCGCTCAGCCGATGGCCCCTCACCGACGGCGCGCTCACCACGGGGCAGGTCGACCCGCTGTGGGTGCCGCTAGTGAACATTGCCCTCTGGATCATTTTGTTCGCGATTCTCGTAACCGCCGGCGTGCGGCGCTCGCGTAGCCGTCGCTAGTCTCACTAGGTTGGAACCATGGCGAAAGTGACGCTCGACGTCGAGAAGAATCCGTGGGAGCGCTACGGGTGGCTGATGGCCGTCGTATGGATGGTGTTCCTTGCATACCCGGTGATCGCCCTCGTCACATCGGCTGCGGAGGTCGAGTGGATCATCACGGGGTGGATTGCGCTCGTGGTGTTCGCCGTGGTGTACGTTTACGGCTTCATGCGCGGGTTCCGCTCGGGACGCGTGCCAGGCGATACGCCGCCGCCCTCACAATATGGGGTGCTCGGCGTGCTGTGCCTGTGCGCCCTCGTGTCGATTCCGGCCGAGGGTGCGTCGGCGTTGAGTTTCTTGCCGTTCATTATGTCGTTCACGTCGTACGGACTGTCACGAACCGCACACTGGATCGTCTCGATTAGTGCGACCGTGCTCACCGCGGCTTGCGTCATCTGGGCTCCAGACGGTATCAAAAACTTGGGTCTACTGGTGATCGTGACCCTGCTGTTTGCCGTGAACTCAATCTCCACCTGGCTCATCAGACGGGCTGCCGATGCTGACGTGCTCGGTCGTGAGCTGGCGACAAGCGAGGGCCGCGAAGCTGTCGCGCGCGATGTGCATGACCTCATCGGACACTCCCTCACGGTAATCAATCTGAAGGCGCAACTGGCCGAACGCCTCATTGACACCAACCCCGCTCAAGCCAAGATCGAGCTGGCTCATATTTCAGAGCTCGCCACCGAGGCCATCGCGGGCGTGCGTCAAACCGTGGCAGGGGCGCGCGCGTCATCGTTGCCTGAGCAACTTCTCGCGAGCGTCAACGCCCTCGAATCAGCCGGCATCACCGTTCAGGTCACGGGCGATGCTGCGGTTTTGTCAGCGGCGCAGGGGCTCACGGCCAGTTGGATTCTTCGCGAAGCAACCACCAACATTTTGCGGCATGCGCAGGCGCGCACCGTGTCGATAGCGTTGGAACCCGGAACCATCAGTGTTCGTGATGATGGACGCGGAATTTCTGAGAACGAAGGTAACGGTATTCGTGGCATGCGAGAGCGGGCGGCGACAGCAGGCGCGAGGCTCGTTATGAGCACACCGCATACCGGTGGTGCGCAGTTGGCGGTCATCTGGTGAGCATCAGGATTGTCATCGCCGACGATCAGGCGCTCGTGCGCGGTGCGCTTGCGGCGCTGTTAGCGCTGGAGGAAGACATCGAGGTTGTCGCGGTCGCTGGTGACGGTCGTGAAGCTCTGCGTATTGTCGGAGAGCATACGCCTGATGTCTGTTTGCTCGACATTCAGATGCCGCACATGGACGGCATTGAAACGACGCAGCGGTTGCGGGAAGAATATCCCGACGTTCGCGTGCTCATTGTCACGACGTTTGCGCGGCCAGGCTATCTCCGCTCAGCACTTGAGGCCGGAGCAAGCGGGTTCATCGCCAAAGACACTCCGGCGCACGAACTCGCAGATGCGGTGCGCACGATCCACTCCGGGTTGCGCGTACTCGATCCGAAGCTGACCCAAGATGCTCTCGTCGATGGTGCGAGCCCACTCAGCCCGCGAGAGCGGGAGATTCTGTTGCTCGCCGCCGATGGCCGCAGTGCCGCTCAGATCGCCGCTGACGTGTTCTTGTCGGCAGGTACAGTGCGCAACAATCTGTCAGCGGCGATCGGAAAAACAGGAGCGTCAAGTCGCGCCCAGGCTGTGCGAATTGCGCAGGACAAGGGCTGGATTTAGCTCAGTAACCGACGGTGAACCGCTCGCCGATGTGGCGCCGGTTTTCAATCTCATCGAGCACATCGATACCGAAATCGGCGCCAGAAATGTTGGATTCTCCCGCCTCATCAACCACCAGCACGTCGCCACCGTCACGGTAGGTTCCGGTGCGGGGCCCATCGTTCCACGGTCCAAATCCGCCAGCAGGGTGGATGAAAAACCAGTCGTGAGCGGCGTCAGTCTGCTGCAGATCATCGAGCACGTCGATCATTTCGAGGGCTTCTGCCTTAAACTCTTCGGGAAATCCGGAATCGACCAAGCGTACGCCGCCCTCCGCAATCAGCGAGCCACCGGCGCCGCCGACAACACCCACGCGAACGTCAGCCGGAAGCACATCGATGACATTTGCCACGGCAGTTCGGGTAGCGCCAGCCATGTCACCGCGCGGCGACGTCGCGAAAACGACGACGTCAGCACCGTCCGCCGCGGCCACAATACTCTGCGGGTCAAGAATGTTGCCCTCGGCGTAGAGCACACCGTCCTGTCGTTCAGTCGGCACCGAGCGCGCGATCGACACCGCCTGGTGTCCGCGGGCGACAGCCTCAGCCACGATGTTTTTTCCGGCGTAACCGGTTCCGCCAATGACAGCAATGCGAGCCATGAGAGTCCCTTCGTTTGCTTGCACTCAACCAAACGCAGATGTGCCCCGGATCATTCCGATCCGGGGCACATTTAAAAAACTGTTCTGCTACTTTTTTGCTCCGCGCACGGTGGCCACCTGGTACAGCGCGACCGCTGCCGCGATGCCGGCGTTGAGCGACTCGGTTGCTGCCGAAATCGGGATCGACACGATCTGGTCGCAGTTCTCGGCGACCAAGCGCGACAGGCCCTTACCTTCGGAACCAACCACGATCACGACGGGGCGATCTGCGAGTTCCAGTGCGGGCAGCTGCACGTCGCCATCGCCGTCAAGACCCAGGACGAACACACCCTGCTTCTTGAATTCCTTGAGCGTCGTGGTGAGGTTCGGAGCAACAGCCACCGGGATACGGGCTGCAGCGCCAGCAGACGTCTTCCACGCGGCAGAGTTGACGTGCGCCGAGCGGCGCTGCGGAAGAATCACGCCCTGACCGCCGAAGGCAGCGGTTGAGCGAATGATCGCGCCGAGGTTGCGCGGGTCGGTGATGCCGTCGAGTGCGACAAACAGCGGAACCTGGTCACGGCTGATGACCTTTTCCAGCAGATCCTGCGGGTGCGCGTACTGGTAGGGCGGAACCTTCAGTGCGACACCCTGGTGCACACCGTCGAAGCCGGCCATGCGGTCAAGCTCGGGGCGGGTGACTTCCAGCACCGGAATGTTGCGGTTTGATGCGAGCGACAGCATCTCTTTGACGCGGTCGTCCATCTCCACACGCTGAGCGATGTAGAACGCGGTCGCCGGAATCTTGGTGCGCAGCGCTTCCAGAACCGAGTTACGACCGGTAACGGTCTCGGTGTCATCGGTCGCCTTGGCGCGAGCAGAACGGTTCATGTCTGTTGACCGCTTTGCGCCGACCTTGCCCTGTCCACCAGCAGCGGCGTAGCGCTCCTGAGCGGCCTTACGCTTGCCTGCCGGGTGCCATGCGCGGTCTTCGGCCTTCGGGGTCGGGCCCTTGCCTTCAAGCGCCTTGCGGCCAAGGCCGCCTGTGCCCTTCGTTGCGCCCTTCTTCGAGCTCGACTTGCGTGCTCCCGGGCGTCCTGGCTTAGTCATTGATACTCCAGTGAGTTCCGTCGGCGGTGTCTTCGAGCACGATGCCCGCCGCCGCAATTGCTTCTCGGATGCGGTCTGCCGCACCCCAGTCTTTTTCAGCGCGAGCCTGGGCTCGCTGCGAAATCATGGTTTGCACGAGAGCGTCCAATGCGCTCTCGGCACGAGACGAGGTTGCGCTCGTCGCGGTCAGGTCGAACCCGAGCACAAGCATGGCTGCGTGCACAGCGCGCGCGAGATCGATCGCCACATCGACGTCGCCATCGTCAAGCGCCGTGTTGCCACGGCGCACCGCATCGTGCACGACGGCGAGCGCCTGCGGCACCCCGAGATCGTCGTTCATCGCCTCAACAAACTCGGCGGCAATGGTTCCACCTTCGAGCGAATCTGTGGAGCGAAGCGCGCGTTCGATGAAGGAGCGGATGCGCCCGAGGGCGGCCTCCGCTTCGTCGTAGGTGGACGGTGTGATGTCGAGTGTCGAACGGTAGTGCGCGGTAAGAAGCGCATAGCGCACGACGGTCGCATCACGCTCGGTGAGCACATCGGCGGCGAGTGTGAAGTTGCCAAGCGACTTTGACATCTTCTGGCCGCCAACGGTTACGAGCCCATTGTGCACCCAGTAGGTCGCGAAGTCATCGCCAGCGGCCGTCGACTGGGCCAGCTCATTTTCGTGGTGCGGAAAGCGCAGGTCGAGCCCACCACCGTGGATGTCAAAGGCGTCACCGAGGTATCGACGCGCCATCGCTGAGCATTCGATGTGCCAGCCGGGGCGGCCTGCGCCCCACGGCGACTCCCATACCGCGGAGGCCGGTTCGTCAGCCTTTGCGCCCTTCCACAGCGCGAAGTCGCGCGGGTCGCGCTTGCCGCGGGGGTCGGCGTCAGCGGCTGGTTCCATCGCATCAAGCGACTGATGCGTGAGCGCGCCGTACGCGCCCCACGAGCGCACATCAAAGTACACATCGCCTGCCGCCGCGTACGCGTGGCCGTTGTCGATCAACTGCTGGATGAGCTCCTGCATTTGCGGGACGGACCCAGTCGCGCGCGGCTCATAGGTCGGCACCTGAATACCGACGGCCGCATACGCCTCGGCAAACTCTTGTTCCATGCGGTAGGCCAATGCCCACCATTCCTCCTGGCTGGAGGCGTTCGCGAGAACCTTGTCGTCGATGTCGGTGACATTGCGCACGAACGTGACCCGGCCGTAGGTGTGCTCGAGCCAACGGCGCAACACATCAAAGCTCAACGCCGCCCGCACGTGGCCAATATGAGGGCCAGACTGCACGGTGGGTCCACAAACGTACATCGTCACGTTCGAGGCGTCGAGCGGAACGAACTCGCGCAGTTCTTGCGCTTTCGTGTCGTGGAGGCGAATAGTCACCGCTCTAGCCTACCGGCGGATACCCAGGCGAACCTGTACGCAACATCGCTTCGGCGTCGTGGGTTTCAGCGCGGCGGGAGCGTGGCCGGGCGCCGTGGATTTCAGCGTGGCAGGAGCGCGGCGATCGCGAAGACTTGAACGCCTGCCCCCTCGCCGACGAAACCGAGCCCATCGGTTGTGGTGGCTGCGACCGAGACCGGGGCGCCGAGAATCTGGGACAACACGCGCTGAGCTTCTTCACGCCGTGGCGAAAACTTGGGCCGTGCCGCTTGAATCTGCACGGACACGTTGCCAATTCGATAGCCGGCCTGCTCAACGAGTCGGCGCGTTTCGGCAAGAAAAACGTCAGCGTGAGCGCCCGCAAACTCCGGGCGTGCGGTACCAAAGTGGGTGCCGATGTCACCGAGACCCGCAGCCGAAAGCAGCGCATCAACGATGGCGTGTGACGCAGCATCGCCATCGGAGTGCCCGCTGAGCGCCTGCTCCCCCGGCCACTCCAACCCGGCGAGCCACAAGGTTCCGTCGCCCCCAAAAGCGTGCACGTCGGTGCCGACACCAATGCGCGGCGTGACAGGAGCCAACGCCGCCTTCGCCCGCTCCAGGTCTGCTGGGGTCGTGATCTTGAAACCCATGGCGTCTCCCTCAACGGTCAGCACGGTGTGGCCCGCAGCCTGCATAAGCGCGGCATCGTCGGTGAAGTCATCACCCACGGCCTGATAGGCGGTGAGCAATACATCACGGCGAAAACCTTGGGGCGTCTGCGCGGCGGCAAGTTCAGAGCGATCGACGGCGGCGGTGATCACCGTGCCATCGACACGCTTAATCGTGTCGACAACGGGCATCACCGGAATGATCGCGTGGCCGGTGGCGCGCACGGCATCGATCACCCGATCAATCATCGCTGCCGGAACCAGGGCGCGAGCCGCATCATGCACGAGCACAGTGTCGACGTCACCCCACAACGCGCCCAGGCCGCGCGAAACCGATTCTTGACGGGTGGCCCCACCCGTCACGACGCGGGCAAGCTCGCGGCGATCACCGGCGACGCTGGCAATATCGGCTTCCGCTTCGCCTTCCAACCCAGCGGGAGCCACCACGATCACCTGGCATGGTTCCTTCGTCTGAAACACACGTTCAAGCGCGTGCGACAAAATCGTGCGCCCGGCAAGACCAACAAAGGCCTTCGGGGCACCGGCGCCGAGGCGGGTGCCGGAACCTGCGGCAACGACAATGATGGCAACGCGTGGAACCGGAATGATGCTCACCTACTCACGGTACCGCTCGCGCCAGAAAACACGAATGCCGCCCGAATCATCGAGCGGCATTCGAAAACAATGAACTACGAAGCAAGAACCTCGTCGAGCAGGGTGCCGGCCTTCTCTTCGTCTGTCTTCTCGGCCAGAGCGAGCTCCGACACCAGAATCTGACGAGCCTTGACGAGCATCCGCTTTTCACCTGCGGAGAGTCCGCGGTCTTGGTCGCGACGCCACAGGTCGCGAACAACTTCGCTGACCTTGATCACGTCGCCGGATGCGAGCTTCTCAAGGTTCGCCTTGTACCGGCGGGACCAGTTCGTGGGTTCTTCAGTAAAGGGCGCACGGAGAACGTCGAAAACGCGCTCCAGGCCTTCTTTACCAATGACATCACGGACCCCAACGAGATCGACATTATCTGCCGGTACCTCGATGGTGAGATCCCCCTGTGCAACACGGAGCTTGAGATAGATCTTCTCTTCACCCTTGATGATGCGAGTCTTTACTTCGGAGATCGTGGCCGCACCGTGGTGCGGGTAAACGACCGTCTCGCCGACTTCAAAAAGCATGCAGTTATGTCCCTTCGGCAAACTCCAGGATACCACACGCCCTCTTACGCTAAGGTGTGCGGTTACGCCGCGCCGACACACCGCGTTGGGCAGACTCAATAGTGCCACTAGACTATCCCTGACCCCTTCATCGTCTTTGGGAGGACCTGTGACCTCGCGCGCACTCGCGTCTATCGCTCTCGGAGCTGCCGTTATTCTCGGCGCTACCGGCTGCAACATGATCTCGCCCCAGGCGACAACCATTCCGTATTCGGCTGCGGAGGGCATCAACATTGATGACGCCTCGGGCCCCGTCAAGGTTCGCAACCTCTTCATCGTTGCTGACGAGTCGGGCGAGAATGGCAACCTGATCGGCAGTTTTATAAACAACACCGATGAGGACCACACGGTCAGCATTCAGATCGGTGAAGGCTCCGACGCGATTTCTGTTGAGGTTGAGGTTGCCGCTAAGTCGACCGTAGCCCTCGGCGGCTCAGGCGACACCGGCGCTGACCCCCTTCCGCTTGAGGGCCTGAACGCTGATGTCGGCGCAACGGTTGTCTCCAACATCACGTCGGGTGGCGACACCGTCATGACGCACCTCACGGTGCTCGACGGCAAGATGAGCTACCTGAAGGATCTTGCTCCGAAGAGCTAAGACTTCATAAAAAGACTGGGGCCGCACGTTTCACGGGCGGCCCCAGTCTTTTTTGCGCTGTTAGCTGGCTTCGAAGCGATACCCGAGACCGCGCACAGTCACGAGCAATACGGGCTGCGCTGGATTTTCTTCAATGCGGGAGCGGATGCGCTTGATGTGAACGTCGAGCGTTTTGGTGTCGCCAAAGTAGTCACTGCCCCACACGCGGTCAATCAGCTGACCGCGCGTCAGCACGCGGCCGGCATTGCGCATCAGCACCTCGAGCAGTTCAAATTCTTTCAGCGGCATGCTGATCTCGTTGCCGTCAACCGAAACGGCGTGGCGATCGAGGTCAACCGTGACGCGTTCGCTCTCCAGCACTCGTTCATCGAGCTCCGCTTCGACCGAGTCGTAGCGACGCAGCACGGCACGCATCCGGGCGAGAAGCTCGCGCGAGGAATAGGGCTTCGTAATGTAGTCATCCGCACCAAGCTCAAGGCCAACGACGATATCGACCTCGGAGTCTTTCGCCGTGACCATGATGATCGGTGTCTGCGCGCCCACGCGGATCTGGCGCGCAACTTCGGTGCCAGGCATCCCGGGAAGCATCAGGTCAAGCAGGATGATGTCAGCGCCTCGATCACGGTAGGCAGCAATTGCCGCCGGACCGTCTTCGGCGATCTCGACCTCGTACCCTTCTCGCTTCAGCAGGTACGCGAGCGGGTCAGCGAGATCGGGTTCGTCTTCGACGAGGAGCACACGGGTCATTCCTGATCTTCTCTCTGCGGGGCGGCCGTCACGGCCTTGTTCTGGGGAGGCTTGTTCTGGGGAGACTTGTTTTGGGAAGTTTTCTTGGCGGGAGACTTCTTCGCGCGAGCGGGGCTGTCACCGAGAGCTCGCTTGTCAGCAGATGCGGTCGCCGCCGATTTTTGCTTAGCAGGGCGCGCCGCTACGGCACCGTCAGCCGCTTTCAATTTCTTGTGCTTGGTTCCGCCCCGCTTCTTCGCATGCCCATCAGCGTCAGGCGAAGGCGTGAGCGGCAGGGTGACAGTGAAAGTGGAACCACGCCCAGGACGTGACCACAGGCGTACGTCTCCGCCGTGGCGCTGCACCGCATGCTTCACGATAGACAGGCCAAGGCCCGTGCCACCCGTGCGACGTGAACGCGCCTGGTCTGCGCGGTAGAAGCGCTCAAAGATGCGGTTCTGCTCAGATTCTTCAATACCAATGCCCTGGTCTGCCACGGAGATTTCAACGGCATCTGCCATCTTCTTCACTCCCACACCGACACGGGAACCGGTCGGCGAGTAGGCGATCGCGTTGGCGATCAGGTTGCCGATGGCATCGCTGAGTACCTGCACGTCGCCGCGCACGAAGAGGTTGCGGTCGCCGCCGCGCACAACCTCGACGCCGCGAGATTCTGCGGTCACCGTGTGCATGTCCATGGCGATAGCGACGACCTCATCGATGGACACCGCGCGCGTCTCGGCGAGGCTGTCGGTGGACTGCAACCGCGACAGGTTCATGATGCGCGTCGTGAGGTTACCCAGGCGAAGGGCCTCGGCCTGAATGCGGGCAGCAAAGTGGCGCACTTGTTCCGGGTCATCAGCCGCTGACTCAATGGCTTCGGCCAGGAGCGTCACGGCGCCCACCGGCGTCTTAAGTTCGTGGCTGGTATTCGAGACAAAGTCATGGCGCATGCGCTCCACACGCTCCGCCTCACTAATGTCTCGAACAGTGAGGAGAGTGAGCCTGCCGCCCAGAGCAATGGCGCGTGCTGACACGAGGCGCGTCTCGGTCGAAACATCACCAATACGTAGCCGCATGGAGTGGGTCTCCGGAACGCCCGATGCCCGCGCTTCTTTCACGAGCGCACGCAAGTCTTGATCTTGCAGGGTCGCGCCAGCACGGAACCCGAGCCAGCCTGCCGCCTTTGAGGTCGCGAGAATGAGGTTGGACGTATCGATCACGGCGGCGGCATCAGCCATACCCTCCATGACGAGCGCGAGGCCATCAGGCAGTTCTGTGCTGGATTCTTGCAGGTGCTTGTCACGCGTGCGGTATGCGACGACGATCAATAGGGCGACGCCGCCCCCGAGGATGAGCCCCAGGCATAGCGACAGCAGCGAGAGCTCCAGCGAGTTCATAACTCCAGCGTAGATTGTTCACCTTGGCCTCTGCGGCCAGTTTCCGCGATTTGCGGGGCCTCGCCGTCTACTATTCACGCAGAGGGCACCAATCGTTAACCTTTGGTCACCAGAATCGGATGCGACCTGCCGTGCCCATTTTGCACACCCGATTCAGTCATAACGAAAGGCGTTTTGATGCGCGAAGTATTCCACCAGTCTTTGGACGAGGTGCAGTCGCGTCTCGTCGAGATTTCTGACCTTGTCGCCGATGCCATTGATAAGGCGACGCAGGCTTTTGCTGGCAGCGATGTCACCCTGGCAGACGAGGTCATCACCAACGACCGCCGCATCGACGAGCTTGCCGTCGAACTCGACGAACTTGCCATCGAGATCCTCGCTCGCCAGCAGCCGGTTGCACGCGATCTGCGTACCGTGGTGACGGCGTTGCGCGTGAGCGCATCGCTTGAGCGTATGGGCGATATGGCTGAGCACATTGCTCAGCTGGCCCGCTACCGCTTCCCGGAGCGCGCCATTCCGAAGGGATTGAAGTCGACGTTCACCAAGATGGGTGAGCTCGACGTCGATATCGCTCGCAAGCTGACGGAACTTCTGCGCACGCAGGATCTGCGTCTGGCCGATGTCATTCGTAACGACGATGACGCGGTGGACGAGCTGCACGCCACCGTTTTTGAGAAGGTGCTCTCCGAAAACTGGAAGGGCGAAGCTGGCGCTACGGTCGATGCGACCCTGGCGAGCCGCTACCACGAGCGCTTCGCAGACCACGCCGTCTCGGTCGCGAAGAAGGTTGTCTACCTGGCAACGGGTGACTGGGCAGCCGACACCGACGCGGTTCCGGTTCAGGACTAACGCGGTTCCTCTCCAGGACGAAAACGAACAAGGGCGGCTCGGTGACTGATCACCGAGCCGCCGTTGGCGTTTCAAGACTTAGTGCTTGGCGCCCTGGTTTGCCACGGCGGCTGCGCCGGCAGCTGCGGCCTCCGGGTCCAGGTACTCACCAGCACCGAGCGGCTTCAGGTCAGCGTCGAGACGGTACACGAGCGGAATACCGGTTGGAATGTTGAGGGCAGCGATGTCTTCGTCGCTGATGCCTTCGAGGTGCTTCACGAGCCCACGCAGCGAGTTGCCGTGCGCGGTAACGAGAACGGTTTTGCCCGCCTGCAGGTCGGGAACGATGGCGTTCTCCCAGTACGGAAGGAGGCGGTTGATGACGAGGCTCAGCGACTCAGTGCGCGGCAGTTCACCGTCGATGTCGGCGTAGCGCACATCGTTAACCTGGCTGAATTCGCTCGCGTCGTCGAGTGCGGGCGGCGGCACGTCGAACGAACGTCGCCACAGCTGGAACTGCTCGGGGCCGAACTCCTCGAGCGTCTGCGCCTTGTCTTTGCCCTGCAAAGCGCCGTAGTGGCGCTCGTTGAGGCGCCATGAACGCGAGACCGGGATCCACAGGCGGTCGGCAGCGTCCAGCGCAATGTTTGCGGTCTGGATTGCGCGGCTCAACAGCGACGTGTGCAGCACGTCAGGCAGGAGGCCATTTTCGGCCAGCAGCTCGCCACCGCGACGCGCTTCGTTCTTGCCCTGCTCCGTGAGTCGAACATCGACCCAACCGGTGAACAGGTTCAGCTGGTTCCATTCGCTCTGTCCGTGGCGAAGGAGGATGAGAGTGTAGGGCTCCGTCATGCTCACAGCCTACCGGCGCGCGAAGCCTCGCCGCGTCGCGGGATGTCATACACCGACGCCTGGCAAGATTGAGTCATGGCACGGCGCACGGCTCCCACGGGGCACGCAACTCGCGGAACCACCGGAACCAATCGGTTGCGCCGCGTGGACCGCTGGATTGCCGCGCGTCGCGAGTTCACCTCCGCAGCTTCTCCCCTGGTGGTTGATCTCGGCTTTGGCGCCTCAGGCGTGACGGCATTCGAACTGTATGCGCGTCTGGTGAAGGCGCATCCGACCGTCGAGGTGCTCGGCATCGAGATTGACCCTGAACGGGTCGCCCGAGCAAACGAACAGCTGGCGGAGGTGCGCAGCGGAACCACGGCTTTTCCTGCTGATGCGCGCGTCAGTTTCCTGAAGGGCGGGTTTGAGACGCCCACCGACCGTGCCCCGCAGATTATTCGCGCCTTCAATGTGTTGCGGCAGTACGACGAGGCAGACGTGCTGGCGGCGTGGGCTCTCATGGCTGGGCGTTTGAATCCCGGTGGCCTTCTCGTTGAAGGCACGTGTGATGAGATCGGACGCGTCTCGAGTTGGATCGATATTGACCACACGGCGACTCCTCTTCGTTTGACGGTGTCACTTCGCCTCGCCGGGCTGGTGGCGCCGAGCATCGTGGCGGAGCGCCTGCCCAAGGCGTTGATTCATCACAACGTTGCGGGCGAGCGGGTTCATGCGTACATCTCGGCTCTTGATGATGCGTGGGAACGTAACGCGCCGCTCGGTACCTTCGGCCCCGTGCAACGGTGGCTCGCGACCGTGCGAGCGGTCAAGGATGCGGGGTGGCCGGTCCAGGGTACGCCGTCGCGGTGGCGTCTGGGCGAAGTGACGGTTGATTGGGCGGCGGTAGCACCATGACGGCAGCAGCGATTGTCGGTTCCGGACCGAACGGGCTGGCGGCGGCTATTCGGCTCGCGCAGGCGGGCATCACGGTCACGGTCTACGAGGCCAACGACCGTATCGGCGGTGGCGCTCTTACGTCAGAACTCACGGTTCCGTGGCTCTTGCATGATGACTGTTCCACCGCTCTGCCCGCGGCTCTCGCTTCACCGTTTTTCCAGTCGCTGAATCTCGAGCGGCACGGGTTGCGCTGGCGGCATGCGCCGATTGAGTTGGCGCATCCGTTGCTCGGGCAACGCACGGCGACGCTGTACCGCGATATCGATGAGACGGCGATGGCACTCGGCTCCGATGGTGAGCGGTGGCGGCGGTTGTTCGGACCGCTTGCTGCTCGACCGGAGGCCCTGGCTGAAACCTCGTTTGCGCCGCTGGTGAGTTGGCCGCGGCATCCGATCATGCTGGCGCGGTTGGGGATGCGTGCGTTGCCCCCTGCGACGATGACGGCCAGGTATTTCCGTACGCCGCAGGCGGCTGCCCTGTTTGGCGGTATTGCCGCACACGCGTTTATGCCGTTGACGTCGCTGGTGTCATCGTCGGTTGGCATCATGTTGGGTGCGCTGGCGCACGCGCATGGCTGGCCGATGGCGCAGGGTGGGGCTGGTGCGCTGACGGAGGCTTTGGCTGCAGAGCTGTTGAGTTTGGGCGGGCGTATTGAGACTGGCGTTCGGGTCACTCGCACTGAGGATCTGGGTGCAGACATTGTGATTCTTACGGTGCCGCCCGCTGTTGCTCTCCCCATGATCGGCGATGTGCCCCGTGGTGTGGGTCGTTCGTGGCGACGTTTTCGGCAGGGTCCGTCTGCCTACAAGATCGACCTTGCTGTTGAGGGTGAGGTGCCGTGGCGGGATGAGGAGTCGCGGCGCGCTGGTGTCGTTCATGTCGGCGGAACCATGGCGGAGATGCGTGCGGCTGAGTCGGCGATGAGTCGGGGGCGGATGCCAGAGCGTCCATTCATCCTCACCGCGCAGCCGCACACCACTGATCCTTCGCGGCGGGTCGGCAATGTGGTTCCGTTTTGGCTTTATGCGCACGTTCCGCATGCGTGGGGCGGAGACGAAACTGATCGCATTCTGTCGCGGGTGGAAGAGTTTGCGCCGGGGTTGCGTGAGCGGATCGTGGGCATCAATGTGCGTGGCCCCGCGGCATTGGAAGCGCACAATGCGGCATACGTTGGTGGTGACATTGCGGGTGGTGCGACGTCGTTGCGTCAGTTGGTGATGCGGCCGCGTCTCGGGTCGCTTGGATATCGAACCGGGGTCCCTGGTGTCTATCTGGGCGGCGCATCGACGTCTCCTGCTGCGGGCGTGCATGGGATGAGTGGAATGCAGGCCGCGGAGTGTGCGCTGAGAGATCTAACCCGGTAGGGCGCGAATCGGTGGGTCACGCCCCGGCGGAGCGGAGTCAGGCCATCGTGTCGTCAGGCCATCGCGTCGTCAGGCCATCGCGTCGTTAGGTGGTCGTGTCGTTAGGCGGCGATGTCGTAGCGGGCGCGGCCGCCAAGGCGTGGGGTTTGTGTCGGGTCGACGGTGGCGGGTGGGATGATCCACACTTTCGACGTACGTTTCGTGCCGTCGACGCGGATGTTCCAGCCATTGTCATGAATGCGATGGTGACAGCTCGTACAGAGCAGGACCCCGTTGCTGAGGTCGGTTGGTCCGGTGTCTCGTTGCCACCATCTAATGTGATGGGCTTTTGTCATTTGGGGTGGGAGTCCGCACATGACGCATCCGCCGTCTCGTTCGACGAGGGCGAGGCGTTGAGCCCGGGTGAAGAGTCGCTTTTCGCGGCCCCAGTCGAGAATCTCACCGTCACTGCCGAGGACGGCGGGAATGACACCGCCGCTCGCGGCCATCTGCCTGCAAGTGCTGATGCTGATCGGCTGATCCGTGCCGTCGATCGTCGCGACACCGGTGCCGGTGGTGAGATCATCAAGGCTCACGCGGACAATGACAGTCGCGCCGGTGAGCGGGAGTTCGTTGTTGTCGCATCCGGTCATGTGCTCGCAGATCGCGGTGAGCGCATCTGCTTGCAGTTGCGCAACCGTGCGGCGATCATCACCCGGCATGGTCCACCCCTCGGGAGCGTCCCCGGTGGCGGTGCCTTCGCACGTTTCACTGTGACCGGCGGCGGCGTTGGCGTTGGTGTTGCGGGCTTGGAAGGTCGCAGTGACCCAGGCTTGGATCGCATTCTTAATCGGGGCGCCCGACGCGACGTCGGTGCGGAAGTTGACGAACAGGGACCCGTCGCGCTCAAACATGGTCAGTGACCGGCTGGCGCGGGCCTCATCTTCGCGGGGTTCGACACCGTCGGGGTTCAGCCAGGCCTCGGCCCGGGTGACAAGTTTGCGGACGTCATCACACGAGAGCCCCGCAGCACCCTCCACCAGAAGAGCTTCGGCTTCACCGACCTGTTCGATGCTGGCGTGCAGGCGGGCACGGTCAAGCATCCCAACGATGAGCGATCCGGCTGCTGCGGCAATCGTGCCCCGCTGCAGCGCGTCTTGCACTGCCGGATATTTCGGGGGCAACTTTTCGCCGAGCAGGTTCGACCGCGGCGCGGTCGCTTTACCTAGTTTTGTGAGTTTTGACGCATCGCCGGTCGTGCCACCGGTGGTTGCCGCGATCAGCGTCGCCGAGTTGCGAAAACCCTGCTGTTTCGCGAGCCCATCCGGCCCCAACTCAGGCCGTGACTCATGCTCGATTCCTGCGGCGACTTCCGCGCGGAGTCCGTCGAAGCGTCGTTGCAATGTTCCCATCGCGGCATTCACCGCCAGCAGCTGCGTGCGGTCTAAATCGGTGCCACATTCCGCATCGCACCACGCCGACTCGAGCGCCGCAACGGCTTCGAGAAGAGGGGTGAGATGTGGATTGGTCATACCCCCATTTTAGAATACATATTCGAAGGATGCAAGCATTTTCTCAAGAATTCTCCCGATTCTTTCGAACGCACATATGGGATCACATTTGCTAGAAGAACGCGTCCTCGGCGCTGGGAGACGCGCCACTCAGACCTGGAGAGCGACGAGAGCAACCCTCACCAACCGCGTGCGGAGAACGTCGCGCGGTAAGACGCTCGACCTGGCACGATTATGCCGCGAGCCTCCGACACACGCCCCACCCACCCCGCAGCGCAAGCACCCGCCCCGCACAACACGCACCGCACGCGTGCGACAGCATGCCAAAGGCACTCCCCCGCCCGCGTCAAGACGCGGAACGGCCTTAGTCCTGCTTAAGCGGACGCCGCGACAATCGAGTCAACCGTGGCACGTTGGCAGTGGCGCCAGCGTCGGCCGGAACAATGACCTCCTGGGCCGCCGAAATGACAGCCTCATCGAGGTGAACGCTCAAGACCGCGTCCGCAGGCACGCGACGACTGACGATGGCCAGAGCAATGGGTCCGAGTTCATGGTGCATCGCCGCCGACGTCACCGTGCCGACCTCGTCTTCGCCATTGAATACCGTCGTTCCGGGCGCCGGAATCACGCTGTCACTGCCATCGAGATGAAGCATGACAAGGCGACGCGGAGGGTGGCCCAGGTTGTGCACCTTGGCAACCGTTTCTTGCCCGCGATAGCACCCCTTGTTGAGGTGCACCGCGGAGCGCAACCAGTCGACTTCGTGCGGAATCACGCGGTCATCGCGTTCGTTTGCCCACCGCGGACGCCATGCCGCAATGCGCAGAGCGTCGACAGAGAGAAGTCCGGCGGTGGTGACGGAACCACGCTGTGCGATAAGAGCATCCCGTTGCGCGGGCGTCACAATGGCTTCGCGCCAAGCACGCTCGGCACCAGGGTGTTCAGCAACGTGCGAATACTGCCAACCACCAGGTGCAACAGCGCTCCACGGATCGACCCAAATGCGAGCGTCATCACCGAGAACGCTCTTCACAAGTTCTTCCGCGCGACCACCAGCGTTGTAGCCGACGAGAACCCAGTCGGTCGTCGCAGCAATCTCCACCTGCGCCCGGAACCGCATGCGCATCAACCACGTAGCCAATGGTTCCGCATCGTCGATGTCGACGAGCAGATATGAGGTTTCACCGTCATCGAAGACGCCAGCGGCGTGTTCCACACGGCCCTGCACGTCGAGCACCAGAAGTTCAGTCGAGTCACCAGCAGCGAGTCGGTCGACGGCCTGCGAAGTGATGGAGTTCAGCCAGGTCAGGCGGTCTGGTCCGGTCAGGGTGACGACAGCGCGATCCGCGAGTTCAGCCAGGGCTGCGCCGCGGTCCAACGCACGCTGCTCACGCAACGGCTCCCCATAGTGGGCGATACCGTGATCGCCGGCGACAGCGCCGGGCAAAGACGCAAAACGGCTCATCAGGAAACCTTTGCTAGGCGTGCGGAAGCGTGCGATCCGAGCGGCGCACCGAGCGCTGCGATATCCCACGCCCACAACAGGTGTGATTCAACGAGTCCGTACATTCGCGAGGCCGCCGTGTATGGCTGAGCCGATGCGCTCCGCACGACAGCGTCGGTTGCGATGTCGATACGCGGGCCGTTGACCTGACCGAGGTAAAGCTCACTCATGCCATCGGAGTGCACGACATTGACCTCAATGTCGAAGCCCCCACTCGGTTGGCGAAGCGCCTCGACGTCGTGCACGGTGCGCACGACAGGCGCGGCGGTCGCAGGCAACAGCCCGGGGCCAGCATCGGCCTTGGTTTGCGGGCGCACCAGGCGCCAGAAACCGGCCTCACTGACCAGCGCACGCTGCGAGTCCACCATGACCGCTGTCGCCGAATAGTTGAGGAAGCTACTACCATCGTGGCTAAAGCTCACTCGGTGAGTGAACTCACCGGAATAGTGCTCGTCACCGACGTGGTAGTCGATGACACCAACGCCCTCCCAGACTCCAAGAAGCCACGAGAGCGGAACGAGATCCGCCGGAAGATCGCTCGGCAGCTCGATCATTCGCTTAGCGCTGGCCGCGGAACAGGTTCCAAAGGACGGCGCCCGACACGAAAGCAATAGCCGCCCCGGCGAGTCCCAGGAGACCTACGAAGAAGAGTTCAAGCGCAAGATAGTCCATGTCTTTACTCTAGCGCGCTCTCGCACCTCTTCGACACCTAAGCGCCAGCCATCACCGCAGCGAGGCCAAACCCGACCGAAACAACACCCATCACGATGAGCGCACCGAGCATGCTCACGCCGACACGTCGGATGAAATCGTTCGGCCGACCGTATGCAACCTGAATGCCAAACGCGAGAATGAGACACCCTCCGAGCGCAACAGTCAGCCACTGCGGGCGGGCTTCAGCCGGAACAAAGATTCCGATTGCCGAGGCCGCAAGCAATCCGGCGACCCACACGGCGATGACGCCAGGAAACGACGATCGCGGAGCCAGTTCAGGTGTTGACACCTCGCCATTGTTACATGACGACACCGAGTGGACATGAGAAACAGCGGTATTGAAGCGTCTGGTTATTATGGAATCGAGGCGGCCAAGCCGCCAAAGAGGAGCGGGCATGGCACAGATCCTGGTACTGAGCTCAGCCGCGGATACCTCTGGCCCTCTGCCGGCGCTCGAGCTCCTTGCCCATACTGTGCGCGTCATCCCTGCCTCTCCTGCGCATCTCGTCTCCGCGCCTGATGCCGATCTCATTGTGATCGACGCGCGCGGTGACCTGCTCGCTGCGAAGTCGTTGTGCAAGATTCTCCGCACCACCGGCCTCTCCAGCCCCCTCATCGCCGCCGTCAACGAAGGCGGACTCACCGCCGTCTCCCCCGACTGGGGCATCGATGATGTCATCTTGACGACCGCCGGCCCCGCAGAAATTGACGCTCGGATTCGCCTCACCCTCGGCCGCATCGCCCCGACCACCGCCACAACACGCGTGCAGACCAGTGGCATATCCATCGACGAGGCGAGCTATTCAGCCAAGGTCAATGGCCGCCCGCTCGACCTCACGTACAAAGAGTTTCAGCTGCTCCACTTCCTCGCCACACACCCCACGCGCGTCTTCACTCGAGAACAACTCCTCAGCGAAGTGTGGGGATACGACTACTTCGGCGGAACCAGAACTGTCGACGTGCATGTGCGTCGCCTCCGCGCGAAGCTGGGCGACTTGGAACAATTGATTGGCACCGTGCGAAACGTCGGCTATCGCTTCAATAACGCAGACGACGAAGCGCTGAATTCTTCCCACGCCTAATCGGTTTACCTCCAAGACATTGATGACTGAGATGATGTTGACATGATCGAGCAGACGATCCCCTTTGCGGGCTTCAGCGATGACGACGATGATTTCGATGCCATGACGCCCGATACCGACGATCGTTTTCCTGACGACCGCTATCTTGACCGCGAGCTGAGCTGGCTCGCGTTCAACCAGCGCGTGCTCGAACTCGCTGAGGATCCGACGACGCCGTTGCTTGAGCGCGCCAACTTCCTGGCGATCTTCGCGAGCAACCTCGACGAGTTCTTCATGGTTCGTGTCGCCGGACTCAAACGCCGCATTCTTACCGGCCTTGCCGTTCCGACCAATGTGGGCCGTGCGCCACTCGACGTGTTGGCAGACATTTCTGATGAGGCACACCGCCTGCAGTTACGTCACGCCGCCGCATGGAAGAAGCTCGTCCAGCCGTCTCTCGCCGAAGCGGGCATTGAGGTTGTTGATTGGGAAGACCTCACTGCTGACGAGCAGGCGAAGCTGACGGAATACTTCCAGGGTCAAGTCTTCCCGGTACTGATGCCGCTCGCGGTCGATCCGGCACACCCTTTCCCGTACATCTCCGGCCTGTCGTTGAACCTCGCGATCCGTGTGCGCAACGCTCGCACCGGGCGCCAAGACTTTGCCCGTCTCAAAGTGCCGCAAATGATGCCCCGCCTTGTCGAGGTTCCGACCGAGGGTACTGCCCTGCGCTTTATCTCCCTCGAGGAGCTCATCGCCAACCACCTGGGCGATCTCTTCCCGGGCATGGAGGTCATCGATCACCACCTCTTCCGCCTCACCCGCAACGAAGACATGGTCATCGAAGAGGACGAAAGCGAGAGCCTCATTCAGGCGCTCGAGGCCGAGCTCATGCGTCGCCGTTTCGGTCCGCCCATTCGTTTGGAAATCACAGACGATATGGATGACCTCACACTCGATCTGTTGCTGAAAGAACTCGGCATCACCGATCAAGAGGTCTATCGCCTGCCTGGCGCGCTGGATCTGCGTTCGCTGTTCAGCCTGTCGCGCATCGAGCGCCCCGACCTGCATTACCCGCCGCACCTGCCCCGCACGGCGCTGGCTTTCCAGCCCATCGAACAGAACGGTCGCGCGGACATTTTCGCCGCGATCCGTCGCGGCGACGTGCTGGTGCACCACCCCTACGAATCGTTCGCGACGAGCGTGCAGGCGTATTTGGAGCAGGCCGCTCGCGACCCGCACGTGCTCGCGATCAAGCAAACGCTGTACCGCACGTCAGGTGATAGCCCCATCGTGCAGGCGCTGATTGATGCCGCCGAAGCTGGCAAGCAGGTACTGGCCCTCGTTGAGGTCAAGGCACGATTCGATGAAGCCGCCAACATCGTGTGGGCGCGCAAGCTGGAAAAAGCCGGCGTGCACGTCGTGTACGGCCTTGTTGGCCTGAAGACCCACTCGAAGCTGTGCCTCGTCATTCGTGAAGAAGAGGGCACGCTGCGCCACTACAGTCACGTCGGAACCGGAAACTACAACCCGAAGACATCGCGCCTTTACGAAGACTTCGGTCTGTTCACAACGGACGATCAGGTCGGCAAAGACCTCACCCGCCTCTTCAACGAGCTCAGCGGGTACGCGATCGAGAAGAAGTTCAAGCGTCTGCTGGTCGCTCCCCTGCACCTGCGCAAGGGACTCATCCGTCTCATCGAGAAAGAACGTCGCAATGCGCTCGCGGGTAAGCCCGCACGCATTCGCATCAAGGTGAACTCGATGGTCGACGAGCAGATCATCGACGCGCTTTATCGTGCGTCGATGGCAGGCGTTCCGGTCGAGGTGTGGGTGCGCGGCATCTGTTCGCTGCGGCCGGGAGTGCCTGGACTGAGTGAAAACATTACGGTCCGGTCGATTCTCGGTCGATACCTTGAGCACTCGCGTCTGTTCCTTTTCGAAAACGACGGCGACCCGCAGATCTACATCGGTAGCGCCGACATGATGCACCGCAACCTTGATCGCCGCGTCGAAGCCCTCGTGCGTGTCACAGCCCCGGAACACCTCACCGAGTTGGCGACACTTTTTGATCTCGCTATGAGCGACGCGACCAGTTCGTGGCACCTCGACGCAGAAGGTGCGTGGACGCGACACTCCGTTGACAGCGATGGGCAGCCCCTGATCGATGTGCAGGACGCAACGATGGCCGCCGTCGCCCGCCGCCGCCGATCTCGCGCGGTGCGATGAGCGATAAGGCTGTTTACGCGGCTGGTGCCCTCGTCTGGAGAATTGTCGAAGGCAAACTCCGCATTCTCGTGATTCATCGCACGAAGTACGCTGACGTGACCCTACCCAAGGGCAAAGTCGACCCCGGCGAGACCCTGCCGGAGACGGCAGTGCGTGAAATCTTCGAAGAAACCGGAATCCGCGTGAGCCTTGGCGCACCGGTGGGTGTCTCGCACTACCGCCTCCCCAGCCGTCGCCAAAAGATCGTGCACTATTGGGCGGCGCACGCGTCAGACCAAGCGATCAGGCGCTCCGCATTCGTGCCGAACAAAGAGGTGGCTGGCCTGGAGTGGGTCTCCCCGAAGCGCGCCCTCACCTACCTCAGCTACCCGGTAGACGTCGAAATCGTCGAGAACTTCCTTCGGCTCGAGGGTGACGGCGTGCGCGAAACCTTCCCCCTGATCGTGCTGCGACACGCAAAAGCGCTTTCCCGCTCGGAATGGTCAGATGCCGACGCCGCCCGCCCGCTGACGGCCCGCGGAACCAGGCAAGCGCAAGCGATCAGCGGAACTCTCGCGAGCTTCGGCGTGCGTCGTCTCGTTTCGTCCTCCGCTATTCGATGCGTCACCACTGTGGTTCCGCTCGCCACGGCTCTCGGCCGCGACATCATCCGCACCGACGACCTGTCTCAGGATTCCTTCGAAGCCGGAACCGCAGACATCCGCGGGGTGGTTGGCAAGCGCGTGCGCTCACGTAAAGCTGCCGTCTTGTGTAGTCACCGTCCGGTTATCCCCACAATTATGCGGGAATTGGCACTGGCGACCGGAACCATTGAGGGCCAGTATCTGTCGGATGCGGCAACACTCGAGCCCTCGGCTTTCAGTGTTGTTCACCTGTCGGCAACCCATCCGGGAGCCGGAATCGTCACAATCGAAACGTACGACGCCCGCGATTAGAGTGTTCCGGCCGTTCACCTTCCGTTTACCTGAGTTCCCACACTAGTTAAGAAGCACCTCTTAACGTCTGTGATGTCCCTGCACCGGGACGATCTCCGACACAGTGAAGGATTCACCCCGTGAAGCTCACCCGTATTGCCCAGATCGGCGCGATCAGCGCTATCGCTGCTCTCTCGCTGACGGCTTGCGCAGCGAACGAAGGCGCCCCCGCCGACTCCGCAGCGCCCACCGGCTCGAGCGCTCCTGACGCTCCCGCTCTCTCGGGCGAAATCGCAGGTTCCGGCGCTTCGTCACAGGAAGTTGCTGTTCAGACCTGGACCGCCGGCTTCCAGACCGCAAACGCTGACGTCACCGTCACCTACGACCCGGCAGGTTCCGGAGCTGGTCGCGAGTCGTTCGCCGCTGGCGCTGTCGCCTTCGCTGGCTCCGACCGCGCGTTCAAGACGGAAGAGCTGGAAGGCACGTTCGCTGCCTGCGCTGACGGTTCGAACATCATCGAACTGCCCACCTACATCTCGCCGATCGCCATCATCTTCAACCTCGAGGGTGTCGACAAGCTGAACCTTGACGCTGCCACCACGGCGAAGCTGTTCACCGGTGAAATCAAGAACTGGAACGACCCGGCCATCGCCGCGCTCAACCCGGACGCAAAGCTTCCCGACCTCGCCGTAAACCCCGTTCACCGTGCTGACAAGTCGGGTACCACGGGCAACTTCACCGACTACCTGGCAGCAGCTGCTCCCGAGGCATGGACCTACGACTCCGTCGAAGAGTGGCCCGTGCAGTCCGGTGAGGCCGCTCAGGGCACCTCGGGTGTTGTGAACTCGGTGAAGCAGGGCGTCGGATCGATCGGTTACGCCGACGCATCGCGCGCTGCAGAAGAGGGTCTGTCGACGGTTGCGATCAAGGTCGGCGACGAGTTCGTCGAGTACTCGCCGGAGGCAGCAGCTGCCGTCGTCGAGAAGTCGCCGTTCGCCGAAGGCCGCACCGAGGGCGACCTTGCGATCGAGCTCGACCGCACGTCGTCGGAAGCAGGCGTCTACCCGATCGTTCTGGTCAGCTACCTCATCGCGTGCCAGGAGTACGGCGCAGACTTCGCTGAGCAGGCTCCGATCGTGAAGTCGTACCTCCAGTACATCGCCAGCGAAGAAGGCCAGAACGCAGCCGCCGCTGCCGCCGGAAACGCTCCGATCACCGCCGACCTGCGCACGAAGATCAACGCAGCGATCGACCTGATCGTCACCAAGTAATACTGCTGCCCGGCTCGGTCCACACCGAGCCGGGCACACTGCCGTATCAGCCGAGAACAGGACACCATGACCTCTTCCACCCAGACAGCACCGCGAGCGCGCCAGACCAAGCCGCCCGTACGTGTTGGCGACCGCGTGTTCTCCGGAACCGCCCTGTTCGCAGGCTCCATGATTCTGGTGACGCTCGCCGCCGTCACCATCTTCCTCGTCGTACAGTCCCTGCCAGGCATCGCGGCAAGCAACGAAGAAGCGTCGCTGCTGAAGACGAACTTCTGGGACTACGTGTGGCCGCTCACCTTCGGAACCGTGTGGGCGTCATTCCTCGCGATCATCATCGCGGTTCCGCTCTCCGTCTCAGTGGCGCTGTTCATCTCCCACTACGCACCGCGCAAGCTCGCGCAGGCTCTCGGCTACGTCGTTGACCTGCTCGCCGCGGTGCCATCTGTCGTCTTTGGTCTCTGGGGCATCATGGTTCTTGCCCCGTCAGCCCAACCGATCTACAGCTGGCTCATGACGAACATGGGCTGGTTTCCGCTTTTCGCCGGTGAAGCCGCCGTTGGCCGCTCCATCTTCACCGCAGCGATCGTGCTCGCCGTCATGATTGTTCCGATCATCACGGCGATTTGCCGCGAAATCTTCCTGCAGACCCCGCGCCTGCACGAAGAGGCAGCCCTTGCCCTCGGTGCCACCCGCTGGGAAATGGTCAAGATGGCGGTCTTCCCGTTTGGCCGCTCCGGCATCGTTTCGGCGTCCATGCTCGGCCTCGGCCGCGCGCTTGGTGAGACCATGGCCGTCGCCATGGTGCTGTCGGCGACCGGTGTGATCAGCTTCAAGCTCTTCACCAGCCAGAACCCCTCAACGATTCCGGCCAACATCGCCCTCACCTTCCCCGAGGCCTACGGCACAAACGTCAACGTTTTGATCGCCACCGGCCTCATCCTCTTCATCGTCACCTTCGCGGTCAACGCGCTCGCGCGCTGGGTTGTTAGCCGCCGCAAGGAATTCTCGGGAGCCAACTGATGTCGATCACCGTTTCTCCCTCTCCCGCCTCTGAGACGCCCGAAGGCGCGCACCAGCCGGTGTCTGCCTCTCCTGTGCGTCTCACGAGCGGCCAGCTGCCCCGCTGGACGCCGTGGGGCCTGCTCGGCGGCACGGCCGTCGCGATGGCGCTGGTGTTTCTCCTGCTCGCGCAGAGCGTGCAAGACGAATTCAACATCGCCGGCTGGGCCATCGTCACCGCGCTGGTGTACCTGACGCTCATCACGGTCATCTCCGCGACCGTCGAAGGCCGCCGTAAGGCGACCGACCGCCTGGTGACCGGTGTCGTCAGCAGCGCGTTCGTGCTCGCCATGGTTCCGCTCGTCTCGGTCGGCATCACCGTCGTCAGCAATGGCGTCGCTGGTATCTCCGCCGAGTTCTTCTCCAACTCGATGCGCAACGTCGTCGGCGAAGGCGGCGGTGCGTTGCACGCCATCATGGGAACGCTGTTGATCACGCTCGCCGCGTCGATCATCTCGATCCCGATCGGCATCTTCACCGCGATTTACCTGATCGAATACGGCAACAACAACCGCCTCGCCCGCGGCATTACGTTCTTGGTTGACGTGATGACGGGTATTCCGTCGATCGTTGCCGGTCTGTTCGCATTCGCCCTATTCGCGCTGTTCTTCGGCCCGGGCGTGCGCATGGGCATCATGGGCTCGATCGCCCTCGCCGTGCTGATGATCCCGGTGGTCGTGCGCTCCACAGAAGAAATGCTCCGCCTGGTTCCGAACGAACTGCGCGAAGCCTCCTACGCGCTCGGCGTGCCGAAGTGGCGCACGATCGCGAAGGTGGTGCTGCCGACGTCGATCGCCGGAATCACGACGGGCGTCATGCTCTCCATCTCTCGTGTTATCGGTGAGACCGCGCCGCTGCTGATCACTGCTGGCGTTGCCACGAGCATGAACTACGACCTGTTCGACGGCCGCATGATGTCGCTTCCGGTGTTCGTGTACAACCAGTACATGAACCAGGGCATCCCTGCCTCCGCGTTCGTTGACCGCGCCTGGGCAGGCGCCCTGACGCTCATCGTCATCGTGATGGTGCTGAACCTCCTCGCACGCCTGATTGCCAAGATCTTCGCCCCCAAGATGGGCCGCTGACGCGGCGTACCTCAGTAGATAAGAAATCGAGAATCCCGTGTCTAAGAGCATCGAAGTAAACGACCTGAACGTCTACTACAGCGACTTCCTCGCTGTCGAGGGCGTCTCCATGACGATCGAGCCGCGCAGCGTGACGGCATTCATCGGCCCGTCGGGCTGTGGCAAGTCCACGTTCCTGCGCACGCTCAACCGCATGCACGAAGTCATCCCCGGCGCGCGCGTCGAGGGTGAGGTGCTGCTCGACGGCGAAGACCTCTACGGTGCCGCCGTTGACCCGGTGCTCGTGCGCCGCCAGGTGGGCATGGTGTTCCAGCGCCCGAACCCGTTCCCCACGATGTCGATCCGTGAGAACGTGCTCGCCGGCGTGAAGCTCAACAACCGCCGCATGGCCAAGAGCGACCAGGACGCCCTCGTCGAAAAGTCGCTGCAGGGCGCCAACCTCTGGAACGAGGTCAAGGATCGCCTCGACAAGCCGGGCTCGGGCCTTTCGGGTGGCCAGCAGCAGCGTCTGTGCATCGCTCGCGCGATCGCCGTCTCCCCCGATGTGATCCTGATGGACGAGCCGTGCTCGGCCCTTGACCCGATCTCCACTTTCGCAATCGAAGAGCTCATCAACGAGCTGAAGAACGAGTACACGGTCGTGATCGTGACGCACAACATGCAGCAGGCATCGCGCGTCAGCGACAAGACCGCGTTCTTCAACATCGCAGGCACCGGCAAGCCAGGCAAGCTCATTGAATTCGATGACACCACAACGATCTTCACGACGCCATCTGTGCAGGCAACTGAAGACTACGTGTCGGGCCGATTCGGGTAGCCCACACGTTCTGCGAGGCAGGGACCCTCGCCCAAAACCGCCGCAGGCTTCAGCCGCGGCGGTTTTGCGTTGTGTGCGTGGTTCCGGGTCCTGCGGCGGGGAACCTGGTTCCGGCGCCCCTCATATGAGGAACCGTCGGACGAATCAGCCGACACGCCGACAGAACCCACCGCACAGCCCCTCCGGCACGGATTCGTCCGACGGTTGCACACACGGCGGCCCCAGGTTCCGGAACCACGCGCCCCGGCCGGCGAGACGGTTTCGACCTCGGAAATTCGGGCATGTCCTTGCACCCCGACTTATCAAATGTCGAACACGGTCACCCAACACGCCGACAAACCCCCCTCTACAAGGCCCCAGTCCGACGCGCGTTCGACATTTGGTGACTGAGGTGGAACCACAGGGCAAGCGGAACCACGTGGTTTACGCAACGAGAGGAACGTCTCGGGGTTAGTCGCGGGGTGAGAGGAGGTACGCGTTGAGCTGAGCGGTGAGTGCGGCGTCAACGTCGAGCGTCGTGCCGTCGACAGACCGAATCGGGGCGGCCAGGCGTACCGACGACACCAGCCAGGCCGCGTTAACGCGCGGGAGGGACGAGGCCGGGAGCGTTTCGTAGGCAACCTCGTAGCCCTTGTCCTGCAAGAACGTGAAGACGCTGATCTGCGTGGTTCCGTGCAGAATGCCCGCACCCGGCTTGGGCGTCACGAATCGGTCGCCCACGCGCATCACGAGCGACGCTGTCGGTGCTTCAAGCAGAACGCCGTCAGACGACACAAATACTGCATCGTCGGCGCCGCGGCGCTTGGCCTCGCGGATCGCCGCCATGTTTACGGCATACGACAGCGTCTTCGCACCAAGCAACAGCCACGGTGCGCGGTCGGGGGCGCCGCTGTCGAATCCGCGGTCGAGTATGACGACGGAAACACCGTCGCTGCGCACCTTCGCGAAGTCTCCGGCGGGGGCAGCGGTCACCCACGCGGTGGGTGTGGGGCCGTGCTCGATGCCACGGCTCAGGATGAGTTTGATGACCCACTCCCCCTCACCGCACGCGTCAGCCGCCACGGCGATCGCCTCGCGCCACTGTGCCGTATTCGGTGCGGGCAAATCGCACAGCCGCGCCGAATGCGCGAGGCGTTCCAGGTGTGGCATGACCTCCTGCGGGTGCTTCGCAGAAACACCAATCGACTCGAAAATGCCGTCGCCGCGCTGCGTTGACAGCTCTCCCACGCTGAGCGCGGGAGCCGACGCATCAATCACGCTGAACGTGTCAGCGTAGCTGTCACGAATATCGAAGTCGGCAACGGGTGTGATGAGAAGCGCGAAAGTGCTGGCCATGCACTGAGCCTAGAGCCTGCGCCCACCGCATCGCCGATTTTCTGTGTGCCCCCGCCCTCTGGTTCCAACGCCAAGGGCGGGAGAGGAATAGTCCCCTCCCGCCCTTATCGGTACGAATGACCGCGTTACTCGGTCGGCGGCATCAGTACTGAGTCGATGAGATAGACGGTGGCATTTGCCGTCTGCACGCCGCCGCAGATCACCATCGCGTCATTGACCATCCAGCTATCGCCCGATCCGGTGACTTCAAGATCAGCGCCCTGCACGGTGGTGTGCATGCCCGCAATGTCGGCCGGCTCGATCTGCCCCGGAACCACGTGGTACGTGAGGATCGAAGTCAGCAGATCAGAATCGGTCTTGAGTGCGTCAATCGTTGCCGCGTCGATCTTTGCGAATGCTTCGTCGACGGGGGCAAAGACCGTGAACTCAGACGAGTTCAATGTGTCGACCAGATTGACATCGGGGTTGAGCTGCCCACTGACAGCCGCGACGAGCGTCGTCAGGAGCGGGTTATTGGATGCCGCGACGGCAACCGGGTCTTGCGACATTCCCTGAATAGATCCGGCTCCGGACGGAACCGTCTCAGCGTACGACGCGCAACCGGGCCCCACCAGGTTCGCCGCCGGATCCATCGCTGCGTCACCGGTCTCCATCGGCGTCGATGCCATGGATTCCGTTGGTTCCGGTGCTGATGACTCCATTGCGTTGTCAGACGCGCCCATGGTGCATCCGGCGAGTGCAAAAGCCCCCGCAACCGTCAAAACGAAAGCTGCGGTGGTCTTCTTTGTGATGCTGAACATCTCTACCTCCGAGGTATAGCCGCGTGTTGAACGCGGCGGTTGTTCCGCGATTTCTCCGCGGTGTTGAACGATGTTCGGAGACATCCACATACTGGATGGGAAGAAAACGAAAAAAGATTTGTGCCATCCAATTGGGCAGGCACGACGAATCCTCGGTGACAGAAACGAGGATCGTGATGGATCAAATCATTATTGGGTTCTTGGGCGGGCTCATCACCGGAATCTCGCCGTGCATCCTTCCCGTACTACCGGTCATCTTCCTCACCGCCGGGGCCCAATCAGCGAAATTCGAGGGCCAGGATGACGCGATCCCGGCCGGTCGAAGCCGCCCCTACTTCGTGATCCTCGGCCTCATGCTCAGCTTCACTCTCGTGACACTTGTCGGGTCGCTCCTCCTCGGAGCGCTCGGCCTGCCCGCAGACATCATCCGGTGGGCAGGAATTATCGTGCTGATTCTGATCGGCGTCGGACTATTGGTTCCGCAGGTGGAGCGGTTGCTGGAGAAACCGTTCGGCTGGATCCCCTCCAAAAACGTGAAAAACCGCGGCAACGGCTTCGGAGTGGGGCTTGCCCTTGGTGCCGTCTTCGTGCCGTGCGCTGGCCCCGTATTGGCCGCCATTATCGTTGCCGGCTCGACCGGACAAATTGGCGTGGGAACCATCATGCTGACAACAGCATTTGCTGCCGGAGTTGCGGTACCGCTTTTGATCTTTGCGCTCGCAGGACGCGGCGTGGTGGAGCGAATCCGCGCTTTCCGCACCCACGAACGCGGCCTCCGCATTGCGGCTGGTGTTGCCATGTTGGGATTGGCTGTCGGCCTCATCTTCAATGTGCCCCAGGCCCTGCAGCAGCTTGTTCCTGACTACACCGCTGGCCTCCAAAAAGACCTTTCGGAGTCGGACGCCGGAGAGTCCGCGCTCGGGCTTGGTGGGCTCGTCACCGATGAGAATCGTCAGCTCGACAACTGTGAGAGCGGCGCAGATGAACTCGCTGAGTGCGGCACCGCACCCGCGATCCGAGGCATTGAACAGTGGCTCAACACGCCCAATGGTGAACCAATCGACATCGCCGACCTCAAAGGCAACGTCGTCCTGATCGATTTCTGGGCATACTCCTGTATCAATTGCCAGCGCGCCATCCCTCACGTCAACGCGTGGTACGAGGCTTATGCCGACAGCGGGCTCCAGATCATTGGCGTCCATTCCCCGGAGTACGCGTTTGAAAAGAACCCCGACAATGTCGCGGCCGGTGCGAAAGATTTCGGAATTGCCTACCCCATCGCGCTCGACAACTCACTCTCCACCTGGACCGCATATCGCAACCGCTATTGGCCAGCTCACTACCTCATCGACGCGAGTGGCGTGGTGCGAGCCATCTCCTTCGGAGAGGGCAACTATGCCACCACCGAAATGCTGATTCGCGAACTGCTCGAAGACGCCAACCCCGGCGTTGCGTTACCGCCAGCAACGGAAACGGCCGATGAAACTCCCGAGATTGGCGCAACCACACCCGAGACGTTTCTCGGCTCAAGCAAAGATGTCAACTACGGCGCAGCGGAACCATATCGCTCGGGAGAAGGATCGTTCGCCTTTCCGCAGGAGCAGCCTGCCGACTCATTCGCCCTGGCAGGAGATTGGACGATCGAGACGCAATTCGCGACTCCGACCACCCAGTCCGCGAGTATTCGGCTGAACTTCCGTGCCGCAGAGGTGAGGATGGTGCTGGCGGGAAGCGGAACCATCATCGTGCGTGATGAGGATGGCAAGGAACGCACCATCACCGTCAATGGCACCCCGCGGTCCTACGCGCTTGTGGATGGTTCCGCGCTGTCCTCCGGCCAACTCACGG
The DNA here is from genome assembly GCF_019061125.1 of Microbacterium sp. NC79. NCBI lineage: Bacteria > Bacillati > Actinomycetota > Actinomycetes > Micrococcales > Microbacteriaceae > Microbacterium > Microbacterium sp. NC79. Next base: position 2,065,423 of record NZ_JAHQYI010000001.1, read on the forward strand.
TCGAGGTCTCCCCCGGCGTCGAAGCGTATTCGTTCACTTTTGGGTGATTCTTATGACTGGGAACGCCACGGCATGGTGCATGCTGGAGTCAATGGTCATCGACGGCGCGGAGATTGACGAAGAAGGCCCGGCGAGGGATCTCGTCGGGGAACTTCTCGTGCGCGTCGCGGCCGGGGATCAAGGCGCGTTCGCCGAGCTCTACGACATGCTGTCTGCCCGCGTATTCGCTCTCGTCTTGAAGGTTGTCATCAATCGAGCACAGAGCGAAGAGGTGCTGCAGGAGGTCTTTTTGACCGTGTGGCAATCCGCTGCGCGGTTTGCTCCGAACAAAGGGCAAGGACGCACCTGGATCTTCACCATCGCCCACAGGCGAGCAGTTGACCGGGTGCGATCATCGCAGTCCAGTAGCGACCGCGATATCGCTGCTGGCTTGCGTGACCTGGGTGTCGATCACGACAGCGTCGCCGAGCAGGTTGAGCTCAGCATCGAAGGTCAGAAAGTCGTTCGCGCACTATCGACCCTGCCCGATGCGCAACGCGAAGCAATCGTTTTGGCATATTACGGCGGCTATTCTCAGAGCGAGATCGCGGCGTTGCTACGAACACCACTGGGAACGATAAAGACCCGTATGCGCGACGGCCTCGCCAAACTTCGAACCACCTTGGGGGTGATGTTATGACAGAGAACGAGTTCGCCGAGCTCGCCGCCGGTCATGCCCTCCACTCGCTCTCTCATGAGGACGAAGTTCGGTACCGCGCAGCGCTCATCGAGCATCCGGAGTGGGAACGGATCGCGATTGACGCCGAGGAGACGAGTGCGGCACTCGCGGATGGCATCGTCGATGTACCGCCGCCGCCCGCGCTGCGAAGTGAGCTTCTCACCCGGATCGCGGCCACGCCGCAACACGGTGCTCCTACCCACAACGCGCCAGAAGTGCCGCTGAGCGCGCCAGAACCGGCGCAGCCACGAGCATGGCGCCGCCGCCTCTTCGCACTCGCCGCAAGCGTGGTGCTCTTGGTCGGCATCGGAGTGGCCACGACGACCATCATGACCAGCTTGAATAGGCCAGCTGCGGTGATCGCGCTGGAAGAAGTGCGTGCCGCAGACGATGCCGCGCACGCTACGGCTGAGCTTCCGTCAGGAGCGCAGGCGACCGCCTACTGGTCTGCCTCACTCGCTAAAGCAGTACTCGTCACCGAGGGCTTGGCGGAGTTGGAACCAGGGCAAGCGTACGAACTTTGGCTGGTTCGCGGCGAGAGACCGATTTCTGGCGGTGTTTTCACGACGAGCGGTGGCGGCGAAGCAACTGCCGTGGTTGACGAGCCCATGCACGACGGCGACGTCATCGCGGTCACGATTGAAGACGCCGGCGGCTCCCCCACCGGCCTGCCAACGACAGATCCCATCATTGTGATCGCAACAACCTAGCCGCGAGATTATCGCGTGAAAACGATGAAGGGCGCACCAAGAGGTGCGCCCTTCATCGTGGGCCCCATGGGGCTCGAACCCATGACCCGCGGATTAAAAGTCCGATGCTCTGCCAACTGAGCTAGAGGCCCGTAGGTTCTAGCTTAGCGGGGCTCAAGACCTCTTCGTGACGCGTGTCGACGGCGTCGCCACGAAATGCCGCAGCACTTCGTCTCTCTATCGCGACGACGAACGCACAGAGCGCACCAATCCCCAGAATCCCGGCAATCACAATCTCAGCCATGACGTCCCCCTCAAGCGTCTGCGCCGTGTCCCCGCGGCGCGTGATCAGTATTGCGTATCGTGGCGCACCTCGCGCGCACTATGTGTTTCTCCTCATAAGTGTTCATCAAGCGGCATTCGTCTCAGGACACACCGTCATCGGCTTTCCACCGATCGCGCGTACGCTGGAATGGTGTCCGATGCATTTCACAAGCCCATCAAACGCCCAAGTTCCATGTTTGACGTCGCCTTCGGAAGCATCGACCCTGCCGAACACGCTCGTGTCGCCCACGCCACAGCCAGCGCCCTGCTGAGCCGTGTTCGCACGGAGGCTGACCCCGAGACCGTCACCAAACTCGTCGAGTTCACCGCTGTGCACGGCATTGAGACCATCGCCGAACTCTGGTCGCAATCACCCGCTCGATCATTGCCAGGCGCACTGTGGCGCATCTACCTCCTCCAGCTCATGGTCCACAACGACGCCACTATGTCTGCCCTCCTCTATGAGCGGGGTAGCGCAGAGCTGTCGTCCGCAGACCCCGTCATCGCTGGTGCACCGACGCCCGCAGGCCCTGCTGAACTCATCAATCTGGCCGATACAATCCTCCGCGGCGTTTTCGACGGTGACTTTGCCAGTGCACTCGAGCGCGCGGCTTCCTTCTGCCGCGTCGAGGCTGCAGGTGCCACACATATCGCCGATGACTACGAGCTGACCGAACCGCAGCGCGCGAGCGAACTCACCACGCGAGCGTTGCGCCTCGCCACGTATGCATCAGATTTGTCGACGACGGCCCGGTTGTGGCGTTCCGGCCTCCTGATCTGAGGATTTCTGAGAGAGCAGAGCGGAACCATCAGGAGACACGCGCGATTGTGCTTCGTTTCTGAGAATCTCGGGAATTCGTTCCGCGGCAATCGCGTTATGATCTATTGGCCGGGCCGCTAACCCCGGGCTCCAAAACTTGCCGCTACGAGCGGCCTTCCGCCGAGAGGCGTTCAGCGGCTCGGTCTTATTCTTTCTCCGGCACTAGTCCGTGACGATCTCGGCGCCCGCGTGGCCCATTTCGTCGATCGCTCGCTGTGAGCTCTCCGGCGCGACACCGGCGATCATCGTCGTCAGCACGCGCACATCGACGCCGTGTTCAATCGCGTCAAGCACCGATGCTCGAACGCAGTGGTCAGTGGCGATGCCGACGACATCGACCGAGAGCACGCCGTGGGCGTTGAGGAGCGCAGCAGCCGTTTCTCCCGCATCGGTCTGCCCTTCGAACAGGGAGTATGCCGGCTTCCCCTGCCCCTTTTTCACATGGTGCGTGACCGCTGAGACGTCGAGCGCTGAGTGATACGCGGCACCCTCGGTATCGGCGACGCAGTGCACCGGCCACGTGTCGACGTAGTCGGGCTCCGCCGCAAAGTGTCCGCCGTTGTCGTCATCAGCGTTATGCCAGTCTCGCGACGCGATGATGAGGTCGTAGTCGCGTGCGTGCTCGGCCAGGTATGACGATACGGCCGCTGCAACGGCCGCACCACCATCGACACCAAGAGCGCCGCCCTCGGTGAAGTCGTTTTGAACGTCAACGATAAACAATGCGCGAGTCATATTCTGAGCCTACGCGCCGGGCAGACATCCGTCAGCCGCCGATGATCATGAGTGCGATCGACGTGCCGCCACTCAGCACGAGCAGCGTCGCGCTTGCGACGAGAGCGGCCGTGGCTGGCCGTCGCGCCGGTGACACCGCCTTCAGCCGCACCGCGCCGGTACGCCCCGGCTGCACCCAGATCGTGGCGTGATCAACATCACCCAGCTCCGCTGCTTGCGCTGGCGTGAGAATTGCCGCGCCCACGGTTCCGGCACGGTCATCAAACCAACGTGCGACGCGAGCCGAACCTTCGGTCTCCAGCATGGCGTCGACCTTGACCCAGGTCTTCTGCTGCGCGACGATCACGAACACCATCATCGCGAAGAAGCCCGTCGCCAGCGCTCCCAGCCACGTGAAAACGTCCGTCACGGCACCGAGCACATTGAGGGCATCATTCACCCATCGATCGTAGCGGGTCGACGCGTCTCGCTTCGCTCGCTCAACGACCAGGTCGGTACAAAGCGAAAGACCCCCGGCATGCCGGGGGTCTTTCTGTGGAGCCACCTATCGGGTTCGAACCGATGGCCTTCCCATTACGAGTGGGATGCTCTACCACTGAGCTAAGGTGGCGTTCCAGTTTGTAATCGGAATTCCGCGGGCGTGAGCCGGTGGAATTCGCGTGTTACGAACCTGAAATAGCCTAGCGCATATTTTCGATGGTCATGAACATGGCCTGCGCCCCGGGCGGGTCGAAGCGCACATGCGCTCCCCCGCGCCGCCGGCTATTTACAGGTTGTCTGGTCTGCGGGCGGAGTTCCCTCAAGCAAGAACGTATCGACCGCATCGTCAATGCACGAGTTGCCCTGGCCGTATGCGGTGTGCCCTTCGCCGACACGCGTCAGCAATACACCGCTGGAGAGCTGCTCAGCGAGCGATACTGCCCACTCGTATGGGGTCGCAGGGTCGTTCGTGGTTCCGACCACCAGAATTGGTGCTGCGCCGTCTGCTGTGATGGCGCCACGGGTTCCGGACGGCGGGTACGCCCATGCCGCACAGGTATCGCCGCCTGACCAGTATGGTGCGATCGTTGGCGCGTTTTTCTGAACGTAGGCATCGACGTCGTCGAGCTCTGCGTCGGTCATGTCATCCGGATAATCCATGCAGTTGTACGCGTTGAAGGCTTCGGTCGAATTGTCGGAGTACAGCTCGGCACCTTCGCGCCCGTTGTAGACGTCTGCGAGGTACATGAGGGTCTCCCCATTACCCTCTTCTGCCTCGGCGAGCCCCTGCGTCAGCACAGGCCACCAGCCCTGCTGGTACATTGCCGACACGACGCCGGTGAAGGCCGAGTCAGCGCCCAGTTTGCGACCATCAGCAATCGTGATGGGGCGCGCATCGAGCTCAGCGAGGAGCTCGCTCAAGTCTGTCAACGCCTCATCAACGTCGCCGCTGTATGGGCAATCCTTAGCAGCGAGACAACCCTTCATGTAGGCGCGCAACGCGTTTTCAAAACCGACTGCCTGAATTTTTCCGACATCCGCGCTTGGGATGGCCGGGTCAATCGCACCGTCGAGCACAAGGCGGCCGGCCCGCTCTGGGAACAGTTTCGCGTAGGTGGCCCCGAGGAAGGTTCCGTATGAGAAGCCGATGTAGTTCAGCGTCTCGTCGCCTAAGACGCCGCGGAGCACGTCCATATCGCGGGCGGAGTTCTCGGTGGTGATGTGCTCGAGCAGCTCGCCGGTGTTTTCAGTGCATGCCTGCGCGAACTCTGCGGCTCGTTCATCGACCTCTGCGCTCCACGCATCTGAGCCGCGTTCATTCTTGGGAATGTCGTATAGGTACGAATCCATCTGGGCACCGTCGAAGCACGTCACCGCGGTTGATGCGCCGACACCGCGCGGGTCAAAACCAATGATGTCGAACTCGGTGCGAAGCTCCTTCGAAAAGACGTAGGTGGCCGCCGTCATCACAAAGTCAAAGCCACTGGCACCTGGGCCGCCAGGGTTCATCAGCAATGAGCCCTGCGCGTGGCCATACGACGCACGTAACCGCACAACGGCAATCTCGATATCGCCCGCTGCCGGATCGGCGTAGTTCATCGGCACCTGCACCATGGTGCAGTCCATGTCTTCGTTGGCGTCGCAGACCTCCCACTCGAGCGTCTGCCCGTAATACGACACCAATTCGTCAGCGACACCGTCGGTCACCGGTGCTTTGGTAGGAATCACGCTCGGGCCGCTGGTGCCTGCGCCTTCCGGGATGGCTGCATAAAAGCACCCAGACAGCGCGATTGCGCCGATCGCAACACTCGCGAGGGCAGCGCTCCAGCGCCTCATGGCCTTGATTTTCACGGTGTCCTTCCGGTCGTGATCGTCACCAGCAAGCTCTCCAGGGCGAGCAACGGAGCAGCATTCTGCTCGATCGCGTCACGCGTATCGGTAATGGCGTCAAGCACGGCAAGCGTGCGATCCGGCGGCCATGCCGACGCAACGAACGAAATGTCGCTCTCGAGCTCCCGATTGATCATGTCATCCGTGCGCCCAAACTGACAGAGCACAACATCCCGGAACAGCGATTGCAGGTCGGTGAGCACGCGGTCAATGCCGTCACGCACGCTTCTGGTGGCACGCTTTTTCTGTGCGTCTTCCAGCGCGGTCACCTGTGACCGGACTGCGGGCGGAACCGCGGCACCGTCTGCGATGCCTGCCGTTCGCAACAGCTCGGCACGTTCGACAGCGTCGCGCTCTGTTGTGAGCGTCTTGGCGTCATCCGTCGCGGCCTGCACAATTGCGGCAGCGACCTCCACCACATCGGCGACGGTGCGCGCGCGAAGCGTGTCGCGCAGCGTCTTCTCCCGGCGCTCGCGCGACACCGGATTCGTTGCCAGCCGCTGCGCCATCCCAATGTGACGTTGCGCATGCCGTGCCGATTGCTCGGCGACAGCGCGGTCAGCCCCGGTGCGACGAACGATCAAATCCGCAACGTCGGCGACTTCTGGTTCCGCCAGCCGCACCATGCGAACTCGGGAACGAATCGTGGGCAACAGGTCAACGTCACTCGGTGCGCAGAGGATCCACACCGTCTCAGGCGGCGGCTCCTCGAGCGCCTTCAGAATCGCGTTCGACGCCTGCTCCGCCATGCGGTCGGCATCTTCGATGACAACCACACGGTGCCGCCCGACAGACGGCGCAAGATAGCTTCGGGCCGCGGCAGCGCGCACATCTTTCACCGGGATGATGACGCCCTCGGTGCGCAGGCGCACGAGGTCGGGGTGGGTTCCGGCGAGAACCTGCTGCACGGTGTGCTCATCGTTCGCGTCACGGGCGATGAGGGTCGCTGCGAACGCGTAGGCGAGGGTCGAGCGGCCGGAACCAGGGGGCCCGGTGATGAGCCAAGCGTGCGTCATCTCCGCACGGTTTTCGGCTGCATTTTTCAACTGCTCGACCGCTGCGGGCTGCCCCCACACTGCGTCCCAGGCGGAATCAGCAGGTGTGCCAGGCGCGGAAGTCATGCCACCAGCCTAGACGGCACCACCGACGCCGTCTGGCGTTTCGCTTGGAACGCGTCGATGCGCCAGAAGAGCGGCGCTCATCGTCGAGAAGACGACGGACAGAGTCACTCAGCGTTGATCGCTCGCTGTACGCGGGTACGTATCTGGTCGGCTATTTTGTCCACTGACTGTTGCGCGTCCACCACGATGAAGCGTTCTGGTTCCGCCGCAGCCAACGCGAGGTAGGCATCGCGCACCCGCGTGTGGAATTCCAGCTTCTCGGCTTCCAGACGGTCGAAAGGCTTGTCGGCCGCGTCGAGACGCTGCCGCGCGATAACCGGGTCAATGTCCAAGAGCACCGTGACATCCGGTAGCGCACCCTCTGCTGCCCAGAGCGAAAGGTCACGCACCTCCCCCGCATCAAGCACGCGGCCAGCGCCCTGATACGCGACGGAGGAATCGAGGTACCGGTCTTGCAGCACAATGTCGCCGCGCTCGAGCGCTGGGCGCACCACGGTCGCCACATGATGCGCACGGTCGGCGGCATACAGCAGAGCCTCGGCACGCGGCGCAATATGGCCGCGGTGGTGCAAGACAATGTTGCGGATCAGCTCGCCGACTTCGCTGCCACCCGGTTCACGCGTGTGCACGATCGTGCGGCCGAGGGTCTGCAACCACTCCATCAGCAAGGCCGACTGCGTCGTCTTGCCTGAGCCGTCTCCGCCCTCGATCGTGATCCAGAGCCCGCGAGCACTCACTCGCTATCCGCCGCCTTCTTTGCGGGAGCCTTCTTGGCCGCCGTGGTCTTCGTAGCCGTGGTCTTCGTAGCCGTGGTCTTCTTCGCTGCCGTGGTCTTGGCCGCCGTCGTCTTCTTGGCCGCCGCAGTCTTCGTCGCGGTGGTCTTCTTCGCCGGCGCCTTCTTGGCGGGAGCCTTCTTCTTGACTGGACCCTTGGCGCGCTTGTCAGCGAGCATCTGAACGGCCTTTTCAAACGTGATGTCGTCCGGCGTTTCACCGCGCGGAATCGTCACGTTCGTCTCGCCGTCGGTCACGTACGGCCCAAATCGGCCATCGCGCACACGGATCGGCTTGCCCGATACCGGGTCAGCGTCAAACTCTTTCAGCGCGCTCGATGCCTTGCGGGCACCGTACTTCGGCTGCGCATACAGCTCGAGTGCTTCGGCAAGCGTGACGTCGAAGATCTGCTGCTCGGTCTGCAACGAACGCGAGTCCGCACCCTTCTTCAGGTACGGGCCAAACCGGCCGTTCTGGGCGGTGATCTCATCGCCCGACTCCGGGTCGAGGCCAACAACGCGCGGCAGATCAAGAAGCTTGAGCGCCGTCTCCAGATCAACGGTGTCGACAGCCATCGACTTAAACAGGCTGCCCGTGCGCGGCTTCGGCTCGTCGGCCTTCTTCTTGGCCTTCTTCCGCGCCTCAACAACCTCACCGGTTGCTTCGTCGACGACTTCGTCCTCCGCAGGCAGGAGCTCCTGCACGTAGGGACCAAAACGGCCATCCTTGACGACAATGAGTCGCCCGTTCTCCGGGTTTTCACCCAGCACACGGTCACCAGCAACCGGAGCTTCAATCAGCTCAATTGCCTTCTCGGCCGTGAGCTCATCGGGCGCGAGATCTTCCGGAATGTTGATGATGCGCGGCTTCGCCTCGGGGTTCGCCGGGTCAACAACCTCAAGATATGGCCCGTAGCGGCCAAAGCGCAGGGTGGAATTCTCGGTGATCGACGTCGCATTCAGCGCACGCGCGTCAATGTCACCGACGTTGTCCACAATGTGGCGCAGACCGACGTGCTTGTCTGAGCCGAAGTAGAACTCCTTCAGCCACTCCACGCGGTTCTGCTCGCCGCGCGAAATCGCGTCAAGGTCATCTTCCAGCGCTGCAGTGAAGTCGTAGTCGACGAGCGAGCTGAAGTTCTCTTCCAGCAGGCGCACAACGCTAAAGGCCATCCAGCTTGGCACCAGTGCCTGGCCACGCTTGGTGACGTAACCGCGCTCGATAATGGTGTCGATGATGCTCGCGAAGGTCGATGGGCGTCCAATGCCCTTTTCTTCCAATGCCTTCACCAGCGATGCCTCGGTATAGCGCGGCTTCGGCGTGGTCTTGTGCCCCTTCGCCTCCACGTCGCGCACGGACACGGAGTCGCCAACGGCAAGTGCAGGCAGCGACTGGTCAGCGGCCTTGTCGGCATCGCTGCGCTTTTCGTCTTTGCCCTCTTCGTATGCCTCCAGGAAGCCCTTGAAGGTATAGACGGTTCCGGAAGCCGTGAATTCGGCCTTCTTGTCGCCAGCAGCAACAGCCACGGTCACCGTGGTGGTCTCAAACTTGGCGTCAGACATCTGGCTGGCGACCGTGCGCTTCCAGATCAGGTCGTAAAGGCGCTGCTCGTCGCGGTTGAGCTCAGACGCTACCTCTGACGGCGTGCGGAACGTCTCACCCGACGGACGAATAGCTTCGTGCGCTTCCTGCGCGTTCTTGCTCTTCGACTTGTAAACACGGGGCTTGAGCGGAACCGCGCCGTCGCCGTAGAGGGTGACAGCCTGCGTGCGGGCGGCGGTGATCGCCTGGGCAGACAGCGACACCGAGTCGGTACGCATATAGGTAATGAAACCCTTTTCGTACAGCTTCTGCGCCACCGACATTGCGTTCTTGGCGCTCAAACCGAGCTTGCGGCCCGCTTCCTGCTGCATCGTCGAGGTCGTGAAAGGCGCGTACGGGCTGCGGGTGCCTGGCTTCGCTTCAACTTTTGTCACATCGCCGGAACCAGCGGCTGTGATCGCGTCGGCAAGTGCGGTGGCTTCGGCTTCGGTGAAGACCAAAACGGCCTTCTTCAGCTTGCCGTTTTCGTCGAAGTCGGTGCCGCGGGCGAGGGATGCGCCATCAACCCGCACGAGGCGAATGCGGAAGTTGTTGTTGTCTTTCGCTGCGTCTGCGTCAACGTCCCAGTAGCTGGCCGAGACGAACGCCATGCGCTCACGCTCACGGTCGACAACCATGCGTGTCGCGGCGGACTGCACGCGGCCGGCGGAAAGACCGGGCTGAACCTTGTACCACAGCACGGGGCTGACGTCCCAGCCATAGAGGCGGTCGAGAATGCGGCGGGTTTCCTGCGCGTCGACGAGCGCGGTATCCAGTTCGCGGGTGTTGTGGACGGCAGCCTGAATCGCGTCCTTCGTGATTTCGTGGAAGACCATGCGACGCACCGGAACCTTGGGCTTCAGCGTCTCGAGGAGGTGCCATGCGATGGCCTCGCCTTCGCGGTCCTCATCAGTTGCGAGGAGCACTTCGTCGGCGTTCTTCAGGGCACGCTTAAGCTCCTGGACCGTCTTTGTTTTGCGGTCGCTGACGACGTAGAGCGGGTCGAAGCCGTTCTCAATGTCGATGGAGTACTTGCCGTATGCAGCCTTTTTCTCGGCCGGAATGCTCTTCTTATCGGCCAGGTCGCGAATGTGACCGACCGAGCTGAGCACCTCATAGTCGTCGCCGAGATAGCCCTGAATTGACTTCATCTTCGTCGGTGACTCAACGATGACGAGCTTCTTGCCGTTTGCCAAGAGTGTTCCTTCCTCCGAGAGCACACCATACACGCCCCCTCCCCGGTATCGACAGGGAGAAACGTGTGCGCAGTGCGAGTCTCAGAGCGTGATGTGGCTTGCGCGACGACCAGTTTTACGATGCACGGGACGCAGAGAAACATTAAGTCGTCACGTCACACCTTACGGCGTTTCCCTGGCAGACGGCGCCGCTGGCACTAGTTTGGTCTCATGCTCGCTCTGTTGCGCACGTGGGGTCGGGTGCTCGTCATGCACGGTCCGGCCCTCGGCGCCGCGTACCTTATCGGGCACACCGCACACTACATTCTGATCTGGGTATCGGGAATCGTGGGCGCCTACTCTTCCTTCGCCCTTGTGCTGATCGCACCCCTGGCGGTGCTGTCGAAGCTGTTGGCTTTCGTTGCGATGATGTTGATCACCCGTGACGCACTTCCCACCCTGAACCGCTTCGCGCCCGCGACCGAGCGCACAGTGGGTGCGCGCCGGGCTGGGTTCAGCGAGGCTGTGCTCTCCTCCGTCATTCCGTTCTTTGCCTTCTACTATGCGGCCGGCTTCTTCCGTGAGGATCTCGCGCGCATTCTCACCATTTCGCAAAACCAGGTGATGGTCGGTGCCGGTTCTGATATCGGCAATGCGACGCAGTTCGACGTGTCTCCCGCTCTCCTGATCTTGCTCGTCACGTGCTTCGTCCTGAAACAGGCATGGGAGAAGTTCAAAAACAAGCTGCCGATTTGGACCCGCGTGCCAGCGGTGTACCTCGATGTGGTGTGGGTTCTCGTTCTCATCTACGGCGCATCCTCGTTTACCGTCGCGATCGAGGATTGGATCGCCTCTCGCGCTGTTGTGCAGTGGACAAACGACTTCGGCGACTGGTTTGCCGTCAGCATTCCCGCAGTCGCGGTGGCCTGGGAGGCCATCGTGCAGGTTGTCACGGTCATTCTCAACCTCAGCGTGGTTCCGCTCGCGTGGCTCCTTATCGCCGGCGTCGTGTTCGGCGAAGCGATTGCCGTGCAACGTCCCAAAATGGAGCGCATCACCCGACGCTACGACCGCCTGAACGCGGCCGCGAAACGCCGACTTCGTGACACGGCGGGGCTCGCGAGTAGTCGCGTAAAGCCGATCCTGGAAGCAGGAACGCTCCTCCTCCACGCTGGCCCCATCCGCATTGCGTTCTATCTCTTGCTTTCGCAGGCGTGGCTGTTCCTCGATCAGACACTTGCTGCCGGAATCCCCCGTCTTTTCGGAGCGCACGCATGGGAATGGTGGGTCATGTTCCTGCCCCTCATCTCGGTGATTCCGGCGCTCATTTCTGAGCCCATCCGCATTGCGCTGATCGCGGCGGCTTACGACGGCGTCTTGGGCACGGCACGGAACGGCGGCGTGCAGAAGACACCTGCTGGTTCCGGAACCATCGCCCCCGGTGTCGAGAATCTGGTTCCGTTCACCCGTCAGCGCGAGAATTCAACCTCGACTGGCTGATCGGGGTCAAGAAAAATCAGGGTGAAGTTGCCGGTGAGCCCCTCAGGAATGAGGAACACCAGGTACTCATCAGATTGTTCGCTGGGCGAACCGACGCAGTTCGAGGTGAAGCTCGCCTCGCCAGTGAGACCCAGCTCCATCGACGTCGGCCGGAAGACAAGGGTGGGGTCTTGGTCGTGCCGCAACTCGACATGACAGTTGTATGTGGCGTCTTCAGGCGCATCGGCGTCGACGGCGATCAATACGACTTCGACGCCGATCATGGGCTCATCAGTCGCTGGGCGCTGAAACGACACGCTCATGTCGGTGACCGTCGTTTCTTCCAGCTTGAACGTGTCGCTAATGTTCACGCGGGTGGCTGTGCCGCCGGTCTGTACGATCGTCGGGCGGATGGCGATCAACCAAACCGCCAACACAAAAGCAGTGATCGCGATCGGCAGCGTCATGAGAGCCCACCGATTCGCACGCATCCAGCTCGACATGTCAGTACCCCACCACGGCTGAATCGACCTCTATCGTCGGCACCTGCTCGGCAACGGAGAGATCGATGGCGAAGGCGAGGTAGGTGTCAGCGTTGTCGACGTCCCAACGCGAGCCCAGCCGCAACTCCCCCGTCTTGTGAGCATCTGGTTCCGGAATCTCAAAAACGAGATAACCCCGTGACGGTGCGGCGACGAAAATTCGCGCGTCTTGCATGCTGTTTCGCACGCGATCTGAGGGCCGATACTCGTTGCCTTCGATGTTGAGAGTGGCGTGTTTGATCGTGCCTTCGGTTTCGTCTGTGAGTGATTGCGCCGTGATCCCGATGACGACCCAGATGGCGCCATCGCTCTGCGGATAGATATCGGAACCTTCGACCACGTCATCGGTGAGAGTTACGTCGGTAATGGTGACGCTGACGTTTCGGTCAGCGATCTCTTCGCCGACCACACCCGTGATCGGGAATCCGTCGCGCCACGCGACCTCCTGGGGCGTGACGAGGGAGATGAGCCAGCCGCCGGCGAGCAAAGCGAACGCTATGCCCCAAGCTGTGAGGCGCTTCATGGTGCACCGACTTCATCCGTGATGGCGAACTCGCCAATCGCGATGGTGTCGAGGGTTTCGTAGTAGCCGTCTGAGGTGTCACGAAGGAACTTGTTTGGCGTGTATTGGCTGGGGGCGAAGGCAATGGTGAGGAAGTCGCGATCAGTCGGTGGTTCAATGGCAAGCACCGTGATGTCGTACGTTTGCGTGAGTTTCGGGCCGAGCTGAACCGAGGCGTCGCCACTTGCGGTGCGAATCGAGGGGTAATCAAGTTCGAGATCTTCATCGATCGCGATGGCATTGACCCCATAGGTGGGGTTGGTCAATGTGCCCGCCGTAAAGAGTTCGGTGACCGAGTATGTGGTGTCAAACGTGTTCGTGACGGTTACGCGAAGCGTCAGAAACTCACCGCCATTTTCGTCCGGGTCACCGTAATTGTCGGTGGTTGTGAGACGAACGCTATCGATCGTGACGTCAGCAATACCGAGGTGTATAACTTCGCCCGCTTTTGCGGTGGCGCACGTCTTGTGACCATCTTTGAGTCCACCGAATATCGCGATTGCGCCGACCAGGACCGCTGCCACAAACGCGAGGTACACCACCGTCGGTACGCGATCGAATATGACAGGGAGCCGCGACCGTGTTGACGGTGGTTGCGGTGCCGGCGCATCGGTGATGGTCACAACGCACAGCTTATGGCGCGATGGGCGAGAACATGCACCCCGATATGGTGTGCTGCTGAATCGCACCATGGCAAATCTGAGCTGGCGTCAGCGGTCGGTCAGTCGAGAACGGTCATGGGGTCAATGAGGGCTCCGTTCTGTTCGAGTGTGATGTGGACGTGGCAACCGAATGACTGCCCGGTATCTCCTTCCAACGCAATGAGCTGCCCGGCAACGACGGTGTCGCCCACCGCGATGAGAATCCCGCCATTTTGAATGTGCGCGTAGCCGGTCGTGAGGTCGTTTTCGTGCTCAATACGCACCTGATTGCCATAACCCCCACCGTCGCCAGCGCTGATGACGGTTCCGGCCCGTGCCGCGTAAATCGGCGCACCGCACCCCGCTGAAAAATCCACGCCCTCATGGAAACTCGAGGCGCACCCTGACGCATCGCACTGCACTTCCCGTTGGCCAAAGGACGAGGTGATGTCGCCGTCGCTTGGACGCACCCACCCTGCGGCATTCATAGCGACTGCACTTCCCGTCGATCCGGCGCGAGCCGCGACGGCAATCGGGAAGCCTGCGTACGTGGCCTGCACACTCACCCGCACCATGGCAGCGTCGATAACGCATTCGGTGAGTGTGGCGCGGTTTGCTCCGGCAATTCGGGCGGCGTTGTCACACGGATCGCCTGCGCTGAATCCCAATGCGGTGTCGGCGGCGGCCAGTGCCGCAGCGTCTGCCGCTGCGCTCACGCGTTGCGCTGTAACAGCGGCTCCGCCGGCGGCCACGATACCGCACGCCAGCGTACTGACGGCAGCCATGGTTCCGAGGCTCATCATCACGCTCATTAGAGCCCTCCCGCGAGCGCGCATGCCCGGGCGCTGAGGGTGAGCGGAACCACGATACTGACGGTCGCAGAAGCGGTGACGCACACATCACCGTCGACGAATGTTACGTCCATCGTCGCGCCGCTCACCGCCGTCGTGATGGCGGATTCCGCGCGCACGACATCATCGTCACGCGCAATCAGTCGCGCAGCGTCGGCAGCGGAGTCTTGGAGCAGAATCTGTTTGCCCTGAGCCGAGATCATGGCAGACATCACAAGCAGAACCAGCACCACAGCGGGAAGCGCGATCGCAAACTCTGCGGTCGCGCTCCCCCGTTGTGAACGGCCAAGCGCGCGCACTCGTAGCCACTGCCGACGCACGGGGTGCAACCGGGTTAGGGCACCGTGAGGGCGCGTTCGATGAGATCGGTCAGAATCTGCTTGACTTCGTCTGATCGCATGATGGCCACAAGTAGGCCTGCGAATGCGACGGCCGCCATCGTGGCGATCGCGTATTCCGCGGTGGCTGCACCTGTTTCGTCGCACGCGACGGCTCGAGCGCGCTCGATGAGGCCTCTCGGCCGACGGGAGGAGCCGCGCAAAGCCCGCGTTTTGCACGCGGAACCGCGCAACGGTGCGGTGATGAGTGTCATGACATTCCTTTCTGATGTGGGCACGTGAGTAGGTGGGCACGGTCATAGCGGCACCTCGGTGCTCGCGATCACGCTGAGCATCATCGGCGCAACACCCAGCAGGAAGAACGCAGGCAGGGCGCACACCCCGATCGGTAGCAAAAGTTTGGTGGCGAGACGCGTAGCGCGAAGGCGCCCAGTGGTTCGCGCTTGGGCCACCATCGCACTCGCGCTCGCCCGCAACAGGTCAACCGCGGGAACCCCAGCAATCCGCGATAAGCGCAAGATATGAGCGGTTTCATCGGCCTCGGCGGCACCGCCCACGTCAACATCGTCGACCAACTGCTGTGCGCGTGCCGGAGAGGCTCCGCCTGCCAATGCAATCGACATGAGTTCCGCCCGCAGTCCAGGAACCACGGTGCTGGGAGCCGCTGCGGCGACGATTCGTCTGGTCCACCAGCGGGCAAGGACAATCATGCCGACCCCGAGAACCAGGCACGCGATACCAATGGGGTTGGTGGTGAGAATGACAAATGAGTTGAACCCGAGCACGACTCCCATGACGACAGAAACCGCGGGCAACCACATCATGAGACGGGCGGTCGATGCTGGTTCGGAAAGCGCGATGCGCACTTCGTTGGCAGCTTCGCGAGCATCATTGGCGACGCCCACCATCGATCGCAATGCCGGCGACACCGGTGATCCCACGGCCGTCGCAATGCGCCAGGCACTCGCTACCCATTCCCATGACCCGCCCTCAGCCTCCACGGCGTCGGCCACACCCACGCCTGCGCGGATGCGAACATTCACTCGAGCAGCAAAATCTCCGATCGGGTCATCGTCATCACAGGCTTCGGCGATGTAGGAGAAAACACGTTCCGGAATCGCCCCGGACTCCAGCAGTACCGCGATTCGAAGCGTCGTCGCTGCCACATCGGCCGAATGTTCACGCCGCATGGTCATCACGCAACCTTTGGTTCAGTCGGACCGGCCCCACTACCGCAGGTTCCGTTCGGGGCGTGCCCTGCGCTGGCTCTGTGGGGTGCACGACCAGGTGCCCATCGTGCAGGGCGAACTCTCCGATCGCGTCGACGCGCCGCACGCCGCTCGATGATCGAGTGAGGTGGACAACAAAGTCCATGGCGCTGACCACCTGTCGGGCGAGGGCCGCCGCATCGAGGCCAGCGAGAGCGCCCAGCGCTTCCAGTCTCGTTGCCACGTCGTGCAGACCATTGGCATGAATGGTTCCGGCACCGCCATCGTGCCCGGTATTCAGTGCGCTGAGGAGTTCACGGATCTCCGCACCACGACATTCACCGATCACGAGTCGATCGGGTCTCATCCGAAGCGCTTCGCGTACGAGCTGCGCAAGCGAGACGGCACCGGCACCCTCAACGGTCGCCTGGCGAGACTCCAAGGCCACATGGTGCGGATGCTGGAGGCGGATCTCCTGGACGTCTTCGATCGTGAGAATGCGCTCGGACGGCGCCGCCTCGCTCAACAGCGCCGAGAGCAGCGTGGTCTTACCGCTTCCGCCCGCTCCCGAGATTAAGAAGTTGGCGCGCCTGCCCACACTCTCGCGCAGCCACGCGTCCTGTTCTCTGGTGAACATCCCTGCTGCCGCTAGCTCAGTGAGGCTCTGCCCAGCCATCCGCGCAATGCGAATCGAAATCGTGGTTCCGTCCACCGCAATCGGTGCGAGCACCGCGTGCACCCGAACACCACCCTCAAGGCGCACATCAACACACGGGTGCGCATCGTCAATGTGTCGGTCGCCCGCGGCCATCAGGGAGACGGCGAGGTCACGCACCTCCCGCTCCGATGCACCCCAGGATTCGTCTTTCTCGCTCCCCTGACCTCGATCAATGAAGAGGCCGCGTGCGCCGTTGATGAAGACGTCGGTGACCTCGGGATCGTCGAGGTAGCGCGCAAGAGGTTGCAAGACGCGAGGTCGCGCAACGAGCGGCGCAGCCACGTGTTCGGCATGAATGACGAATGCTTCAACCATGCCAACGACGATAGGAAAATCGTGGTGCCCGCAAGCGAACCCGCACCAGGGTGTGCACGCTTCCCGAAAATGTCACCGTTGTGGAGGAATGAGCGTCGACAACGGCGAGGGGCGATGACACTCCGTACGCGGCGCCAACACGCATCTCCCCAAAGAGAAGGGCGACGCTCCAACCGGGGGAAGTGGAGCGCCGCCCAGCAACGTCCGTGGCTTGGGGGAACCGTATCGGCCGTTGCGGTGCCAGAATCAGATCGTTCGGCTCTACGACTATACGACGAACACCGCACTTGTGCCGCGCTCGAAGGATGTATGCGTGCAGTGTCGGGCACCTACGCGTGCGGCGGCCGGCACATGCGGGCGGCGCCGCACGTGCCCACAATGCCGATAACTGACTTTCGGCAGTAGTCGCTCCCGCGCTCCGCCGATAAATTCACCCCATGCCGCAACGAAGCGGCGTTCGTCATTTTCGCAAAGGAGCATACGCGAATGAGCAGTCAGATCGATCACCTGTTGAACGAAACCCGCAAGTTTGCACCGTCCCCCGAGTTCGTCGACAACGCGATCGCTACCCAGGAGATGTACGCAGAGGCCAAGGCCGACCGGGAAGCGTTCTGGGCAGATCAGGCTCGCGAACTGCTGACCTGGAGCACCCCCTTCACGGAGGTCCTCGACTGGACCAACCCGCCGTTCGCGAAATGGTTTGCCGATGGCAAGCTCAACGTCGCCTACAACTGCCTTGACCGTCACGTCGAGGCAGGCAACGGCGACCGCGTCGCGCTGCTGTTCGAAGGCGAACCTGGAGATACCCGAGAGGTCACGTATGCGCAGCTGACCGATGAGGTTAAGCGCCTCGCGAATGTGCTGACTGACCTCGGTATCGGCAAGGGAGACCGCGTTGCGATCTATCTCCCCATGATTCCCGAGGCCATCGCGTCAATGTTGGCCGTTGCACGCCTTGGTGCCGCCCACTCCGTCGTCTTCGGCGGCTTCTCGGCCGACAGCCTCCGTTCCCGCATCGACGATGCCGGCGCCAAGGTCGTCATTACGGCTGATGGTGGTTACCGCAAGGGTCGTGTATCTCCGCTTAAGCCGGCCGTCGACCAGGCGCTGTCTGATCGAGGCAACGGCGTTCAGGCGACAGTTGAGAAGGTGCTCGTCGTAAACCGCTGCGGCAACGACGTGCAGTGGACCGAGGGCCGCGACCTGTGGTGGAACGATCTGGTTCCGTCGGCATCCAACGAGCACACCCCCGAGGGTTTCGAAGCTGAGAACCCGCTCTTCATCCTGTACACGTCCGGAACCACAGGCAACCCGAAGGGCATTCTGCACACGTCGGGTGGTTACCTCACGCAGGCTGCTTTCACGAACCGCACCGTTCACGACCTGCACCCTGAGACCGACGTATATTGGTGCACCGCCGACATCGGGTGGATCACCGGACACACCTACGTCACTTATGGCCCGCTCGCCAATGGCGCGACCCAGGTGCTCTACGAAGGAACCCCTGACAGCCCGCACCCGGGCCGCTGGTGGGAGCTCGTCGAAAAGTACGGCGTCACCGTGCTCTACACGGCACCGACCGCGATCCGCTCGTTCATGAAGATGGGTCGACAGGTCCCTGAGCAGTTTGACCTCTCCTCCCTGCGCCTGCTCGGCTCAGTGGGCGAGCCGATCAACCCCGAAGCCTGGATGTGGTATCGCCACGTCATCGGTGGCGATTCCACCCCGATCGTCGACACCTGGTGGCAGACCGAAACGGGCGCCATCATGATTTCAGCGCTTCCCGGTATCACCGAAACAAAGCCCGGGTCAGCCCAGGTAGCGCTGCCCGGAATCTCAATCGATGTCGTCGATGAAAAGGGCAACGACGTCGGCGACGGCAATGGCGGCCTCTTGGTCATCACCGAACCATGGCCGAGCATGCTGCGCGGCATCTGGGGCGACCCGGATCGCTTCGTCGAGACGTACTGGAAGATGTTCCAAGACAAGGGCTACTACTTTGCTGGCGACGGTGCACGCCTCGATGAGGATGGCGACATTTGGCTTCTTGGCCGCGTCGACGACGTGATGAACGTCTCAGGTCACCGCCTGTCGACCGCCGAAATCGAGTCAGCGCTGGTTGGCAATGAGGCCGTTGCTGAGGCCGCTGTCGTCGGTGCGTCCGACGAGACGACCGGCCAGGCTGTTGTCGCGTTCGTGATAATCAAGGAGAGCTACCTCAAGACGCACCAGCCTGATGGTCTGGCTCAAAACCTGCGCCTGTGGGTCGGTGAACAGATCGGTCCGATCGCTCGACCGCGCGACATCTACATCGTGGGAGAGTTGCCGAAGACCCGCTCAGGCAAGATCATGCGGCGTCTGCTGCGCGACGTTGCCGAGGGTCGTGAGGTGGGAGACACCACAACACTGGCCGATACCGCGGTGATGAGCACGATCTCTCGCCAGGTGAAGTAGGCGCGCAAGCAAAAGGGATCCGCGGAACCAGTTGGTTCCCCGGATCCCTTTTTGTTGCGTCAGTTGGTGGTGAAGATGACTTCGACCTCCACAGGGGCGTCAAGCGGCAATACCGGAACGCCAACGGCGGAGCGGGCATGCGTGCCCTTTTCGCCAAAGATCTCGCCGAGAACCTCGCTTGCACCGTTGATCACGCCAGGCTGACCGGTGAACTCGGGCACCGAGGCTACGAATCCGGTGACCTTGAGGACACCAGTGATGTTGTCTACACCACCGGCGACGGCAGCGGCCGCGGCCAGCGCATTGAGCGCGCTTTGGCGAGCATAGGCCGTCGCGTCGGCCGCTGGGACCAGCCGGTGGCCGTCGCCAACTTTGCCTGTCGCAGGCAAAGAACCAGCCACCATGGGCAACTGGCCTGACGTGTAAATCAGGTGGCCGTCAACAATGGCCGGAATGTATGCGGCCACGGGGGCTGCCACACCGGGAAGCTCAATACCAAGCTCAGCAAGTCGTGCAGAAACGGTCATGTTCACGCCTCAAACTGCTTGGCGGCAACGGCGGCAGACGCGAGGCCAGCGTTCTCCGGAGCAGCGCTGGAAACCGGACGCTTGAAGTAGGCCACCAGGCCGCCTTCAGCGTTCGTAACTACCTGCACAAGCTCCCAGCCCTGCTTGCCCCAGTTATTGAGGATCGCGGCGGTGTTGTGAATCAGTAGCGGCGTGGTGAAGTACTCCCAGGTCGTCATTGTTCTCCCGACTCTCATTCACCCGTGGGCGGATCCCCAGGGTTTTCAATTACGATCAAGCCTATGCCTGGAAAGAATCGCACGTTTAAAGGTGTGCTCGGAGGAGTCCTCGGATTCACCGCGTTGAGCGCCCTCGCTGGTCTTTTGTTGACCGCAACGATCACTCCCGCGATCGCGCTGACGAGCACGGCTGCGTCCAGCGCCATCTCCGTGTTCAACAATATTCCGGGATTCCTCGCCATCGACAAGTTGATGCTGCCGACGGAGATTTACGCCACAAACAAGCAGACGGGTCAGCCCCAGCTGATGGCGCAGTTCTGGGAACAGAACCGCCAGCCGGTAACGTACGACCAGGTGTCGCCGTACATCGTTGACTCCCTGCTGTCATCGGAAGACCCGCGTTACTTCGAGCACGGTGGCATCGACATGATCGGTACCGCCCGCGCGCTGCTCTCCAACGCTGCAGGCGGAGGCGAAACCCAGGGTGGTTCGTCGATCACGCAGCAGTACGTCAAGAACGTGCTCATTCAGCGTTGTGAGGCGGAGAAGGAGACGCAGGAAGAGAAAGACGCCTGCTGGACAGAAGCGACCAACGCTGAGGGCGCCGAAGGGTACAAGCGTAAGGTTCAGGAGTTGCGCTACGCGATCGCGTTGGAACAGCGCTTCTCGAAGGAAGAAATTCTCCTCGGCTACCTCAACATTGCGAACTTCGGCGGCCGCACTTACGGCATTGAAGCCGCCGCACAGCGCTACTTCGGGGTTTCTGCCGCGAATGTGACCCTTGACCAGGCGGCAATCCTCGCCGGCATGGTGCAGAACCCCAACTCGTTCCGTATCGACCACCCCGAGTGGGAGATGAACGGTGAAGCGACCAACTACCAGGAGACGAAACACCGCCGCAACTACGTGTTGGGCCGTCTCCTCGATGACAAGAAGATCACCGAGGCCGACTACGACGCGGCCTACGCGTTACCGATTACGCCGAACATTCAGGCCGAGAGTTCGGGCTGTGTCACGGCCGTCGACGCCGAATACTTCTGCCAGATGATCAAGATCAAGGTTCTCAACGACCCCGCCTTTGGCGAGACGGCAGAAGAACGCCGTCTGATGCTTGACCGCGGCGGTCTGAAGATCTACACCACGATGGACTGGGATCTGCAGTGGAACAACATGCGCACGATGGAGTCCACGGTGCCTGCCACGGTGGAGGGTATTGCAAACTTCGGCTCCGCGATCGTCAACGTTGAGGTCGGAACCGGCCGTGTGCTCTCGATGGTGCAGAACACGCATTTTAGCGAAGCATCCGCGGACGCTGGCACCCCCGGCTACACCAGCCTGGTCTACGGTGCTGATCAGCGTTATGGCCTCGGAACAGGTATCGGCTTCCCTGCGGGTTCGACGTTCAAGGTGTTCACCGTCCTCGAATGGCTCAAGGAGGGCCACTCGATTCGTGAGGTGCTGAACGGCGTGAACCGCAAGGCATGGACGGTCGGTTGTGGTACGGACAAGATCAAGTTCGACCCCGAAAAGATGGTGCAGAACTACAACGGCGTCCGTGGCTACACCGGCGATATTGTGCGCTTCACTCGTGACTCCCTCAACTCCGGCTTCTTCGCCATGGCTGAGAAGCTCGACATGTGCAAGATCGGTCAGACCGCCATGGATCTCGGCGTCTACAACGGCAACTACTGGACGGGCAGTGTTCAGAACGAAGCAGGCGAAACTGCCACCGGCTACCTCAAGGCCGATGGCACCCCGAACTACCTCCTCGACGAAAACGGTGAGCGTGTGCTCGATGAGGCTGGCTTCCCGGTAACCGAACCAGACGCACTGACCCCGATCGACATGACGACCGGTCACTTCTCCGTGCTGGGATCACACAACGTTTCGCCGCTCGCGATGGCAAACGCGTACGCGACAATCGCGGCGGGTGGCACATACTGCGAACCGCGCTTCATCGACCGTGTCACAGACTCCGACGGCAAGGATCGCCCAGACCTGCTTCCGGTCACCACGTGTACCCCCGGCGTCATCAGCCCTGAGGTCGCCGCAACCGCCATCGTGCCGCTCAGCGCTGTCATGAATGATGGTGCAGGAACGGGTCGCCAGGCCAACAACTGGGACGGCGTGCCGGTGTTCGGCAAGACCGGTACGCACGAAGAGTTCCAGACCTGGATGGTGCAGTCCAGCTCCAAGGTGGCAACGGCCGCGTGGGTCGGTAACTCCGAAGGCGAAAGCGACATGACCTGGATCTGGCTTGATTCGGGCAAGCTCACGGATCTTCGCTACAAGCTCTCCCGCGAATCGCAGGGTGTCGCCAACAGCGTGTTTGGTGGAGCTGCATTCCCGCAGCCCGACCCGAACCTGTCGCGCCAGGTCTACAAAGACCTCCCCAACGTTGTCGGCATGAGCATTGCTGACGCGGAAAAGGCGCTGGAGGATGCTGGCTTCGCCGTCACTGTTGGCCCGGAGATTCCCGGTAGCCAGCCCGCCGGAATCATCGAGCAGCAGGATCCGGGCGCCGGTTCTGTTGTCGCTGGCACGACCGTCACAATCTCCCCAAGCAACGGACAGGGCGGTGCTGTGCCAGACGTGATGGGTATGTCTGTCAAGAACGCCAAGTCAACGCTCATCAACGCCGGGTTCACGAGCATTCAAGAATCCTGCGTCGAAAAGGATGACGCGCCCAAGGAGGGCACTGTCACCGCACAGTCCCCTGGTTCCGGAACTGTGACGACGAAGCAGACTCCGGTTTCGATCACCTACGAGCGAGAAAAGTGCAAGTGAGTTCTGCAGGACGCACAACACGTCGCCTCTTTGCTGCGGCTGGCATCGCTAGTGCCGCCGCGGCAACCTGGGGTTTCGGAATCGAACGCCACCTCTACACGTTGCGTCAGCACACGGTAGCGATCCTGCCGCCGCGTACCGACCCCATTCGCATCCTGCACCTGTCTGACGTGCACATGGCACCGTGGCAGGGGCGCAAGCAAGCATGGCTCGCATCGCTCGCTTCGTTGCGTCCCGATCTCGTCATCAACACCGGCGACAATCTCGGCCACCAGGACGCCCTGCGCGGAATCAAGGCGAGTTTCGCCGGCCTTGCTGGCGTGCCAGGACTCTACGTGCACGGCTCCAACGACATCGTTGCCCCGCGTCCGCGCAACTGGCTCAAATACTTTGCTGGTCCTTCCGAGCCCAGTGACGGCCCGGTCGAGACGCTCGACACCGGGGCCCTCGATGAGTACTTCACCGATGCCCTCGGTTGGCGGCCGCTGAACAACGCTGCCGCCACGCTCGATGTGCGTGGCCACCACATTGGCGCTTTCGGCGTCGATGACCCGCACGTCGGGCGCGACCGCATGGACATGGTGCCGGATCTTGCCGCCAGCGTTGCCGACGCCGAGTTGCGTTTTGGCGTCGCCCACGCACCGTACCGCCGTGTGCTCGATGGCTTGATGGCTGGCGGCGCCGACGTATTGTTCGCTGGGCACACCCACGGTGGACAAGTGCGCATGCCTGGCTTCGGTGCTCTCGTTGCGAACTGCGATATTCCGCTGCACCAGGCACGCGGGCTCTCCACGTGGCATGACGACAGCAGAGCCATCCCCCTCAACGTCAGCGCCGGAGTGGGCCACTCGATCTACGCACCCGTGCGCTTCGCATGCCGCCCTGAGGCGTCCCTTATCACCCTGGTTCCGCGCTCCGCTTAGGCGGATGGTTCCGGAACCACGACTGCTGCTAAGCAATTTGTTTGACGGTTTTCGGCCGGTGCGGTTTGGTTTTCTCGCCACCCGCAAGCAGGAATGGTCAAGAGCCCAGCCGAACATGGGATAGACTAGAACAGTTGTCACGGGGTATGGCGCAGCTTGGTAGCGCGCTTCGTTCGGGACGAAGAGGCCGCAGGTTCAAATCCTGTTACCCCGACAATAGTGAAAGGGCCGGATCATACGATCCGGCCCTTTTGCGTTGCCGCTGTGGCTCGTTAAAGCCGCCGTGAACCGCATTATGGCCGAGCAGGCACGTCGGGCTGTCGTTGTCACCGACAGCAGCAAGCTGGGTGAAACGGCGTTCGCGCTGGTCGGCGGCACCGAGCTTTTCGCGGCTGTGCTTACCGACTCCGCAGCCGATGCGGCCCGGGTCACTTCGCTGCGCGATGCCGGATACGACGTCATCATCGCGGAGTAGTTCGCGCCTCACACGCCAAGCCGCTACCCGCTGACGCGGCGCCAATCCTCAGGTGCCGTCGATAGGATGGAGCGGTTCTGACACCTGATCCGGAAGAGTTATGACGACACCGCTTTTGGTCGCCTTCGACCTTGACGACACCCTCGCCCCTTCGAAGACCGCGATCGACGCTCGAATGGGTGCGCTCCTGTCTGCGCTCAGCCAGCGCGTCGAGGTTGCCATCATCTCCGGTGGTCAGTGGGACCAGTTCAACAGCCAGCTCGTCGCGAATCTGCCCTCAGACACCGATCTCACGCGCATTCACCTGCTGCCCACGTGCGGTACGCAGTATTGGCGCCACGATGGTTCCGCCTTCGCCCCGCTGTATGCGGAAAACCTCACTGCGGAGCAGAAGGCAGCGGCTTTGCGCATCGTCGAAGCGGAAGCGCGCGCGCTGGGGCTGTGGGAAGCGGAACCATGGGGCAACATTTTGGAGGACCGCGGTTCGCAAATCACGTTCTCCGCACTCGGCCAGCAAGCTCCGCTCGATGCGAAGAAGGCGTGGGATCCGGACGGTTCGAAGAAGGCGCGTCTGCGCGACGCCGTGGCCGTCCACCTGCCTGACCTTGAAGTGCGCTCGGGTGGATCAACGTCAATTGATATCACCCGAAAGGGCATCGATAAGGCGTACGGGATGAACAAGCTGGCGGCCGCCACCGGCATTTCACTTGACGACATGCTGTTCTACGGCGACCGCCTCGATCTGGGTGGCAACGATCGCCCCGTGCTCGATATGGGCGTCGAGTGTGTGAGCGTAGACGGCCCTGCCGACACCGCGGATCATCTCGACGAGCTGATCCCCCAACTCCCCTGAATTCGTAACGAGAACGGCGGCCCGAATCTCTTCTGGCCGCCGTTCTCGTGATGAGGCGCGTTAGCTGTTGTAGCCCTGGGGGTTCTTCGTCTGCCAGGTCCAGTAGTCACGGCAGGCGTCATCAATCGTGAGCTGTGCCTTCCAGCCGAGCTCACGCTCTGCCTTCGACGGGTCGCAGTAGGTTGCGGCAACGTCACCGGCGCGGCGCGGCTTAATGTTGACGGGCAGTTCGTGGCCGATGGCCTTCTCGAACGCCGCGACGACACCCTTCACGCTGACGGGTTCACCGGTTCCGAGGTTGTAAACGCAGTACCCAGGCTGGGCTTGCTCGAGCGCAACCACGTGGCCGCCTGCCAGGTCAACGACGTGGATGTAGTCACGCAGACCGGTGCCATCCGGGGTGTCGTAGTCGTCGCCGAAGATACCCACTTCGTCCAGCGTGCCGATGGCAACGCGAGACACAAACGGCATGAGGTTGTTGGGGATTCCTGCGGGGTCTTCGCCAATCAGTCCCGACGAGTGCGCGCCCACCGGGTTGAAGTAGCGCAAAACGGTCACGGCGAGGTCAGGTGAAACCGCCGCGACGTCTTCGAGCACCTTCTCGTTCATGCGCTTCGACTTCGAGTAGGGGTTCGACAGGTCAACACTTGTCGTCGACTCTTCTGTGAACGGAAGATCCGCTGGGTCGGAGTACACGGTTCCGGTGCTGGAGAACACAAACGACTTCAGGCCACGCTCGATGCCCACGCTCAGCAGCGTAAACGTGCTGCCGAGGTTGTTGGAGTAGTACTTCAGCGGCAACTGGGTGGATTCCCCTACGGCCTTGTGCGCTGCGAGGTGAATGATCGAGTCAAACGGACCATACTCGTCGAACACGCTCGACACCGTGGCCGGGTCCTTGGCGTCACCGACAACGAGCGGTGCGGGCTTGCCGGTAATTTCTGCGACCCGCTCAGCGGCAACGGCCGACGTTGCCGACAGGTCGTCAAGGAGAACGACCTCGTGGCCTGCATCGAGCAGTGCCACGGCCGTGTGAGTGCCAATGTAGCCGGCGCCGCCGGCGAGAAGTACGCGCATGAACCCAGTTTACGTGGCGCGGCTTCTCAGCCCCGGCCTATTGCACGCCCTGCGGCAAAAGCACCCCGTTCGATTCTTCGAGATAGCACGAGCCGCACAGCGATTCATATGTCACAAAGTGCTCGTCACGCACGGCCGCCGTCGCTGCGTCAATGGCGACTTGATCGCCGTCGAAGATAAAGCGTCCGCCGATCACCCGACCGTTGAACACGGCCTTGCGCCCGCAACGACAAATGGTCTTGAGCTCTTCAAGCGAGTGCGCGATTTCCAGCAGCCGCCGTGAACCCGGAAATGCCTGCGTGCGAAAGTCGGTGCGGATTCCGTAGGCGATCACCGGAATGCCATCAAGCACCGCAATACGGAACATGTCGTCGACCTGCGCAGGAGTGAGAAACTGCGCCTCATCGACGAGGAGACACGCAATACGGTGTTCCCCAGGCACCAGCGCATCTGCCGCATCTCGCGCCAGGCGCTCGCGTGCGGCGGTAATCACGTCGCGCGCGGCAGCATCGGCTGGCAACAGAATATCGACTTCACGCGTCATGCCCAGGCGCGATTCGACCTGGCTCGCGCCCTTGGTATCGATGGCGGGCTTCACCAGCAGCACACGCTGGCCGCGTTCTTCGTAGTTGTAGGCCGCCTGCAAGAGTGCAGTCGACTTCCCGGAGTTCATCGCGCCATAGCGGAAGTACAGTTTGGCCACCAGAAGAGTCTACAAAGATGTGGCTCCTACG
Organism: Microbacterium sp. NC79; assembly: GCF_019061125.1. Lineage (NCBI taxonomy): Bacteria > Bacillati > Actinomycetota > Actinomycetes > Micrococcales > Microbacteriaceae > Microbacterium > Microbacterium sp. NC79. The sequence goes on from NZ_JAHQYI010000001.1 coordinate 2,092,431, forward strand.
CAGGACAGAACCGCGGGTACGTGAACGCAAACGAGCCCGCCCCTCGAAAGGGACGGGCTCGTGAAAGCGTGAGTGCTTAGCGGTTGATCTGCAGCGCCTCAGCGGTTTCTGAGACGACCTTGTCAGCCTCAGCCGGCTTGTCGTTCAGCGTCTCGCCATAGGTGGGGATGAGCTCCTTGAGGCGCGGTTCCCACTCGCCAATGCGGTCGGGGAAGCACGTGTTCAGCAGGTCGACCATGATCGACACGGCCGTCGACGCACCCGGCGATGCGCCAAGGAGACCGGCAATCGAGCCGTCGGAGTGCGCGATGACCTCGGTGCCGAACTGCAGCTTGCCGCCCTTCATCACCTGAGCGCGTTGACCGGCGTTGAGAAGAACCCAGTCTTCGTCCTTCGCCGTGGGCATGAACTCGCGCAACGAGTCCACCTTGCCCTTGTGCGTCTTCATGAGCTCACCAACGAGGTACTTGATCAGGTTGAAGTTTGTGAGTCCGACCTTGATCATGCTGAAGACGTTGTGGAAGCGAACCTGCGTGATGAGGTCCATCATGTTGCCGTTCTTCAGGAACTTCGGCGTGAAGGTCGCGAACGGTCCGAACAGAATCGAGGTCTCGCCGTCGACAACGCGGGTGTCGAGGTGCGGCACCGACATCGGCGGCGCACCAACGGCAGCCTGCGAGTACACCTTGGCCTTGTGCTGCGAAACGATGGCAGGGTTGGACGTCTTCAGCCACTGGCCACCGATCGGGAAGCAACCATAGCCCTTGATCTCAGGAATGCCCGAGCCCTGCAGCAGCTTGAGGGCCCAGCCACCAGCGCCAACGAAGACGAACTTGGCGTTGATGGAACCAGGGGTGCGGCCGAGCATGTCGCGGAAGTTCACCTTCCACGTGCCGTCCTTCTGACGCTTCAGCTTGCGAACCTCGCGGTTCGTGTAGAGCGTCGCACCCTTGCTCGTCATGTTGTCGAACAGCTGGCGGGTGACGGAACCAAAGTCAACGTCGGTGCCGGCAGGCACTCGGGTCGCCGCGAACGGCTCGCCTGCAACACGCTTCTGCATGAGCAGCGGTGCCCACTGGTTGATGACGCGGCTGTCTTCGCTGTACTCGATGCCAGCGAACAGCGGCTCGTTCTTGAGCGCCTCATAGCGGGTCTTGAGGTACTTGACGTCTTTTTCGCCGGTAACGAAAGTCATGTGAGGAGTGGGATTGATGAAGGTGTCAGGAGCGTTGAGCACGCCCTCCTCCATCAGCTTCGTCCAGAGCTGGCGGCTCTGCTGGAATTGCTCGTTGATCGAGATGGCCTTGGCCGGGTTGACGGAACCATCGGCTGCGGCAGGCATGTAGTTCAATTCACACAGCGCTGCGTGGCCGGTGCCCGCGTTGTTCCACGCGTTGGACGACTCCTGCGCGACGTCGGAGAGTCGTTCGAAGACGACGATCTTCCAGTCCGGCTGAAGCTCTGAGATAAGGGTGCCAAGGGTGGCACTCATCACTCCGCCACCAATAAGAACGACGTCTACAGTTTCACTCACCCGACTAGTTTAAGCCGTCGGATGCCGCACCCTTGCCCGTAGGCGGGTTCTTGGCCTCGTCAATTGATCCGATACGAAAGAAGTCCCCTTCTTTCGGCAGTAATTTTGATTCCGTTGCCTGCTAATTATTTCGGTTGACATCAATTTGCGGCACGAACTGGTCAATCGCCTCAAGAAGCAAACCCGCACTAAAGGCAACAACCGCCACAAAGAGCCCGGTAAGCAACGATCGGGCAATCGCGCGGCCCGCCGTTCCTGAGCCCGAAGCCCACGCGACGACGCCGCTCATGGTGAGGCAAATCACGACCACGCTGATGGACGCCACCGCGCGCACGTCTTCGGAGACGAGCAGCACCGTGACTGTCAGCGGAAGCGCGCCTGATATGAAGCCAAGCACCGTGAGGAACCCTCCCCACCAGGGCTGCCACGCAGGCGGCGGTGGGTCAAGGAGGCCGAGGTCGGTTTCGAGATGGGCGGCTAGCGCGTTGCGCTGGGTGAGTTGGGTTGCCACTTGCTTTGCCAACGGGGCATCCAAACCAAGGTTGCTGTAATGCTCTTCAAGGTCGCTGAACTCTTCCTCAGGCGACCGCGCCAACAGCACCTGCTGGCGTTCAACGGCCCGACGCTGGTGCCCGCGTTCCTGCGCAAGCTCAGCAAAGGTTCCGGCAGCCAACGACAGCGCCCCGGTGATGAGCACGATGGCTGCGGCAAAGCTGACCGTCGTCATGTCGGCGCCTGCGCCCATAAATCCCTGAATTGCGCCGGTGGTCGTCATGACGCCGTCGTTGGCGTCGAGCGCCCAGCGGCGGCCAGTGGAACCGTCGATGATGTCGCGGCGAGACCGAATGAACATGACGCCATCATGCCCAACCCGCGCGGTTTAGGGAACTTCGGCGAGACGACAATCGCGCCGAGCCCGCAGGCCCGACGCGATTGTCATGTGAATGGGAGCTTATGAAGCCAAGCGCTTGGCGACGACCTCGGCGATCTGCACGGCGTTCAGCGCGGCACCCTTGCGGAGGTTGTCGTTCGAAATGAACAGCACGAGACCCTTGTTTTCCGGCGCCGACTGATCGGCACGGATACGACCGACGTAGCTCGGGTCGTTGCCAGCCGCCTGCAGCGGAGTCGGAACCTCTTCGAGCGCGACGCCGGGAGCCTTAGCGAGAATCTCGCGGGCGCGGTCGGGCGTGATGTCGTCGGCAAATTCGGCGTGGATCGACAGCGAGTGGCCGGTGAAAACCGGAACGCGCACGCACGTGCCTGCGACGCGGAGGTCGGGCAGGCCAAGGATCCGGCGGCTTTCGTTGCGCAGCTTTTTCTCTTCGTCGGTCTCGCCCTGGCCATCGTCAACAATGCTGCCCGCGAGCGGAATCACATCAAACGCGATGGGTGCGACGTACTTCTCCGGCTGCGGAAAGTCAACGGCTGCGCCGTCGTGCACGAGGTCAAGCACATTGCCCTGGGCCAGCACGCCTTCGACCTGGCCCAGGAGCTCCTGAGCGCCAGCAAGACCCGAACCGCTCACCGCCTGGTACGTCGAGACGATGAGACGCTCAAGGCCGGCAGCTTCGTGCAGCGGCTTGATGACGGGCATCGCTGCCATCGTGGTGCAGTTGGGGTTGGCGATGATGCCCTTGGGCGGGTTGACGGTCGCTTCCGGGTTTACTTCGCTGACGACGAGCGGGACGTCCGGGTCCATGCGCCAAGCGCTGGAGTTGTCAATGACAACGGCGCCGGCTTCGGCAAAACGGGGGGCGTGCGCGCGCGAGCCCGTCGCTCCGGCCGAGAACAGGGCAATCTCAATGCCCGTGGGGTCGGCGGTCGCGACATCTTCAACGATGATCGACTGGCCACCGAACTCAATGGCCTTACCTGCGGAGCGTGCCGTCGAAAACAGTCGCAGCTCACGAATTGGGAAGGCGCGCTCCTGGAGAATTTCGCGCATCACGGTGCCGACCTGACCGGTCGCGCCAACGATGGCAACGGAATATCCAGATTCAGAAATACGCGTCATATCGAGTCCTTCGATGTAAGAAGTGGACGCGCCAGAGCCGACGCGTTGCCACGTTCGGCGATCGTTGCCGTTGGCTGATCTTACAACCGTCCTCTGAGTACCCCGCGCCATATGACGCCCGAGGCCGCCACTCCGGTATCTGATGTGGCGGCCTCGGGACTGGCTACCGTTCTACCGGAACCATATCTGGCGCGGATTGCTCAGCCTGCGGTTCCGGGGCGGGAGGCCTACTGCCAGACACCACCGATGGTTGTGCACCCTCACGCTTCTTGCGCACTTTCGCGGGCTTTGCCTTGCGCTGGATGACGGTGATTCCCACGGCGACGATCAGGACGACACCCTGGAAGACTTGCGGGGCCCACTGGCCGACGCCGGTCAGCAAGAGTCCGTACGACCCGGTCTGCAGCATGAGCACGGCCACGACCGTTCCCCACGAGTTGAAGCGACCGCCGCGGAACTGTGTCGCCCCTAGGAACGCGGCGCTGAAGGCCGGCATCATGTAGGCGTTTCCTGCCATCGGGTCAGCTGCTTGGATGCGACCGAGCAGGATGATGCCTGCGAACGAGGCGAGGATCGCGGAGACGAGGATCGCGCCGAGCTTGAGGCGGTCGACGTTGATGCCCGCCAACCGTGCAGCCTCCGGGCCGAAACCAGCGGCGTACATGCGACGGCCGGTTGCGGTGCGCTCCAACACGAAGCCGAGGACGATCATGATGATGAGCATGTAGTAGACGGGCAGCGGAATGCCGAGGAGACTCCCGGTCGAGATCTTGCTGAACTCGCCAGCGATGCCCACCGTCAGAATCTTGTTGTTCGCAACACCGACGGTGATCGCCGAGATGATCGCGCCGGTGGCGAGCGTTGCGATGAAGGAGTCGATGCGGAGCTTCAAAATGACGAAGGCGTTGAGCAACCCCATGAGCGCACCGCCACACAGTGTCAGCACGATAACGAAGGGGATGGGCAGGTCTGTGTTGCCAAGGAGCCAACCGGCCGTCACCAGCGAGAAGCCCATCACCGCGCCGATGGAGAGGTCAAAGACGCCGACCGCGAGCGGCATGATCACCGCCATCGCGATCATCGCGGTGACCGTGCTCTGGTTAAGAATGCCCAGCGGGGTGCTGCTGCGTAAGAAGGTGTATGGGATCCACAGGCTGAAGATCAGGATCAGCAGGAGCCACACATAGACCGCACCAATGTTGCGCGGAGCGAGGGTTTTGAAGAAGTTTCGGTTGTTCTCAGTCACGAGAGCGTCCTCTTTTCTGGAGTGCTTGTAGAGAGCGGCGGCTAGCTGTCTGGCGACATCGCCACGATGAGCCGGTGCTCTGAAATCTCGGATCCGTGCAGTTGTTCACTCACCTGGCCGTCGACCAGCACGAGCACGCGGTCGCACAGTCGGGTGAGGTCTTCGAGGTCGGAGGACGCAACAAGCACCGGCGTGCCAGTCGCGGCAACATCACGCACCTGTTCGTACATGGCTTTTCGTGCGCCAATGTCGACGCCACTCGTGGGGTCATCCATGACGAGCAGGCGCGGCCCAACATTGAGCCATTTGCCGAAGATGACCTTCTGCCTGTTACCGCCAGAGAGCGCGGCATAGTCGCGGCTGGGCACGCGTGGCCGAATATCAAGGCGCTCCATCCAGAGGTCAACACGCTGCTTTTCAGCTGCTTTGTTGATCACACCGAATCGGGTGAGCCCGTCGATATCGCCCATCGTCAGGTTCTCGGCAATACTCATGCCGCGAACAGCGGCCCCGGGCTCACGGTTGGCGAGCACGAGCGCAATGCCCGCTCGAATCGCCGCCGCCGGCGTCAGTGATTCAAGTTGTTCTCCGTCAATCACGACGGTTTCTGCCCGCCCGTTGGCATCTCCGTAGAGAGCGGAGGCAACAGTCTCTCGGCCAGACCCGTCAAGGCCGGCCACTCCGACGATCTCGCCAGGTGCCAGTTCAACGTCGAACTGTCGAAGCGTCGTTGAGCTCAATCCCGAAATCGACACGCGTGCCGGTTGCCCCGTGGGTGCGGGGCGACGCTCGTCGTCAGCAGCAATCTCCTCGCCGACGATGAGAGCAGCAAGCCCGGCACGATCAAGTCCGGCTGTGGTCGTGCTGGCAACAACGCGACCATCCCGCAACGCGGTGATGCCTGTGCAGAGTTGGGTGACCTCATCGAGGCGGTGCGAAACATACATCACGGCAACTCCGCGAGCTGCCACTTCTCGCACAATCTCAAAGAGACGTTCCACGTCATCGACGGGCAACGCCGCGGTCGGCTCGTCCAGCACCAGCAGCCGGGCGGGGCCGAGCTCCGAATCGTCGAGGCATCGCGCTACCGCGAGCGCCGTGCGTTCCACCGCGCTCAGGGTAGAAACCGGTGCGTCCAGATCGATCGTGACGCCAACACGCGCCAGGGATTCGGTCGCGATCTTGCGCAGCGGCGCCCAGTCGATACCAAACGTGCCGCGCGGGAATCCGCTCGTGAGGCCAAAGTTCTCAATGGCGCTGAACGCCTCGATGAGTCCGAGGTCCTGGTGTACAAAACGCAGACCGCTGTGCCGTGAGTCTTCGGGGCTACCGAGCTTGAGCGGGGAGCCTGCGACGAACACCTCTCCCCCATGATCAGGGTGGTGAAAGCCCGACAGAATCTTGATCAGGGTCGATTTGCCCGACCCGTTTTCTCCCACGAGTGCGTGGACCTCGCCCGCCGCTATCGTCAGCGAGGCATCTTGCAACGCACGAGCGTCACCAAAGGTTTTCGATACGCCACGGAGGGCGAGGGCCACATCAGTCATGTCAGACGCCCCACAGTGCCTTGAACTGGTCGGCGAAGTCAACGACCGAGGGGAACGTCTCGTCGCGCGATGGCAGGGTATCCTTCGTCACGATCCAGGCCGGGTATGTGTGCGCAACGGAAGGGGCGATATCTTCCCCGTTGAACATGCGCAACAAAGTATCGACGTGACGCCAAGCGAACTCGTACCCTGACGGGGTATCAATCGCCGCCAAATAGTCGCCGTCTGCGAGGTATCCCATTGCCGCCGCGCCGTAGCCGACGGTGACGAACCGTACGTTTTCTCCGACACCGCTCGCGCGCAGTGCGTCAGGCACACCGACCATCATGTCGGCCCAGGCGAGGTTGACCCAGTTCACGTCCGGGTGCGACTGCAGGTACGTCACGATACGAGAGGACAGGTCACCGCCAAGTGCATCCACGGGCAGATCAACAACATCCGCCGTGCAGGATTCACAATTCTCAGAGATGGTGTCGGTGAAGGCGGCCGTGCCTATGGGGGTGACGTCCATTGCGCTGACCATGAAGGTGACGGCATTCGTCCCTGCACCAGACTGGCTCATCACGAAGTTTGCGAGACGCTCGCCAGCGGCCGCGAACTCTGCGGGCCCGAAGTGGTTAACCGGCACCGACTCGGTGGGCTCCTGCGAACTGTTCATGTCGAGCACCGGAATGCCGCGCGCGGCAAGCGTTGCCGCTTCGTCAGCCCACACGGCCCGAGCGCTACCTGAGGTAATGACGGCATCAGGATTGTCGAGCACTGCCTGACCCCACGCCGCCTTCGTATCTTCCGGGGTGAGACCCGAGTCGATGCGGGTGAGCGTCCAGCCCACCGCATCGATCGACGCCTCGATCGTGTTGCCAAGGTCTTGACATGCGGGCAGCGCGCACTGCATGAAGTAGATTTCCTTGTCAGCCGGCACGTCACCCGCGATGGGTTCGTCGATACCGATGCTGGTGGGACGCAGCAGAACGTCTTTCACCTTAGCTGCGGCAGCGGTGGCGACTTTGTCGGTTGCCGGGGCCGCGTCGTCGCCTCCGCCCGCGGAACCATCCGCGGAGCAGGCAGTCAAAGCAAGGGTTGCGACGGCCAGCGTCGCGCCAAGGACAGCAAGTTTGCGATGCATAAATTGGACCTCTCTGTTCATCGTTGAAAGCGAGTGCATGGGTGCTGGTGTCAGGCGAGGGGTACAGAATCCTCGTCCGGGATGCCTGATGCCAGCGGAAGCGACCATAGGAGCGCCGCTAGCGCGCCCGCCATCGAATGTCCCGCCAGCCGAAACATTTGCCATGGCGAAGCATCTTCCAGCCCTTAGATGACTCGAAACGCCGTCAACGAAGCGGCGTCTCACTATGAAGGGAACATTATGACTACTCAAAGACGAGTTGTTCTCGTTACAGGCGCGTCCCGCGGCGCAGGACGCGGTATCGCGGTGGGTCTCGCACCCGATTCTGTCGTCTATATCACGGGCAGAACCTCCAGCCCTTCCCACGAAGATCAGTGGCTACCAGGATCGTTAGCCGAAACTGCTGGCGAGATCGAAGCTGCAGGTGGCGTGGCGGTGCCTGTTGCGTGTGATCACGGAGATGATGATCAGGTCGCAGCTCTGTTTGAGCAGATCACCCGCGATCACGGCCGTCTCGACATTCTTGTGAACAATGCGATCGCGCTCCCTCGCGAGCTGCCGGGGCCGCGCGGGTTCTGGGAAATGCCGCTCGACGATGAAGTACGGTTACTCAACGTGGGACTGCGCTCACACTACGTGTCGAGCTACCACGCGGCAAAGCTTATGGTGCCCCAGGGCAGCGGCCTCATCGTTAACACGTCATCACCCGGGGCACGCACTCACCTTCCAGGCGTACACACGCCGCCATATGGTGCAGGCAAGGCCGGTTCTGACAAGCTCATCCACGACATGGCGTGCGAACTCGAACCACATGGTGTTGCGGCCGTCGGGATCTGGATGGGTCTGCTGCTCACAGAGCGCGTTCTCGCTAACCCCGACTGGGTACGCGACGACGGAGTATTTCCCGGAATGGAGTCACCATGGTTCATCGGCCGTGTTATCGACGCTCTCTCTCGTGATGAAAAACTTGCGGCGCGTAGCGGTGGCATTTTCTATAGCAGCGAACTGGCTGCGGCTTACGGCGTGACAGAGGCAGATGGAACCACTCCACCGTCATATCGCGCATGGTTGGGAGCGCCTTCCTCGTTCACCGACGTATATCCGACATATGCCGAGTTTGTTGCCTCGGAAGCCGCCGTCTCATGATGCACCATCCTCGCATCCGGGCATCCTTTCCGAGGGGCGGAACACCCGATTTTTCCTCTGCGCACTGTGTGGTGGGCTATCCGCATCTGACAGAGACGTTAGGTTCCAGAGGAGAAAACTTTGAGTAAGTACGACTACAACCCGGGCCCCACCATCTCGCATGCCGCTGGAATCAACATCGGCACGCCTGATCTCGAGAAATCGCTGTGGTTTTTCCGCGATCTGCTCGGCATGGAGGTCACCGCCCAAACTGAGAACGTCGCGTACCTGCGGGGATACCAGGAGCACGTTCACCACTCCCTCACGCTGACGCGCCAGGCAAACTCGGCCGTGAACAGCCTGAGCTTCCGCGTCGGTCGACGAGAAGACGTGGAACTTTTTCACGACCGCATTCAGAAGTCGGAAACCGACGTTCTGGAACTTCCGTCAGGAAGCGAAGCGGGCCGCGGCGAAGCGATTCGCTTCCTGATCCCTGGTTCCAACCACCCTGTCGAGCTCTACTACGACATCGACCGCACCGCTGGTGACCCCGACCTGAAGTCACAGCTGCTTGGCAACTCGACGCGTCGCCGCGGTCTCGGAGTCCAGCGCATCGACCACCTGAACGTTTCGACAACGCCAAGCACGATCGGAACCGCTGAGCGTTGGATGCGCGAAGAGCTCGGCATGAAGCGTCGCGAGTACGCGGCAGCGGAACCGGGAACGGACGATCTGTGGGTGTCATGGTTGTCGGTGAACTCGCGTCTGCACGACATTGCTATCGCAGCCAACGAGCAGGAAGGGGATGCCCGGTTCCACCACGTCGCTTTCCACCTCGCGAACTACCACGATGTCCTCACCGCCGCCGATGTGCTGCGCGACAACGGCATCCAGATTGACGCTGGCCCCGGCGTGCACGGCGTCGGCCAGGCGATGTACCTCTACGTGCGCGACCCCGGTTCGGGCCACCGCATCGAGCTGTACTCCGGCGGATACCCGTTCTTCGAGCCGGACTGGGAGGCGACGTACTGGGGAATCGCCGAAATGGGTGCAGGCATGACCTGGGTGGCAGACCTCCCGAACATGGACCCTGCCACCAGCACCTACGTGACCACGACGGCAATGTCGGGTCTCGAGTTCAACCGAGCTGGCGGCCAGGCTTAACAGAACAATCCGAGCGTGTCGCGGCGGGGGCTCTCCCCCTTCGCGGCACGCTCGGTGCGTGTAGGCTCACTCACGATATGAATCAGCCCGCTGTGATCTCCGCGCGACCGGGGAAAAAGGCACCCCACGAGCCCCGCCGGCCAGGTGAACACCGCCAGAGCGCCGAAGTTCGCGAACGCATTTTGGACGCGACGCTCGAGGTTGCGCGTGAAAGCGGTTACCGCGGCCTCACGATCGCTCGCGTTTCGGCGGCGTCTGGCTATCCTTCCGGCAGCGTCTACTGGCATTTCGAGAACAAAGATGGCCTCTTGCGGGCCGCTCTCGACATCAGCTTCGAGCGTCAGGATGACGCGTTCCAGACGTTCGCGCCACGCGAGGGCGAGACCGCGCACGAGTATGTTGATCGATCGTTCGACAACATTCGTGGTTCCCAAGAGCCGTGGGAGTTCTGGCGCATCGGCGTCACGCTCATTAGTGACGAAATGGCCCCCGAAAAGCTGACGTTGCAGCGCTTCCGCGAGATCCGCGTCGAAGCGCGTGCCATGTATGCGCGGTGGTGGGCAGCCGTGCTTCCGCGCACCACTGGTTCCGTCCCCGGCCACACGCCAGAAGACTTCGCCGACCTCATGCTCGTCATCCACGATGGATTCGACGTTTCGCTTGCTTCTGGCGACTCCAGCGGTCGCCAAATTGACGTGTTCGCTGCCGCGTTTCACGCGATGGTCGACGTCGTCGAACGCGCCGCTACATGACACGTTCCGCCTGAGGGAACACCCCCGCGCACACCCCGAGTGATGTGTCTAGATTCTGTGATCAAGACCACGCAAGGAGGCGGATCATGGCGGAAACTCCGCAGACGCCGTTCACGTTTGAGAACACCGCTCGTTTTGTGCAGACGCCCGGATTTCGGTTGCACTATCACGACGCCGGATCGGGAGATGTTGTTCTCTTCCTCCACGGAAGCGGCCCAGGTGCAACCGGCTGGAGCAACTTCCGTCTGAATATTGAGGCGATCGCAAAAACCCACCGCGTCCTGCTGCTCGATCAGCCAGGCTGGGGTGAGTCCGGCGCCTTTGAGAGTGCCCCGGGCGGACACCTGCAGGCGATCACTGAGTTTCTCGACACGCTCGGTATCGAGCGCGTCTCGCTCGTTGGCAACTCGATGGGCGGCATCAACGCCATCGAGTTCACGATGACGCACCCCGAACGCGTAGACAAGCTCATCACGATGGGGGCGCCGGACATGTCGCACCCCAACGTGTTCTCTCCCGGCGGCTTCTCGCTCGGGCTCCAGGCCGTCTATCACGGCTACGTTGAGCGCACCCCTGCCGTCTACCGTCGCCTCGTCGATGTGATGACCTTTGGTGACGCTTTCCTCGACGATGACCTCATCGCGGAGCGACTGCAGTCCGCTCTCAACCACGAAGAGCACCTCGACGCGTTCTTGAAGCGTGGTTCCGCCCCTCGCATTGGACCGGAGTGGACCCAGGCGACGGTCGCGGCAATCACGCAGCCGACGCTGCTGATTCATGGTCGTGACGATCAGGTGGTTCCGTACGAGGCGACCCTGCGCCTGCTCACTATGATCCCCAACTCTCGTGCGCTGCTTTTCAACCAGTGCGGCCACTGGGCCCAGCTGGAAAAGGCTGACGAATTCAACCGGGTCGTATCTGGCTTCCTCCGCGAAGCCTGACCCACCCCTGCACCGAACTGAAAGGAACAACGTGGTTCACTCACTGACGGCCGAAGAAGAAACTCTGGTCCCGATCACTGACATCGTGGAAGAGCTCGCCGCTGATGCGATTGCCTGCGACGAAGCCAACCAGCTCACCGCAAAGAGCGTCGCGCTGCTGAAGTCCACGGGCGTGACCCGCATGATGCAGCCACGCGACCGTGGCGGCCTTGAGACACACCCTTCCGACTACTGCGCCGCGCTCATCGAGATCGCATCACATGCGCCCAGCGCCGGCTGGGTTGCCGGCGTTGTCGGCGTACACCCGTGGCAGTTTGCGTGGCTTTCGCCTCGGCTTCAAGAAGAAGTATGGGGCGAAGACCCGAACACCTGGATCGCGTCACCGTACGCGCCGACCGGAACCGCACGTCGTGTTGACGGCGGATACATCTTTAACGGTCGCTGGCAGTTCTCCAGCGGCGCTGACAACTGCCAGTGGGACGTGCTCGCCGGTATTGAGGTTGACGATGAGGGCAAGCCGATTCCAGGCGCTGTGCGTCACTTCGTCCTTCCCCGCGCCGACTACACGATTGTTCCGGATTCCTGGGATGTCGCGGGTCTTCGTGGAACCGGTTCGAAGGACGTCATCGTCAAGGACGCGTTTGTGCCTGACTACCGCAGCGCATCGGCCGAAGAGGTCTTCGGCGGCGGTCTCTCGCGTATCAACCGTCCGGGCAACCCGCTGTACGCACTGCCGTTCAACGTGATGTTCCCCGCCGCAGTGAGCTCGGCGACGATCGGTATCGCAAAGGGCCTCGTTGATCGCTACCGCGAGTACACCGCATCGCGCGTTGACATTCTCGGCGTGAAGGCCGTGGAACACCCGTTCCGCATGGCGGCGCTCGGCGCCGCGACGGCCGACATTGAGGCTTCGGTGTTGCAGGTCACGGAAGATCTCCGTCGCCTCTACCAGCACGCGGCAGATGGCGGCGTCATTACTCCGGAAATGCACTACGCAGCGCGCCGCAACCAGGTGCGTTCCGTGCGCCGTGCGTACGAGGCTGCGCTCATGGTGTTCCGTCACGCAGGCGGGACCGCAAACCGACTCGACAACCCGATCCAGCGGTTCCACCGCGACCTGGCAATCGCCATGGGTCACGCTGCAAACCAGGATGACCTCGTCTACCAGGCGGAGGCGATGTACTCGCTCGGCGCTCCCATTCCGCCGGGAACCTACATCTAACCCGCAAACGAAGAACGGGCCGCTCGAACGTATCGAGCGGCCCGTTCTCTGTGTTCGGCACGGGGAGGCCGGCTATCGGGTGGCCGTCGCTGCGGCCTTTCGCAACTGCATCTGGTCAAGGTGAGCAACGGTGAGCGCGCGCGACGCGGCACGGGCTGCCTTGTGCACGCTTTGGGCCAGGTTTTCCGTTCCTGCCACACCGGCATCCCACGACAACGAGATCGCGGCAACGGCCTTACCGTCGAGTCCCGGAACGGGTGCGGCGACACAGCGGATAGTGCTGACCGTCTCACCTCGATCAATCGCGTGGCCGTCAAGACGGATGCGCGACAGCTCCTGCGACAATTCGCGCTGATTCGAGACCGTTGCTGGCGTCCATTTCACGAACTCAACGTCCTGCAGACGCCGGAGCGCAGGCGCATTGAACGCCAGCATCGCCTTACCGACCGCGGTGGAGTATGCCGGGGCACGTCCGCCGATGCGCACAGGCGAGCGTGACGAGCGCGTGTCCTGCAGCTTGTTGAGGTACACCACGTCGGAACCATCAAGCACGGCAAGGTGCGTCGTGAAGCCCGTCGACGCGTAAAGTTCAGCAATGTGTGGCGTCAGGAGCTCCCGGATCCAGTCGTGTTGCATGCGCCGAGGTGAGGCCTGCATTTGCGTGAAAAGCGCGCCGCGACGATAGAGCTTGCCGACGCGTGCGATTGCGCCGCCGGACTCCATCGACCCCAAAATGCGGTGCGCCGTCGATTTGCTGAGCTGTGCGCGACGAGCGAGTTCGGAGACGCCGAGCCCATCGTGCGCATCATCGCCAAATGCTCGAAGGAGGTCTAACGCCTTGCCAATCGAGGTGCGGCTGTCCGCGTCCAACGCGTCTGCCGATTGCAGTACAGCTTCCATAGTGCGTACTCCTTGAGATCTATCACCATTGATAATTCTTGATCGCACGTTCTAGAACGTTCAATCATTGTACTGACGAGTGACAGAAAGGAAAGGCCCCGATCCCACTCATCAGGATGAGCAGAATCGGGGCAGAATTTGGGGCGGAATCGGTGGGCTAAGCGCCGGCGGCAAGCTCCTCAGCGACCGCACGCGCGGTGTCTCGCAGCCGCTCGCCAAGTCGTTCCAACTCAGCAGGCGACATGTTCTCCGAAAGCCCAAACAGCGCAAGAACCAATGGGCAGCGCCCCGCTACCCAAACGGGTGCGGTCAAGATTCGCGGCTGCTCGTCATGCTGCGGCAACCCCGGCGGGTCGTAGTAGGGCAAGAGCTCATCCAACAGGCTTGCGTGCCGTCGCGCACCCGCCGGTGTCGGTGGTTCCGCACTCGTGCGCGCAATTTCTGCCCAGATTGCGTCGAAGCGGGGAGTGAAGAGGCCATATGACCAGCCTCGGGCCGCGATGGTCTCGAGCTTGAGTCGGTAAGCCGCTCGTTGCTCATCAGTGACACGGAGGTGCGAGGTCCATTGCGTTACGCCCTCATCCAGGTCACCCCCGGTCAAGAACGCGGCTCCAAACGGCGGCGCAAACGGCATCCGCCGACCGATCTGCGTGCGTGAGGACTCCCCCGTCGCTGCCACAATAACGATGTCGTGATCGACGATCGCCTGCGCAATACACGCGACGTCCAGCTCGTCAGAGAGCGCCTCCATGTGCGTCTTGGCGATGTGCGCCGCATGCAATGGCTCACGAAGATTGTCAGCGAAGGGCGCGATCAGGGAGCGCGAGCGGAACCCGCCATACCCGCCCTGATAGAACAGGAGCGCACTTGAGTGGTGTGCTGCTTCCAACTCCAACACGCGACCCAGCACAATGTCATGATCGCCGCCGTCGACCGTCCGCTCGACCGCACAGTCGATCCAGGCAACGGCACCTTCGAGTCGCGGCGAGCCGCTTTCAGATAGATGCCACTGCACATCCGCAAACTTATCGACGTTCTTGGACGCAAAGCGTCGGCACAATTGCTCGTGTTCAACAGACAAGACGTTGACGCAGAAGCGGTCGGCCTGCCGCAGCGTGGCGTAGCTGGCCGATGACTTCGTCGGCAGGTAAGCAACAAGAGGCGGGTCGAGAGACACCGACGTGAACGACCCCACGACCATTCCCGCAGGCTGGCCGTTCACCATTGCCGTGACGGCCACCACACCCGTGGGAAAGTTGCCAAGCGTCTCGCGAAAAACCATCGCATCAATCTCGTTGCGTCGTTCATGATCCAGCACCGTTGCCGACATCTCATCACCTCTCCTCAGCGATGTGCTCACGTTATGCGCGATGTGCTCCCGCGCCGAGGGCGCGTTGCGCCAAGCGGAACATCGCACGCGATCGAACCCACGGCCAACGAGAAAAGGGATCAAGTGTTTTCTGCACGATGAAATGGCGTTTCGGCCTCGACACGCCGTGTTTTCGCGCTGGTTGAGCGTTCGGCTCGTGCACAACTGGATCGGCTCATGCGTAACTGGTTCGATCCACGCAGGTCGTGTTCGATCGCACCACGCGAAACACTATTCGCAGGAATGTAATTCATGGTTCCGTGGTTCCATTGAATATGAAGAAAATCGGCTTCCTCTCTTTCGGGCACTGGACTCCTCACCCGGACTCCCAAACCCGCTCGGCTCGTGACGTGCTGCACCAGTCGATCGACCTCGCGGTCGCCGCGGAAGAAATCGGCGCCGACGGCGCATACTTCCGTGTGCACCACTACGCCCGCCAGCTCGCTTCTCCCTTCCCGCTCCTGGCGGCGATCGGCGCGAAGACATCCAAGATCGAAATCGGTACGGGCGTCATCGACATGCGCTACGAAAATCCGCTCTACATGGCGGAAGATGCGGGAGCCGCCGACCTCATTTCCGATGGCCGACTTCAACTCGGCGTGAGCCGTGGGTCACCCGAGCAGGTCGTCGATGGCTACAAGTACTTTGGCTATGACGCTCCCGAAGGCATGACGATGGCTGACGTCGCGCGCAACAACACCGAGACATTTCTTCAAGTCATCGACGGTGCACGTTTCGCCGAGCCCAATCCGCGGCCAATGTTCCCAAACCCACACCCGGGCGCACTCGGTATCGAGCCGCAGTCCGCTGGGCTCCGTGATCGCATTTGGTGGGGTGCGGGGTCTAATGCCACCGCCGTCTGGGCAGCCCAAGCTGGCATGAACTTGATGAGCTCGACGCTGAAGGCCGATGAAAGCGGTAAGCCTTTCCACATTCAGCAGCGTGAGCAGATCGATGCCTTCCGTGACGCGTGGAAGGAAGCCGGCCATGAGCGCGAAGCTCGTGTCTCGGTGAGCCGATCCATTTTTGCGCTCACGTCAGACGAGGACTACCGCTACTTCGGCTTCGACCGCGATACCGACGATCAGATTGGCACCATCGGCGGCGACCCCATCGGCCGCGCCATCTTTGGCCGCTCGTTTGCTGCTGAGCCCGAAGCTCTCATCGAGCAGCTTCGCGGCGACGAGGCGATCGAAGCCGCAGACACCCTGCTCCTCACCGTGCCTAATCAGCTCGGCGTTGCCTACAACACGCACGTGATCGAGTCGATCATTAAGCACGTAGCCCCCGCGCTCGGCTGGCGCTAACCGCGCACCGCAAGAAGGCGGGTTTCGTAACCCTCCGGTTCCGGAACCCGCCTTCTGCTTATTTGTTGCGGCGCGCTCCCGCTGACGGCGACACCGTAAAGAGGTGCGGTTCCGCAAAGCCAGCGTCGGCGAACGCGGCCACCACGGCATCCGACACTGCGTCGACAGCAGCGGCCTCAACGAGTGCGATCGCCGCGCCACCGAAACCACCGCCCGTCATTCGCGCCCCCAGTGCGCCGGCGGCCAGCGCCGCTTCGACCGCAGTGTCAAGCTCAGCAACGGAAATTTCGAAGTCATCGCGCATTGACGCGTGCGAGGCAACGAGCAGGTCGCCAATCGCACGGGCGCCATGCGTGCGCAGCGCCGCCACGGTGTCGAGCACGCGCTGATTCTCGGTCACGATGTGACGCACCCGGCGAAACGTCACGTCATCCATCAGCTCGGCCGCACGGGCAAGGTCAGCGACCGAAAGATCACGCAACGCTGCGACGCCCATGACGGCAGCGCCACGTTCGCAGGCATCGCGCCGATCACGGTAGCCGCCGGTCGCGTGGGCGTGCTTGACGTGAGTATCGATCACCAAAATCGCAAGATGCGCTTCGGCCATGCCCAGCGGAACCAGCTCACTGTCGAGTAAGCGGCAGTCGAGAAAAATCGCGGCGTCTGGAGCGCCCAGCATGGACGCGGTCTGATCCATGATGCCGGTCGGTGCGCCGACGGCTTCGTTTTCAGCCGTGCGCCCAATACTCGCCAGCTCTTTCGCACTGAGCCCCAGGTTCCACAGTTCATTCAGTGCCGACGCTGTCGCGCCTTCGATGGCGGCAGACGACGAGAGACCAGCACCGACCGGAACCTCGGAGGCGATGGCAATGTCGACACCGGTACCAGAAGCGGAACGCCCGTCGAGCAAAGCCCATGCCACGCCCAGCGGATATGCGGCCCATTCAGGCACCGCGGGCGCGGAACCAGGGGCCGTCGGAAACACCTGGGCGAGATCGGCGAGATGCACCTCGACCGGTTCTTCCGCAAAGGTTGATGCCACACGAATGCGGCCGTCATCGCGCAGCCCAACCGCCGCGACCGTACGGTGCGAGATCGCAAAGGGAAGCACGAAACCCTCGTTGTAATCGGTGTGTTCGCCGATCAGATTGACGCGCCCTGGCGCTGACCACAGTCCCATCGGCGCGTGCCCCGTGAGCTCGTTAAAGAGCGCCGACGCGGCTTCGTGGGGGGCGAGTGTGGGCTGAGTCACGGTGTTACCTTGCATGTTCGATGGTGAGGAGTCGGTCACGCGTGCGCGCGCTCGATGGCTTCGCGGAGGCGTTTCGCGCCCTGTTCCGGTGTGACTTCAGCAGCCCACGCCCACATTGCGGCTTCGGAACCTGCCAAGTACTTCATCTTGTCGGCAGCGCGACGCGGGCTCGTGAGTTGCAGGTGCAACCGCACGGTGTCACGCCCGACGTTCACGGGCGCCTGATGCCACGCCGCAATGTAGGGCGTCGGGGTGTCATAGAGCGCGTCAACACCGCGCAACAGCCGCAGGTACAGGTGCGCGAGCTCATCACGCTCAGCCTCGCTGGTCGCCGCAAAGTCCGGCACGTGGCGGTGCGGCATGAGGTGCACCTCAAGTGGCCAGCGCGCAGCAAACGGTACGAACGCGCTCCAGTGTTCCCCCTCAAAAATGATGCGTTCCGACGCGCGTTCAAAATCGAGAATGCGCTGAAACAGGTCGGGCCCGGTACTCGCGATGCTCTCGAGCACGCGCGATGTGCGCGGGGTTATGTAGGGGTAGGCGTAAATCTGGCCGTGCGGGTGTGGGAGCGTGACACCAATCGCTTCACCGCGGTTTTCAAACGGAAAGACCTGCTGCACACCGGGCAGGCGCGACAGGGCCGCGGTGCGATCAGCCCAGGCCTCGATGACTGTGCGGGCTCGAGTGACAGACTGCGTGCCAAACGAACCGGAGTGCTCCGGGCTGAAGCACACCACTTCGCATCGCCCGATGGCGTTACGCGTGCGGCCCAGGCCCAGAGTGGCCAAGTCTCCCAGGCTCAGCGGCGGGTCGGCGGCGATCGGCGCTTCGCCTGTGGCGTGCAACAGCGCAGGCCCAAACGCGGGTGACTTGTTTTCAAACACGGCGACGTCATAGACCGACGGAACCTCGGAGGGGTTGGTGGGGGTCTGCGGTGCCAGCGGGTCAGCATCAGCGCCAGGCATCATGACGCGGTTCTGGCGGTTGGCGGCGACGGTGATCCAGTCACCGGTGAGCACGTCGAGACGCATGGATGAGGTTTCAGGACGGGGATCAAGCGTGCGTGCGTCGACGGCGCGTTCGGCTCCCAGTGTGGTGTCGCGGTCGTCGTAGTAGATGAGCTCGCGCCCATCAGCCAAAGTGGTGGCGCGCCGGACGATGCCAGCGGAGAGCGTACTTGTTTCCTGACGCGTGTTCACGTCAACATGTTTCCACAACACGCATGGTAACGTCAACATGAACGGACGTGCACGAAGGGGACGCCGGTGGGATCTGACATCGAAACATCGACAGCAATGCCTACAGCGCCAGGCGGAGGCCGCGTTTCGATGGCGATGGTGGCTGCCAGTGCCGGCGTATCCGGGCAGACGGTGTCGCGCGTCGTGAACGGGAGCCCCCGGGTCGACCCAGAAACCCGCACGCGTGTCGAAGCCGCCATGGCCGAGCTCGGATACCGCCCGCATCGCGCCGCACGCGCTCTGCGCACCGGCCGATCGCACACAATCGGCGTCGTCGTGACAACACTCACCACCGTCGGCAACTCACGCATGCTGCAAGCCACGGCCGAAGCCGCCGCAGAACGCGGCTACGCGCTCACCCTCGTCACCGCATCTAATGGCGTCGGCACCGCCCTCGCCTCTCTTGCTGAACAGGAGGTCGACGGTGCGATCGTGCTGAATGAAGCCTCCGCACAAATCACTGCAGCGGCCCTCCCCCGCGACTTGCGACTCGTCGTTATCGACGCGCCGAAGGACGCTCACGTCGCGGCCGTGCACAGCGATCACTCCGGTGGCGCATTCGCCGCGACAACGCACCTCCTGCGGCGGGGATACGACACCGTGCATCACCTGGCTGGCCCCGCCGATTCGTTCGCTGCCGCGGAGCGCGAGCGCGGATGGCGGGAGGCATTGGCCGCTGCGGGCATGCCAGCACCGGAACCAGTGCGCGGCGATTGGAGCGCCGAGTCGGGTTACGCCGCGGGAACAGCATTGCGCACAGCGCCCGCCGTGTTCTGCGCGAATGACCAGATGGCACTCGGCCTCTTACGAGCCTTTGCGGATGCCGGCCGAGACGTGCCCGGTGAAGTGGGAGTCATCGGTTTTGACGATGTTCCCGATGCTGCCAACTACCGACCGCCCCTCACCACCATCCGTCAGGACTTCACGGCTCTCGCTCATCGAGCGGTCGAGGCCCTCATTTCCGGCATCGAAGGCACCAGCGACTCGCGTAGCGCGATCGTGATCGGAACGACTCTCATCACACGAGAAAGTAGCCGCTAACATGACTCGCGTCGTGCTCGCCCCCGATAGCTTCAAAGGCACAATCACGGCAGTCGATGCCGCGAGCGCCCTGGCTGAGGGCTGGGCGTCGGTAGAACCGGGCGCCGAGTTTGTATTCCGCCCGATGGCCGACGGCGGCGAGGGCACTGTTGCGGCCTTTGCGACCGCGGTTGATGGTTCCGCTCTCCAGCCACTCACAGTAACCGGCCCGGCCGGCACCCCGGTGGCGTCGGCATGGTTGCGGTTGCCCGATGGCACAGCGGTGATCGATTTGGCATCGACAAGCGGCATCGAGTTGCTTGACCACCTGCGGCCATGGGATGCAGACTCGACGGGATTCGGCGAGGCCATCGCCGCAGCCCTCGATGGGGGCGCCACGCGCATCGTGGTGGGCATCGGTTCGAGCGCATCGACGGATGGTGGAACCGGCATGCTGGCAGCGCTCGGGGCGCGGTTTCTGAACGCGCAGGGTGCGGCTGTTCCCCGCGGCGCGCGCGGGTTGGCTGACATCGCGACCGTCGATCTGTCGGCGCTGCGCGAGGCTTGCTCGGTCATCGTGTTAACCGATGTCAACAATCCGCTGATTGGCCCGCACGGCGCCGCGGCAGTATTCGGGCCGCAGAAGGGACTGACCGCGAGCGAAGTCTCGGTGGTTGATGCCGCGATGGCGAGGCTTGCTGCCGCGCTCGGAGTTGACGCATCGATGCCCGGCACCGGTGCGGCAGGCGGGGTCGGTGCTGCGCTCGTGGCATGGGGTGCCACTCTGACTCCGGGAGCGGAAGCCGTGGCTGAGCTCATTGGCCTCGAAGCCGCGCTCATGGACGCCGATGTTCTTATTACCGGTGAGGGATCCTACGACGCGCAGTCTGGTGCGGGGAAGGTTCCGGCGTTCGTCTCCGCGCTCGCGCACAAAGCCCATGTCACGTCGATGCTGGCGGCTGGTCGCATCGCACCTGGTGCCAACACCACCAGCTTCACCGCCGCTGTCTCGCTCGCGGAGGTTGCTGGTTCCGCCGCATCCGCCATCGCAGAACCCGCACGGTGGCTCCGTGCGGCAGGCAGTGCGCTCGCCCGATCACGGACGATCGACAACTAGGTACTGAACAGCAGCCGTAGCTGTTCGCAAACCACCGGCATCTCCGGGGCGAAGCGCTTCGGGCTATCGGAATGATCTCGCCAGTATCGTTCGTGAATGTCACGCCAGGTCGCGAGTGTGCGGTCGCCCTCGCCCTCGGCAAACGCGTGATCGGGCGTCACCTTGGCGAACGGAACCACGTCAACAGCGACTGTTTCGAGGAGCGCCCGCGGATGGCCCTCACCGTCAAGAATGATGTTCAGCCAACCCACTTCTGGTACGGGTTCTCCCGTGTGCTCGTGGTCCCAGAGCGACGATGCGGTCGCGGTCTTGATACCGGCGAGCACGAGGGCGAGAAGTTCATCCGCGTGCGCGGGTGTCGCACCAAAGGCCCATGCTTCCGGTGCTTGCGTAGGCAGGTGCGGCAGAGCTTCCCGACAGACCAGCCAAAAGGTGTCGATGAGTTGCGTTTCAGCCATTCCCCCACCCTACAAAGACTCAGCGCGTTGCCGCCCTGTCCGCCAAAATCGTGAATGTCTGCGACAGCCGTTAGTGTCGAAATCGTGTCAACAGTGCGAGATCGGCGGGTGCGTTCCGCTCGATCCTTCCCGAATCACCCACTCTCGCCCAATCGCCGCAAGACTCCGTCGCGGTACCGGCGGCGGCGCACGCACTGGTCGGTAAAGGCCCTCGTCATTTTCGCCATTGCCGTCGCCGTGCTGGTTGGCTCGAGCCTGCTGGCATCGAAGGGGGCTCTCCCTGGTGCTGACCCCACACCGACGGCGACATTGTCAGCTCCGGCAACCCTTCCAGCATCTCCGCCAACAACGGTCGCTTCTGGTTCCGTCGCCGACCCTGCCGCCGCGATCGTCGCACTCGACGCGTTGCTGACGGCAGACGGATTCGGGGCGCCCGACTACGACCGCGACCACTTTGGTCGACGATGGGCTGATGTCGACCGCAACGGCTGCGACACCCGAAATGACATGCTCGGGCGCGACCTCACCGCACCATCGTTCAAGCCGGGTACGCGCGAGTGCAAAGTGCTCGCCGGCACGCTCACCGACCCGTACTCCGGAGTCACGATCGACTTCGTGAGTGGCCCCGATACGTCACCGCGCGTGCAAATCGATCACATCGTTGCGCTGGCGTGGGCCTGGCGCCAGGGCGCACACGAATGGTCTCCCGAGCAGCGTGAGGCGTTTGCCAACGACCCGCGCAACCTCCGAGCAGCTGGTGAGGCAACGAACCAGGCAAAGAGCGACTCGGGCCCGTCAGGGTGGCTACCACCGGCAGCAGACCTTCAGTGCCGCTTTGTGTTGGAGTGGGTATCCGTCGTGGTTGACTACGATCTCTCCATCAACGCGAAGGATCGCGCCGCCGCCCAGCAGGTGTTGCACGCCTGCCCCACGGCATAGCCCGGTCGCCGACAAAACGACGAATGCCCCGCTCACCAGGAGCGGGGCATTCGTATTGTTTCGTCTTAGCGGCCGGTGCCTGCGTGCACGATGGCTTCGGTCTCGGCGTCGAGTCCGTATGCGCTGTGCACCGCCTTCGCGGCAGAAACAACGTCGTCGGCGCGAAGCACGACCGAAATGCGGATTTCCGACGTGGAGATCATCTCGATGTTCACGCCCGCGGTGCTGAGCGCTTCAAACAGGGTCGCTGAGACTCCGGAGTGCACCCGCATGCCAGCACCGACAACCGAAAGCTTGCCGATCTGGTCGTCGTGCACGAGGCTTTCAAAACCGACCTCGGCCTGGTCGGCGGCAAGCGCCCGCAGTGCAACGCTCGCGTCCGACTTCGGAACGGTAAACGAAATGTCGGTGCGGTTGGTGGCCGCAGCCGACACGTTCTGCACGATCATGTCGACGTTGGCGCCCGACTTTGCAACAATCTTGAAGATCTCCGCGGCCTTACCCGGAACATCAGGCACACCGGTGACCGTGATCTTGGCTTGGCCGAGATCGGTGGCGACTCCGGCGACGATGGGCTCTTCCATGTCAGCTCCCTCGATGTAGTGGGGTGGCTTCTGCCCCTCCCCAAGAACGTATGTGCCCTCGTTCGACGAGAACGTCGAGCGAGCGTGAATGAGAACGCCGTGCCGACGCGCAAATTCGACGGCACGAATGTAGAGGACCTTGGCACCGTTGGCGGCAAGCTCAAGCATCTCTTCACTCGTGATGGTGGAGAGTTTGCGGGCGTTCGGAACCACACGCGGGTCAGCGGTGAAGATACCGTCAACATCGCTGTAAATTTCGCAAACGTCGGCGTTGAGCGCCGCAGCAAGAGCGACGGCCGTGGTGTCTGAGCCGCCGCGGCCGAGCGTCGTGATGTCGCGAGTGTCGCGGTTGAAGCCCTGGAAACCCGCAACGATGACGATGGCACCCTCATCTAGTGCCTCGCGCACGCGCACAGGGGTGACGTCGACGATGCGAGCGGAACCATGGTGCGAGTCGGTGATCATGCCGGCTTGGCTACCGGTGAACGAACGCGCTTCGAAACCCATGGAATGGATCGTCATGGCCAGCAGCGCCATCGAAATGCGCTCTCCGCTCGAGAGCAGCATGTCGAGCTCGCGCGGGGCAGGAATCGGTGCGACCTGGTGTGCGAGATCAAGCAGTTCATCAGTCGTGTCGCCCATCGCACTGACCGCGACGACGACATCGTGACCGGCGCGACGGGTGTCAACAATGCGCTTAGCGACCCGCTTGATGCTCTCGGCATCCGCAACGGATGAGCCGCCGTACTTCTGCACGATCAACGCCACTATGTCACTCCTGGGTTTGGTGAGCACTACGCTCAGTTCTCACCAGTTTACGACTGAGCGCATGCACGAATTGCCATGTGACGCCTCGCGAAAGGGGTTACTCCCGCAGAGCGGAATCATTCTGCCCGCGTCGGATCTGGTTCCGGCAGCACAGCTTCCCGTTTCTTGCCGCCCATTGCCGCCAGCCAGCACCCAAGCAAGACAATCGGCGCGCCAACGAGAAGTTCCGCGCCGAGATGCTCGTGCAGAATGATCACGCCAGCGACCAGCGCCACGATCGGATTGATGTAGGTGAAAAGCGGCGCGTTGACCGGCCCCACTTCTTTGATCAGCGCGAAGAAGAGAATGAATGCGAGCGCGGTGCAGATCACGCCGAGTAAGACGAGAGAGATCGTCGCGTCAAGCGTGGGAACCTCGTGCTGAGTGAGGAAGGCAACGGGCAGGTAGCCGACACCGATCATGAGCAGCGACAGGGTGATCGAGCCAAGCGACGGTACGTCGTTGAGCTTGCGCGCGACGATAAACGGCGCGATCGCATACAGGACCGCGACGAGCAGCACCTCGCCAGCGGCCACCAGCCAACCGCCGCCAGCCACGCCAAGCCCAGGTACCAACACGATGACGGCGACACCGAGAAATCCGAGGGCGAGCCCGACGACTCGCGTCGGCCGCAGCGCTCCGCGATCACCGCCAACAAGCGCGATAATTGTCGCCCACAGCGGCACCGTCGCGACCAAAAGACCGGTCAGCCCCGATGGCAGGCTCTGTTCGGCGTGGCCGAGGAGGAAGAATGGTCCTGCCATTTCGACGAGTCCGAACGCGAGCACCCATCGCCAATGTTTCAGCGCCGCACGCAGCGCACCGCTGCGGATAGCGAACGGCAATAGGATCGCGGCGCCGATAAGCGTGCGCCCCGCGACAATGGCACCCGGGGAGTATGACTCGACCGAGATCTTGATCAGGAGGTAGGGAATACCCCAGATCGCGGCCATCGCGAAGAAGAGCAGCCACCCACGCTTGGTGAACGACTGGGACACGTCAGATCGCTGACCGGCGGCCCTCGAATGCGCGGCCGAGAGTCACCTCATCCGCGTATTCGAGGTCGCCGCCAACGGGCAGACCCGAAGCAAGGCGTGTGACCTGAATATTCATCGATGTGAGGAGTCGGCTGAGGTACGTTGCCGTCGCTTCACCCTCAAGGTTGGGATTCGTTGCGAGGATGACTTCTTGTACGACTCCGTCGGCGAGGCGCCCCATCAAGTCCGTGATGCGCAGGTCATCAGGACCACGGTTTGCGATCGGGCTGATCGCCCCACCGAGCACATGGTAGAGACCACGAAACTCACGGGTACGTTCAATCGCGGCGACATCCTTCGCATCTTCCACGACACAGATAATGCTCTGATTGCGTCGAGCATCGCGACAGATGGTGCAGCGATCCTGCTCGGAGACGTTGCCGCAAATGTCACAGAAACGCACTCGGTGGCGCACCTCAGCGAGAAGTTCTGCCAGACGAGAGACGTCAAACGACGGCGTCTGCAGAATGTGGAACGTGATGCGCTGTGCCGACTTCGGACCGACTCCTGGAAGGCGCCCAAACTCATCAATCAGTTCTTGAACAATGCCGTCGTACATCAGTTAAACCTCGTCGGTGGGTTATATGTGTCTTCGCGAACGAACGTTGCGCCGAGAACCTGACGCACCACGGCTTCTCCGTAGCGCTGCGCGCCACCCGTCATTAACGGACGGGAACGTACGGTCGGTGCGGGCCCGCGCTGCTGAATGGCCTCATCATCGTCATCGCCATCCGGATCGTCCGGTTCCATCGGCGATGGCTCACCGTCATGGGGTGGGGCAACCGGTCGGGCGAGCGCTTCTTCCGGCTCATCGTCAACGGGCAGCGGCGCTGATGCTCCGCCCGGGATTGCAACGACGGCCCACTCCGTGACAGGAGCTGCATGCACGGGTGCGGGCGCGGGCGCAAGCGGCGCCTGCTGCCGCTGCCAGCCGTCATCGGGCGGCAACGACTCGGGGTCGTGCGGAGGTTCGTCGTGCCAGCCGTCAGCCGATGGAGAAGGCTCCGATGGTGATTCGCGCGGCGGGTGTTGAGGCGCGAACGCGCTCTCGTGCTTGGCGATGTATTTCACCCGCACTCCGAGCACATCAACAATGACTTGTCGCAGATCTTCGCTCACCCCGGCACCCGCCTTGAGCTCCTTGAACTTGATGAGATCGGGGTGGTTAGCAAAAGCCAGTGTCAGCACGTCGTCAGCGAAGCGCATGATGCGTGCGTTCATGACGATGACCCAGGCATGACGGCTCTTCGCCTGTAGTTTGTCGAGAATCTGCGGCCACGCGGCCTCGATCGTGGCCTGGGTGACCGGGCCCGCGGGGATCGATGCGGAGACAGGCTCCGGCCGTGGCATTGCCGCAGGCACCGCATCAGGCGCAGTCGCGGGCTCAGGCGCAGTCGCGGGCTCAGGCGCCGGTTCCGGCACGGGCTCTGGCTCGGGCAGGTTGTGGGGCTCAGGCTGGGCGATCGTCTCGGGCTCGGAGGGTGCAGGCTCGGATTGGGTTTGCTCCAACGTGGGCGCAGGCTCATCCTCACCCGGTGCAGGCACCGGCTCGTCCGCCAGCTCCGGTTCGCTCGCCTGCTCCGGCGCAGACGAAACCTCAGCTACCTCGGCCTCCGAGACTGGCTCCGGCTCGGCAACGGGCGCGGGCGCGGCAGCAACCGGCTCGGAAACGGGCGCGGCAGCAACCGGCTCGGAAACGGGCGCGGCAGCAACCGGCTCGGAAACGGTGGCGACCGGCGCGGCAGCGACCGGCGCAACAACCGGCGCCGCCGGCGCGACCTGCGCGGCAGGTGTTGCCGCCGGCGTTGCGGTGGCAACAGCGGGTTGACCTGCCGCGCCGCGGTGGCGGGCATCGGCCGACAGCACGCGTGCCACGAGAAGTTCCAGGTGCAGTCGTGGCGACGTTGCACCAGACATGTCGTCGAGCGCCTTGCTCACCACGTCTGCAGTCTGCGACAGCCGGATGGTTCCGTATGCCATCGCCTGCTGGGTCATGCGCGCCAGCTCGTCTTCAGCGACACCGCGCAGCACCGCACTCGCCTCGGCACCCGTGGCCGAAATGATGATCAGATCGCGCAGCCGCTCGAGCAGGTCATCGACGAAGCGTCGCGGGTCTTGGCCGGTCTGGATGACTCGGTCAACGGCGGAAAAAGCCATCGACGCATCACCTGTCGAGAACGCATTGACGACGTCGTCGAGAAGCGCAGTGTGCGTGTAGCCAAGCAGCGCAACCGCACGCTCATACTCGACCGTGCTGTTCTCTGAACCGGCAATGAGCTGGTCGAGGAGCGAAAGCGTGTCACGCGGTGAGCCGCCGCCTGCACGCACCACAAGAGGCAGGACACCAGGCTGAACGGTGACACCCTCCTGTGCGGATAGCTCTTCAACGTATGCGAGCATCGCGGCAGGCGGAACCAGGCGGAACGGGTAGTGGTGGGTGCGCGACCGGATCGTGCCGAGCACCTTCTCCGGCTCGGTGGTCGCGAAAATGAACTTCACGTGCGGTGGCGGCTCTTCGACGAGCTTGAGCAGCGCATTGAAGCCCTGCTGCGTCACCATGTGCGCCTCATCAAGAATGAAGATCTTGAAACGATCACGTGCCGGAGCGAATACCGCACGCTCACGCAGGTCACGCGCATCGTCTACACCGTTGTGGCTCGCCGCGTCAATTTCGACCACGTCGAGCGAGCCGCTACCACCACGCGCCAGCTCAACACAGCTGTCGCACACGCCACATGGCGTGTCTGTCGGCCCTTCTGCGCAGTTCAGGCAGCGCGCAAGAATGCGCGCCGAGGTCGTCTTGCCGCAACCGCGCGGACCGGAAAACAGGTAGGCATGGCCAACCCGATCAGCCCGCAGGGCGGTCATCAGGGGGTCGGTCACTTGAGATTGACCGATCATCTCCGCAAACGTCTCGGGACGGTATCGGCGGTATAGAGCGGTGGTCACCAAACCAGCCTACGGTGTACCGCCGACATCGGCCTCTCCGGCATCGAAATCACCCTGTGTACGGTTGGGTAGGCGTGTGGTGGTGCCCCTCATCATTAATGGCGTCCAGCAGCGTAATTGGCGTCGTCGATGTCGGAACAGACACCGAAATCAGTGATCCGTCTTCCAATCGCTGGTCTTCGAGTTCGCGCACAGACGGCCGACCGGACAGGCTCGGTCCCTGGTCGGCGAGCGGAACCACGACACGACCACCAGCGGGAGCCACGTACCGCTCTCCCCGCACGTGGAAGATGACGTCCTCCCCCTCGCGAACCGTGGCGGTCAGGGTGTCGGCAGTGATGGCGATGTCGAGCTGGCTCTGCCCCCAGCGCAGCGGGAACCGAAGCTCCGGCCAGGTGATCGGCAGGCGCGGGTCAAACGTCAAGGCGCCACGATGGTCTCGCATGCCGCCGAACCCACTGACGAGGGCCGTCCATACACCGCCAGCCGAGGCGACGTGAACTCCGTCCGCTGCATTGTGGTGCAAATCAGCAAGGTCAACAAACAGCGCATCGGTGAAGTAGTGCATCGCGAGATCGCGGTAGCCAACCTCGGCGGCCAGAATCGACTGCACGACGGCCGACAGCGTGGAGTCCCCGGTCGTCAGCGGATCGTAGTAGTCGAAATCGGCGCGCTTCTGCTCCGGCGTGAACTGGTCGCCCTGGAGAAAAAGCCCCAGAACCACGTCGGCTTGCTTGAGCACTTGGAACCGGTAGATCACCAGCGGGTGGAAGTGCAGGAGCAGGGGTCGCTTGTCTGCCGGAGTGTTCTCCAGATCCCACACTTCCTTTTCGAGGAAGGCGGAATCTTGCGGATGAATACCCAGCGCGTCACTGTAAGGAATCGACAGGGCGTCGGCTGCGACGTCCCAGGCATCGGCTTCGGTCGGGTCAAGCTTCAAGCGGTCGGCCATCCGGTCGTATGCCGCAGGGTCAGCAGACGCCAGCTCCCGCACACTCTCCGCGGCATATCGCAGATTGAAGCGCGCCATGATGTTCGTGAACAGGTTGTCGTTCACCACCGTGGTGTACTCATCGGGCCCGGTCACACCATGAATGTGGAAGGAATCTTCGCCATTCATCGACCGCCAGAATCCCAGCGTGGCCCACAGACGGGCCGTCTCTACCGCGATGTCGATGCCCTCGTTGAAGAGGAAGTCCGTGTCTCCCGAGGCGCGCACATACTTCGCGAGCGCATAGGTCACGTCGGCGTTGATGTGGTACTGCGCGGTGCCGGCGGCGTAGTAGGCAGAGGCTTCCTCGCCGTTGATCGTGCGCCACGGGAACAGCGCGCCCGCTTCGTTGAGTTGCCGCGCCCGCTTGCGCGCAGAGGGCAACATGAGTGAGCGCATGCGCAGTGCGTTGCGCGCCCACATCGGCGACGTGTACGCCATGAACGGCAGCACATAAATCTCGGTATCCCAGAAGTAGTGCCCGGAATATCCGCTACCGCTGACGCCCTTGGCCGCGATGCCCATGGAATCGGCGCGCGCGGCTGCCTGCGCAAGCTGCAGCAGGTTCCACCTCACTGCCTGTTGCAGCGCATCCTGACCGGGAATCTGCACGTCAGAGCGCTCCCAGAACGCGTTCATCCAGACGGCCTGTGCGCGGAACACCGCGTCGGCGCCCTGATCCATCGCGCGTCGAATCGTGCGGCGTGCACGATCAATGAGCTCCCGCGTGGGCACCGAACGCGACGTGTGGTAGGCGAGAAACTTTGTGACGGTCGTCGGAACCCCCGCCTTGGCCTCGACGTGGAAAACCACCTTCGCGGTGTCACCATCTGCGAAGCCGTCGGCGGCCTCCACGGCGTTGTCGGTCTCGACAACATGGTCAGCCACGACGGCAAGCGTCATTCCCGAGCGCGCTACGCGGTAAGAAAGAGAGATTTGCGAGCCCGTGCGGTGGTGTTCTTGCGGCACCAAAATGCGCTCAACGAAACGCTCCGCTTTGCGCGGGTCGAAATCGGCACTGCCGTGTCCTGCTGGCTTTGCCGCACCATAAACATCGCCGCCATCCTGACGATTCACGAGCTGGCTACTGATGACCACAGAGGCGTCAGCATCAAGCACGGTCACACTGATCTGCTCGAGGGCAAGGTGGCGTTCATCAAACGACACCAGGCGATCCATATCGATCACGACATTCTTACCCGAGGGCGTGCGCCACAGAATGTGCCGGTGCAACACCCCCTCACGCATGTCGAGCGATCGCTCATACTCACGCATTTCGGCGACATCGAGCGTGAGCGGTTCGTCGTCGACATACACGCGCATGATCTTGCCGTCGGGAGCGTTGACAATCGTTTGCCCGACCTCCGCAAAGCCATATGCTTGCTCGGCATGCCGAATCGCGAATGTCTCATGGAACCCGTTGATAAAAGTTCCGTGTTCGTGCGCGTGCCGCCCCTCGGGGTGGTTTCCGCGCATACCGAGGTAGCCGTTGCCGATGGCAAACATCGTCTCGGTGACGCCTTCGTCACTCGCCGAGTATCGGGTTTCTACGAGACGCCACGGGTCGACCGGAAAGCGGTCGCGATCCATCATCATGCGGTGTGAGTCCTTGTCGACAGCGGAACAAATTCTGCGAGATCATTGACGACGAGCGTCGCGCCATGGCTGAGAAGCGCATCGGCACCGGCGCCGCGATCAACCCCGACGACCAGCGCGATCCCCGCGGCTGCGGCCGAAGCCACGCCACTGTGGGCATCTTCAAACGCGGCGATCCGATCGGGCGAAATACCCAGGTCATGGGCACCGCGCGCGAACATGTCGGCAGCGGGTTTGGAAGCCAAATGGTCATTTTCCGCGACGAGCCCATCGACGATGGTGACGAATCGGTTCGCGATGCCCGCTGCGGCGAGCACGTCACGCGCATTCTTCGAACTAGACACCACGCCCAACGGGTACCTGGCAAGCTCATCAAGCAGGGCAAGAGACCCGGGGTACGGCTGGATGCCTTCCTCGTTCAAGACGCGGGTGAAAACTTCGTTCTTGCGGTTGCCAATGCCGCAGACGGTGTCGGCGGTCAGCGGATCGCTCGGGTGACCCCATGGAACCTCGACGTCGCGGGAACGCAACAGCGATGCAACGCCGTCATAGCGCTTCTTGCCGTCGACATATCGGTAGTAGTCGTCGTCGGTGTACGGACCCGCAATGTCCCACGCAGCAAAAAGCTCGTCAAACATCGCCTGCCACGCGCGCATATGAACCTCGGCGGTTGGTGTCAGCACCCCATCAAGGTCGAACAAAAAGGCATCAAATGATGTGAGATCGGGCAACGTAGACACGACACCTCCGAATCGATATGGAACGATTCAGCGTAACGGTGTGGAACGTTCCAGGTCACTCAGGCAGTAGCTTGCAGCGTCTGGCGTGCAATCTCTAGTTCTTCATTGGTCGGAACCACGAGAACAGCCACAGGGGAATCGTCTGTGGAAATCACGTGGATTCCCGGAGCACTTTCGTTATTGCGCTTCTCGTCGATGTTGATGCCAGCCCATTCCATGTTTGCAAGGGCTTCGGCGCGTACCGGGGCGGCGTTCTCACCGACGCCTGCCGTGAACGAAATCACATCCACGCCGCCAAGCTGCGCAAGGTAGGACCCGACGTAGGAACGGAGGCGGTGCACGTAGACGTCAAACGCGAGTGTGGCCACTTCTTCGCCAGCGGCGCGACCGGCAAGCACATCACGCATGTCGGCCTTACCCGTCATGCCGAGCAGGCCGCTCTTCTTGTTCAGCAGGTGGTCGAGGTCGTCAATAGACATCTCGTGGCGGCGGTGCAGTTGAAACAGCACAGCAGGGTCGATGTCGCCCGAGCGGGTGCCCATGACGAGGCCTTCCAGCGGTGTGAAGCCCATCGAGGTGTCCACCGAACGACCACCGTTCACCGCGCACATCGATGCGCCGTTGCCCAAGTGCATGACGATCTGCTTGAGGTCTGCATTGTCGCGACCGAGAAAATCTGCCGCAGCCTGCGACACATACTTGTGACTGGTTCCGTGGAATCCGTACTTACGAATACGGTGTAGCCGCGCAATCTCCGCGTCGATCGCATACGTGTACGCCGACGGTGCGAGGGTCTGATGAAACGCCGTGTCGAAGACGGCGACGTGCGGAACCGTTCCAAAGGCTTTGCGTGCCGCGACGATACCAGCCAGCGCGCCCGGGTTGTGCAGGGGCGCAAGCATCGAAAGATCGTCGATATTGATCTCGACAAGCGGTGTAATCACGGTGGGCTCAAAGAATCGTGCTCCACCGTGCACAACGCGGTGGCCGACGGCGACCGGAGGGTAATCCGTCAGCGACGGGCCATCAATGGCGAATGCGTCAAGCATCGCCTGGAATCCGGCCGTGTGGTTAGGGATAGGCTGCTGCCGCTCGATCGTCTGCTTGTCGATCGTGGGAGCTGCCTCCCCCTTTTCCAGCGAATAGTACTTCGTGTGGGTCGTGGTTCCGAGGCCCTCACCAATCCGCTCCACCAGACCGGCGGCCAAAACCCGCTCGGTGTTCATGTCGAGCAGCTGGTACTTAAACGAGCTGGATCCGCTGTTGACGACGAGTACGGTGCTCACGTTTTGTCCTTAACCCTGGGCCTGAATTGCCGTAATGGCGACGGTGTTGACGATGTCGGCGACGAGCGCGCCACGCGACAGGTCGTTGATGGGCTTGTTCAATCCCTGCAGCACCGGGCCGATGGCGAGAGCCCCTGCCGAACGCTGCACGGCCTTGTACGTGTTGTTGCCGGTGTTGAGATCGGGGAACACAAAGACCGTGGCCTGCCCCGCGACGGGTGAGCCGGGCATTTTCTTCGCCGCGACGGCAGCATCCGTGGCGGCGTCGTACTGGATCGGCCCTTCGACGAGTAGTTCTGGCGCCCGTTCGCGTACCAAAACGGTGGCCTCGCGGACCTTATCGACGTCTGCTCCGGAACCAGAGTCTCCGGTTGAGTAGGACAGCATGGCGACGCGGGGGCTGATGCCGAATTGGCTTGCGGTGGCCGCGGACGATATCGCAATGTCGGCGAGCTGGTCGCTCGTGGGGTCGGGAATGACCGCACAGTCGCCGTACACCAGAACACGGTCGGCAAGCGCCATCAAGAACACGCTCGAGACAACCGAGGTTCGCGGCTTGGTCTTGATGATTTCGAATGCCGGGCGAATCGTGTGCGCCGTGGTGTGTGCCGCGCCAGACACCATGCCGTCAGCGAGCCCCAGGTGCACCATCATGGTTCCGAAGTACGAAACATCGGTGACCGTGTCAGCCGCTTGCTCAAGGGTCACGCCCTTGTGCGCGCGAAGGGCGGCGTACTCGGCGGCGAACTTAGCGACGTACTCCGGGTCGAACGGGCTCACGATGTGAGCACCTTCGAGCGAAACACCGAGCTCCGTTGCCCTGGCGGTGATGGCATCCACATCGCCGAGGATCGTGAGGTCGGCCATATTGCGGGCAAGTACCGTCGACGCAGCCCGCAGAATGCGGTCGTCGTTGCCCTCGGGCAGCACGATGCGCTTGCGGTTGGCGCGGGCACGCTCGACGAGCGCGTATTCAAACATGAGCGGCGTGACGACGACGGGCTTAGCGAGGCCGACGGCTGCCGCGAGCGCTTCTTCGTCGACGTGCGCGCTAAACAGAGCGAGCGCGGTGTCGTAGCGGCGCTGTGCGTCAAGCTCCATCCGGCCGCGCGCGTTCATGACACGCACCGCGGTGTCGAACGTACCGAGGTCGGTGGTGATGATGGGAAGCGGCGACGAAAGTCCCTCGAGCAGACGGGTCACTTCACCTGGCAACTCGAACGGGCCGTTCAGGATGACGGCGCTCATTGTCGGGAATGTGCCCGACTCATGTGCGAGCAGCGTCGCCAGCAAGACGTCAGTGCGGTCGGCGGCAATAACGACAGCAGCATCAGGAGTGAGTCGCGGCAACACGTTCACCATCGACATGCCTGCCACCACGACGCTGAGCACCTCACGAGTCAGGAGTTCGTGATCTCCGCGAATGAGAGTGCCGTCAACCGCGCGAATGATGTCACGCACCGAGGGTGCGACAAGTGTGCGGTCTTCTGGGATCGCCCAGACCGGAACGGTGCGGCCGAGGTCAGCTTCAATGGCTTGCCCCACGGCACCGGTAATCTCAGCAAGCGCATCGGGGTCGGCACGGTTCACGACGACGCCGAGGAGGTCGGCGCGGTCAGAAGCGAGTTCGGTCACCGCGAGGTCGGCTGCCTGCGCAACCTGCAGCGCGCTTCGTGCCGTCGTGGTTCCGAGTCGTTCCGCCTGAGCCTGTTGGTCGCGCCCGCCGAGCACAAGCAGCACGGGGGCACCGAGGTTGGCGGCAATGCGCGCATTGAAGCTGAGCTCTGCGGGGCTCGACACATCCGTGTAGTCGCTACCGAGAATGACGACGGCATCGCACTGCGCTTCGACGGCTTTGAACCGCGCGACGATCGTGGCGAGCGCCGTGTCCGGATCTGCGCGCACGTCGTCGTAGGTGGTTCCGATGCACTCGTCGTAGCTGAGGTCAGCGCCGTCGTGGGCGAGCAGCATCTCGAGCACATAGTCCGGCTCAGATGTGGAACGGGCAATCGCGCGAAATACGCCGACGCGGGGAGCAGATCGGGCCAGCGTTCGAAGAACGCCGAGAGCGATCGTTGATTTTCCGGAGTGTCCTTCGGCCGATGAGATGTAAATGCTCTGAGCCACGCTCTAACCCTACGCTTGCGCCAGTGGCGACCCTGCCTAAAAAAGAAGGGCGCCGAAGCGCCCAGGGTTCTCCGAAGAGTCGCCGCGAGAAAAGATTAAGACCCTCCGCGCACCCGGCAGAGCCTGGTTACCCTTGCTACGTTTCCGTCCTGGGGGAGTTGGCCTGGATACCGCCGCGCGGAGAGCTGGTTCTATCTTACAGGCTTCTGACAGTGCTGTTGTCCGCTCCCCCGCTTTGCCGGTTCGCGCTAGCATCGAGCCAACAATGACGTTGACCGTGATGGGTGGCCTGATGCAAGATTCTGAAGCTCGCGAACTGATGACCCCTGACGAGTTCCGCGCGCTTACGACGGCGATCACCGATTCTGTGGGAACCGTCATTGATGGCAAGCCTGGCGCGCTCAGCGCCGCATTGGTGTGTCTGCTGGCCGAGGGTCATCTGCTCATCGAAGACGTTCCGGGGGTCGGCAAGACGATGCTCGCGAGGGCTTTGGCTTCATCGATGGATGCCGTCGTGCGTCGCATCCAGTTCACCCCCGACCTGTTGCCAGGCGACGTCACGGGCGTGTCGGTGTTCAACCCGGTTACCCGTGAGTTTGAGTTCAAGCCTGGTGCGGTGTTCGCCAACATCGTGATCGCCGATGAGATTAACCGCGCCTCCCCCAAGACGCAGTCGGCATTGCTTGAAGCCATGGAAGAACACCAGGTCACTGTCGATGGTGAGACGCACCAATTGCCTGCACCTTTTCTTGTCGTTGCGACGCAGAACCCGCTCGAGATGGAAGGCACGTACGCGCTTCCGGAAGCTCAGCGCGACCGTTTCATGATGCGCCTGTCGATGGGGTATCCCGACGCCGCTGCAGAAATGGCGATGCTTCGTCAACGAGATGTGCGTAACCCGCTCGAAGGCGTGAAGGCCGTCGTCGACGCCGCCACCGTGCGCCGCCTGATTTGGTTCGCGCGCAACATTCACGTCTCCCCCGTTATTGAGTCGTACGCAGTGCAACTCATTCAGGCCACACGCACTCACCCGGAAGTGCGTCTGGGCGCAAGCCCGCGCGCAACCCTGCAGCTGGTGCGAGCGGCAAAAGTGTGGGCGGCGTTGAACGATCGCGCTTTTGTCATTCCGGATGACATCACCGATCTGCTCGAGCCGGTTCTGGCTCACCGGTTGATTCCGACGCGCGCGGTGTCTGGATCGCGATCGCGGTCGACGACCGATGCCGTCGCCGACATCCTGGCCTCCGTCGCCCGGTCAACACCTGTTCCCATCGCCACACGGGGCTGAGCATGCAAACGCGGCTGGCCCTGACGTTTCGCGGATGGTGTGTGCTCATCATTGGTGCGATCGCTGTGTGGGGTGCCACCCTCATCGCGCTGCCGGATCTGGCCTACATCGGGTGCATCCTCCTCGCGGCGATCGCGGCCGCAGCTGCATGGCAGGTGATCGGTCGCAAGGCGGGCGAGCTGAGTCGGAGTGTGTCGACAGAACTTCTGTCGGTGGGACATGAGTCAACGATCGAAGTGCAGTTTCGCGCGCAAGCGCTGATGCCGACACCTGTCGGGCAATGCACAGACACCTTGCCAGACGCCTTACGCGGAGACGCCACGGCGACCCTCCCTTCCATCGGATCAACGCTGAACCGTGGGGTGCAGACTCTCACAGTGCGCTATCCCGTAACCGGCGTGCGACGCGGCGTGCACCGGGTCGGCCCGCTCCGCGTGACCATCGCCGATCCGTTTGGCTTGCTTCGCCGCCACACATCGCTCGGCGACGCGACGGCCATCACCATCGCCCCCGCCCTGGTTCCGCTTGCCGCACTGCCCGTCTCCGCAGGCGAGTCTGGCGGATCACTGCACTCCAGCACGTCGCACCTGGGTGAGGGAGCCGACAACCTGATCGCTCGGCCGTATGCTCCCGGTGATTCGATGCGCCGAATTCACTGGCGTGCGACCGCACATCGCGACCAGCTCATGGTGCGACAAGAGGAGAAGGAATCAACGCCTCGTGCGATCGTCATTTTGGATCGCGCTATCATGCGGTGGCAGCCACAGGCCGGACAATCCGACGCGAAAGATCCCGCCTTTGAGACCACGCTGTCGCTGTGCGTTTCTGTTGCCGCGCGCCTCATGTACGAGGGGTACCTGGTCTACATCTGCGACCAGGACGGCATTGAGCTCTGCGACCCGCTCGCCGATGACGTCGATATCCCTGGCATGCTCAGCGCGTTCGCGACGCTGACTACGCGTGGAAGTGACCGTTGGGATCAACTGCGCACGCTCGCCCCTGAAGGCGGGGCAGGGCCGGTGGTGTTGCTGACCCGTGGTGTGAGCCCGCACGAGGCAGCTGCGATTGCGCCTCTCGCCCACGCGTCGACATTTGCCGTGCTGTTCGCTGCTGACTCTGACCCACACGCGCTCGACGAATGTCATCACGCGGGTTGGCGCACCAGCACGGTTGCGGCCGCCGCTATCGACAGGCGCGACGATGCGGTGCTGACGGCGTGGCTCACGGCGCTCGAACAGGGGGCGTCGCGTGTCGATTCGTGAGGCGGAACCACGGATTGCGCCGGGTGCGTCGCCGTGGGATAGTGCGCAGGGCGTTGCCATGGGTGCGGTATCGGGGCTAGGCGCGTCGCCCGTTCGCCGTGCAAGACGGTCGGCACCCGATTTGCTGCTCAGTGGCCTCGCCGCGGCGCTCCTCACCGCAGGAATCTTTTCTCTGCTCGGCCCGATCATCGTGGGCCCATGGATCGTCACGTCGATCGTCGTCATTGTGATTGTGTTCGGCGCTGGCTACCTGCTCAGGCGTCTTCACGTACCGCTCGCCGTGGTTCCGCTCGTGCAAATGGTGCTGTTGATCGGCGTGCTGACGCTGTTCTTCGCGCAGGCGACCGCTCTCTTCGGCGTGGTTCCGACGGATCGCACCGTTGAGTTGTTGCAGTGGCTCATGCCGCGCGCGGTGAATGACATCGTGTTCGGTATTGCGCCGATGGTGGCGTCTGAAGCACTCACCTTCGCCCTGGTAGCGGCCGCAGGGCTCTTAGCAATCGTGCTCGACGTGCTCGTCGTCAGCGCACGGTTGCCGATCTTGGGCGGCGTTGCCGTTCTGATTGTGAGCCTTATTCCGCCACTCATCGTGCCGGGGCCCGTTAATCTGAACGCGCTTATCCCGATCGTGGTGCTGATGTTTTTGGCAACGCGACGCGTCACGGCGCTGGCCGAGCGTCGCCTTTCGCCTCAGGCTGAGCGCGGCGGCCCCGCAACGTCAGCTGCTGTCATGTTGGTGGCGGCACTCGTTGTCGGCGGCGCTGTTGCCCCGCTGATCGAGGGGCCGCGTTCGCAGATCATCCCCGGCTTCGGGCCGGCTATGAGCATCTCCCCGTCGCTGAGCCTGGGAGATGATCTCCGGCAACCGCGCGAAACCGATGTGCTCACCATCTCAAGCGACCGCACTACCCCCGCCTATCTGCGTATTTCGACGCTCAATACCTTCAACGGCAAGACATGGATCGCGAGCCCAGACACCGCAGCCGGATCGCTCGGCACCCTCGCCTCGACGCCCACTGTCGACGTGGCGCCAGATATGCGTGTGACGGAATACACCTCAGCGATCATCGTGAAGAATCTTGCGCTGGACTGGCTGCCGCTGCCCTACCCCGCCGTCAAAGTTTCTGGATTGACGGGTGAGTGGCAAGCGGGAGGAGATACGCGCACAGCGCGTGCCGCCGACGAAGAGACCACCGCAGGCAACCAGACCTACACCGTGCTGAGTCGAGAAGTTCGTCCGTCTGCTGAGCAGATTCGTGCTGCGCAAACCGGCGCCGCGCGCTATCCGGACCTCGCTATCCTTCCTGCGGAGACGCCCGCCGTCGTCAGCGAGCTCGCCACGAGCGTGACCGCTGAAGCCACGAACGACTACGACCGACTTGTCGCGCTGCAAACCTGGTTCCGTTCATCGGAGTTTGAGTATTCACTCGACGCGCCCGTTGAAGATGGATTCGACGGCGACAGCATGGAGGCGATCGATCGTTTTCTGGAAGTGCGTGCCGGATACTGTGCACACTTCGCGGCAGCTTTCACCCTCATGGCGCGCTCACTCGACATGCCGGCGCGCATCGTGGTTGGGTTCTTGCCAGGCGAGTCAACCGACGATGTCGACGACGATAACCAGCGCATCTTCAAGGTGACCTCGAGCCAGCTACACGCGTGGCCGGAAGTTTACTTTGAGGGCATCGGATGGGTGCCGTTTGAGCCGACGCCGTCGCTGGGTACGCCAACGTCGTTTGCCGCCAGCCAGCCGGCGGACGCCGGTGGCACAGAGGTGGGCGCGACTGTCGCACCTACCGAAGCGCCGACCGTGCCCGATGAGACGGTGGCTCCGTCAGTCGCCCCGACAAGCGAAGCGTCATCGGGCACAAAAGCCGCGCCGTTCCCCTGGGTGCCGTTGCTGGTAGTCATCGTCGTCATTGCTCTGGTGCTGTTGATTCCGGCGGCGGCGCGCGCCGTGGTGCGATCGTCACGAACCAGCGCGATCCGTGAGGGCTCTGCCGTTGCTGCCTGGCGCGAAGTGGTCGCAACCGCAGCCGACTACGGAATCGCACCATCGGCCATGATCTCTGCTCGAGAGACCGGTGTGCAGTTGGTGTCGCGCGGGGCGCCGAGCAGTGCGATAACGGCCCTGGTGACCGCGATCGAGCGCGCATCGTATGGTTCCGGACACACATGGGATGCCGACAACGGTGCCGCTATGGCTACCGCGGTGGGCGAGGTCCGCGCCGGGCTGCGTTCGCAAACCGATACCGCCCGGCGCATCATCGCTGTCCTGTTCCCCCGGTCTCTGGTCTCGATACCGTTGCTCAACATCGCCTCTCGCGGCGACCGTGCTGCATCGCGCAGAGATGATCAACTCGTCGGTGTGTTCGGCGCGACGATGGCCGGAGCTCGTACTCGCGGGCGAGGTCTGCGCAACCCGACCGACACCGACGCAACGCGCTAGATGGCGGGGGCGGCTCGCGCTGTTTGTGGGGTTATTTGCGGGGCTGTTTGCGGGAAGCCGGGCGGGTGAGGGAGACGCACCCTGCTTGGCAATTTGTCACGTCGTGCGCAACTTTGGCGCGGCACGGCCGATGTGGTTCGCCGCACCCTCCGCGACAGGGTAGGCTAGTCGAGGCTTACGCCAAGGAGAATTCGCCTAGTGGCCTATGGCGCACGCTTGGAAAGCGTGTTGGGTGTTAAAGCCCTCGGGGGTTCGAATCCCCCATTCTCCGCCACATGAGTAACGCGTCGCCCCGCAGGGGTGGCGCGTTACTCATTTATCAGGCAGCGCCCTGCCACGACTCTGCTCGTGGTTCCGCACCCCCTGGTTCCGCACCTCTCCATGCCTTTCCGCCCCCCCCTGGCGCCACACTCTTCGTCGTGAGAACAGGAAAACACCGCGACAGCAGGAAAGTTCTGCGCGTTTCTTCCCGTTGTCGCGACATTTACCTCCCCTCAGGACATCGGGGCGGGGCTCGCAACCACGGCACAGTGCTGAAACCAGGCCGCGCGAGACCCCAATGCGTTGCAGCATATTTCGCGGATGCCGCCACTTTTTGCGCGTTTCGCGAGGCCCGGCTGCAAAACGCTCTCCCGCGCGACGAGGTTGTGTGGGAGGATCGACGCCCAAGGCCAGGTTCAACGGTGAGGAGACGGCATGAGCGAAATGAAGATGCCCGCGGCTGTGCAACACATGATCGATGCGATCAACGATGGCGACACCGATGCGTTTGTTGCGGCGTTCACAACAGACGGAACCATCAATGACTGGGGTCGAGTGCTGAGCGGCGAGAATGGGTTGCGGCAATGGGCCCGCACCGACGCCATCGGCGCGAACGCGGAGATGACCGTCATCACGGCCGTCACTCACGGAGCAACGACGCGCGTTAGGTTCGGCTGGTCGAGCGAGGCATTCAACGGCGAGTCATCGGGAGTCTTCGAAGTCGCCAACGACCTCGTCCGCAGTTTCAGCATCTTAGAAGCCGACGCCGAGCGCGCCGAATAGCCCTCGCCTCGGCTGGCCGACTTACGCCTGTCTGCCCGTGGCGGGCGTGAAGGCCAACAGCGCTACGCTGCGTCGCCGAACGGGCTCTTTCGCGTCGACACGATGCGTGCTCCAAGCGGCATCAATGACACCGGAATCAGCTTGAAGTCGGCGATCGCCATCGGAATACCAATAATCGTCAGGCAGAGCGCGATGCCGGAAATAATGTGCGCAAGTGCGAGCCACCAGCCCGCCAAGATGAGCCAAATCACGTTGCCGAGGAGCGAGGCGACGCCGGCGTTCTCTTTCGGGATGACAGTGCGCCCGAACGGCCAAATCGCGAACCACGCGATGCGGAATGACGCGATGCCCCAAGGGATGCCGATGATCGTAATCGACAACAAAACGCCGGCAAGCATATAGCCGAGGAAGAGAATCCAGCCGGACAACACCAGCCAGATGATGTTGAGAATGAAACGAATCATGCGCCTATCGTTGCACGCGCTTTGCCGCTTCAAAAGCTCATCAACCCGAGATTCTTTCCACATTGACTTATTCAGCCTTACCTGCCAAGCTGACCAAGCAGGTGCTTGGTAGCTCAACGAGGAGCGACATGTTTCAGGTTCATCCGTTTCGTATCGACGTGTCCGACCATGCGATCACAGAACTTAAAGATCGCCTAGATTCGACGCGTCTCCCCCACGATTTCAACAACGACGACGGAACCTATGGGCTGGAGGCACGCTGGCTAGCAGACATGCTGCGTTACTGGCGCGAGGACTTCGACTGGCGCAGTGTCGAAGCACGCATGAACGCTGTACCGCAGTTTCTTGCGACAATCGACGACACTCCAATACATTTTCAGCACGTCAAGGGGCTCGGGAAACGAGTTGTACCGATCATCCTCTGCCATGGATGGCCCTGGACATTCTGGGACTGGAAGGGCGTGATCGGCCCTCTCAGCGATCCACTCGCTTACGGCCTCCCTGACGACATAGCGTTCGACGTTGTCGTGCCCTCGTTGCCAGGCTTCGCTTATTCTTCGCCCATTGACCGGGGCATCGGATGTCGAGAGACAGCCCGCCTCTTCAATACGCTGATGACGACGCTACTCGGGTATGAGACGTACGTTGCTGCTGGCGGCGACTGGGGTGGCAAGGTTGCAGGTGAACTCGCCCTGATGCATCCCGCTTCAGTTCTCGCTTCGTACACGACGTTGCAGGCGGTCCCTGGACATACCGCACCCCTCGACACAGAGGGACGGTTCTCTGACGATGAACGATGGATGGCCGAGCGCCTCGCAGAAGCCTTACCCACCATGACCAGCCATCTTGAGGTGCACCGCCGCGATCCGCAGACACTCGCGTATGCGCTCAACGACTCCCCCGCGGGCTTGGCCGCATGGATTTGGGAACGTCGTCGCGCCTGGCGCGATCCGGCGACTCTGACTGACATCGATGCAGATCGCGAGTTTCTTTGTACAACGGCCTCGCTCTTTTGGTTCACGCAAACCATCGGAACCTCGATGCGGTTCTATAGCGAAAACTTCGGCGACAAGTTGCCCGCTATGCCAGAGAAATCGCAGCCACCGCGCATGGGTTTTGGCATTCTGCCAAAAGACATCTTGTTCCTTCCCCGCGCAGAGGCAGACGCTGCGGCCGACGTCGTTCACTGGTCGCGGCTGGCAGAGGGCGGACATTTCTCGGCCTACGAGGTTCCGGATCTGCTAGCCGCGGATATTCGTGAGTTTGTCGTCGGACTTGACTGCTGACAGCTCCGATACAGAAAAGGGGTGACCCACCGAGCGAGGTACTCGACAGGCCACCCTCATCGCAGGGCCGCTGCTATGCGCGGTGTCGGCGGCGTGCAGTCAGAAGCCCTCCGCCAATCACCAGCATCAGCGCTAGCGCGCCGATGAGCATCGGCACCGGAGCGGCACCGGTGTGAGCGAGGGCGGAACCATGAGTTGCACTGGTTCCGTTGCCTCCTCCCGCAGCGGAACCAGCGGAGGCGTTGATTCCGTTGTCCCCCGCTGTCGCGGAGCCGCCTGAAGCAGCTCCAGAGGCACCCGAGCCTTCTGACGACGCAGATCCCGCTGCTTCTGCAGCTCCTGAGGCATCAGCCGCACCCGACGGGTCTTCCGATCCCGAGGAGGCTGCTGTGCCTGACGAGTCGGCCGTACCTGACGAGTCAGCAGTACCGGACGAGCCCGTCGAATCAGCCGTCCCCGAGGAATCAGCCGTACCAGCGGAATCAGCCGTTCCAGCCGAGTCAGCCGTTCCAGCCGAGTCAGCCGCAGCGGACGAATCAACCGAACCCGCGGAGTCTGCGGTTCCAGCCGAATTAGCCGTTCCCGAAGAATCTGCCGTACCCGACGAGCCCGCGGTACCCGACGAGTCTGCCGTACCCGACGAGCCCGCGGTACCCGACGAGGCAGCTTCACCCGACGAGCCAGCGTCACCCGAAGAACCCGAAGAACCCGAACTATCAACCGAACCCGACGAATCTGCCGTACCCGAAGAGTCCGCCGTACCCGAAGAGTCCGCGGTACCCGACGAGGCAGCCGACCCCGACGAATCAGCTTCACCCGACGAGCCAGCGTCACCCGAAGAACCCGAAGAACCCGAACTATCAACCGAACCCGACGAGTCTGCCGTACCTGACGAATCCGCGGCACCCGACGAGGTAGCCGACCCCGACGAATCAGCTTCACCCGACGAATCAGCTTCGCCCGACGAATCAGCGTCACCCGACGAATCAGCTTCGCCCGACGAGTCAGCGTCACCCGACGAGGCGGCGTCACCCGATGCATCCGCAGCGCCCGACGAATCAGTTTGACCGCTAGGGTCGGCAGCGCCCGAAGAGTCGGCAGTTGCATCATCTTCGAGGTTGTAATCAATGTTTCGGCTCTGTGCCTGCAGGAAGATCGACGGGGTCGCGGGTACGTATCGAGCCGCGAGCACGTGAGCGCCCGGAGCAAGCGCCGGGATCACCAGGTCTGCTCCTCCGTCGACGAGGGAAATTGGATCGTCGGCCGCGACACCATCAACCACTAATTGAACCTGCCCTTCAACGATGGGGGTTGTGCCGGTCGTTCGGGTGCTAACCGAATCATCGATCGCGGTGGCGACAACGGCGACAATGCCTGGCGCACCGGGGGTTGCGTCCACGTCGGCAACCAGATCGACGTTCCACGCAGTGACCTCTACCGC
The DNA here is from genome assembly GCF_019061125.1 of Microbacterium sp. NC79. Classification (NCBI taxonomy): domain Bacteria; kingdom Bacillati; phylum Actinomycetota; class Actinomycetes; order Micrococcales; family Microbacteriaceae; genus Microbacterium; species Microbacterium sp. NC79. The sequence goes on from NZ_JAHQYI010000001.1 coordinate 2,136,056, forward strand.
GGCTGTGGCCTCGGCAGGCGCGAACAGCTCATCGCCGGAGTACGCGCCGGTAACCTGCAGAATTTGCGGGTAGGTGGTCGTAACTGCGAACTGGGCGAGCCCATCAACGACGGAGACAACGTCACCGGAACCATTTGAGACAGAAAAATCTACCGAGCCGGTGAGCGCGCGGTTGTCGTTCGCCTCGCCGGACAGAACCTCTGCGGTAACGACGACGGACCGACCAGCCTTGACGGATGCATTCGCAATGTCAAGGGAAACGGGGCTGCGTACCGTTGTCACGGTATCCGAAATAGAGCTCGCGCCGAAGGCGTTAGGGTCACGAGGCGTGAATGTTGCGGAAACCGATTCTTCACCGGCCGGAGCATCGAACGTGAAGTTGGTTACAGCAATGCCATCAACCAGCGCCACAGGCGCAGTCGTGCTCGTACCGAATGTGAAAACAACGGCGCCTTCCGCTGCCGTTCCATCGCTGTCAGCTACCTCAGCGGTGAAAGTCGCTGGCAATCCCACCGCAGGCATCGCCGGCACCACACTAAGCGTTGTCGTCGTCTGTTTCGGCGCCGCTACGACCATGAGAGTGGTTGTGTGTTCCGCTGCCCGTACGGTCGAATCGGCTGGCGTGAAAACCGATCGCATTGTGTGTGCGCCGACGTCGAGACCGGGTAACGTCCACAGCGACTGCGCCCCAGTCGAGGGCACCGTCCCGAGCGATACACCGTCGATAAAGAGCTCTGTCGTTCCTGTCGCCGACCTTCCGCCCGGAACGGATACCGTTGTCGTTGCTGAGAACGGAACATCCGCGACGATACGTTCAGGCACGCCGTGTGAGACGCTGGCTTGGAAAAGGAAGTTGAGCACAATCGTTCCCGCTGGTTGCGTCCGCTGCGGGCGCTGGCTGCTGGAAATAACCCTCTGACCGTCCACTGAACCGGCGACGTAGTGTGCACCTCCCGCTCCACCACCGGCAGGGTTGCTGGCAAGGATTGACGACTGCCCCGGGCCTCCGGCCGAATAGCCGCCGCCACCGCCACCGCCGCCACCGCCACCGGCATTTGCTGGCGAATTCGCCGCGGCCATCGCATGTGGGCCCTGGTTATATTCGCGCGGGCTACTTCCCCCTGCTCCGGCTGCTCCGCCGCGGGCACCGCCAGTCGACGCGGCGCTCCCAGCCAGGCCGCCAGCTCCACCAGCACCTCCGTTGCGGCCGCTGCCATTTCCTGCGCCGCCACCGCCACCGCCACCGCCTGCCACCGCGATGAGCGTTCCGTACGATGTGCTGAGCGAGGCAGACCCACCACCACCGCCACCCCATCCGCCGATCGTACCGGGCGTATTGTGCCCGCTGTTCCCACGGCCGCCGGGCGACCAGCCCGTGCCGGGATTCATAGTCGAAGCGTTCGACGCCCCAAAAGCGTAAAGAACATTCGCGGGACCGCGAGGAATCAGAACCTCGACTTGTCCACCAAGCCCCGCGGCACCGCCGTTCCCACCCCACATTCCTTGACCGGCGAACCCATCGCCGCCAGAGAGCGTGGCTTGCACATGGGTCGCCCCGTTGGGCCAAGCGACGCGTTCTTGAGATGTTCCGGTCACCGTCGCGGTCGTTCCGCCGTTCGACCACGAGATCGCCGCGTGGGCTGGTGCCGCGAAAACAAGCGACGATGCCGCGATCAGTCCAAGAGTTGATAGGGCTGCAGCGCTTGTGCGGCGTAATCGCGGAGGACGAGTTCGTGTAGAAGTTTTCATTGTGTCCTTGTTCGGGTAGCTTGCCACGTAAGTGGAATCACTGAACAAGTATGGACTGCCTCCATAAACATCTGCAAGCTCACCCCTGACTGTAGTCATTAGTGGTAGCGGAGGTTAAGGCAACACTGTTCAACCCTGCGAGCCACGCGGTGATATTCCAAAAGTTCTCAGCAGGGTTTTCAAGCCCGGTGAAGTCTCTACCGAAGCAGGGTTTCCAGCGCCGCAGCAGACAGCGTCGCCCCGAAAAGCGGCTGCCCGGGTTGCAGCGCATACGTCGCCGCGAGCGACCCGACCATCACAGGGTCAAACCCGACCGCATCTACCCACGCCGCAACCGTGGTTCCGGCGTCCGCATCATTGGCCGCCACGGCGACGCCCCACCGATGCGGGTCACCAGAAACCCGCGCGCCACCGGCCAGATCCTTGTACGCGACGTGGTTGAACGCCTTGACGACGCGCGCCCGATCAAACCACCGTTGCACGAGCATGCTCGTCGGCGTCGACGGATCATCAAAGTCGGGCCGCGGCCCATCTGCCTCATCCCAGTGGTTCATCGGGTCAACAACGATGGTTCTGTCGAAGAGAGAACCATCGAGAACTTCGGCATCGCTGAGCGGAATCGCCAGCACCACGATGTCAGCGGCAGTCACCTCGTCGAGAGACGCCGGCGTGGCAGCAATGTCAAAGCTCTCGAGAACGCGCGCCGTGCGCGCGAGGGGGCCGGAACCATGAATCACGACCGAGAGTCCAGCAGCAAGCGAGAGCCGCGCGAGGGTGCGCCCGAGCTTACCCGCGCCAACAATCCCGATTGTCTCCGCCGCGCTCGCCGCCATGCTTCTCTCATCTTCCTGCGTCGCGTGCACGTGAGACACACCGTGAATAATGCGGTTCGGCCCCACGACACCGTTTAAATGCCGATAATAGAAGCATGGTGTCGTCTGCTGCCGGATACAGCGCGATTTCGAGCGAGTCGCGCGTTCAGATCCTTCATATGCTTCAGACCCGACCCCAGCGCACGATCGACGAGCTCGTCGAGTCGACCGGATTGCACGCAAACACGGTGCGCGAACACCTGCAGCGACTCACCGAAGACGGCTATGTCGTCTCTGAGACGGAACGACGCGAAACTCGCGGGCGCCCCCGCACGCTGTACAGCGCGGCCACGGGCACACCAGAGGCGAGTAGCCCGATCGCCGAGCGTAAGGTTCGAGAAGCCGCCAAGCGTGGCGACTTGATGCGCCGCGTCATGCCCGAAACCGATGACAGCGATCTCGACCATGATGAGCTTCACCAGATCGATGCTCTCGTTGAGAACCTCATCGACTCCGGGTTTGACCCGCTTGTTAACCCCAACGACCTCACGATTGACCTTTCACCGTGTGCGCATATGGGCACCCCAGGGCAAGAACCGAGTATGCGCTGCGCCGTGCATGTGACGCTCCTGCAATCGGTCGTCACCCAGGCAGGCGGCCCCCTCAACGTGGAAGGACTCCGCACCACCTGCAACCCGCAGGACTGCGTGATCCAGCTCCGCCGAGCGAACCCAGAAGCATAGCTTCTTATTCACGGCCACACCAGACACCATTTTTCGGCGCTGAGCGTACCGTGAAGGCATGTGCGACTGACCCGTGTCGCGCGTTCTCGGAGGCCCCAACATGGATCTACTCGACCCACTGGCTCTCGCCCGATGGCAATTCGGGTTGACGACCGTCTACCACTACCTCTTCGTGCCGCTCACAATCGGAATGGTGCTTGCCGTTGCGATTTTCCAAACGGCATGGGTACGAACCGGAAAGATTCACTACCTACACCTGACGCGATTCTTCGGAAAGATCTTCCTGATCAACTTCGCGATGGGTGTTGTCACCGGTATCGTGCAGGAGTTCCAGTTCGGTATGAACTGGTCAGACTACTCGCGCTTCGTGGGCGATATCTTCGGTGCTCCGCTGGCTTTTGAGGGTCTCATCGCGTTCTTCTTCGAAGCGACCTTCATTGGTCTGTGGATCTTCGGGTGGAACAAGTTGCCCGCCAAGATTCACCTGCTCACGATTTGGGCAACCGCCATTGGTTCCATCCTGTCGGCGTACTTCATCATCGCAGCCAACGCGTTCATGCAGAACCCGGTCGGCTACGAATTGAATGCTGAGACGGGTCGCGCCGAGCTCGTCGACTTCGGCGCTCTGATGACCAACCCGGTCGCCCTCGCCGCCTTCCCGCACACCATCTTCGCCGCTTTCATGTTCGCCGCCGGTGTCATCATTTCGGTGGCCGCGTGGCACATCTCCCGCGCACAGCACCTCGACTCGATGCGCACCGCGCTGCGCTTCGGCCTGTGGTTCATGATCATCTCGACCATCGGCGTCGTCATCACCGGTGACCAGCTGAGCCTCGCGATGTACGCCACGCAACCCATGAAGATGGCGGCCGCCGAAGCTACGTTCAACACCGCATGTGGCGCCGATGCTTCGTTCTCGCTGTTCACTCTGGGCACGCCAGACGGCAAGACGGAGCTGTTCTCGATCCGCGTTCCGTACCTGTTGTCGATCCTGTCGAACCACACGTTTGATGGCTGCGTGCACGGTATCAATGACCTGAACGCGGAATACGCACAGACGTACGCTGCGATGGGCATCGATAACTTCGCCCCGACCCTGTGGATCACCTACTGGGCATTCCGCTGGATGATCGCCCTCGGCATGGTGCACTGCCTCATCGCTATTGCTGGTCTGTGGGTCACCCGCAAGAAGGCCAAGAAGCCGGTCGCTCAGTGGATGTGGAAGGTCGCGATCTGGTCGTACCCGCTCAGCCTCCTCGCCTCGATCGTTGGCTGGATCTTCACCGAAATGGGTCGCCAGCCGTGGATCGTGTTCGGCCTGATGACCACGCGCGACGGTGTGAGCCCCGATGTTTCGGGTCTTGAGGTCTTGATCTCGCTCATCGCATTCACCGCCATCTACGCGGCCCTCGCGTTCGTCGAGTTCCGCCTCATCATTCGCACCGCGCAGAAGGGCCCGGACGAGACCGAACAAGCTGACGTCGATTCCAAGCCCGCCTCGGTCGTCTACTAAGAAAGGGACATCATGGATCTCAATACTCTCTGGTTCTGGATTGTCGCCTTCCTCTTCGTTGGCTACTTCGTTCTAGACGGCTTCGACTTCGGTGTCGGTATGTCGCTGCCGTTCCTCGGCAAAGACGACGTCTCGCGCCGCCAGATCATCAACACCATCGGCCCGGTGTGGGACCTCAACGAGACCTGGGTCATCGTTGCTGGCGCCTGCCTGTTCGCGTCGTTCCCTGAGTGGTACGCGACGCTGTTCAGCGGCTTCTATCTCCCGCTCCTGCTGATTCTGCTCGCGCTTATCCTGCGCGGTGTCTCGTTTGAGTACCGCCATCAGCGCCCTGATGCAGCGTGGCGTAACCGCTTCGACTGGATGATCATCATCGGCTCCGCCGTGCCGGCGTTGCTGTGGGGTGTGGCTTTCGCCAACATCGTGCAGGGCGTTCCGATGAATGCTGACCACCACTTCACCGGCAACCTGTTCACGCTGCTGAACCCGTACGGCCTGCTCGGTGGTGTCACGACGCTCATGCTGTTCTTCACGCACGGCGCGACGTTCATCGCGCTGAAGACCGACGGCGAACTGCGACAGAACGCACAGAAGCTGGCCCTGAAGTCGGGTCTGATCACGATCGTCGTCGCTGCAACCTTCCTGGTTTGGACCGTTGTCGCACACTTCTCGATCTGGGGTCTGATCCTGGCAGCACTCGCCGCCGTTTCGCTGATCGCCTCGGTGTTCGCCAACTGGCGTGGACGCGAAGGATGGGCATTCACCGCGGGAGCAGCAACGATTGCGTTCGCCGTGTTCGCACTGTTCGCATCGCTCTTCCCGAACGTCATGCCTTCCACGACCGACCCGGCTTTCAGCCTCGACATCTGGAACGCCTCCAGCACCGATTACACCCTCACCATCATGAGCTGGCTGGCTCTGATCTCCCTGCCGCTCGTACTCTTGTACCAGGGCTGGACGTACTGGGTCTTCCGCAAGCGCATCACCCGCGCTGACATCGAGGCAGCCCCACACCAGGTCGACGACACGACAGACGAGAAGGTCACCGCATAAGCGGAGTGCGTTCAAACGCACTGAGGTTAGATCATCAGCAAGAAAGCCCGTTCCGGGCCCGTTGACCCGCGGTTGCTGCGCCATGCGCGCAGTGCCCGCGGGTTCTTCGGCGCTCAGGCTGTTATTTCGCTCCTATCCACCGCCGCGATCATCGCCTTCGCCTGGCTGATCACACATGCCATCGTGGGTGCTGTGGAAGGCACCGGAACCATCGGTGCCGTGCTCGCGGTACTCACGCTGGTGGTCGTGGTGCGGGCTGCGATGGTGTGGGCGACCGAACGCGTCAGCGCTCGCGCCGCGGCCCGGGTCGGTTCGCAACTGCGCACCGCGCTCATCACGGCGATCTCAGCCCGTGGTTCCGCGTGGCTTGCATCGCAAAACTCCGCCCAGCTGACGCTGACCGCGACGCGCGGGCTGGGTGCTCTCGATGCGTACTTCGGGCGCTTTCTGCCTCAGCTCGTCGCGACCATGGTCACGACGCCGATTCTGGTGGCGGTGATGTGGCTGCAAGATTTCCCGACCGGCATCACGCTGCTGATCACGCTGCCACTCATTCCGCTGTTCATGATCCTAATCGGCCTTGCGACTCGCACCGTGCAGGAAAAGCAGTGGAACACGCTACAGAAGCTCGCAGTGCGCTTCGCTGACACCGTGCAGGGCCTCGCCACACTGCGAATCTTCGGCCGTGCTGAACGCGCCGCTGCCTCCGTCGAACGTTCCAGCAACGAGTACCGCGTCGCCACGATGAAGGTGCTGCGCGTCACGTTCCTCTCCGGCTTCGCGCTCGAGCTACTCTCCTCGCTGGCCGTCGCGCTGATCGCCGTGTCGGTGGGCCTGCGCCTGCTCAGCGGCGATCTCGAACTCAGCGTCGGATTGTTCGTCCTGTTGCTTGCACCCGACGCGTTCTTGCCATTGCGCCAGGTCGGCGCGCAGTTCCACGCCGCCACCGAGGGTGTGCAGGCAACACGCGACGTGCTCGATTTGCTTGATGAGGCAACGGTGGCCACCCCTCGTGTCGCGGCGAAACGCGGCGGCGAGCTCGTCCTCAGCAATGTGCGGGTGATGCGCGGCACGCACGAGCTGGCTCCCGTTTCGTTTGTCGCGGATCGCGGAACCATTACTGCCCTCGGTGGGGCAAGTGGCTCCGGCAAGTCGAGTGTTTTTGCCGCACTCCGCGGCGCGGCCCCGTTCAGCGGATCGTGCACATTCGGAGGCGTCTCGACCGCTGAAATGGATCCGTCCACATGGCTCGCGTGGGCTGGACAATCGCCCATGCTTTTCGCTGGCACTGTCGCGACGAACGTCACCCTCGGCTCGGTGACCGATGACGCGGTCATCACGTGGGCGCTACGCACGGCGGGCGCCGCAGAAATTACCGCCGATACTCGGATCGCAGCCGATGGTTCCGGTCTATCAGGAGGCCAAGCACAACGCGTCGCCGTCGCACGAGCGCTGTACCGCTGGCGGGTCGGTGCCGCCGATGTGATCGCCCTCGATGAACCCTCAAGCGCGCTCGACGCTGACGCGGAGGCCGTGCTGTGGGACGGCCTGCGCCAGGTCGCCGATGAGGGTGCCACGGTGCTGCTCATCTCACACCGGCCTTCCGCGTTTGCCATGGCGGACGCGATTGTCACGATGACGGAGGTGCACGCATGACCACCACGCGTGACGTGCTTCGGGCTGCAATGCCGAGCCGTAAGAAGTTCGCGCTCGCCCTGTTCTGGGGCTTTCTATCGGCATCGGCTGCCGTCGCCCTCCTGACCGTGAGCGGCTGGCTTATCGTGTCGGCAGCCATCGTCAACTCGCTCATCTACCTGAATGTCGCGATCGTGGGTGTGCGATTCTTCGCCACGTCACGCGCCGTTTTTCGCTACCTTGAGCGTCTGTCGAGCCACGAGGCCGCCTTCGGACACCTCGCGAAGAGCCGTTCGGATATCGTTCGTCGCCTCACTCCCCTCTCCCCTGCGGGTATGGGGCGCACCGAACAGTCGGGTGTGCTCGCAACGCTCGTTGACGATGTTGACGAACTGCAGAACCTGTCGCTACGTGTAGTACAACCGCTCGTCGTGGGAGCCGCTGTCTCCCTCGGCGCCATCGCTGTTGTGACGATCATCTGGCCTCTGGCCGGTCTCACCCTGTTCATCTGTCTGGCCGCTGCAACCGCCGTCGCAATCACGCTGGGGTGGGCGGCAGGTGCGCGCGCCGAGCGTTCGATCGCGGCCGCCCGCGCGCGGCTCTCGCACGCCGTCACCGCGTACATTCAGGGCTTCGATGTGCTGAGCGCTTACGGCACAGAGCCCGACGCACGCGAGCACGTGTTCGCTGCGGATACCGAGCTGCGCACGGCGCTCACGCGAGCCACAAGCGCACAGGGTATTTCCTCCGCCGTGGTCTCGTTGATGGCTGGGCTCGCGTCGATCATGGCACTCGCCGTCGGCACCCCCGCCGTCCTGGCTGGCACGCTTGACCCGGCGTGGTTCGCCGTCACCGTGCTTGTTCCGATGGCCGTCTTCGATGTCTTCGCCACGGTTCCGGCCGCCGCGAGCGCCTGGCGCCTCGTGCACACCAGCGCCGAGCGTATCGCCGCGGTGGTCCCCGATGAGATTCCCGCTGAGCTTGTTGTGGACGAGGGTTCCGGTGCGCAGCCGTCAGGCACGGCAATTCAGCTCCGAGGCGCATCGGTGTCATGGCCTGGAGGGCCCGACATCTTGCGCGGAGCTGACCTCGACATCGCGCCAGGCGAGCGGGTGCTGATTACCGGGTCAAGCGGAACCGGTAAGTCGACTCTGGCGTACGCGTTGGCCCGCTTCTTGGAGGTACGCGGCGCGTTCACGATCGGCGGCACCGACGCCTCCGGCCTCTCCCCCGCAGGCGTACGCACGCGCGTTGGCCTGTGCGAACAGAATCCCTACCTGTTTGATGAAGACATTCGGCAGAACCTGCTGTTCGCCCGCGATACCGCGACCGACGACGAGCTCTTCACCGTGCTCGAGCGGGTGGGTCTTGCCGATTGGGCGCGCGCTCGTGGCGGCCTGGATGCACGCGTTGGTGAGCGTGGGGCACTTGTGTCAGGCGGTCAGGCCCAGCGTATTGCGCTCGCCCGCGCCCTGCTACGCGGTTTTGATGTGCTGATTCTGGATGAGCCAACGGCAGGAGTAGACGGCGATACCTCCGATGCGTTGCTCACCGACCTCTTGACCGCTGCCGGTGATGACAATCGCACGGTGGTGTTGATCTCCCACGTCGCGCCGCCCGCTGGGCTCATCAATCGCACGCTTCGCCTGCGGGATGGCAAGCTCGTCGCCTAGGCAGCACGTAGCACAGCACTTGCATAGGGCTCCCGGAGTTCTTCCACCCGAGGTTCCTACGATGAGGGCGTGAAGACTCCCGTGAAAGTCGCGCTTGCTACCGGTGTTGTTATTCTCCTGGCGTTGGCCGCTGCCCTGGGCTATGTGCTGACCCAGCGCACCGACGATGTGCAGCCGGATGACGCGCAGAGCACTGCCCAGGTGATGCGGGAAGACTCTCACGTTCTCGATGCCGGCGGCGCTGGTTCCGTCCGCATCGTCGAGTTCTTGGACTTCGAATGTGAAGTATGCGCCGCGTTCTACCCGATCGTTGAAGACCTGCGTGACGAGTACGCTGGCCGCATCACATACGTCGTGCGCTACCTGCCCCTACCGGGGCACGAGAACTCCGCAACGTCAGCGCTCGCAGCGCAGGCGGCGGCCGAGCAGGGACGATTCGAAGACATGTATCACCTGCTGCTGAGCAGGCAGGCCGAGTGGGGCGAAGTCACCCAGTCGCAGAGCCCCATCTTCCGTGGGTACGCTGAGGAGCTCGGCCTCGACATGGACGCGTACGATGCCAGTGTCACCAGCACCGCAAGCCTCGAGCGGGTCAAGGCTGACTTCGATGAGGCCACAGCGCTCGGTGTGACCGGGGCGCCAACGTTCTTCGTCGATGACAAGCAACTTGTGCTGCGCGATTTTGATGATCTTGAAGCCGCCATCGTCGACGCGCTCGACGATGGCAAATAGATACGGTCAGAGGAGCATGCCGTAGGCGGCGCCACCCTCAGACTCAAGTTGCTCGAAGCCCAGCTTCTCGTAGAAGCGCTGAGCGTTCTCGTTGTCGAGTGACGCGACAAGATGCAATCCGCGCACGCGCTCCTCACGAAGTTGCGCGAGGAGTGCCTCGATCAGCGTGCGTCCCCATCCCCCGCCGCGCAGATCATCAAGCAGGTTGATGTGCAGATGCGCGGGATACTGCGACGCGAATCGAGCCGCATCATCACGGCGGCGCGTGAGACCGTTGATGAGGTTCAACGTGCCTTCGTCGGCCCCGCCGCGGTAAGCGGCGTCGCGCTCAGGCCACCACGAGTCGATGAACCACTCTTCGAACGCCGTCGTGTCCGGGGTTGCAACGAGGTAGCCTTTTGCCCCGTCACCGTCATCGACGACCCATGCCCAGTGCGGATCCCGCACCGCATACGGAACCGCGTAGATGTCGCCGAGGATCCGGTCGTCACTGAACCGGCCGGTTGCGTCGTGCCCGGATGCGCCAGTCAATAGGCAGATTTGGGTGAGGGCGTCAGCGTCTCGGGGTTCGTACCGCCGCAGTGTGGCGCTCATGATCTTCTCTCTCCAGCCGTGCGGAAAACGCACCAAGCATGATCAGGGCGGCACCGGTTCCGATCACCACCCCCGCCATCGTATCGGTGAGCCAATGCGCCCCCAGATAGGTACGGGACAGCGCCATCGCGACGATCCACATGACGCCAACAATGATCATCCACGTCTTCCGAATCAGGATGATCAGCACCACCATCAGAGTGGTGGCGTTCGTGACGTGCCCAGAAGGGAAAGACCCAAAGTCACTCGTCACCAAAATCTCCTCGGGCCGGGCGCGCGCAAAAAGCGTTTTCATGGTCTGCACAAGGGCCACGGAAAACAACGAGGCTGCGACGAAGTACGCGATCGCCCACCAGCGCTGAAGCAGCGCCAGCAGCACGATCACCGTCATCGGCACCGCCACCACCGCGCGCCATCCGCCGCCCAGCCAGTCGAGGAATTCGGCGGCTGCGGTGAGCGGCTCAATGCGCGCGGCGGCCATGAGCGCCATCCACCCGCGGTCGACGACGTTCACGGTGCCGATGGCGGTCACGATCAATCCGATCGCAATGCCGACACACACAAGCGCGACACCCCAGAGCGAGGTTTTCATGGCGCGGGTAAGGCTCATTCGACCATTGTGTCGATCAGCCGCCGTTTTCGCGAGCCGACCCGCACCGGAACCCGTAGTTCCGCTCAGGCAGCGTCTACGGGTTAAGCAGACCCACGGTGCGCGGACGCACCAGAGTCCACAGCGCAATGATGCCGATGACCGCGCAGCCCACCATCACGACCGCCATCGTCGTCGCGGTGATCGCCGAGCCTGCGGAAAGCAAACCAACCAGCGGCGAAATGAGGGCAGCGACCGCGTTGTTGCTCGCGCCCAGCAGGGAGGCCGCGGTACCTGCGGCGCTGCCGTGGCGATCGAGCGCGAGCACCTGCACGCAGGGGAAGGTGAAACCACACGCCATCATGAAGAAGAACAGTGGAACCACGGTGCCCCAGAGGCCGAGATCGAGGGCATCCGTGATGAGAATAGCGATGCCCGAGACGAGCAGCATCACCGTTGACCATGCCAGTACCCATTGCGGACCGAAACGTGCAGCCAATCGCGCCGAGGTTTGGTTTCCGATGATGAGACCGACGGAGTTGATCGCGAACAGCAGGCCGTACTGCAACGCAGTGAAGTCATAGGTGACTTGGAAGAGGAAGCTGGACGCGCTCAGGTAGCTGAACAGGCCAGAGAACGTCATGCCACCGATAATCAGCACACCTACGTACACGCGGTCGCTGAGCACGCTCTTGTAGCGGCGGAGAACTGTCTCGCTGCCTTTACCCTGGCGACGCTCCTTGGGGAGTGTTTCTGGCAGGAAAAAGATCGAGCAGATCACCATGAAGAGGCCGTACCCAAGGAGCACCCAGAAGATGCCGCGCCAGTCCATGTGCTCCAGAAGCCACGAGCCGATGAGCGGCGCAATGACGGGAGCCACACCCATGACGAGGGCGAGGCGCGACAACATGATGACCAGGCGCTTGCCGCCAAAGAGGTCGCGCACAATGGCCATCGCCACGACGCTGCCTGCCGCAGCACCCATGCCCTGAATGACACGTGCGGCACCAAGAATCTCGAGGGTCGGCGCAATCGCAGCGACAAGGCTCGCGACAATGTGCAGGGATGTCGCGACGAGCAGTGGCGTGCGTCGCCCGACCTTGTCGGTGAGGGGGCCGACGATAATCTGCCCGAGTCCAAAACCCAGCATGGTTCCGGTCAGCGTCAGCTGAATTGCCGAAGCGGATGTCGAGAAATAGCCCTCAAGCACCGGAAAGGCAGGCAAATAGAGGTCCACGGTGAACGGACCGAGTGCCGTCAGCGCGCCAAGCAGAAGCACATAAAGCAGGCGGCGACGGGCCGAAAGCGCGTCACCCGGGTGCAGCATGATCGGCGCCGTCTGCGGGTTTGAGCCCATCGCCCTGATCGCACCGGTGGAGGTGGGAACCACAATCGCACCGGTGTGCGTTGCGGCGCCCGCCCGCGTCGTAGCGTCAAGCGGAACCTCCGCGCGTTCCGTCACATCAGTGCCAGTGTCAGGAGGAACGACGGAACCAGCAGATTGGTCAGCAGGGTCGTGGGGGTCTTGCGGGGCAGAAGTTGATGTGCTCACGATGGCTTTCAGCTGATCAGTTTCGAAACGATTCGACGTGCGGCGTGCTGCTTAATGTTACTCCTGTTCATACGGGAGGCGCGTGGGTCTCGCATTACCATGACCGAGAACCCTAGGCTCGGCAGGAGCCGGATTTCTGTCTTTTCCCAGCGAGAGTTCTATCCATTCGCATACGATGACGCCATGGCCAAGACTCCCCACCGTGCGAGCGGAAACCCCGCTAAGAATAACGGCGCAATGAATGCTCAATCTCAGAAGCAGCAACGTCAGGACGAACGTCAGGCCAAACTCGCTGAGTACCAGCGCAACATTGCCCGGCGCAAGCGCAACAAGGCCCTAACTTGGGTCATCAGTGGCGTGGCCGTAATTGCCGTCGCCGGACTCGTCGTCGGCTCCTACCTCATGACGCCGAAACCGGTCACGTATGAGATTGCGAACGGCTCGTTGACGATCGAAGGCGTTGAAACATTCGATCATGAGACGCTTCACACCGAAGATCCGGTGGAGTACGAACAGACACCGCCTGCCGGTGGCCCGCACTCCTACCGCTGGCTCACCTGTGGGGTCTATGACGAACCTGTCGCCGACGTCAACGCCGTACACAGCATGGAACACGGTGCGGTTTGGGTGACGTATGACCCCGCACAGGTTACCGCTGAAGATATCCAAACACTCAAGAGCATGACCCCCGACACGTACGCGATCCTCAGTCCGTACGAAGGTATGGAAACCCCGATCACGATGAGTGCGTGGAACGCACAGCTGGCGCTCGACAGCGTCGACGACAAGCGCATCACCGAGTTCTTCAAGAACTACTGGCGCAGCAATCAGGTTCCCGAGCCTGGCGCACTGTGCGTCGAGCCGCAGGGCGGTTGGCCGGCGTGACCGACTCGTCGATCGACGATCTCAATCTCCCTACGGAGCCACCGACTCCGCGATGGCAGAAGATCTTGGGCATCACCGTAGCCGCGGTGACGATTGCGGCGGCGGCCTTCGCGATCGGACGCTTCTCCGCCTTCGACTCCACCCCTGCAGCCCAGGTTCCGCTCGACTCCTCCGCCGAGGCGGGCTTCGCTCGCGACATGCAGACGCATCACCAGCAGGCGGTGCAGATGGCGATGATCATCTACCCGAAGACAGAAGACGCCGACCTCCGCGCCATCGCGTACGACATTGCGACAGCGCAGTCAGCGCAACTCGGCCAAATGCAACAGTGGCTCATCGACTGGAACCTGCCGGCGTACGGCTCGGCCCCGGCGATGCAGTGGATGGCGTCCAGCGGCGATCACAGTGGCCACGGCGACCCATCGCTGACGGCGGAAGAGCGGAATACTCAGATGGGCATGGCCACCGACGCACAGCTCGACGAGTTGGCCGCGGCCTCTGGCACGCAAGCGGACTGCAAGTTTCTTGCGCTCATGATTCGTCATCACGAGGGCGCGATCGACATGGTTGATGCGATTGAAGACGTCGGAACCAATGCGAACGTTCTCGATCTCGCTGGCAAGATGGCGGCGACTCAGACGAGTGAGATCTCCGCCATGCAGACCTTGCAGACGCGCTTCGGGTGCGCTGAATAGGCACGACCACAAGGGTGAGGGACTCGTGACGAATTCACGAGTCCCTCACCCTTTTTGTCACCCCTTCGTGGTTCCGCCCTACCCCTTCGTTGCTCCGGCGAGCAGGCCACGCACGAAGAAGCGTTGCAGGGCGAAGAACACAATCAACGGCACGATGATCGCGATAAACGCACCGGCCGATTGCAGGTACCACTTGTCTCCCCAGCTGCCGGAGAGCGAGTTCAAGGTTTGCGTCAGCGGCAGCGACGTGTCTGGCGCGAAGATTGTCGCGACGAGCAGGTCGTTCCACACCCACAAGAACTGGAAGATGCCGAACGACGCGATGGCAGGCATTGCGAGCGGCAGGATGATCCGGAAGAACACCTGGCCGTGACCGGCTCCGTCCACACGCGCCGCTTCAATGACCTCATTCGGAATCTCCGCGATGAAGTTGTGCAGCATGAAGATCGCCAACGGCAGCGCAAAGATCGCGTGCGCGATCCACACGGTCGCAAAGCTGTGATCAGCGTCGCGCAGGGCAAGCCCGGGGAAGATCGTCACATCGTTAATCGTGAGCCCGCGCGAGAACAGCGACAGCAGCGGAACCAGTGCCATCTGAATCGGCACGATCTGTAGGGCGAAGACAAAGACGAACAGCCCGTTGCGCCCCTTGAACGGAATCCACGCAAAACCGTATGCCGCAAGCGACGCGATGGCAATCGGGATGATCGTCGCCGGAATCGAAATAGCGAGGGAGTTGATGAAACTCTCCCCCAGCGTCAGCGAGGTTCCGCCCGCTGTCAGCGCCGAGAAGTAGTTATCGAGCGTGAAGTTGGGGTTGGTGAAGGCCGTCCACCAGCCGGTGGTCGAGGACTCGGAACCAGGACGGAACGACGTCACCAACAACCCGAAAGTCGGGATGCTCCAGAAGATCGCGATGATGACCGCGGCAATCGTCGCGCCCTTGGAGGTGAGCCGCTTCTGTGCGGACTTTTCGTTGCGTCGCGTTTCGCGCTCGATGTCACGAGCGGAGCGATTGTCCATGACGATCGTCGTTGTCGCACTCATCAGCGGATCTCCCTTTGCTTCGTGAGCTGTCTCGCGTTGAAGATGATCAACGGCAGCACGAACAAGAACAGCACAACGGCGAGAGCCGACGAGTGCCCGTAGCTCTGGAAGCGCTGTTGCTGGTTGACCATCTCAAAACCAAGCACTGTGGTGTCCGCTCGACCACCGGTCATCACGGCGACGATGTCGTAGACCTTGAGGGACATGATCGTGATGGTCGTCAAGACCACGATGAGCGAGCCTCGAATGCCTGGCACCGTGACGTTCGTAAAGCGTTCCCACGAGTTGGCGCCATCGAGGGCCGCCGCCTCGGTCTGTTCCGTCGGCACCGCCTTAATGGCCGCGGAGAGGATCACCATAGCGAAGCCCGTCTGGGTCCAGATGAATACGATCAGCAAGAACAGGGTGTTCCAGATTGGTCGGGCATCAAGCCAGCTCACCGGATCACCACCGAAGGCCGTCACGATGGCGTTCAGGAGACCAATCTGCTCCCCCTGGCGTACGTCGTACATGAACTTCCAGATGATGCCTGCACCGACGAACGAAATGGCGACGGGCATGAAGACCAAGACCTTCAACACCTTTTCGCCACGAGCGCGGTCAATGAACACCGCATAAGCGAGACCGATCGCCGTGGAGATCGTGGGCGCGAGCAGCGCCCAGATCAAGGTGTTAATGATCGACCAGGTGCCCTCGGGGTTGGTCAGCACCCACTCGTAGTTCTCGAGACCGACGAAGTTCGCACCGCTCTTGTCGAAGAAGGACTGCACGACGGTGGAGATGGCCGGGTAGATCAGGCCGATGCCGAGCAGAATTGCCGCAGGCGCCATGAACAGCATGAGCTGGAACAGGTAGCCGGACCCCTGGCGGGCGCGGAGATCTGCGAAGAACAGCAGACCACCGGTTGCCAGTGCAATCGCCACGACATAGAGCAACGCGTTCGCATACGGCCGTAGCAGCATGAAGGCGATAAAGGGGATCGCGAAGGTTGCAACCAGACGAATCCAGAAGTAGACCTTGCCTCGTCGAGGCGCATACTCCACGAGCAGCAGAATTAACCCGATAACGACCCCGAATGCGAGCAACACGATCGGGATCTGCACGAGCGGCTGCATATCGCCGAGCCACTGGAAGAAGGCGTTGAGTGAGAAGCCGAGCGTTCGTGGATTCGCGTCGGGGTTGGGCGTGCTCATCAGAAGAGCGACGATCAACCCGATAATCAGCAGGAATCCGCCGATCACACCGACGGCGGTCATCTTCGTGTTGTACTCGCCTGATTTCGCGAGTGGTTCGGTAGCGAGACTATGAGACATCATTACCCCTTCTGAGCGCATCATTGAACTCGAAGCCAGCCGGAGACGGGTGAGGGGCCGGGGCAAAAATGCCTCGACCCCTCCTGAATCTCTGGCGTGACGACCAGACTAGTTCTTAAAACCAGCTTGGATGTCGCTCAGAACCTGATCAGTGCTCTTTCCGTCGACCCAGCTGACCATTCCCTTCCAGAAGGATCCGGAACCAACGGTTGCGGGCATCAGGTCGGAAGCGTCGAAACGCACGACCGTCGTGTCGTCCTGCAGAACCTTCATAGCTTCCGTCAGGAACTCGCTCGATGCCTTCGACGGGTCAGCGTTCTTGTTAGCCGAGATCGCACCGCCGAGTGCGACGCGAGCGTCAGCAAACTCCTTAGTAGCCATGAACTCCACAACGGCCTGCGTTGCCGCATCGTCGCTGAAGGCGACAACGAACTCGCCACCGACCTCAACCTGCAGCTCGCCTTCCGTCATGCCAGGCATGATGAACGCGTAAAGGTCACCGTCGGGCGCAATGACCGGGGTCTCGCCAGACTCGGTCTTGGTCTCCAGGAGGTTGGCCGTCAGGAACGAGCCCTGGTGCGTCAGCGCGCACGTGCCCTCAGCAAGCTTCGCTGCCACGTCGCCGAAAGCGGTGGTGTTAATGCTCTTGACGTCACCGAAGCCAGCGTTGACGTAATCCGGATTAAGAATGATCTCGCCGACGGCGTCGAAAGCGCTCTTAATCTCAGGGTCGGTGAATTTCACGTCACCCGAGATCCACTTGTCGTACACCTCAGCACCAGACTGGCGAAGCACAAGGTCTTCAATCCAGTCGGTTCCGGGCCAGCCGGAGGCCTCACCTGAAGCGAACCCAACACACCACGGCGCGGCGTTCGTCTTCTCCTGAATCGTTTTCGTCAGGTTGAGCATTTCATCCCATGTCTTGGGAACCTCCACGCCCCATTCCTCGAACTGCGCAGGCGAGTAGAAGATGTAGCCCTTGACGTTCGCGAGCATCGGGGCCGCGTAGAATGTGCCGTCTACGGTTCCGTAGCCCTTCCAGTCCGCCGACCAGTTTTCATCGACGAGCTTCTCAACGGCTTCGGGTGCCGGCTTTGCTTCGCCGGTTCCGATCAGCGTGTTCAACAGACCGGGCTGCGGAACAATCGCAATGTCAGGGGCGGATCCGCCGTCAACCTTAGTGACAATGTTGCCTTCAAAGCCCTTGTCACCGGTGTAGTCGACCTGGATGCCCGTGTCTTTCTCAAACTGCGCGAAGGCTTCGTTCAGCGCATCGGCCTCGGTACCGGTGATGCCACCGGAAATCTTGACCGTTTCGCCTTCAAGCGAACCACCCTCGCCGGGTGCTGCGCCGCCATCTTCTGACTCGGCGCAACCAGCAAGTGTAAGGGCAGCGATGCTGGCGACGGCAAGGCCAACCAGCAAACGACGTCGGGTACGGACAGCCATGTCGATTCCTTTCCAGCGCGAGGAGCTCTTCCTTGCGCTCCCGGCTCCTGTAAGGAACCGCTTCCAGCAGAATCTATTGATTGTTGCCCCGGAGCGCAAGGGTTCAAGTGATCACGACTCGATAACCTCTTGATATGTAATTGGGAGCGCTCCCGTAGCGAATACGCACGCTCTCGCACGCTCGGTACCACCTGGAACCGGTTCCACATATTGGCTGCTTTTCACCTATGCTGAGACCTACTGCGCACCGATGGGAGAGCCGAATGAGCGGAATCGCCGATGTGGCACGCCGAGCAGGGGTATCGAAGTCCACAGCTTCACGCGCCCTCACAGGCAGCGGCTACGTTTCTGCCGAGACGCGTCAACGGGTGCGTGCCGCCGCCGATGCACTCGGGTATGTCCCCTCCACGCATGCGGTCTCACTTGCGACTGGCAAAACACGCACCATCGGCGTGATCGTTCCACATGTGACACGGTGGTACTTCGGCGAAGTAGTTGACGGCATCCAAAGTGCCCTCATTTCGCACGATCTCGATTGCGCCCTGTTCTCCGCAGAGCCGGGGTCGGCGCACCGCCAACGCATGTTCGACACCTACCTCGGGCGCAGGCGATTCGATGGGCTCATTACCGTCGGCATCGAGCCATCCGCGCGCGAACTGGAGCGCATCGCGGAGCTCGGCAAGCCGCTCGTCACGATCGGCAGCTATGACGCAGGCGCCAGCGCTGTTTCGATCGATGACTTCGACGCCGCGCATCGTGCCACCGAACACCTCATCGGGCTCGGCCACACGAACATCACTTTCGTCGGCGGTGCGCCGGAAAACGATGAGCATAGCTTTGGCGATACCCGACGGATCCTCGGTTACCGGGCTGCCATGGCAAAGTCCGGGCTCGCAGAGCACGCGAGGCACGTCCCCTGTGACGTCGATATGCCTGACGGTTATGCCACCGCCGTCGATTTTCTCAGCTCGTCACGTGTACGCCCGACGGCCATTGTCGCGGTATGCGACGAGGTTGCCATCGGCGTCATCATTGCCGCACGCCGCCAGGGCGTCGGTGTGCCCAATGACCTCAGCGTCATCGGTATTGACGACCACGCACACGCCGAAATGTTCTCCTTGACGACCCTGCGCCAGAACCCGCGCGAACAGGGAGAGACGGCGGTTGAGCTCCTGAATCGGCTCATCGCAGAGCCGGCGAGCTCGCCTGAGCGCGTGTGGGCACCAGCCACCATGATCATCCGCAATTCGACTGCGGCACCTCCGGATCACGCACGCGCGTAGGTTCTACTCCCCTGGTTCCGCTCCCCTGGTTCCGGTGCCGGAGTCCACTCTCACGACACACAGAGACGTGCCGGAAAAGGACACAGGGCCCCGGGAAAACCCGGAGCCCTGTGTAAAACGCGAAAGCGTGATTACTTAACGGTAACCGTTGCGCCAGCCTCTTCGAGGGCCGTCTTGGCCTTCTCAGCAGCTTCCTTGTTTGCGCCCTCAAGAACAGCCTTGGGTGCACCGTCGACGACAGCCTTAGCCTCGCCGAGGCCGAGCGAGGTGAGCTCGCGAACGACCTTGATGACCTGGATCTTCTTGTCGCCAGCTGCCTCGAGAATAACGTCGAACGAGTCCTTCTCTTCCTCAGCCTCTGCAGCGCCAGCGCCAGCTGCGCCTGCAACTGCAACGGGAGCAGCAGCGGTAACGTCAAACTTCTCTTCGAAAGCCTTGACGAACTCGCTCAGTTCAACGAGGGTCAGGCCGGCGAACTGCTCGAGCAGCTCCTCAGTGGTGAGCTTAGCCATGGTGGTATCTCCTAGATAAATGTGGATTGTCGAAGAATCGGGGGCTGCTTACGCAGCTTCGGCCGACTCCAGCTTTTCGCGAAGAGCGTCGATGGTGGCTGCTGCCTTGCCCATCGTTGCCTTCATCATGCCCGCAGCCTTCGCAAGCAGAACCTCACGGCTCTCGAGCGAGGCGTACTTGTTGACCTCGTCAGCGGTGAGAGCATTACCCTCAAACACGCCGCCCTTGATCACGAGAAGCGGGTTTGCCTTGGCAAAGTCACGCATAGCCTTCGCGGTGGCGACGAAGTCACCGTGCACGAATGCGATTGCCGACGGACCCTTGAGGTCGTCGTCAAGCGACGTGATTCCTGCCTTGTTGGCAGCAATCTTGGTCAGCGTGTTCTTCACCACGGCGTACTCAGCGTCCTGGCGGATAGCCGTACGCAGCTGCTTGAGCTGGGCTACCGTCAGACCGCGGTACTCGGTCAGCAGGACGGCGTTGGAGTTCTCGAAGTTCTTCGTGAGCTCAACGACCGATGCATCCTTCTGCGCCATGGTCACTCCTTGATGTGTACATAACACCGCGCGGGTGCGGGGTGTCTGCCTTGACCTCACCACAACAAAAAAGCTCCGGCGCAAGCGCACGGAGCAAAATCTTCAGAAGATAATTCGTGTCACCTGCGTGGGCCTCTGCTGAGCAGTGCTTCGATTGCCATGTGAACATGACAATGACCGACGGTCTTTGGCTTCGTTAAGAATAACCCACCCGAACCGCCACACCAAATCCGGCCAGCCGATTACGGCGACCCACGCACGCAAGGCTCATGGCCGCATTAAAGAG
This sequence comes from Microbacterium sp. NC79, assembly GCF_019061125.1. Classification (NCBI taxonomy): domain Bacteria; kingdom Bacillati; phylum Actinomycetota; class Actinomycetes; order Micrococcales; family Microbacteriaceae; genus Microbacterium; species Microbacterium sp. NC79. Next base: position 2,156,708 of record NZ_JAHQYI010000001.1, read on the forward strand.
GCGTAGCCTCGAGGAGTGACTCCCGAACTTGCTGCCCGAATTGTTGCGGACTCTCGTGACAGGGTGGCGTGGGTTCGAGCCCGCTCGCGCGGTATCACCGCGACGGATGTCGCGACGCTCAGTTCAGCCGCGTCGATTCAGCGGGCCGCCACCGCGAAGCTCGGTGGCGGCGCACGGTTCAGCGGCAACGCTTACACCGACCATGGTCGCCGCCGCGAACCCGAGATCGCAAGCTGGATGGCGGCGACGCACGGCATCATGTCGTCGTCTGCGCTCTTCCACGCCGAGATCGAGAAGCGTCACCTCGCGACGCCCGATGGCATCAAGCAGGATACTGCGGGCCGCATCACGCTGGCCGAGATCAAGACGACAAACAAGCCGTTCCGCTCAATTCCACGCAACTACCTGCGCCAGATCTGGTGGCAGCAACACGTCCTTGGCGCTGAGCGCACTCTGTTCGTGTGGGAAGAGCACGAGAATTTTGTGCCTCTGCACGACGAGCCAAAGTGCCAGTGGGTCGACCGTGACGATACGGAGATTGCCAAGCTCGTGGGTCTCGCAACGAACCTCATCGACGAGCTTTACATCCGCACGACGGGCAACGTGGTCGCGCCTCGCACCCCGCGCGAGCAGTTCCGCGCTCTCGCCCTCGCCGATTAAACGCCACCTCAACGAATCATTTGCGGCGCACTGAGCCGCGGAACCTCGAGCGAAGTAACGGGTTAGCGTTGCGTTGATTGCGCGACGGCTTTGCGCACTTCTTCTCGATCGTCGATGTCAATCAGAGCGCCAGCGATGTCTTGCACCGTCTCGTGGCCGCGACCAGCGATCACGACAATGTCTTCGGGGGCGGCCAGGTCAATCGCCGCAGCAATCGCGTCAGCCCGGGGGAAAATCTCCAGCACCTCGCGCCCTTCACGGCGTTCCGCGACGGCACCCTCAAGCACCTGCGCCCGAATGGAGGCCGCGTCTTCGGTGTGCGGGTCGTCGTCGGTGACGATTGCGATGTCTGCGTATCTGGCAGCAATCTCACCCATCGATGCGCGTTTGATGGCGTCGCGCTCCCCCGCCGCACCGAACACCAAAATGACGCGCCCTGTCGAGGTCTGCACGGTTTCGAGCATGCGCATCAGACCACCGGGGTTGTGCGCGAAATCGACGTATACGGTGGGCGACGTGTTTACGACTTCCATGCGGCCGGGAACGCCCTGCGACAGCGGTCGATCGTTCGATGACACCGCCGCCGAAACAGCAGCAACGTCATATCCTGCTTCCAGCACCATGGTGAGGGCGAGTGCCGCGTTTGAAACGTTGAATCGGCCGGGAAGCCCAACGACGGCAGACAACGAACGCCCATCACGGTGCGTCAGCGTAAAGACGTGCCCGAAGCCTTCTGGACGCACGTCCGTGACGCTCCAGTGACCGCGGTGGGCGCCATCGGTGCTGAGAGTGACAACGTCGACGCCCGCTTCCTGCGCCATACGCTCACCCCACTCGTCGTCAATGACGACAACCGCACGGCTGACAAGTTCAGGCTGAAAAAGCGCGAGCTTCGCTTCGAAGTACGCGTCCATCGTGCCGTGCAGGTCGAGGTGGTCAGGCGACAGGTTCGTAAACCCAGCGACGGCAAACTGAAGACCGGCCGTGCGTTGGAAGACCATCGAGTGTGACGAGACCTCCATCACGGCGGCGCCAACATTACTCTCGGCCATGCGAGCCATCAGGCCGTGCAGTTGCGGCGCTTCCGGAGTGGTCATCGTCGACGGCACGTAATCGTCACCGATCGTGATGCCAATGGTTCCAATCGTCCCCATACCGACGCCCAGCGCCCGCAGCAGCGATGAAACCATGAATGTCGTGGTGGTTTTGCCGTTCGTTCCGGTGACACCGAAAAGCTGGGGCTGATGCGCTGCAGTGTCGTAGACCGCGGCGCTGACAACGCCCAGCTGGCCACGAGCGTCGTCGGCAATGATCGCCGCAATGCCGGCATCATGCGCCAGCGCATAACCGGCAGAATCCGTGTACACCGCGCGCGCACCACGTTCCAGCGCCGCGCGGATGAACTGTGCTCCGTGCACGTGTGCACCAGGAAGAGCAGCGTAGAGGTCGCCAGGCAAAACCGATCGTGAATCGAGCGATACGCCCGTCACCTGAACGGCGTCATCACCGCTCAATCGCACGCCAGGAAGTTGGCTCGCGATGTCTTTGAGCGAAATCGGAACCACGTGCTGAGGTCGAAAGTGCCGCTCTCGATCGACTGCCGTCGCGAAAGCATCACGCGGTTCTTCAACGAGCGCCAACTTCGTCCCATCTATCGCCCTTTTGAGGCGCCCAAGAAACGCCAACAACAAGGATTCAGCCTACTCCTGTCCCCGGCGGATTCCTGAGAGCCTTTGAGCGCTTCCCCAGGCAACGAGGCTCGCTGGGCGTTTCCTATGGATGAGAAATTAGTTGATCTTTGTCAACATTCCTGAGGTATTGTTGACTTTACTCAACTAATGAATGGCGAAGACACCCACTAATGACGTCAATTGCAACTCCTCCGCAGATGAGCCGGAGGCAGGTGCTCGAAGCACTTTCGGGCCTCCTTCTTGGCATGTTCGTTTCGATGATTGCTGGCACCGTGGTCTCCACGTCGCTGCCCGTCATTGTGCACGATCTTGGCGGTGACCAAACCGCCTTCACCTGGGTTATCACCGCAACCCTCTTGACGACGGCCATCTCAACCCCGATCTGGGGAAAGCTTGCCGATCTTTTCAACCGCAAGCTGCTGATTCAGATTGCCCTCGTCCTGTTCGTTGTCGCCAGCGCGGTTGCCGGTTTCTCCGAGTCGGCATCGGCGTTGATTGCTGCGCGAGCCGTGCAGGGCATCGGTGCCGGTGGCCTGGCTGCGCTCAGCCAGATCATCATGGCCGACATCATCAGCCCGCGTGAGCGCGGCAGATATGCCGGCCTCTTCGGTGCTGTCATGGCCCTGGCCACGGTCGGCGGCCCGCTCCTCGGCGGCCTGATTACCGACACTCTCGGCTGGCGCTGGAATTTCTTCGTCGCCGTTCCATTCGCCATTGCCGCCCTCATCATGTTGCAGCTCACACTGCACTTGCCTCGATTGCCGCAGCGGCGTGTGCGTATCGATTACTTCGGCATCGTGTTGTTGTCCGTGTCGGTATCGCTGCTGCTTATTTGGGTCACAATGGGCGGCTCGCAGTTCGAATGGGACAGCCTCACGTCGATCCTGATGGGCGGTGGCGCAGGCGTCGGTATCATCGCCTTCGTTATCGTCGAAATCTTCGTCAAGGAGCCCCTGGTTCCGATGTCGCTGTTCCGCAACCGCACGTTCACGCTCTCCGTCATCGCCTCGATCGCCACCGGTCTGGCGATGTTCGGTATGTCGGTTTACCTCAGCCAGTACATGCAGATGTCGCGCGGCGCATCGCCCACCGAGGCGGGTCTGATGACGTTGCCGATGATCGGCGGACTGCTCATCTCCAGTATCGTGGTCGGCCAGCTGATTAGCCGCTTTGGCAAGTTCAAGATCTACATGGTGGTCGGCTCAATCATGCTGCTGGCGGGCTCTTTCCTGCTCACCACAATCCACTACGACACCAACTTCGGGCTGCTATCCCTCTACATGTTCTTGGCAGGTGCAGGCGTCGGCATGACGATGCAGAACCTGGTGCTCGTCGTGCAAAACACCGCGAAACCGTCGGAGATGGGAGTCGCATCTTCTGGTGTCGCTTTCTTCCGCTCGGTCGGTGGCACCGTGGGCGTCTCGGTCATGGGCGCCATGCTCGCGTCGAAGTTGCTGGAGTTGTTTGGAACCAATGCTGCCGCTTTGAAGAAGGCTGCAGCTGCGGCTGGCACCAAGGGCCGCGAAGCGCTGGAAGGCTTGAGCACGGGCACGATACCCGAGGTACGACTGCTGCCTGCCGGCATTCGTGAAATCGTTGAAGACTCGTATGCGCAGGCCATTGCGTTCTCGTTCTGGATCGCGGTTCCGCTCGCTCTCATCGCACTCATTGCCATCATCGTGCTCCCCAATGTGCCGCTCGGACACTTGACGACGTCCGAGCGCTTGGCAGAAGACGAAGCCTCACTCGCCGCCGTCAGCGGCAATGTGTCAACCGCGACCGGTTCCATCTACCTCCCCGACGTCGCGGACACCGCGGCGGCAACGACAACGGAACCGACGGAACCGCAGGTTCACCCGGCGACGGACGCGCACGCCGCGGGCCGCTCCGCGCGGAGCAGCTCATGATGACAAACGACACTCCGGATCCGTTCGAAGCCGCCATTCGGCAGCTCGAAAGTGAGTTCACCCACCTGATGGGGCACATTCGCCGCTCGTTCCGCGACAATGCGAACCGTGTCTCCCCCGGGATGCTGGTGGGCACCTACAAGGTGCTGACGTTTCTGGCATCGGATGGTCCATTAACGGCATCCGACATTGCGGAAAGGCTGATGCTCGACAAGGGGCATCTCAGCCGCATGATCAAAGACCTCGACGAGCGTGGCTTTGTGCATCGGGAGGCAGACCCCACCGATAAACGGGCGACCCTGCTGTCCGTCAGTGAGGCTGGTCGCGAGCGGTTTAGCGCCGCACGCCGCTCCACCCGCGAGGGCTTGACTGCGGCTCTCGGCGGCTTTGATCCAGCCGACATTGACACGGCCTCCAACGTCTTGCGCGCGCTGCACCAGCACCAGTGGCCGACCGCAGAGGGCCAAGCCACGACCGCGGCCGGACAGCCGTCAACAGCCGAATAGGGCAAACGTCGAAGGGGCTCGCCTGGCATTAGTGCCTGGCGAGCCCCTTCGGGTTCAGCGAGTGATTACGCTTGAGCGTTCTCCTGCGCGGCCTGCTGCTCGGCGATCTGACGACGAACGTCGTCCATGTCGAGACCCTTGACCGCGGTGATGACCTGCTCGAGGCCCTCAGCGGGAAGTGCGCCTGGCTGCGAGAACACCAGAATGTTGTCGCGGAACGCCATCAGCGTCGGAATCGAGGTGATCTGGAAGGCACCGGCGAGCTGCTGCTCAGCCTCGGTGTCAACCTTGCCAAACACCACGTCGGTGTGCGTCGTCGAAGCCTGATCGTAGATCGGCGCAAACATGCGGCACGGACCGCACCATGATGCCCAGAAGTCGACGAGCACAATGTCGTTGTCGGTAATGGTCGACTCGAAGTCGGCCATGGTCAAGTCGCGAGTAGCCATATTTCAACGGTACCGGCGTTCTGCTGAGTATGGGCAGTGTTCGGCATCAGCGAAACCGCACACTAATGCCTTACGCAACCGGTCAGCCGCGCAGTGCGTCGTCGCGGTATTCGTCGCCCGTCCGGCCGTCGGCGTATCGCTCACGCTCGCGGGCGCGCAGCTCGGCGCGACGAATCTTGCCTGAAATTGTCTTCGGCAACTCGGCAAACTCCACGCGGCGCACGCGTTGCCACGGCTGCAGGTTTTCTCGTGCATACCGCAAGATTGCCATCGCGGTTTCTTCGCTGGCCTCCCACCCTGCCGCGAGCGCGACGAATGCCTTCGGCACCGCGTGGCGGTCGGGGTCGGGTGCCGGAACCACGGCAGATTCTGCGACAGCCGGGTGCTCAAGCAGGACGGATTCGACTTCAAACGGGCTGATCTTGTAGTCAGATGCTTTGAAGACGTCGTCGGTGCGACCGACGTAGCTCACGACGCCGTCAGCATCGCGCGATGCAATGTCACCGGTGTGGAAGAACCCGCCGCGGCACGCTTCGGCCGTCTTCTCTGGGTCTCCCACGTATTCGGTCATGAGGGCGAGCGGCTTCTTCGACAGATCGAGGCACAGTTCGCCCTCGCCGATGCCGTCGACAATTTGGTTAGTCTCCGGGTCAACAAGTACCGAAGGCACACCGGGCAGCGCCATGCCCATCGACCCGGGTTTCACCGGACGCCCAGGAGTGTTACCAACCTGTGCGGTTGTCTCGGTCATGCCGTAGCCATCGCGAATCGGCAGGCCCCACGCACGCTGCACCTGTGCGATGACCTCGGGGTTAAGCGGCTCCCCCGCACCGATCGCCTCGCGCAAGTCTTGCGGCTTGGTTCCGAGGTCTGCCTTAATGAGCAGTCGCCACACCGTCGGCGGCGCACACAGCGACGTCACGCGCTGCTCGCGCAGCTGCTGCAAGAATTCGCCTGCTTCGAAGCGGTGATAGTTGTACGCGAGGATGGTCGCCTCGGCGATCCACGGCGTAAAGAATGACGACCAGGCATGCTTCCCCCACCCCGGCGATGAGACGTTCAAGTGCACGTCACCCGGTTGCAGTCCGAGCCAGTACATCGTCGACAGATGCCCAACCGGATACGACACCTGCGTGTGTTCCACCAGCTTCGGCCGCTGCGTGGTTCCGGAGGTGAAGTACAACAGCAGGCGGTCATTCGGCGCGGTTTCGGGGTGCGTCGCTGCCGGAGCCGGCGCGGCGTGTGCATCGCCCAGTGCGTGCCATCCGTCGCGCGGCGTCGTGCAGATGCGCAGGTAGTCGCCCGGAACCTCGTCAAATTTGGGCGCGTCTTCGGCGTTGCAAATCACGGCGCGGGCACGGCCACGCTCGACACGGTCGGCAAGGTCGGTGGGGCCAGCGGCTGTGGCCGTCGGCATGAGCACGCCACCGAGTTTGATGACGCCGAGCATTGTCGTCCACAGCTCGATCTGGTTGTTCAGCATGAGGATGACCGAATCACCCTTACCGATGCCGATGCTCGTGAGGTACGCCACCATCTCATCGGAGCGCTTCGCCAGCTCGTCGAACGTGTAGCGCTCGTCTGGCACGCCCTCGGCTGCAATGATCAGTGCGGTTCTGTCATTGCCGCGGGCCATGGCGTCGAACCAATCGATGCCCCAGTTGAAACGGCTCCCGACATCCGGAAACACAAACTCCGCGTTCGCTCGTTCATGCTCACCGCGTAAAGCCAACAGTTGATCGCGGGCTTCGCGGTACGAGGTGATCGCGTCCGTCATGGTTCCTCCGCCTCCGGCGCCTCGGATGACGCACGGGGTGCCTCCCAGACTATGCCCGTTGACATGACTCAGTGTGCATATGCGTCGTCGGCGGGCCCGCGCTAGTCCAAGACGGCGCGGGCGTGCTCAAGCACCGCCTGCGCAACCTCATCAAGAAGCGCCGATCGCATGTTCCACTGTTGCCAGTAGAGCGGAACCTCAACGTGCGAGTCATCGAGGGGGTGCAGGCGCCCAGCGGCGATCCCCTCATCCATTTGAAACGGGAGGAGCTGCCCCCAGCCGAGCCCCATACGAATGGCGTCGGCGAAGTCACTTGACGCAGGAACGCGGTGTCGCGGCGGCTTCGTCGGGTCAATCCCCCTGGCCACGAGCCAGCGTGTTTGTAGGTCGTCGCGGCGATCGAAGTCGACGAGCGGCGCACGTTCAAGCGCCTCGTTGGAGACACCGTCGGCGAACCAGCGGTCGCGAAATCGGGTGGCAGCGATGGGGGTGTATCGCATAGAACCGAGCGGAACCACGCGGCAGCCGGCGATCGGGTCGCTGCGGCTCGTGACGGCTGCGACGACAATCCCCTGTTCGAGGAGTCGTTCGGTGAAGTCTTGATCGTCGCGGTGCAGGTCAAACGTCACGGGCAGTCGCTCGGCCAGCTCGATCAGGGGTGGAAGCATCCATGTGCTGAGCGAATCGGAGTTGACGGCGATCGGCAGGCTCGTCGGCGTGGTGGCATTACCCATGCCGAGCGCGGCAACGGCATCACGTTCGAGGTGGGCGAGCTGTCGCGCGAAACGAATAACCGCTTCGCCTGCCTCGGTGGCACGCACCGGTCGTGATCGCACCAGAAGCACCTGACCGGTGAGGGATTCGAGGGCGCGAATGCGTTGGCTGACAGCGGGCTGGCTGATGCCGAGCACGACCGCCGCGCCCTCCATCGTGCCCTCATCAACGACGGCGGCCAACGTGAGGGCATGATCCGGTGCGATGCGCATGTGCGGTCCTCTCCAAGCCAACTATAAGAAATACTAATGCTCACGAAGGTTTCACTATTGGACGTTCTTCTCAGGCTCTCCCAGACTGAACCCATGTCGTTCCTCGTTGGCCTGGGCATCGGGCTTTCCCTCATCATCGCGATCGGTGCACAAAACGCGTTCGTCCTACGCCAGGGCGTGCGTCGCGAGCATGTCTTCGCGGTAGCCCTCGTGTGCGCCACGTCAGACGCCATCCTGATTCTGTTGGGTGTTGCAGGCGTCGGTGTTGCTCTGCAGGCTGCCCCCTGGCTCATCGTGATTGCCCGCTGGGCAGGTGTCGCTTTTCTTGTGACATACGCGACCCTGGCGCTGCGTCGGGCACTCAAACCCGGCGATACCGGGCTCGTCGCCGCACCGGACTCGGCGGCAAACCAGGGTGCGCCGCCGCATGGTTCCGGCCCCCGCACCGCCCAAAAGACGCTGATGAGCACGGTTGTCGCAACGCTTGCGATTACCTGGCTCAACCCGCACGTCTACCTCGACACGATCGTGTTTCTGGGATCGGTTGCCCAGACGCAGGACGACGGTCGTTGGCTGTTCGCGTTTGGTGCTTTCACCGGTAGCTTTGTCTGGTTCTTCGCGCTCGCCTATGGGGCGCGCTACCTCGGCCGGTTCTTGAACAGCGCCCGCTCCTGGCAGGTCTTAGACATCGTGATCGCGATCTTCATGCTGATCATCGCGGGTGTGCTCGCGTTCGGCGGCTAACCGCGATCGGCCAGGCTCACTTTTTGTCAAGCCGTCCGTCAATCTCGCCGACCCGGAACGCCACAACCGACCGGATCTGTGGTTCCGCTGTCGATGATTCGAACGGGTAGCGAAGCGCGCCCTTCGCGTGGTGTCCGGGGCCGAACTCCTCAATGATGTGCTCCACCGCGGTGGCTGAGAAGGGGTACACGCCAATGTGCTTGGCGGTGTCCTGCGCGCTGAAGAGCCCCTTGCCGCGGTACAGCAACGCGGCCATACCGTAGCTTTCGCCCTGCTCGACTGTTCCGCCATGCTCGGCGACCACCTCCTCGGCGATCGCATACAGGCGCTCCAACTGTGCGCGACGCGGCTCGTCCCTGCGCGCGAGGTAATCGTCAACGGTGCCCATACCCCCATCTTGCGGTGCCCCGCGCAACCGCACAACCGGTTCCGGAACCGAAGCTGGCGCCAAGCACGTCGTCGGCGGCAACGACAAACGGCTCCCACCCGAAGGTGAGAGCCGTTTGTGTGAAGCGAATTAGATCGCGTTTACATCGAGCGGGATGCCCGGGCCGAACGTGGTCGACACAGCACCCTTCTGGATGTAGCGGCCCTTCGAGCTTGCCGGCTTCAGGCGAACGATCTCGTCGAGAGCTGCCTTGACGTTGTCGTCAAGCTGCTCTGCCGAGAACGATGCCTTGCCAACGATGAAGTGCACGTTTGCGTGCTTGTCAACGCGGAACTCGATCTTTCCGCCCTTGATCTCTTCAACAGCCTTTGCCGGGTTCGGCGTAACGGTGCCGGTCTTCGGGTTCGGCATGAGGCCACGGGGACCAAGAACCTTACCGAGACGACCAACCTGGCCCATGAGCTCAGGGGTCGAGACAGCTGCGTCGAATGCGGTCCAGCCGCCAGCAACCTTCTCGATGAGCTCTGCGCCACCGACCTCGTCAGCGCCAGCAGCGATTGCTGCTTCTGCTGCCGGGCCCGTTGCGAAAACGATCACGCGCGACGTCTTACCAGTGCCGTGCGGAAGCATAACCGTGCCGCGGACCATCTGGTCTGCCTTACGGGGGTCAACGGCGAGCTTGAGTGCAACCTCAACCGTTGAGTCGAACTTTGCCGAGCCAGTCTCCTTGGCGAGTGCTACAGCCTCGGTGGGCGTGTAGAACTTACCTTCTTCGATCTTGGCGACAGCGGCCTTGAATGCCTTGGACTTCGTCATGATATTTTCCTTAGCCCTCGACCGTGATGCCCATGGAGCGAGCGGTACCAGCGATGATCTTCGATGCAGCATCGATGTCAATCGCGTTCAGGTCAGCCATCTTCTGCTCAGCGATCGTGCGGACCTGGTCTGCCGAAATCTTTGCAACCTTGACGGTGTGCGGCGTCGACGAACCCTTGGCAACACCAGCTGCCTTCTTGATGAGCTCAGCTGCCGGCGGCGTCTTCAGGACGAACGTGAAGCTGCGGTCTTCGTAAACGGTGATCTCAACAGGGATCACGTTTCCGCGCTGCGACTCGGTCGCTGCGTTGTAGGCCTTGCAGAACTCCATGATGTTCACGCCGTGCTGACCGAGAGCCGGTCCGATCGGCGGCGCCGGGTTGGCTGCACCAGCGTTGATCTGAAGCTTGATCAGGCCGGTCACCTTCTTCTTAGGTGCCATTTCCTTTTCCTTTCTTCGAACGAAACTCTCATTTCGCTCTCCCGCACTTCCGGCCGTTCCGGAACGCGGTTGTTCGCACGTGCACGAATGCGGCGCACAAACCACACAAGTCTACCCCATATCGCGCCCCACCTTCGACCCGCCCGCGCCCGCGCCCAGCCGCCCCTTTCCCTCTGGCCACCCCTCCTGGTTCCGCACCCCTGGTTCCGCACCCCACCACAATCCTGTTCTGCACGATGAGCGTTCGGCGCGGCGCACAATGCATGGCGTGTTTCGAGGATGCGCGCGTTTCATCGTGCAGAACAGGGAATGGGTCGGCGAGACAAGCGAAATTCGGGCTTGCAGGTTCGAAGAGCCCAACGGCTTGGAAGATTTGCAGGCTCGATGGGCCCGACGGGCTGGGGCTTGGAGGCTTGGGGGAACGCAAAAGGCCCCGGCGAACCGGGGCCTTTTGCAAAAAAGTCTTACATCATCTTGGTGACCTGGTCGAACGACAGCTCGACCGGAGTCTCACGCTCGAAGAGCGAAACCAGAACGGTGAGCTTGCCGCTCTCCGGCTTGATCTCGGAGATCGTTCCGGGAAGGCCAGCGAACGAGCCTTCCTTGATCGTGATCGTCTCGCCGACCTCGAAGTCAACCTCAGCCGAGACCGAGCGAACCGGAGCGGCGATGCCGTTCTTGCCTGCGGCCTTAGCCAGCTGAACGTCCTTGACCTCAACGAGCGACTTCAGCATGTTGAAGGCCTCTTCGAAGCGCAGCGGCGTCGGGTTGTGAGCGTTGCCGACGAAGCCGGTAACACCAGGCGTGTGGCGAACAACCGACCAGGTGTCTTCGTTCAGCTCCATACGCACGAGCACGTAGCCCGGGATGCGCACGCGGGTAACCATCTTGCGCTGGCCGTTCTTGATTTCGACGACGTCCTCCATGGGGACCTCGATCTGGTAGATGTCTTCTTCTACCTCAAGAGTCGACTTACGCTGCTCGATGTTGGCCTTAACCTTGCGCTCGAAGCCAGCGTACGAGTGAATGACGTACCACTTGCCAGGCAGCGTGCGCAGTTCCAGCTTGAACGCCTCGTACGGGTCAGCGTCTTCGTCAGCCTCGGGGCCGTCGTAAGGGGTGACCTCATCAGCAGCGTCAGCAGCCTGCTCTGCAACCTCTTCAGCGAGTGCGTCGGTAAGAACCTCGGCAGCGGCCTCCGCTTCAGCCGTCTCGTTGATGTCGAGCGCGTCGTTCACGATTGCGTCTGCCTCCGGGTCGTTAATGTCAATGTCGTCGAGGTCGCTGTCATCAGCGCTCTCATCGTCGACGATGTGCATGGCAGCCGTCTCGGCTGCATCACTGGCGTGCTCGTCAGCTGCGAGGACGTTGCCCTCTTGAGCCTGGTCATCCTCGCTGGACTGCTCTGCCGCGGGCGCCCAGTCGGCGTCGTCGTGAATACGTTCAGTCACTGGAATCTCTTTCGTCGATGATTGGCGGAACCCCTTCCGCCAATGGGTTCGCGAAGCGAACCGTGCGTCAGGATGGAACTCCGAAGACGACGTTGGCCATTGCCAAGAACAGCGTGTCGAGGCCAAACACCAAGGCCATCATGACGACGACGAAGCCGAGAACAACCGCAGTGAACTTAATAAGTTCACTGCGTGTCGGCGTGACGACCTTGCGAAGCTCGGCGATCACCTGACGGAAAAACAGCGCAATACGCGCGAAGACGTTCATCTTCTTCGCTGCTACTGCACCGTTCGCCGCGAGCTCGCCGCGCGAAGCGTCATCAACCATCGTGAATGTACCTTTCGTGAGCCAGCGTGCGCTGACGCGCAGGGCGGACAGGAATCGAACCTGCAACCTGCGGTTTTGGAGACCGCTGCTCTGCCAGTTGAGCTACCGCCCTAGAGGCCTTGCGACCTCGAGGTGAAACCTACGTTCTTCACCGTGACAGGCATGGCAAAAGAATGCAGACTTCAACTGCATCACCAAGCATACGGCATGCCACAAGCGTCGGCGAACCAACTCCGAATCCCGCGCGCGTCGAAACGGAACCATGCGGTGCGCACCGCAGGAATGGTTCCGTCATCTTCCACTCCCCCGCGGTATGCACAGCGCCCGCGCCGTTTCGCGCGAAAGTGGCACGCCGCGTAGAGTCGAAGCTCTGTCGAGAGCGCGATTTTGGGAGTACATGTGACCTCGTCCCCACAACAGTTTCAAGTGGACCTTCGGGGCGTTGTCGACCTCCTCAGCCGCCACATCTATTCGAGCCCGCGGGTCTACCTGCGAGAACTCCTGCAAAATGCCGGCGATGCCATCACGGCCCGTCGCTCGCTCGATGGCGGCGGTGGGTCCATTCGGATCACGCCGATTGGCCAGGCGTCCAGCGAATTTGTGCTGCGCGACGACGGCATTGGCCTGACAGCCGATGAGGTCGCTGAGCTTCTCGCGACCGTGGGCCGCAGCTCGAAGCGCGACATTTTTGACCTGCCGCGGCAAGATTTTCTCGGGCAGTTCGGTATTGGACTGCTGAGTTGCTTCATGGTGGCAGACGAAATTGTCATTCGTTCGCAGAGCGCGACCGGTGCGGCCGCTGTCGAATGGGTGGGTAAGACCGATGGCACCTTCACGGTGCGGGAACTGACGGAACCACTTCCCATCGGCACCAGCGTGCACCTCACGCCCCGAATGGGGCAGGTCGAGCTGTTGCAGGCGGCCACAGTGCGCCGCCTCGCCGAGACCTTTGGCGAGTTTCTCCCCTACCGCATCGCGATTGATCTGCCAGGCGGCGGAGACGATGCCATCAACCACGAGCCACCGTTTCTCGACGTCGCTTCCCACCCCGAAAAGGCGTTGGAGTACGGAACCACGGTGCTGGGCACGCAGCCTTTCGACATGATCGACTTGTCGGCGCCCGGAACCGGTTGCCGCGGTATCGGGTACGTTTTGCCGTTTATGCCGCCGCCGAGTGCCAGACAGACCAGCCGCGTCTATCTCAACCGGATGCTGCTGGGCGAGCGCATCCCTGACCTGCTTCCGGAGTGGGCGTTCTTCGTGCGCGCGGTTGTCGATTCCACCGGGCTGCACCCCACCGCGAGCCGGGAATCACTCGTCGAAGACGATGCCCTCGAAGAAACCCGCGAGGCGTTCGGCCAGGCGATTCGCCGGTGGGTGCTTGACCTCGGCCTCACGCAGCCGCACCGTCTGCAACAGTTCGTCGCGATTCACGAAGTCTCGCTGAAATCACTCGTGCGTCACGACGAAGAACTGGCGCAGTTCATCGTGCGCTGGTTGACCGTGGAGACCACCCACGGCCGCCTCGCTATCGGCGATCTCGTGCAGCGCTTCGGTCGCGTGCGATACGCGGAGACGGTCGATGAATATCACCAGGTCGCGAGCATTTCTGACGCGTCGACCGTGCTGGTCAACGGCGGATACCTCTACGACGCCGACATCGTGCGCATGCTTCCAGCCCTCTACCCCGCCGTTCTCGTTGAGCGTGTCGACGTCGTCAGCGAGTTTGAACGACTCGACCCGCCGCCGCTCGATGATCGCGACACCACCGTCGCACTCGAAGCCCGCGCCACCGCGGTGCTCGCCGACGTCGACACCACCGTCATCGTGCGCACGCTCGACCGCCAGAGCTTGCCTGCACTGTACGTCGCTGACCCCGAAGTGCTCCGCAAGATCGATCGCACCCGGGCGCAGGGCATCTCCGGCTCGCTGTGGTCGGGGGTGCTTGGCAAGCTCGATGAAATCACGTCGTCGATGCGGTCAGATGACACCGATCTGTCTGCCCGGCTGTGCCTGAACTGGGGCAACAAGACCGTCCGCACCCTCACCAGGGTCACCGATGACGCCGTGTTCAGCCGCACCGTGCAGTTGCTGTACGTGCAGGCGCTGCTCGCCGGTCACCGCCCGCTGTCTGAACGCGACCGCGCGCTCATGACCACGGCGCTTGCTGACCTCATTGCGCTGTCCGCAGGCGAGATCGAACCCGACTTTCTTCCCCCTCTCGAGAACGGTGACGCATGACAACGGCCGAAGAGATCACCGCACTGTTCCAGCAGATTGACCACACCGCGTGGGGCCCTGAAGAGCGTGAGCTCACCGCCCGCGCCGTCGCGATGGCCGTCGAACTGGGCGACGAAGAGCTCGAGTACCGCGCCCGCATGCGCCAAACCTCGTCGGCGAATCAGGGCGGCGACACCACCCTGCTGCTCAGCTCGTTTGCGTGGTGCTTGGCCAAGCACGATTCCGACCCCACGCGTTTCCCGTCGGACATCGGCAACGGTGGCGCCGACCTGATGTGGCATTTCAAGTGGATGGCCTCCACCCTGCGCGCCAGCCCCGAGTTCAGCACCGAGCAGATTCAGGCGGTGCTCGATGACATGGAAGCGCACTTCCGCGCTGAGGGGCTGGGCCTGAGCGCCGTCGCGATGGCGCGCTTTGAAGATGCGTGGGGCTCCGGCCGCCTCGCCGAGGCGGAAGAGCGCCGGCTCGTGCTGGAAGCGACACCGCGCGACGACCACAGCCACTGTGACGCATGCGGACGCAGCCAACTCGTCGGATACTTCGCCGATACTGACCGCGACGCCGATGCGATCCGTCTCGTTGAAGAGATGATCGAGGGCGGCTTCGGGTGCGGCGAAGAGCCTGAGCACGCGCTCGCCCGCTCCCTTCTCCCCTTCCTCCGCGCTGGCCGCCTTTCCGACGCGAGGCGCGCGCATCTGCGGAGCTACCGGCTGGCTCGTGACAACGCCGACAACCTCGGCATGGTTGCCACCAACATTGTCTTCGCCGCGATCACGGGCAACGAGGCACGCGCTCTCGCCATGGTTGAGCGTCACGTGCGCTGGCTCGCTCACGATGCGCTCAACGTTGCTGGCCACGCCCGCGCCCTGCGGTCCTTCGGCATCGCGCTCGACGCCGTGACCCGTGCCGGCCACGGCGACACCGTGGTTCGCGGCGCTGATGCCACCGAGCTTGTGCGCTTCTTTGGCGAGCACGACGGCGCGTGGACGGCCGCCGAGCTCGCGCCGGTCGCCTGGGCGAAGGCTGCTGAGATTGGCGCCCGCTTCGATGCGCGCAACGGAACCACAGCTTTCGCCGATGCGTTGGCTCGCGATCAGCGCGTGGCTGAGTTGCGCTTTGACGTGCCCATTCTTTCTGAAGCCTTCATACCGGAACCCGCAGCACTGGTTCCGCAGACGGCAGCGGAGCGTTTCACCCGTGCGATCGAACTGAGCGACTGGGGCGACGCCGCTGGCGCGCTCGTCGCCCTGCAGGCGGCTCTCGACGACAACGACCCGACGCACGCCGCCGATCTGCACGGCCTCATGGTCGGCGCTCTGCTGGCCGCCGACCGGCAGGACGAAACCGGGCCGCACCTTGCCGCTTACGCCGCCGCCAGCCGCGCCGACGGCCACGACGAACTTGCCCGTCTTATCGAAGACCTGGGGCTCACACTGTTTGGTATCGAGGGCGAAGCCTCCGTGCCACGCCTGTTGGAGGCGGCCGATGCGGCTGTGTCACCGGGCGTGCGCGCCGTCACGCTGAGCGGTATCGCAAGCGCCTACCTCCGCGACGGCAAGGTGCAAGAGGCCCTCGATATGGCACACCTGTCGCTGGAAGCTTTTGTGATTCACGGCGATGTAGAAGATATCGTCGATGCGCTCGCCAACGTCGCCTTCTACGCCGGTATCGCCGGTGATGTTGCCGCCGCGCGCGCAGCCGCCGACCAAGGCTTGGAAATGCCAGCCGCATCGCGTGGGCAGCGCGCCTCAATGCTCGAGATTCGCGGCCGCATTCGTGGTGGCGAAGGCGAGTTCGTTGAGGGGGCAGCCGATGCTGATGAGGCGTCACGCCTGATCGCGCTGATCGGTGCCACATGGGGAGCCGCACGGGTATCGGTGCTGGCTGGCGCCATGTACGAAGACGCCGGGATGCCGACCGAAGCGGCCGCCCGCTACCGTGTCACCCTTCGGCAGGTCGAGCGCGACGGCGATGACACGTCAGCCGTGCGGTTCCGGCTCGCTCGTGCCCTTCTCTCCGCTGGCAACGCGGGTGAAGCCGCCGAGCTGCTCTCCGTCGTGCACGAAGAAGAAGCCGCCGCTGATGCGACTGCAGCGAACCGCGCCGAAACGGTCTCGCTGCTGGCCGAGGCGTTTGAGGTGGACGAGCAGTACGGCAACGCTGTCGGCGCGTGGGGGTATGCAGCTGAGCTCTTTGAGCAGGCTGAGAGCACGGCCGGTCGCGCCCACGCCCTCGCCATGCAGGGCCGCATTCTCGGCCAGTTCGGTGAGACCGAAGAGTCGGTGGCGCTACTCGAGCAGTCGATCGACCTGGCCAGGCAGGAACCTGACAACGTCGTGCTCCTCAGCCGTTCACTGCACCTGCTCGCACAAACGCTCGGTTCCGTTGGCGACCCCCGCGCACTCACCGTGCTCGATGAAACCGAGAAGCTGGCGATCGAGCACGATGCGCCCTGGTTGATTGCCGACGTCACGGATTCTCGCGCACGAACACTGGGCGCGATGGGTCAGCTCGACGAGGCGATTGCGATGGCACTGCGCGCCGCCGACGGCTACGACAGCGAAAGCGATGCGCAATCCGCCGGCGGAGCAGAGCTCTTCGCGGCTCGCGTGCTTGCTGGTTCCGATCGCCTCGATGAGGCCATCAGTATCTATCAAACGCTCCTCGCGCGCCCGATCCACGGCACCCCGGTGCACCAGGTCGCAGCGCTCGAGCTCGGCAACCTACTGACGACGCTCGGCCGCCACGGCGAAGCCGCCGAGGTGCGCACCGCGCTCGATGAATAGCGCGCGAGCACTCACGTTTCGATCACGGTTCCGGCAGCGGTGCCCAGGTACCGAATCTGCGTGAAACGAGTGTCGTGAGTGCCGCGACCAACGGCTGGTCTTCTTCGCCGACGCCGGGTCCGTCGAAGTGGATGCCACGCCCGTCTGAAACGGCATCGATGTCAAAGAGCCGGAGAACATCTTGAAGGCGCTCGACATATTCGGCGCGCTCAAGCGTCGACACCACGCGCACGGGAATGATCGACGTGAGCCGCTCAAAGAGGAACGGATCCGGCACGCTCACGGCGCCGCCAACACGAACATTGTGGTCTTCATCGTGACGACTCCTTCACCGTGATGGTGTCAGCCTCACGAAGGGACAGGAGATTGTCAAGGATTCAGCGAAACGCCCGCGGGCGCGAGCCAGCGTTATGCAACGGCGACGCCTGTAAATCCTGAGGAGTCGGCCGACTTTCTGCGACTTAACGCATCTGGTGATTCCTAACGCCGCGTGAGCAACCCTCGCATGTTGCAGTGAATGCAACTGTTCACACTTCCAAACGACGTCTATTCACCAGAGAGGTGCGGAACTGCTCTGACCATAACAGCGAGATCTGGCGGATGCTGAGATCTGAGTTGACAGGGTGATGCACTGTCCCATACTTTGTTGCATCTAATGCAAGATTTTGGGGCTTCTCCAGCGGCGCTTCGGCTGATCACGTCAGCATCGAACGTCGCACTGGCGAACCCGGAAGCGCAGTTTTTCAGCGCGATGATCGATGGTTGGCGGAACCAGCAGCTGTCGCGCGGACTCCGTGAGCAGACGATACGGAACCGGACGGCGACGGTGACGCGGTTCCGTGATTTCGTGGACAAACCGCCATGGAGGTGGACGGTCGCGGATGTGGATGAGTTCACTGCTGAGTCCGGCGGTCGCACTCGGACGCTGTCGACGATGCGCGCCAACCATGGGTCTATCCGTGGGTTCTGTGATTACCTCACGAACCCGTTGTACGACTGGATGGAGATCTGCGATCGCGAGTTTGGGGAGGTCCCCTCGCAGGTGTGTCTGCCGTGGAACACGGTGGCGCATCGGTTCGAGTTTGAAGGCGATGGGAAGCGTCGCCCGTTCACGTACGACGAGATTGAGCGCCTGTTTGACACGGCCGACGCTCGCGTCGAGCTGCTCGTGAGCTCCGGGAGAAAGGGTGCGCTCGGCGCGTTGCGGGATGCCCAGTTGCTGAAGACGGTCTACGCGTTCGGTCTGCGCCGCACTGAGGCGGTGATGCTCGATACCGTCGATTTGCACCACAACGCGAAGATGCGGCAGTGGGGGCGCTACGGCGCGGTTCACGTGCGATGGGCGAAGGCGGCGGGCGGTGGCGCGCCACGACGTCGCACGGTGCTGCTGGTGCCGGAGTTCGACTGGTGGGTGCCCGGCATGCAGCAATGGCTCGAGCAGGCCCGGGCCCGTTTCGCGCCCGGAGACCGCCTCGACGCGCTCTGGGTGACCGAGCGCCGTACGCGTCTGTCTGCTGGGTATCTCGACCGGAGGTTCGCAGAGCTGCGTGATGAAGCCGGCCTGTCGAAGGATCTGACACTGCACAGCCTCCGGCATTCCTATGTCACGCACCTTCTCGAGTTCGGGTACGCCGATCGATTCGTCCAAGAGCAGGTCGGGCATATGCATGCCTCGACGACCTCGATCTACGCCTCCGTCAGCTCGGACTACAAGAACCGTGTGCTCGCCGAAGCGCTGAAGGCCCTCATCGAAGGAGAAGTTGATGACCGTTGAGCTCGACACCGGCTGGAATCTGCGCAGCGTGATGGCTTCGCGCGGGATCTTCCAGACCTCCAAGCTGAAGCCTCTGCTCGAAGAGCGCGGCATCGACCTGTCCCGGGAGCAGGTCTATCGGCTGGTGACTCAGCCGCCACAGCGGGTGCGTCTTGACGTGTTGGCGGCGTTGTGTGATGCACTGGAGTGCTCGCTCGACGATCTCGTGACGATCACTCGCCGGGAGGCCTTGGCCCCGGTGGCGGTGGGCGAGGAGGCGACACGGGGGTCGATCGGTGATCTCCGTCCTGTTCGCGCGGCGATTCGTCGGCCGCGTACGAAGTAGCCGCGGTGGCCAAGCCTCCGCAGCTGCCGCGAGTCGCTGAAGTCGTCGCTCTCGTCCACCCTTTCGTTCCCGAAATCTCTCGCGAGCGAATCGCTGAGATCGTGCATTCGGTTGCGCCAGTACCCCTCACGCAGCGGCTTCTTGAGCTCGCGCTGATCAAGCAGCCCGGAGTCCTGGAGGGGCAGCATGCGAACGTGCCGGTGACTGTTCAGGATCTGGCCCGCGCGTTGGTCGAAGAAGGGGCAAGCCGGGTGATGCTGCCGACGTGCGAGTCCTGCGGACGCGCGGTGAGAATGCCCCACAAGACGCCGGGCGGTGGTCGACACTGCTCCCGATGCGAGCGGAACGCCCGGTCCGTCTCGTGCGCGTCCTGTGGCCGGGTCCGGCCCGTGCAGCGCACGATCGACGGACAGCGCTTTTGCCGTGACTGTTGGCGAGCCGACCCTCGATCGTTCGGCGACTGCTCGCGGTGCGGTCAGCATGCGACCATCATCGTCCGTCGCCCGGAACTGGTCTGTCTGGCCTGCTACACCGCACCGATCAAGACCTGTGGTCTCTGCGGAGAACCTGGCCGCGTCGCCTCCCACCTCGACGGACGACGAGTATGCGCGCGCTGCTACTACGCGATACGCAGACCACAGCCTTGTCCCGAGTGCGCGCGCAGGGTGTTCCTGACCGGCTTCATGAATGGCCAGAAGGTCTGCGCCGACTGCGCGGGTACTCCGATCACGATGGCCTGCCCCGGATGCGGCTCGATCGAGGAGATCCGCAAACATCACCTCTGCGTCGAGTGCCGCCGGCCCGTCGCGATCCAGCAACTGCTCGCCGACGATGCGGGAGAGATCCGCGCGGACCTCCAGCCCCTTGCTGACTATCTGCTCACGCACCATGGCAAAGCGGCGTCGCTCGAACGCTGGCTGCACAAGAGCAAGTGCGCGATGGTGCTCCGCGAGCTCGCGGACGGGACCCTGCCGCTCACCGCCGAGGCGATCATCACCCGAGCCCGGTCGGGACAGTCGGTCACGTTCCTCCTCTCACTGCTGGTCCGTTCCGGCGTGCTGCCGGAGCTCGACGTCGAGGGCACGCGTTTCACCCACTGGCTCAACGACTGGCTCGATGGCATCGACCATCCCGAGGACCGGCTGATCCTGCGCCGCTACTGCACCTGGGAGCTCCTCCGATCCACTCGGGCACTGCGCATCGCGTCCAGCCCTGCTTCCGGCTTCCAGAGGCAACGGGCTGCGCTGAAGTACTGCGCCGCGTTCCTTGGAGAGATCCGGTCGCACCAGGAGACGCTGGCGACGTTTCCGCAGCGCCTACTCGACGCGCATCTGACCGATTCGCCCAGCCAACGCGACGCGCTGGCACCGTTCACTCGCTGGCTGCGAAAGCACCGGTTGAGCACCCTTCGCGTCGAGTTTCGAGCCCATCGCCTCGAAGGGCGAGACTATGCCTCCGACCACCGATGGCAGATGGCCCGCAGGTTCCTGTCCGATGCCGACATGGACCCGAAGACCCGGGCCGCGGGTCTTCTCGTATTGCTCTACGGCATTCAGCTGACCCGCATCGTCACGATCACCCGGGCACAGGTCGATACGAGCTCACAGCCCGTGACGCTCACCGTCGGAGCCGAGCCGATCAAGGTCCCAGAGATCCTCGGCGACGCCATC
Source organism: Microbacterium sp. NC79 (assembly GCF_019061125.1). Classification (NCBI taxonomy): domain Bacteria; kingdom Bacillati; phylum Actinomycetota; class Actinomycetes; order Micrococcales; family Microbacteriaceae; genus Microbacterium; species Microbacterium sp. NC79. Next base: position 2,177,649 of record NZ_JAHQYI010000001.1, read on the forward strand.
GTCGAGCTCGTCGATGCCACAAAGGGCCATCCTGAAGGATGGCTGTTCCCCGGCAGGAACCCAGGCCGCCACCTCACCCCGGGCCCACTGAGCCGTCGTCTTCGCGCCGAAGGCCTGCTTGCCGGGAGCGCCCGCACAACAGCGCTCATCGAACTCACACGGCAACTGCATCCCCGGATCGTCTCGGACCTCCTCGGCATCACGACGGCGTCCGCTGCCTCATGGTCACGTCTCGCCGGTGGTGAGTGGTCCGATTACCCGGCTCTTCGTTCCACCCGCGCCTGATCAAGCATCACCCGTCAGCGCTCGCCCGGAAATCGCCTCGCGCAACTGCTCGACGGTCGGAGACCCTCCCAGCCCGGCAGGGGTACTAAACACCCGGCAGGCGAGCCCGACCGGCGCGTGCTCGTCGGCGAAGGGATCGACCCCGTCGACGAGAACGGTCGGTGACCCGTGGAACCCGAGTCGCACAGCGTCCTCCGGGGTCTCGACCAATTGACGTGTGACGCGGACATCTGATCGGCCGTCGAGCAGCCCAGCAAGCCGACGGTCGAGTATCTCCCAGTTCGGGCACCCGTCGAAGTATTGCAACGTAATCTCCATGACCAACTCCTCTCAGTTCCGACCCGCGTGGACCGCGACAGGTGAAGAAGGCGTTACCGACGACAGCGCGGGCGACTTGGCGCGCGCGGCGCGCAGGCCGTTAAGGATCACGATGACCTCAGCGATCTCGTGGACGAGGACGACGGCGGCCAGCCCCAGGACTCCGAACAGCGCGAGTGGGAGCAACGCGGTGATGATCAGCAACGACAGGATGATGTTCTGGTTGATGATCCGCCGACACCGGCGGGCGTGGTCGAACGCCCGCGGAATGAGGCGCAGGTCGTGGCCCGTGAACGCGACATCGGCGGACTCGATCGCTGCGTCGGAACCGGTCGCTCCCATCGCGATGCCGATGTCCGCGGAGGCGAGGGCCGGGGCGTCGTTGATGCCGTCGCCAATCATCGCGACCGATCCCGCCTTCGACAGCTCACCGATTGCCGCTGCCTTGTCCTCGGGACGCAGCTCCGCACGCACATCCTTGATGCCAGCCTGTGCGGCGAGGGCGCGTGCGGTGCGGGCGTTGTCGCCGGTGAGCATGGTCATGTCGATGCCCTGATCCGCGAGCGTGCGGACGACTTCGGGAACTTCGGGGCGCAGTTCGTCGCGGACACCGATCGCCGCGACCGGGAATCCGTCCCGGTGGACGATCACGACGGTCATGCCCTGTTCCTCGAGACCCGCGACCCGGTCTCCGAGCTCCCCGGCGTCGAGCCAGCGGGGGCTGCCGACGGTGATTCTCGACCCGTCGACGGTGCCTTCGATGCCGTGCCCGGCCTTCTCGGTCACGTCTACAGCTGCCGCAATGCCCGGAGTCGCAGCGGTGATAGCGGAGGCGAGGGGATGCGTGCTGTGCTGTTCCAGCGCCGCCGCCCAGGCCAGCGCCTGTGTCTCGGTCACGCTGTTCGCGGTGAGGACGGCGGTGACCGCGGGCTCGTTGCAGGTGAGGGTGCCGGTCTTGTCGACGGCTACGTGCCGGACCGTGCCGAAGCGCTCGAAGACGGCTCCGGATTTGATGATCACGCCGAACTTGCTCGCCGCGCCGATCGCGGCGACGACCGTCAGCGGAACAGAGATCGCCAGCGCACAGGGTGAGGCTGCGACTAGCACGACGAGTGCGCGGGTGATCCACATCTCCGGGTCGCCCAGCAGCGATCCGAGGATCGCGACGAGGGCGGCGAGGATCAGCACACCGGGCACCAGCGGGCGAGCGATCCGGTCCGCGAGACGAGCACGCTCGCCCTTCTCCGTCTGCGCCTGCTCCACCAGTTCGACGATCGTGGTTAGCGAGTTGTCGGTACCCGCCGCGGTCGTTTCGACCTCCAGTGCGCCGGCGCTGTTGATCGCGCCGGCCGACACCGCATCGCCGGGCTCGACCTCGACCGGGATCGATTCCCCGGTGATCGCCGAGGTGTCCAAGCTGGAGCGCCCCGCACGGACGATCCCGTCGGTCGCGATCCGCTCGCCCGGTCGGACCACCATGACCTGGCCGACCGTCAGCTCCTTCGCCTGAACCTGCACGGCCACCCCGTCGCGCAGCACTGTCGCCGTCTCCGGCACCAGCTTCAGCAGCGCCCGCAGCCCTCCCCGGGCGCGGTCCATCGCCTTGTCCTCGAGGGCCTCTGCGATTGAGTATAGGAAGGCCAACGCTGCGGCCTCCTCGACGTAACCGAGAATGACCGCGCCGATCGCGCTGATCGTCATCAGCAGCCCGATCCCGAGCTTGCCCTTTAACAGCTTCCGGATCGCGCCAGGAGTGAACGTCGACGCGCCCAGCAACAGGCCGGCCCAGAACAGCACGAGCGCCGGGATCTCGAGGCCGGACCATTCAAGGATTAGACCGGTGAGGAATGCGACACCTGAAAAGACCGGCACCATGATGCCGCGGTCCTTCCACCAGGGTCGCCCCACCTCTTCATTCTCATCATCCGCCGCAGTAGCAGGCTCGTGTTCGCAGCCACACGCCGCGCTCACGCGTCCGCCCTCGTCCCGCAGCAGCAAGGTACCGTGCATGCTGAGTCCACGCAAGGTGCGTGCTCATCGACAGCCAGCGTCACGTCCACGAGGGAAACGAGCGCAGCAGCAAGGTGCGGATCTGCGATCTCGTAGCGAGTCTGGCGACCCTCAGGCTCAGCGACCACGACCCCGCAGTCGCGCAGGCAGGTGAGATGGTTAGACACGTTCGAGCGCGTCAGCTCCAACTCGCGCGAGAGCACGGCCGGGTAGCTCGGACCATCGAGCAACGTCATCAGGATCCGGGAACGCGTCGGATCCGCCATGGCACGGCCGAGCCGGTTCATGACGTCGAGGCGTGAAACAATAGTCAGCACACGCTGAACTATACAGCACTGACTGATCAATCAGTGCTCCACCGCCAAGCGACACAGCACCCGATATCTGCTGAACACGCGATTCAACGATGCGGCTCGGCAGCGAGATCGCGACCCACAGTTGCGCCTCGATGCGTCAGCGTCTGGCATCCCGGCGGGTTCGAGCGGAAGAACTCGTCATCGAGCATTTTCGCCTGCTCTTCGGTAAGCGTCGTGCCTTGTGCGCGGAGAGGAAGATGCATGACAGTCAGCCTGCGCCAATCACGATGTTTCCCGACTCGGGGCGGCTGTGAATAGGTCGCAGCTCAACGAGGCGGCGTTTGGCACTGCGGACGCGCGCATGTATGAACGCCGCAGACGTTGTGACCTTTCGTGAAACAGGCAGTCAGAGCGTCGATCACAACCTCCGCGTGATTCCGCGGCTCTCACCTCACCGGACGAGGCGGCCGATGGCTTGAGATGCCTCTCGTATTTTCTCTTCGGCAGTGTCCCCGCCTGCGCGGACGGCGTCTGCGACGCAGTGGCGGAGGTGGTCTTCGAGGAGTCCGATGGCGACGCCTTGCAGGGCGCTGGTGAGTGCGGAGATCTGGGTGAGGACATCGATGCAGTATTGCTCGTCTTCGACCATGCGGTGCACGCCACGTGCTTGGCCTTCGATGCGTTTGAGTCGGGCGAGGTAGCGGGCTTTGTCGGTGATGTAGCCGTGCTCGCCGTGGTCACACGAAGCTGCAGGTTTAATGACGTCGGTCATCGTCTTCTCCTGATTCGTCATGGTCATCGGTCGAGGATGGCGCGAGTCGTGGTCTCAGGACGAAGGTCCAGGCGCCGCAACAGCTGCGCGTTGAGCGCGACGACGATCGTGGACAGCGACATGAGGACGGCGCCGACCGACATCGGCAGCACGAACCCGATAGGGGCGAGGGCACCGGCTGCGAGGGGGACGGAGATGAGGTTATAGCCCGCAGCCCACCAGAGGTTCTGTTTCATCTTTCGGTACGCGGCGCGGGACAGTTCGATTACCGAGAGCACGGAGCGGGGGTCGTCGCTGGCGAGGATGACGCCGGCCGAGGCGATCGCGACATCCGTGCCCGCGCCGATTGCGAGCCCGACGTCGGCTTGGGCGAGTGCGGGAGCGTCATTAACACCGTCGCCGACCATCGCGACTTTCCGACCTTCTCGCTGAAGCTCCTGGACCTTCGCGGCCTTGTCTTCTGGACGGACCCCGGCGAAGACCCGGTCGATGCCGAGATCTTGAGCGACGGCATGTGCGACGGCCTCTGCGTCTCCGGTGATCATGACCACTTGCACGCCGAGGACGTGGAGCGCATCGACCGCTTCGCGCGACTCCGAACGCACCTCATCGGCGAGCTTCAACGCACCAATCACACGCCCGTCTTGAATGACGTGGAGGATGATGGCGCCGTCCGTGCGCCAGGCGTCGGCAATGGGGAGTTCGTCTGCGCCTTCCTCCGTGAGAAGGTGCGGTCCACCGACGCGGATGGTCGACCCGTCGACGGTTGCAGTGACGCCAACCGCGGGAGATGAGGTGAAGTCGCGACTTCCGGGCACCGTGAGCTTCTTCTCGGCAGCGGCACGGACAATCGCCTTCGCCAGGGGATGCTCACTGTCGACTTCCGCGGCGGCCGCCAGCGCAAGCACCTGATCCGCGTCGCCCCCGTCGGTGATCGATACTTCGGAGACGACAGGCTCGCCTTTCGTGAGAGTTCCGGTCTTGTCGAACAACACAGTGTCGACAGTGCGCATGCTCTCCAACGCCAGCCGGTCCTTGACGAGGACGCCACCGCGCGCGGCCCGCTCGGTCGCGATCGACACGACTAGCGGGATGGCCAGACCGAGCGCGTGGGGGCAAGCGATCACCAAGACGGTGATCGTGCGGATGACGGCGGCATCCGGGAATCCCACCAGGGTCCATACGAGCGCGGTGATGGCCGCAGATCCGAGTGCGAACCAGAACAGCCATCCGGCGGCGGTGTCGGCGAGTCGCTGGGCGCGGGACGAGGAGCTCTGCGCTTCGGTCACCAGGCGTTGGATGCCGGCGAGGGTGGTGTCATCACCGATCGCAGTGATCTCAACACGCAATCCCGAATCGGTGGCGACAGTGCCCGCTGTGACCGGATCACCGCTGCCGCGGGTGACCGTGCGAGATTCACCGGTGACCATGGACTCGTCCATCGACGCGCGTCCATCGACAATGCGCCCATCCGCGGGGACGCTGCCTCCGGGCCGAACGACGACAACATCGCCGACGACAAGGTCGGCGGGTGAGACGACAACGACCTCGCCATTCTCGACCCGTTCCGCCTCATCCGGGAGGAGAGCGGCCAGAGAGTCGAGGGCGGAGGTGGTCTGGGCGAGGGAGCGCATCTCGATCCAGTGACCGAGCAGCATGATGACGATGAGGAGCGCCAGCTCCCACCAGAAGTCGAGCTCGTGATGCAACATCCCTAGGGTCGCACCCCACGATGCGAGGAATGCGACCGTGATTGCGAGGCCGATGAGGAGCATCATCCCGGGCTTTCGGGAGCGGATCTCGCTGACGGCGCCGACGAGGAACGGTTTCCCGCCCCAGACATACATCACCGTTCCCAGCACCGGAGACACCCACATGATCCCGGAGATGTCCGGGAGAGAATAGCCGAGGATCATCGAGAACATGCCCGACAGCGCAACGGTCGGGACCGCCAGGACGAGCATGATCCAGAACAACCGGCGGAACTGCCCGACATGGTCGCCGTGCCCCGCATGACCACCGTGCCCCTCGTGGGCCCCGTGAGTGTCGTGCCCTCCATCGGTGCCGTGCGCACCGTGAGACATCGTGTCGGGATGTGTATGGTGCGAGGAGCCCGATGTCGCGGCATCGGCCACATCCGTATGGGCATGATGCGCCATCTCATGATGGGACTCGTGCTCCGCGGGTGTGTGGGACTCGTGATGTCCGTCGGTGTGTTCAACGCCGTCGTGGTGCGAGTTACTCATGGATCGATCCTCCTCGAAATAGTGACGCTAAACAGGGGTGTTTGGTAGCGAGTACCGCGGGGGTGGTGCGTGTTCAGGCGGCGGCAACGTACTTGGCGGGGTCCGCGTCGAAGCGGGGGCCGCATGCTGCGCAGCAGAAGTAGTAGCGGGCGCCCTCGTAGTCACGGAACAGGCCCGCGGCTTCTGCGTCTGCTTTGACGACGGTGCTGCCGACCATCACCGGGCATTCAGCGAGCTCGTCCGCGGGTGGGGCGAGCAGATCCTTGCGCCCATCGGCCGCGACCGCCACGTGGCTGTTGTGGCTGCAGCAGGATCCAGCGGGGGAATCGGACATATTGTTTTCCTCTTTCAGGCTTGCGGCTCGACTCTGACACGCACAACCGTATACCCCTCGGGGGTATTCCTGTAGAGTGAGCGGAACAGGCTTCACCATCATCGCGTGACGGTTTGGTGAGTGAGATCCGCTCATTGTGTCAGACCCATCACTCAACCGTCGGCGGTGGGCATCTCCCCAGGGTGTTCGTGAAGTTGGTGGTGTTAGCGTGGGAGAAGGAACGGAGGGCCGAGCATATGCAGATCACGCTACGCATCGCGCGTCAGCAGCTATCGTTGCGTGCCCTGTTGCTGATCGCCGGTGCCGCACTCATGATCATCGTGGGGCTGCTTGGCATGCACACCTTCAGCGCCGACGTGGCAGGCCACGACGCCCACCATTCCGCGACAGCGTCAACAGCCCCCGAGCACTCCACCCCGATGGCGGCCACCTCTGACATCAGCGGCGCTATCGCGTGTGATGACACCTGTCTGATGGGAACCGGGCAAAGCCATTCGGACATGGTCACCGCGTGCGTCCTCGCATTGCTTGCAGCTCTTCTTCTGCTGGTTCGCCCGATGCTTCTGGAGCATCTCGGCCCGCCCCTGCGGGCGCTGGCGTCGTCTTTGCGGTTGCGGGCTGTGAGCATCCTGCCGCGCACACCCTCACTCATATTCCTTTCGATTAGTCGAACCTGATCGGTCATCGTCGGCATCTTGCCGACACCCCGGCGTCGCCCTCTGCGCGGCGCTGTGTCCACGACCCCTCATATCTACTCATTCGAAGGATTTACTCATGAAGAAGCTTCCCCTTGCCCTCGGCGCTGGCGTGTTCAGCCTCGCTCTCGTTCTCACCGGCTGCTCTGACGCATCCGCGCCGACAGGCGAGAACACTGCACCGTCGGACACCTCATCGACCGTCACGGCAAACGACGCCGATGAGATGTTCGTGACGATGATGATCCCGCATCACCAGCAGGCCATCGAGATGGCCGACATCGTTTTGGCGAAGGATGGACTCGACCCGGCCGTCGCGGAGCTCGCTCAGCAGATCAAGGATGCCCAAGGCCCGGAAATGGAGCGGATGCTCGGGTGGCTGGACGACTGGGGCGTCGAGTACGAACCCGACGACATGGGTGGCATGGACCACGGTTCAATGGACGACTCCGGCGACGGGATGATGTCCGAAGAAGACATGGCAACGCTGGAAGAGGCAGACGCGACGCAAGCGAGCCGCATCTTCCTCGAGCAGATGATCGTGCACCACGACGGCGCCGTGGATATGGCGCGCACTGCTCTCGAAGACGGTCAAAACCAGGACGTCCTTGACCTTGCCCAGCAGGTGATCGACGACCAGACCGCCGAGATCTCCACCATGCAGGACCTCCTCAACGAGCTCTGACACACCCCGGGCGGGCCGACACTCGACACGACCCGCCCGGCCCCGTCGTAACCTCACACAGCAGGTCTCGACGCGAACCCCCTCTGCCGCGCACCCTACGACCCGTGATCTGCCGTCTCGTAGGGCCCTCTACTTACTTCTCTCGGAGCACCAATGAACCGCCTCCTGCCCCTGACCACGCTCACCGCACTCGCTCTCGTTATTACCGGATGCGCCAACACCCCAACCACCGAACCCGACGCTGCCACACCCCGTATCGAACATGTCCACGGCATCGCCGAAGACCCCCGCGGCACTGACCTGCTCGTCGCCACCCACAACGGCATCTACGCCGTCACCCCGGACGGGGAGGTCTCCGGCCCCATTGGCGGCCACGACTTCGACGCGATGGGATTCACCATCGCCGAAGACACCTTGTTCGCTTCCGGGCACCCCGGCCCCAAAACCGCCGCAGAACTCGGCGCCCCCAACCTCGGCATCATCCAAAGTGACGACTACGGCCAGACCTGGTCACCCGTCGCGCTCAACGGCAGCACCGATTTCCACGTCCTCACCGCCGGCCCCGACGGCACCCTCTACGGAATCGCGTCCAGCGACATCGAGCTCCTCATCAGCACCGACGGCGGCCACGAATGGACAGCAGGAGCATCGATCGGAGCGGCAGATCTCGTCGCCACGGACAACGGCATCTACGCCGCAGCCGAAGAAGGACTCCTGCGCAGCGACGACCACGGTATGACATTCGTCCCCGTCGAGGGCGCGCCACTGTTATACATGCTCGACGCCCGCCCGGACGGCGTCCTCGTCGGCGTCGGCACGGACGGCGCTCTGTGGGAACAAGACGCCGACCAGACCTGGCAACGCCTCGAGGCCGTCGACGGTGCTGTTCAGGCCTTCGCCGCGATCGGCGATGAACGAATCGTTCTCGTCGACGATCGAGGCATCGTGGACATCATCGCAGATGAGACCACCGTCCTCAGCCCCGCACGGTAGGCAACGCTGCACTCTTCGGATCGAGGCATCATGAAACAGCGAAAGAATCCTCTTAGCACCCTGGTGATCTTCATCACCGCCGCGACCATCGCCCTCATAATCGTGGCGATCGCGAGCTACCTCGCTATCGGGGCGATGTTCCAATGACCCCCCGCCTACACCCAGACGGGAGACCCACGGATTCATTGCGGCACCTCCGGCCTCTTGCTGACATCTCGCTGTCCCCGTCTGTAACGACATCGACGGTTCCACATAACGAACGGACGCACCGCCGGCTCGTGCGCCTGGGACGAGTGCTGTTGGTGCTCGGACCGGCGCTCATCATGAGCCACATCCTCAGCGATACACAGTTTGCTGGCGAGACCGCGGTGTGGACCTACACCCTGGCAAGCTACGACGTCGCTGTCGTCGTCACGATCATTGGAGCAGCACTCACCTGGCGAACCCCACCCGCCGAGCAGATGCTTAGTAGATGATCGAGCAGGCACTGGCCACTGCGATCTTCTGCGCCCGTTTATCGTCGTCGTCATCTGGACTGGGGTCGGATAGTTCCCGAATTGTGCACTCTTGAACAATCGTCACTACCAGTAGAGGCGGAACCGCGGGGCCACGCAACAAAGAAGCGGGGCGGAACCATATGGTTCCGCCCCGCTTAAAGCTCGCGTCAGCGCGTCATGCGACGCGGATGAGCTTCTTGTTGACGAACTCTTCCGCCGCGAGCGAGCCCATTTCGCGGGCCGTGCCGGAGCGCTTCACGCCGCCGAACGGTAGCTCAGGCGAGTCAGCCAGCACGATGTTGACGTAGACCATGCCGGCTTCGAGGTTGTTTGCGACGCGGTCGGCCTGCTCGGGGTCGGTCGTGAACACGTACGAGCCGAGGCCGAACGTGGTGTCGTTTGCGAGCGCGACGGCCTCGTTTTCGTCGGCGACGCGGTACACGACGCCGGCCGGGCCGAAGAGCTCTTCGCCGTACACGTTCATGTCGCTCGTGACGTCGGTGAGAACGGTCGGCTCGAAGAACGCGCCGTCACGCTTGCCACCGGTCACCACGCGTGCACCCTGCGCGACAGCCGTGTCGATCTGCTCCTGCAGACGCTCGGCCGCAGCCAGCGACGACAGCGGGCCGAGCACGGTGTCGTCTTCGAGCGGGTCGCCGACGGTGGCCTCAGCCATCTTCGCGGCGAACTTCTCGAGGAACTCCTCGTACAGGTCGGCAACAACGATGAAGCGCTTCGCGCCGTTGCACGACTGGCCGGTGTTGTCCAGACGTGCATCGGTTGCCATCTGCGCGACGCCGTCAAGGTCGTCGGTGGAGAGCACGATGAACGGGTCGGAGCCACCGAGTTCCAGCGCCACCTTCTTGAGGTGACGACCAGCGATCTCGGCAACGGCAGCGCCCGCACGCTCCGAACCGGTCAGCGAGACACCCTGAACACGCGGGTCGGCGATGATCGTCGCCGCCTGGTCGTTCGTGGCGTACACGTTGACGTACGTACCCTCAGGAAAGCCCGCGTCGAGGAAGATCTTCTCGATTGCGGCGGCCGACTCGGGGCACTGCGGAGCGTGCTTCAAGATGATCGTGTTGCCGTTCACGATATTCGGGGCGGCAAAGCGAGCAACCTGGTAGTACGGGAAGTTCCACGGCATGATGCCGAGGAGCACCCCGAGCGGGGCACGGCGAATGACGGCCGTGCCCTCCCCCAGAATGTCGATCGGCGTATCTGCCGTGAATTTCTCCGCGTTGTCTGCGTTGTATTCGATGATGTCGGCGGCAAAGTCGACCTCACCGAGCGCACCCTCGCGGGTCTTGCCCATTTCGCGCACGATGATGTCAGCGAGCTCCTCACGGCGCTCACGGTGCAGTTCTGCAACGCGACGCAGGAGTGCGCCTCGTTCGGCTGCGGTCGAGGTGCGGGCCCAGCCGGTGTAGGCGGCGTGGGCAGTGGCGATGGCGTGCTCGACTTCGGCGTCGGTCGCTACCGGGTAGCTGGCAAGAGTTTCGCCGGTTGCCGGGTTGATGACGGTGTAGTCACTCATCTCTGGTCCTTTCAGATCAGCTGATGGGGATCAGCGTGTACTTCGTCGATAGGTATTCGTGGATGCCCTCGGCGCCGCCCTCACGGCCGATGCCGGACTGCTTAACGCCACCAAACGGAGCCGCTGCGTTGGATACAACGCCCACATTGAGGCCCATCATGCCGGTCTCAAGCGCCTCGATCATGCGGTGACCGCGAGCCAGGTCTTCGGTGAAGACATACGACACCAGGCCGTACTCGGTGTTGTTTGCGAGGCGCACCGCTTCTTCTTCGGTTTCGAACGTGGCAATGGCCAGCACCGGCCCGAAGATCTCCTCACGGAGAATCGCGGAACCATCGGCGACGTCGGTGAGGACGGTGGGCTCGTAGAACGAGCCGTCGCCTGCAACAACCTTGCCGCCGGTGGCGAGGGTCGCGCCCCGTGAAACCGCGTCCTGCACCAGCTCATCTGCCTTGGCGACCGCGTCGTTATCGATCAGCGGGCCGATCTCGACGCCGTCTTCTGTGCCGCGACCGATCTTCATCGCGTTGACCTGTTCGGTCACGCGGCGAGCGAACTCGTCCTTGACCGAGGAATGCACGATGAAGCGGTTGGCTGCGGTGCAGGCCTGGCCGATGTTGCGGAACTTCGCGGCCATCGCTCCGGTGACAGCCTTGTCCAGGTCAGCGTCTTCGAAGACCACGAACGGGGCGTTGCCGCCGAGTTCCATCGAGACGCGCAGCACGCCCTCGGCGGCCTGTGCAATGAGCTTGCGACCCACCTCGGTCGAGCCGGTGAAGGAGAGCTTGCGCAGGCGCGGGTCGGCGATGATCGGAGCCGACAGCGCCGACGAACGCGACGTCTGCACAACGTTGACGACACCGGCAGGAACACCGGCTTCTTCCAGCAGCTGCGTGAAGAAGATCGTGGTGAGCGGCGTCAGGGCCGGCGGCTTGATGACGACGGTGCAACCCGCCGCGAGCGCCGGAGCGATCTTGCGCGTTGCCATCGCGAACGGGAAGTTCCACGGCGTCACGAAGAAGCAGGGCCCAACCGGGCGCTGCGAGACGACCATGTGTCCCGTACCCTCCGGGTTGGTTCCGTATCGGCCCTGAATACGCACGGCCTCTTCGCTGAACCAGCGGAGAAACTCGCCACCGTAGTTGACCTCGCCGCGGGCTTCAGACAGCGGCTTGCCCATTTCGAGCGTCATCAGCAGCGCGAGGTCTTCCTTACGCTCCTGCACGAGGTCGAACGCGCGGCGCAGAATGTCGCTACGGGTGCGGGGAGCTGTTGCCGCCCACGCATCCTGTGCGGCAACAGCCGCGTCGAGGGCGCGAATGCCATCAGCGGGTGTTGCGTCTGCGATCGAGGCGATGACGTTGTTCGTCGCCGGGTCGTGCACGTCAAAGGTCGCGTTCGACTCTGACTGCACCCACGCTCCGTTGATGTACAGACCAGACTGCACGCCTGCCAGCAACTGAGTTTCGCGGTCGCTCATTGTTTCTCCTGTTCGGATTGGGGGTTAGCGTCGAACGCGTGCGCGTTCGCTGGGCGGTGCATACACGCCCAGAGTCTTGCCACGGAAGAAATCCGGGGCACGGAAGTACTGGATGATCATGATGACCACGCCCAGCAAGATCACGCCCATTCCCAAGACGAACACGAGGCTCATACCGAACAGCGTGGCATCGCTGCCTAGCTCTCCGCGCCAGGCTTCGCCCATCGACAGGCCGAACAAGCCCAGGAGCATAATGCCGCCGATCAACGGGAACAGGAAGGTGAAGAAAGTGTTGCGTACCGAGTCAAACCACTGGTGACGGAAGTACCAAACGCAGGCGAACGCGGTCACGCCGTAGTAGAAGCAGATCATGATGCCGAGGGCGGCGATCGTGTCCCATAGGGCGTCTTCGCTGACGAAACGCATGACGGCATAGAAGCCACCGGCAGCGACCGCTGAAGCAATCGTCGCGTAGCCCGGGGTGAAGAACCGGGGCGTCACCTGTGCGTACTTCTTGGGAAGCGCGCCGTAGTGACCCATAGCCAATAGCGTACGCGCCGGGCCCACCATGGTCGACTGCAGCGAGGACGCCGATGAGGTCAGCACGGCGAGGGAGACCAAGAAAGCGAGCGGGCCGAAGATCTCACCGGAGAGGTAGAAGAAGACGTTGCCACTGATGTCTTCGTTCTTCAGCCCCAGGCCTTCCTCCCCCATTCCGGCGAACATCGTCATGCCGATCGTGAGCAGCAGGTACACCATGATGATCGACACGATCGTGAGCGCGGCGGCACGTCCTGGCGTGCGCTCCGGGTCTTTTGTCTCTTCATTCATCGTGAGTGTGACGTCCCAGCCCCAGAACATGAAGATCGAGACCGACAGACCCGCGACAACCATCATCATGTCGGGAACGGCGAACGGGTTGAACCAGTTCCAGTCGAACGGCGTCGCGTCGTACGCATCGCCCTGCGAGGCACGCACAATCGCCACGATCGAGAACGCGACGAGCACGAGCAACTGGAAGCCCACGAGCCAGTACTGCAGCTTTTGCGACGTCTGCATGTCGCGGTACGAGATCCACGCCGCGACCGCAACGAAGACCAAGCACACCGCGACGTTGATGAACGGGTTAAGCGTCAGGTCGGCGATTGCGCTGTTGCCGGTAATCTGCGCGATCAGCAGAAAGAGGAAGTCAACGGCGATGCCTGCGAGGTTCGAGAGCACCAAAATGGTGGCTGCGATGAGCCCCCATCCCGCCATCCAACCCACCCACGGGCCGAACGCGCGTGCCGCCCACGTAAACGAGGTTCCGGAGTCTGGCATCACGCGGTTCAGTTCGCGGTAGCCGAAAGCCACCAGCAGCATCGGAATGAATCCGACGAGCAGGATGGCCGGAATCTGCGTGCCGACCGATGTGGCCGCGCCGCCAACGCCAGCCGTGAAGGTGTAGGCCGGCGCGATGCAGGAGATACCGACGACGACGGCACCAATCAAGCCGACGGTTCCGGTGCTCAAGCCTTTTTGGGAAATCCCGGTGGTAACCGGATCCACCTCATTGTGGATGTCAGTCATGTCAGTTGCCTTCGTTACGGGTTCGAGGAACCACGATCATAGGAACGGGCAACACGCGCAGCATCTTGCTGGCGGTGGAACCCAAAAACAGCCGGCGAGGCTGGGCGAGACGGCTGGAACCAACGATGACGAATTCGCCGTCGCTCCAGTCCAAACGGGCGACCGCGTCTTCGACGCTGCTGCCGCTGGCAACGATCGCTTCGGTTTTCACGTCGCTCGGAAGCGCCTTGGTCGTATGTGCCAGAATTTCGTCAGCGTGCGACGTACCGGCCAGGTGCAGTGCCTGCGTGTCGAGGCTTGCCGGCATGTCAATCGCGACGAGCGACAGCAGGCGCAACTCGGCACCCGTTGCCTTCGCCAGGTCGACAGCTTCTTCGAGCAGAGCGTCGGCGCCGACACGCTCACCGAGCGCCGCAGTGAAGCGGGTGATCGGCGTCGTGACGCCGGCGTATCCGGCGGGAGCGAGCACAACCGAGACATCGCTGGAGTGCAGCAGGTCGTTGGCGACCGATCCGAGACGGTGGCGACCGAAGGTTCCGCTGTTCGCAGCGCCAATCACAATGTGGCTGGCACCAAATTCAGCGGCCGCGTTGACAAGCCCCTCGGCAAACGACTCGGCGGGGCGCACGTGGCCCTTGCTCGCGATGCCTTCAGGAACGAGTGTCGTGGCCTCACGCAACCATTCGCGCGACTGCTCGCGCACGTGATCCGTGTAGCCGTCGAGCGGCGGAACCACGCCGCTGCGTGCCGTGATCGGGGTCACCATGACGAGCTCGAGGCTCGCTCCGAGGGCCGCAGCCAGGCGTGAGGCGACCGCAATCGCGTCGGCACCTGCCGGGGTCGCCGTGTATCCGACGACGATCGGGCGGGTCATGACCGCGCCTTTTCGATGAGCTGGTCAGCGACCAGGCGGCCCATCCGGATGGCACCGTCAACGTGCTGGTAGCCAGCACCTGCGATGTCAGAGCACGCGAAGTGGATCGGGCCGACCGCGGTGCGGACGTCTTTTCCGTAGCGGTGCAGGCCACCGAAGTCGAAGCTCGCGGCGTACGCGCCACGGGTCCACTCCTCGCTTCCCCAGTCTGATTCGTAGTACACGACCGGGTTCTTCGCTTCAGCGCCGTAGTAGTGCGAGAGCGATTCGAGAATGCGAGCCTTGCGCTCCTCAGCGGAGAGCTCGAAAACGCCGTCGGCGTTCTTGTCGCTCACGAAGCCGACGAGGGTTCCGCGCGGGTCGTCGTGGTTGGTGTTGTCGTAGGCCTCGTGCGAGAGCTCGTACGGGCCAAACGCGGTGCCAGACAGACCCTGCTCACGCCAGAACGGGCGGTCGTACACGGCGTGCACCTTGATCACAAAGCCCATCGACAGGTGCTGGTGCATTTGGTGTTGGCGGCGCGGGAGCGGCGGAACAAACGAGATGCGGTCATAGAGCACGGGTGCGTGCGCAAGAATCGCGAAGCGGGCTCGCACCGTGACGTCACCGTCTGCGTGCGCGACGACACCGTCGTCACCCCACTCCAGCGTGCGAACGGGAGCGTTCAGGAAGACGTCGTCGCCGAGACGCTCGGCGAGGTGGATCGACACTTGTTGCAGGCCGCCGACGACGCGCTTGTCGAGAATGAAGTCTTCGTCGACGAGGTTTGAGAAGCTGCCTGCGCTTGCCGCCATGAGCAACGCCTGCAGGAGCGAGAATGCCTTGGCGGGCTTCGTGAGCATGGCGCCCGCGATGAACAGGGCGATGTTGTCTTGCGCTTCGACGTCGTCGGTCTGCTGCGCGAGCCAGTCGGCGAATGTGACCTCGTCGTACTCCTCAGCCTTAGGGTGCGCCCACGGTTCATCCGGGTTGACCTCGGCGACGAGCACATCGAGCTGGTCGATCAGGGCGAGCATCGCCTGCTTGGTACCGTCAGCCACCGGGAAGATGTCTCCCGTGTAGCGGCGGGCTACCCCATCGGTGCCGATGTAGACC
This sequence comes from Microbacterium sp. NC79, assembly GCF_019061125.1. Taxonomy (NCBI): domain Bacteria; kingdom Bacillati; phylum Actinomycetota; class Actinomycetes; order Micrococcales; family Microbacteriaceae; genus Microbacterium; species Microbacterium sp. NC79. The sequence continues at coordinate 2,193,338 of NZ_JAHQYI010000001.1, forward strand.
GATTCACCCTCGCGGTAGCGCGAGTAGGTCTCCAGACCCAACTCCTCGATCGTTTCGATCAGGGCTTCCTGGTCGGGCGATACCCACTGGCCACCGATTTCCAGCATGGCGCCATCGATAACATCGGTCCAGGTTCGACCACCAACCCGGTCGCGTGCTTCCAGCACCGCAACCGACAGTCCAGCCTTTTTGAGTTGGTTGGCGGCGGTCGTGCCCGCGGGCCCCGCCCCGATAATGACGACGTCGCGAGTGATATCGGTCATAGATATGCTCCTTTGCAGTCGCCGGAGACCTGTGTCGCCGGTTACGTTATGCCGAGGATCCGCCCCCTCCCCACGAGTTGACGGATCCTCGGTGGTTTAGTTGGCGGCCAGAGCCGCAGCGACGACGTCGAGTCCGTCGTTCAGCAGGGTGTCGTCAATCGACAGCGGCGGCAGGAAACGAATGACGTTTCCGTAGGTGCCGCAGGTGAGAACGATGACGCCGTCATTCATGGCCTGCTTTGCGATCGCGCCGGTAAGGGCTGCGTTCGGGGCGCCGTTCTCGTCAACAAATTCGATGCCGATCATGGCGCCGTGGCCACGAATGTCACCGATGCGCTTGTCGCTCTCGGCGAGCGACGCGAAGCGTGCCTTGATGACGTCGCCGATGTCGCGAGCGCGGGCCGCCATGTTGTCTTCTTCGTACGCTTCGATCGTCGCGAGCGCCGCGGCGCATGCGATCGGGTTTCCGCCGTAGGTTCCGCCAAGGCCTCCACCGTGCGAGGCGTCCATGATGTCAGCGCGTCCGGTGACGCCAGCCAACGGAAGGCCGCCCGCGATGCCCTTGGCCGTCGTGATGAGGTCAGGAACGATGCCGAAGATTTCGGAGGCGAACCAGGCGCCAGTGCGGGCAAAACCGGTCTGCACTTCGTCAGCGATGAAGACGATGCCCTTGTCGTGGCACCAGTCGACGACGGCCTGGAGGTAGCCGTCAGCCGGAACGATAAAGCCGCCCTCACCCTGAATGGGCTCGATGATGACGGCTGCCGTGTTTTCGGCACCGATCTGCTTTTCGATCATGGAGATCGTCTTAGCAGCGGCTTCCGGGCCGGTGAGTCCGTCACGGAACGGGTACGACGCCGGTGCGCGGTAGACCTCAGGGGCGAACGGACCGAAGCCGCTCTTGTACGGCATGGCCTTCGCGGTCAGCGCCATCGTGAGGTTGGTGCGGCCGTGGTAGCCGTGGTCGAAGGCGACGACAGCGGGGCGGCCGGTGAACTTGCGAGCGATCTTGATCGCGTTCTCCACGGCTTCAGCGCCGGAGTTAAACAGCGCGGTGCGCTTTTCGTGGTCGCCAGGGGTGAGCTCGTTGAGCTTCTCTGCGACGGCAACGTAACCCTCGTAGGGAGCGATCATGAAGCACGTGTGGGTGAACTGCGCGACCTGAGCCTGCACGGCGGCGACAACCTTGGGGTGCGCGTTACCGACCGAGGTCACCGCGATACCGGCGCCCAGGTCAACAAATGAGTTGCCGTCAGCATCAAGGATCACGCCACCACCGGCAGCGACAGCGGCGATCGGAACGGTGTGGCCGACGCCAGCGGGAACGGCTGCGGCTTTACGGTTCAGCAGGTCTTGCGAACGCGGGCCGGGAATTGCGGTGACGACGCGGCGCTCCTGCGGGAGGGTCGGTCCGCCGAGGGGGGTCTGGACGGTTGCATCGATGGTGCTCATACCGCGACTGTAGGTCGTGAGGACTCAGGCCCGCACTATCCGCCCTGTATATTCTTGGTAATTGTTTATACAGATCGGATAGCTATGGCGTCGGCTTCGTTGGAAATCACTCCCACCCTGCGCGCCCTGCTTGATCGCTCAGCGCTGGGGTTGCGCCTCATCAGCCGGGAGAGCGATCTTGCTGACGGCGCCCTGGATCGCACGTTGCGGTGGGTGCACACCACCGATCTCGCCGACCCCACCCCCTTCCTTACTGACGATCTACTGCTGCTCACAACCGGCACCCAGTTCGCCACCGGAACCGCCCAGGAGGCGGAAAGTTATGTGCAGCGCATCACGTCGCGGGGCGTTGCGGCGCTCGGCTTCGGCACCGAAGTCGTTCGCGATGGCGTGCCGCCCGCGCTCGCCGCTGCCTGCGCCCGCGCCGCACTCCCCCTCTTCGAGGTTCCGTATCGCACACCCTTTATCGCCATCGCGCGCGCGAACGCCGAGGCGGTGGCGGCACAGGCATACGCCCGCCGGTCTTGGGCACTCGATGCGCAGCGCGCGATCTCGTTAGCCGCTCTGCGTCCGGATGGACTGGGTGCCACGGTGGCGGAGCTTGCCAAGCAGCTCGGTGCGTGGGTCGCCCTCTTTGACGCCGCCGGAACCATGACGCGCGAATCGCCCGCTGGTGCGCTCACCGACACCATGCGTGCGGCGCTGGACGATGAAGTCACGGCGGTGCTTAGCCGTGGCGCCCGCGCCGGCTCTGCCCTATCAATTGCCGGTCAGCCGTTCACCCTGCAGACGCTGGGGCGCGGCGGTCACTTACGTGGCGTTATCGCGATTGCCTCCACGGAGCTGGACCAGGAGGGACGGAGCGTCGTGACCTCGGTTATCGCGATGGCCGGGCTGGCGTTGGAACAGCACCAGTCGCTCGGCAGGTCACGGGCGGCGCTGCGGGCGGGCCTCATCGATGCCCTGCACGCGAATCACACCTCGTTCGTGCGGCGGGTGGTTCGTTCTTCCGGTGATGCGTTGCCTCCAGCGCCCGTCATGGTTGCCGTCGCAAAAGCACCGCAACGCCTCGATGCGGTGACCGAGTGGCTGGAGCTGCGAGGAGCAGAGTCTCGCGGATCAGTGTTTTTCGGCCGCCATGAAGGCGATCTCGTGGTGATTATTCCGGCGACCGCGCGTGAGCGGCTGGCAGCGTTTGCCGCACGCTTTGACCTGCATATCGGTCACTCCGACGCCACCGACTACGATACGTTTGCCGAAGCCCTCGCTCAGGCGCGCCTCGCGCGTGATCGCGGCTCATCAGGGGTGACCGCGTTCGCCGACACCCATTCGGCTGGCGTGCTTGGCACCCTCAGCGAAGAGTCACGCCTCGTCGCCCAGCGTGTGCTCGCGCCGCTCGCCGCGGTTGATGAGCGAGACGGCAGCGACCTGATGCACACGCTCCGCACGTATCTCGAGTGCAATGGTTCCGCCGAGTCAACGGCTACCGCGCTCGGCGTTCACCGGCACACGGTGCGCGCCCGTGTGAAGGCTGCCGAACGCGCCCTCGGTCTGCGCCTTGATACTTTTCCCGCACGCGCCGAGCTTTGGGCAGCCTTCCAAGCCTCCCCGGCCTAAGCCGTCCCGATCACCGAGCGGCGAGGGCGTCGATCGCGTCGGGGGTCAACTCCGGGGTGTTCGCGCCCGGATACTGTGCGACAATCGCGCCGGCAGCGGAACCACGGCGCAGCGCCGTCTCAAAATCGGCACCGGCGGCGATGGCCGTAGCGAAAGCACCACAGAACGCGTCGCCAGCACCCGTGGTGTCGACCGGAACGATGGGGAAAGCGTCGATGTGGATTGGCTCCGCGCCGACAAGGTAGCCGTCCACGCCATCGCCACCGCGGGTCACAACGACCATCTCAACACCGAGGTGCTGCAACGCATCCACGCCGCCAAACTCTTCGCATTCGGTTTCGTTCACGATGACGGCGTCAGCGAGCGCCAGCACGGTGAGCGCGTCAGTGTTGGCGGGAGCTGCGTTCACAATTGAGAAGGCGTCCGCTTCGTTGGCTGCCGCGAGCGCAGCGGCCACCGTCTCGAGCGGAACCTCCAGTTGCGCGAGCACGACGGCGGCGCCAGCGACCGCGGCTTCAACGTGCTCGCCCGTGAGGTGCGAGTTCGCACCGGCCGCCACCACGATGGAGTTGTCACCGTCGGGATACGAGAAGATGTGCGCGACACCCGTCGGCGCTTCTGGCGTCGTCAGCATGGTTCCGCTCACTCCCGCAGACTGCAGTGCCTCTTGCAGGAAGGTTCCGGCGTCATCCGCACCAACCATGGCGGAAAAACGCGTCGGGGCCCCCGCGCGGGCGGCGGCGATGGCCTGGTTCAGTCCTTTGCCGCCAGCGTGCCTGCCGAGCGCGTCGCCGAGAAGGGTCTCCCCCACCTGCGGCGGTCTGGCAACACCCACCACGAGATCCAGGTTGGCACTGCCTACGACAACAACGTCACGCGACATCAAATCTCCTTCGTCCCAGCCAGGCTAGTGCCCGCGCCGGGTCGCATGCACACCGCGCGACACCTCAACGTCACGTTCGGTCTGCGCGATCAACTCATCCACGCTCGCAAACGCGACCGTCGTGCGAAGCAGATCCAGAAACTCAACGGCCATCACGTGTCCGTACAGATCGATCGTCACATCGTGCAGGTACACCTCAACGCGCGGGGCCCGTTCGCCGCCGAACGTCGGGTTTGTGCCGACTGAGACGGTTGCGTCAAACTCACCGTCAGTACCCTCGACACGAGCAACGGCAACATACACGCCATCGGGCGGAACCTCGTGGCGCTCGAGCTGCAGGTTGGCCGTAGGAAATCCGAGCACCCGGCCGCGCCCGTCGCCGGGGACTACAAGGCCGCGTACGCGCATCAGGGTGTCAAGCGCGGTCATCGTCGGAGCGAATGGCGCGGTAGCGGCTCTGATGAAACAGCAGCGGCTCGACGTCTTCAAACACCGTGACATCGAGGATTTCGTAGAGCCCGATGACGTGGTCACCCGCGTCAACGGTGTTGTACGGGCGGCAAGTCAGCCAGAGCGCGGCTCCCTCGAGAAGCACGGCACCACCGTCTGACGTGTTCCAGACATGGTGCGCGAAGCGATCTTCAGCGTCGCGCGAAGAAAGCAGACGACTCAACGGCTCCTGCGAGTTTGCCAGAACACTCATACCCAACTCGGGAAGGGCAGAAAGCACTGGCCAGGTACGCGAGGTTTTGGCCGCGCTGACGGCGACGAGAGCCGGATCGAGCGAGATTGATGTGAACGAGTTGACTGCCATACCCACGGGTCGGCCATTCGCGATGCCGGCCAGCGCCATCACACCGGTCGGATATACCGAGAAGGCCCTGCGCAGGTCGTGGCTGCGTGATGCGTTTTCAGAAATAGCAGTAGTCATGAGCATGTCCGTTCATATAGTCAACATTGACTAGTTTGAAGTCTACGAACTTCGTCCGTTGATGACAACCTCGAATTAGGCAAAGTGCACCTATACGATGGACGCATGTCAACGACTCGGCTCATTGTGCTCGGCGCGGTCAAACAGTTTCAGCCCGTGCACGGATACTTCCTCCGCCGCGAGTTGATGACATGGCACATCGACGAGTGGGCGCACATTCAGCCCGGGTCGATCTACAACGCATTGCGCGCGCTGGAAGTCGATGGCTACATCGAGGAGTGCGCGACGGAGACGGAAGGCAAGCGTCCGGCCCGCACGACGTATCAAATCTCCGCGGCAGGTGAAGTCGAGCTCCAACGCATGCTGCGCGAAAATCTTTGGAACGTGGCACCTTTCGATACCCAGGGCATCATGACGATCGCGTCGTTCATGTTTGTGCTGTCTCGCCAAGAGGTGACTGCGGGCCTCGAAAACCGGCTAGCGAAAATTGATGCGCTCGTTCTCACGAACGGCTTCCACGTGCAAGACACGCTTGCCTCCCCCACGACGCCGAAATATGTGCGAGAGATCTTCGATCTCTCGACTTCTCGCCTGGTAGCCGAAAAGCAGTGGATTACAGCCCTGCTTGAGCGGCTTAAGACTGGCGAGTATCACTTCGCCGGGGAGTAGCGACAGACGAAAACAACGATGGCCCGGACGATGTCGTCCGGGCCATCGTGTTACGGCTTAGCTACGTCGGTAAGCCGAGCCGGGGTGCGAGTCTGCAAGATCCGCGTTGGAGGTGCCAAGCAGACGCTGACGCAACGTCGTCGCCGCGTCATTGACCGGCGCGATGCGACCGCGTTCACGCAGAATCGGCAACACGTGCTCGACGAAATCTGCCGTCGACGCCGGCGGAATCGTCGGGGCAAACAGGAAGCCATCGAGGTCACCACCATCGGCGAGCTCAATCATGGTGTCTGCCACCTGCTCCGGCGTGCCAACGATCGGGCGCGCGCCCACACCGTGCGCATGCCAGTCATCAAGCACATTACCGACCGTCTTGTCAGCAAAGCGCGCGACCTGCGTCTGCGACAGTTCCGTGTGCAGTTCCTTCATCGGGGTATCGCGGTCAAAGCTGGAAAGGTCAAGACCGGTGAACCAGGCATACGATGCCACGGTCAGCGCCGGGTCTTGCGCATCGGCAACCGACGCGTACTTCGCCTTGGCCTCAGCCTCGGTGGAACCAACGATGGCAGCCATCGCCGACATCACCTTGACCTCATCAGCACGGCGGCCGTTCTTCACAGCCTCCGCACGAATTGCTGATGAGTGCCCCAGCAGCTGCTCCGCGGTTCCGGAACCCACAAAGATGGCCTCGCCGTGCTTGCCACCAAACTCGCGGCCAGCTGGCGACGCACCAGCCTGGAAAAGCACCGGAGTGCCCTGCGGCGAGCGCTGCGTATTGCCGTAGCCGTGCGAACGGAAGTACGTGCCCTCGTGCGCGATGCGGTGCACCTTGCTGGCGTCAGCAAAGATGCCGGCCTTGTCGCGCACCAGGGCATCGCGCTCCCACGCTTCTTCCCACAGCTTGTAGACGACCTGCATAAACTCGTCGGCCATGACGTACCGCTCATCGTGACCAACCATGTCGACGCCAAATGCCTGCACTGCGGTGTCTGCGGTTCCGGTCGTCACGATGTTCCAGCCGATACGACCGCCAGACAGAATGTCGAGCGTCGCCATACGGCGTGCGAAGGAGTACGGCGGTTCCAGAAGAACGGAACCAGTGGCGACGAGACCGAGGCGGGTCGTCTGCGGAATGAGTGCCGCAAGCACAATTGCCGGGTCGAGACGCGGGAGGTCGAGCCCCTCGGTCGTCGCGATATCGGGGCGCGTGCCGTTGACTTCTGCCCAACCCCACGCGTCAGCGAGGAAGAGGAAGTCGAACCCGGCATCTTCAGCCAGCTTGGCTGTCTGAGCCCAGTAGTCCAGACGATCAAAGAGGTGGCGCTGGTTGTCGGGGTGACGCCACGTTGACGTTCCCGAGTCATTGGCCTGCGCGTTCTCAAACAGTCCGAGACGAAGCTGCTTGACCATGGATATTTCCTTACCTTCAGGCGGCCGTCGGTTGACGGCCCGCTGGATCTTTTAGCCCTTGGCGACGATGTCGCCTTCGGCCCACCACAGCACGCGCTTGCGCATCAGGGCGAGCACGGCGATCAGAGCGACTCCCATGACACACAGGAGCGTGATCGCACCCCACGTGACGGGCAGGTTTGCTTGGGCAGCAGAGGTCGTGACGAGCGAGCCGAGACCGGCCTGCTGGCCTGCCGCAACGAACTCAGCAACAGCCGCACCGACGACGGCGAGGGGCAGAGCAATGCGCAGGCCCGCGAAGACGAACGGCATGCAGCCGGGCAGACGCAGGTCGCGGAAAATCTCCCATCGGCTGGCGTGCAGCGTCTGGAAAACGTCAAGCGCCCGCGGGTCAACGTCGCGGAGGCCCGCGAGGGAGTTGACCAGCATCGGGAAGAACACCACGAGCCCGGTGACGATGAACTTCGGGATCATGCCGAACCCGAATGCCACGACCAGCGCAGGCGCGATTGCCACAATGGGGGTCACCATAACGATGATCACGAGCGGCATGACGGCGCGTTCAATGATGTGAAACTCGGCCATGATGACCGCGACCAGGAAGCCAGCGATGATGCCGCCACTGGCACCGACGACGACCTCGAGTAGCGTCACCAGGAAGTTCTGCCAGTACATGCCCGCGTCTTCTACGAGTGTTGTGGCGATGGCTTCGAGCGACGGAATGACGTACGGGTTGGTCCACGCGACGATCTGCCACAGCGCACCCGCGATGAGAAAAGTGATCAGCGTCGGGACCCAGTTGGTCCATTTCAGCCACGATGGGATTGGCCTGGGCTGTGTACCGCGGTCCTGCGCTGCCAGCGTTGCGGTCGCGGTTCCGATTTCAGGCATATGCCTTCTCCATCTGCGTGTGCAGCGAACGACGAACGATGCCTTCGAGCTCGCGGAACTCGTCGGTCGCATACGACTCAGCCGTACGGGGGCGGGGCAGGTTGACGTCGATGATTTCAGCGATGCGGCCGGGGTGGGCGGCCATCACGACGATGCGATCGGAAAGCACAATCGCTTCCGGAACCGAGTGGGTAACAAACATCACGGACTTCTGGTTTGACTGCCAGAAATCCAGGAGTGCGATGCGCTGCTGATCACGGTTGATCTCGTCGAGCGCAGAAAACGGTTCATCCATCAGCATGATGGTCGGGTCAAACACGAAACCACGCGCGATCGCGGCACGTTGCTGCATGCCGCCGCTGAGCTGGCCAGGGTACTTATGCATCGCCTGCCCAAGACCGAATGACTGCAGGAGTTCAGCGGGGTCGCGTAGCTGCCTGCCTGCGTTGCCCTTGCGGTTGACCTTGAGCGGAACCTTGACGTTGTCGATCACGGATTTCCACGGCAGGAGCGCGGGAGACTGCGGAACCAGGCCGATCAGTTTGTCGCGCGAAGCTTCCTTGACGGACTTACCGCCGACCGTGACGGTGCCCTCGTCTTGCTCGACGAGTCCTGCCACCACCTTCAGCAGCGTCGACTTGCCACAACCAGACGGACCGATGACGGAGACGAACTCTCCGGCAGCGATGGTCAGGTTGATGTTGTCGAGGACCGTGACGCGCGAGCCCGGCTTACCAAAAGCTTTGCTGACGCCACGGACCTCGACACCCGAGTGGGCAATGGTTACTTGCTCGGCCACGAGAGAGTGTCTCCGTCGTAGAGGTCAGCGACCAGGTCGGTGTCCATCATGTCTGCGATCGCAGGCAGGCTCTTCACACCACCGTACTTCTTGACGAGCTCGTATTCCGGCTCCCACATCTCGATGGTCTGTACGCCAGGGTTACCGCCCTCAGAAGTGCGGATCCACTCCGACTCCACAGCCCACGTGCGTGCGAGCTGGTCGCGCGGGAATGCCGCGCCCTGGCCGTTCTTTTCGGCCAGTTCAGCGATCATGTCAATGCACTTGTCGTCTTCGGTGAGGCAAAAGTCGAGCGCCTTCAGGGTGGCGCGCATGAAGTCGGCAGCCACCTCACGGTTTTCGGCAAGGAACTGCGAGTTCACTTCCATGACGTTGTACGTACCCTTGACGTCAAACTCCGATGGCAAGAACTCAACAAAGGGCTCGCCCGCGGCCTTGAGCGCTTGCGGCTGGTTCGACGCGTAACCAACGATGGCGCTGACCTGGTCCCGAACCACGACGGTCGGGTCGTAGTTGGTCATCTTCACCATTTCCACCTTGGAGGTGTCAACGCCCGCCTCGTCGAGCATCGCGGAAGCGATGGGCGTGAGGTTAATGAAGTATCCCAGCGAGTTACCCTCGAGGTCTTTCAGACTGTTGAGCTTCTCGTTGCCGAAGATGGAGAACGGAGGCGTCGTACCGTAGGTCGCCACCGCCGTCAGGTTCTTGCTGTTTGCTGCGGCAAGCATCACATCAGATGCTGATCCGAGCGCAGTGAACTGCGCCTGACCCGAGGCAACAAGCTGCTGTCCGTTCGCGCCGGACGCGTTGATCTCAACATCGAGGCAAAGGTCATCGAAGTAGCCAAGCTCCTCAGCGAGGAAGACCTCCAGCTGAGCCGCGCTCGCGGAGTACCCGTATCCGGAAATGTAGGTGATCTTGCCGGCAGCTTGGTTCCGCTCGCAGAAATCGCTAGACGATCCTGCATCGGGCTTCTCAGTGTCAGCGGGGGTTCCTGCGCAAGCAGCCAGCAGCAAGCTAGCGGCGAACACGCTCGTCAGGGTGGCGACTCGACGTCGAGTCATTCCTGAAAAGGAAGTAGCCATGGTGGTCCCTTCTCGGCCGTTCATCATTGATGGCACAGCGAAAGTAACATAGTCAAGATTGACTAAGCAAGATCAAAATAGAGTCCTTCTCACTCACTGAGACAGAGTCGGAACCAGACAGGGCGAGTAGGGTGGACGGGTGAGCTCTGAGATTCCTGAGGTTGAGGTCGAAGGCGACATGATTCGCCTCGGCCAGTTCTTGAAGTACGCCAGCCTCGTCGACACCGGCGGCGACGCAAAGTCGGTTCTCGCCGATGGCCTGGTGTTCGTGAACGGAGAAGTCGAGACCCGTCGGGGAAGGCAGCTCCACGACGGCGACATCGTCGACATCGCCGAGGCAGCCATCGCCCGCGTGCGCCTCCTCGGCTAACTCCACCAGCCGGACAATGCGAAACACATTTTGGTCGGCGAAAAACATGCGGCAGCGCTTCGTTTCGCCGACCAAAATGTGTTTCGCGGAAAATGAGGGCGGGCTATCCCGGGGCTACTGGGGCGCGTGGGCAGCCAAGAACTCGTAGACGTCGGTTGTGTCGACGCCGGGGAATGCTCCGGTCGGGAGCGTTGCAAGCAGTGTGCGCGGCGTGCGCACGTTCGGCCACGAGTTCTCGCGCCATTCGTTTTCCAGCTCGGCTGGCGCGCGGCGGCAGCACACTTCAACGCCGTGTCGCGATAGTCCGCGGTTGGTGGTGTCGCGGCCCAGGAACCATTTCGTGTCGTCGAAGCGCACGCCCACGCTGACGGAGTGGGTGCCTTCGCTCGATTGCTCAACGCGTGCGGTGCACCAATAGGTGCCATTACCAGTGTCGGTGTACTGGTAATACGGGTTGAACTTGTCATCCACCTCGAAGACCTCACGGCTGGTCCACTTGCGGCAACACATTTGCCCCTCGATGGAACCAAAGCGATCCGTCGGGAAGTTCACGTCGTCGTTTTCGTACGCCTTGGTGATGGTCCCGGATTCGTGGACCTTCAAGAAGTGCACCGGAATGTCGAGGTGGCGCGTCGCAAGGTTCGTGAAGCGGTGCGCAGCAGTCTCGTATGACACCGAGTAGGTGTCGCGAAGATCTTCAATAGAGATCGCGCGGCGCTGCTTGGCATCAAGCAAGAACTCGGCGGCGTGATCTTCCGGAATCAGGATGGCCCCCGTGAGGTAGTTGGTCTCGACGCGCTGACGAAGAAAGTCGGCGTAGCTGGTGGGTTCAGCGTGCCCGAGGATGCGCGACGACAGCGCCTGCAACAGCGCGGTGCGCGGGTCGCCCTTCGCCGTGAGCGAGCGTGACAAGTACAGACGCCCATTTTTGAGGTCAGCGATAGAACGGGTCGATTGCGGCAGATCGCCCACATAGTGCAGGGTGAAGCCCAGGTGGCCGGCGATGTCTGCGGCCGTGCGTTGCGTCAGCGGGCCACCAGGGTGACCGACGGCTGCGAGAAGTTCGCGAGCTTGGGTTTCGAGTTCAGCGAAGTAGTTGTCTTGTCCGCGCATCAGGTGCCGCAATTCGACGTTCGCGCGCCGCGCCTCCTCGGGCGTTGCTGCACGCTCATCGCGAAGCCGATCGATCTCGCCATGCAGCGCGAGCATTGCACGCAAAACATCGGTGGGCACGGTCTTCGAGATGCGGAACGCGTCAATTCCGAGTGCCTGAAACGTTTGCCCTGCCATCGCGCGCTCCAGCGCGATCTCCATCGTCGCGCGCTCATCAAGCGTCTCCGCTTCCCAGAGCGACTCCATAGTCACGCCGAGCGCCTTGGCAATGGCGCGAAGCAGGGTGAGCTTGGGCTCCCGCTTGCCGTTCTCAATCATGGAGATCTGGCTGGGCGCGCGGTCAACGGCGCCTGCCAGCTGCTCGAGGGTGATGCCTGCGGCCGTGCGCACCTGGCGAATGCGACGCCCCAATGTGAGGGCATCCAGCTCTTCCGACTCATCTGCGAGTGTCATGCCGGCCATTCTGTCACAAGAACAGAAATTTTGAGAAACTTCTCTAGCAAATTGGCCTTCCAAGTGGTTGATCTTCTCTCAGAGTGGAACCAGACCACAGCGGCTCCCCGCTTCCACCCACATGAGGAGACACATCATGAGCACCGCAATCCTCGACGACGCGACAACCCGTCCGGCAACCGGACCGATCCCCACGGCCGGCCCCGACGTAGAAATCGCCGGCCCCATCCGCGATCGTTACGACGAGATCCTCACCCCTGAGGCCATCCGCTTCGTCGCGGAGCTCCACCACCGTTTTGCTGGCCGCCGCCACGACCGCCTCGCCGACCGCATGCGTCGCCGCTTCGAGATCGGCAACGGCCGCGACCCGAAGTTCCGTAAGGACACCGCGCACATCCGTGCGGACTCCCGCTGGCGCGTTGCTGGCGCTGGCCCTGGCCTCGAAGACCGCCGCGTTGAGATCACCGGCCCCACTGACCCCAAGATGACGATCAATGCGCTCAACTCAGGTGCCAAGGTGTGGCTGGCTGATCAAGAGGACGCCACCAGCCCGACCTGGAAGAACGTCATCGAGGGTCAGCTGTCGCTGCGTGACGCGATCCGCGGCGAACTTGCCTACACGAGCCCAGAAGGCAAGCGCTACGAGGTCACCGCGAGCGAGACGCCCACGATCGTGATGCGTCCGCGTGGCTGGCACCTCGTCGAAAAGCACATCCGCTTCACCGACCGCCTCGGCCGCCAGATGGCGACCAGCGCATCGCTCGTCGACTTCGGCCTGTACTTCTTCCACAATGCTCAGGCACTCATTGATGCGGGCCGTGGCCCCTACTTCTACCTGCCCAAGATTGAGTCGAGCGAAGAGGCTCGCCTGTGGGACGACATCTTCAGCTTCAGCGAGGAATACCTCGGCATCACCCACGGAACCATCCGTGCGACAGTACTGATCGAGACGCTGCCTGCGGCGTTTGAGATGGAAGAGATTCTTTTCGAGCTGCGGGACCACTGCGCGGGCCTCAACGCCGGCCGCTGGGACTATATCTTCTCGATCATCAAGAACTACCGCGGCCGCGGCGCACGGTTCGTGATGCCTGACCGTAGCGAAGTGACGATGACGGTTCCGTTCATGCGTGCGTACACCGAACTGCTGGTAAAGACGTGCCACAAGCGTGGCGCACACGCCATCGGCGGCATGAGCGCCTTCATCCCGAACCGTCGCGACGCTGACGTCACGCGGCGCGCCATGGAGAAGGTATCGGCAGATAAGAAGCGCGAGGCTGGCGACGGCTTCGACGGCACCTGGGTTGCACACCCCGACCTCATCGCCACCGCTCGCGCAGAGTTCGACGCTGTACTCGGCGACCGCCCCAACCAGATCGACCGTCAGCGCGACGATGTGAAGGTGAAGGCTGCCGACCTGCTCGACGTGCACATCGGCCGCCCGATCACAGCGCAGGGCGTGCACGACAACGTCTCGGTGGCGATCCGCTACATCGAAGCATGGTTGCGCGGCCTCGGCGCCGTCGCCATCGACAACCTGATGGAAGACGCCGCGACCGCAGAGATCTCCCGCTCGCAGGTGTGGCAGTGGATTCACCAGGACCGCACGACGGAAGACGGAACCACGATTACGCGCGAATACATCGAGCAGCTGATCCAGCAGACGCTTGCCGACGTGCCCCGCACGGCAGATGACCGCTTCGAGGACGCAGCGGATGTGTTCCGCGAGGTCGCGACGGGTGATGACTTCCCGACCTTCCTCACCACGGTTGCGTACTCCAAGTACCTCACCGACGAACAAGACTAACGCACCTAAAAACACGTGGGGCTCCGGCACAGATTCATGCCGGAGCCCCACGTGTTTTTGGCGGTGTTAGCCCATCGGGATCGCGACGTACAGCACCCACGTGAGCAGGAAGCCCGTGACGCCGAGGAGGGTGGTCAGCGGAGTCCAGGTGCGGAGGCCATCCTTAACCGAAAGGCCGAGGTAGCGGGTGACGACCCAGAAGCCCGAGTCGTTAACGTGGCTGAGGCCCAGCGCACCGTAGCCGATAGCGACGGCGACAAGTGCGATGTGAATCGTGTCAAGGCCCAGCACCGAGACGGACGGCAGCAGCAGCCCGGCGGTGGTCGTGATTGCCACGGTTGCCGAGCCCTGTGCGGCGCGCATGATGAGCGAAATGAGGAAGGCAGCAAGCAGGAGCGGCATGCCGGAGTTGGCGAGCACCTCGGCGACAGCGCCGCCGATACCGGTCTCGGTCAGAATGCGACCGAACGCACCACCAGCTCCGGTGACCAGGATGATGACGGCGGCAGCGGGTAGCGCCGATTCCATGACTTCACCGAGCTTGGCAGCTGACCAACCGCGGCGCACGCCGAGGAAGAACATGGCGGCGGCGATGGCAACCATGAGCGCAAAGATCGGCTGGCCGATCATCGCGAGGAAGCCGTTCCAGAACGTGCCCTTTTCAAACGTCGGCGCAACGGCCGTACCCAGCATGATGAGCACAAGCGGCAGCAAAATCAGACCGAGCACGGTGAAAGCACTCGGTGCCTTCTCCCCCTCCCGCAGGCCAGCGTTTGCCGACGGCTTTTCGGTTCCGAAGCTGTCAAACATTTCCTTGGTCGCCGGGAGCATCGCAAACTCGCGACGGTTGAGGAGCTTGCCGCCCCAGAACGACAGCGCAGCCAGCGGCACAGAAATCGCCAGCGACAGGATCGTCACCCAGCCGATGTCAGCGCCCAGGATCGTGGAACCACCAACAATGCCGGGGTGCGGCGGCACGGCAACGTGCACGGCGAGCATGATGCCGGCAACCGGCAGACCGAACTTGATGGGGTTCAGGCCAGCAACCTTCGAGAACGCGAAGATGATCGGAACCAGGATGATGAATCCGGCATCGAAGAAGACCGGGATCGCGAGAATACCCGCGGCAATCACGAGCGCGATACCAACGCGCTTCGGGCCGAGCCACGACGTGAACTTGCCTGCGAGGGATTCTGCGCCGCCAGAGAGTTCAATAATTTTGCCGAGCATCGATCCCAACGCGACGAGCACCGCAACGGACCCCAAGGTTCCGCCGACCCCGGCAATAATCGCCTGAATAATGCCGAGCTTTTCGGGCGTCGTTTCCGTCGCCGCGATCGTCGTCATCGGCAGGCCAGCGGCCAGACCAACGACGATCGAGACCAGGATAAGCGCGTAAAACGCCTGCATCTTGAATCGAATGATCAGCAGAAGCAGCAGGCCAAGGCCCGCGAGGCCAATCGCAATAAGGGCGGGAAGAGGGAGCATCGTTGGTTCTCTCGTTTTCGTGGGTCACGCGCGGTAACGCGTGAGATCGGGATCAGGACAGACGGTGGGGGGCGACAACGCGAATAACGGCCGAGTCATCGAGCTCGCCAAGGCCCTGAGCCTCACCGAGCAAGAAGAGCTGTTCTGCAGCATTGGCGACGGGCGTCGACAGATGTGCGGCGCGAGCCGCGGTGCCGACAATGCCGAGATCCTTGACGAAGATGTCGAGACGGCTGAGTACTTCAGCGCCGTCCTCGTCGTAGGCCTGCAGCGTGCGCGGGCCACGGTTGCCGAGCATGAAGGAGTTGGCGGCACCTGCGGTGAGTGCTTCGAGCGTCTTCTCGCGGTCAAGGCCGAGGGCATCTGCAAGCGCCAGCGCCTCAGCCGCTGCCGCGATGTGCACGCCGCAAAGCAGCTGGTTCACGGTCTTCAGCGCCTGCCCGTCACCGGGCTTCTCACCCACGATCGACAGCGTCGACGCAAGCTGATCAAGCACGGGACGCGCCACCTCGAGCGCGGCGGGCGTTGCCCCCACGACGATGAGCAGGTCGCCTGCACCGGCGCGCACGGGGCCGCCAGACAGCGGCGCGTCTACCAGCTGCGCGCCGTGCTCGGCGAGACGGCCGGCAATCTCGTCAATGCCGTCGGTTCCGACGGTGCTGGTGAGGATCACTACGGAACCATCGGCGAGGTGCGTTGCCAGGCCCGCGTCACCGAAGAGCAAATCGTGCAGTTGCGCACCCGTGCGTACCGCAACGAGTACGGCGTTAGCCTCGGCAACGGCTTCGGCAGCGGAGGCTGCGCCCTGCACACCCTGCTCTGCCGCGAGCGCGACGCGCTCGGCCGCAATGTCGAAACCGGTGACGGTGAATTTCTCGGCGAGGCGGGTGGCCATGGGCAGTCCCATGGCTCCGAGACCGATAACAGCGACGTTGGTGGTCATGTCAGTTCCTTTCAAAATCACTCGGCGTCGGCCAGCGTGGCGACAACGCGAGCAAGTGAATCTGCGACGCCGACGTTGCCGGCGAAGACGATGTAGGGGATGCCGACCGCGGGCCCGGTCTGCGGCTGCCACAGCGAGACAATGCCAGGCAGCATGGGGCCAAGCACGGTAGCCCGGCGAATCTCGAGGGCTTCACTCGCGACATCGCTTGACGTGATGCCGCCCTTCGCAATAACAAAGCGCGGCGGTGCGATCGCGAGCACGCGGCTCACCAGCTCGACGACGCCACCGGATACCTGTCGCGCGATCGCGAGGCTCTCGTCACCGTCGGCACCGGTAACCAGCTCCCGCGTCGTGTGCACAATCACGGTTCCGTCTGCCAGGGCGGCGGCGACCGTCGCTGCCTGTTCCGCGAGGTACGCATCACGGCGCTCACCGATCAGTCTGCGCACATCGAGCTCAATCGTCACGGTGTCAGGGCGCTGGGCACGAAGCTCGGTGAGCTGCGCGGTGGTCAGCGGCACGTGGCTTCCTACGACGACGAGCCCGCCGCGGTCGTGCGCAAACGTAATGTCGGCGGCAGACACGGGTTGGGCGATGTCCTGCCCGATGTGTGCCCGCACATAGGGCGGTCCGACGCGCAACAGCACCTCGCGGTTCAGGCTGTGCAGGGCAAGCGCGACGACGCGCATGTCGCTTTCTTCGACAACGTCGACGGCGACAACGGAACCAGTGGGCACGGCGCGCAAGAAGTCGCGGGTCGCGTCGACGCCAGCACGAATAACGCTCAGTGTGAGGGCGGCGACGGCGTCGGCCGGGATGCGCCCCTGCGTCTTCTCGGCGACCCAGTCGCGGAGGTTGGATGATGCGAAGCCAAAGGTGGCATCTTGCGCGAAGGCGGTTTCTCCGACCGGAACGGCCTCGCCATCGGTGACCCAGTAGTGCACGGAGTCGACGGTGATGCGACCGGCGTCAGGGAACGCCGGAACCAGCAGCGTCAGTTCTGGTGCCGCGCCGCCACGCGAAGCGATTTCGGCGGCGAGCACGTCGGTCTCCAGCGGGAAATGACCACGCAAGGTGGAATCGCCGCGGGACACGAAGGTTACGCGTTTTCCGGCCTCGGCGGCTGCCGCGAGCGCGACGGCAACGACCTCACGGTTGCGCAGCGCAGCTTCGTCTTCATCAAGTGAGCGGGTGTTGGTGAGAACGTAGACGGCGCTCGCGCCCGTGGCGAATGCGCCAGCAAGATCGCTGTGCTCCCACCGAGTCAGCACCGGGAGGTTGGCAACCGACTGCGTTCCGGTGGGGTCATCGTCGAGCACGACGAGCACGGAGCGGGCATCGACCGCCTCACGAACCTGTGCCGCGGCAATGTCGAGCGGGGCCGGAAGATCGGCCAGAAGCGCGTCAATGTGCACAGGAACTCCTTCGTTCAGAAAGATTGAGGGTCGAAACCGGTTGTTATCCGATATCAGATATCGATGGTACGCCCACATTGCCTATCAGGCAACCTGCGGTGTAGGTTACTCCCCCAGCACGTAGTGCAACAGGTCGTCGCGCGTTTGGCGCATGTGGCTAGCCATCGCCTCTCGAGCGGCTTCTGCCGAGCGCGTGCGCATCGCCTCGAGCACGGCGGCGTGCTCGGCCAGCGCGTGCTCCCGAATGTCAAAGACAGCGCTCGTTTCCGTGCGGGAATCCTGCAGCAGCGTCGTCAGCGGGCGCACCGAGGCCACCAGAATGCGGTTGTCTGCTGCCGCAAAAATGACGTCGTGAAAGGCGAGGTCAGCGTCGACAAACCCACGCACATCACCGTTCGCGTGGGCCTCACGCATACGGGTGAGGAGTCGATCGAGCTGGTCAATGTGGTCATCGGAACAGCGGGGTGCGGCAAGCTCGGCTGCCCCGGTTTCAAACATGACACGCATGTCGAGGAGGTCAAGCGATGTGCGCCGGCGCGCACCGCCGCTACGGGAATACCGCAGCACAGCTTCCAGGCCTGTCCACTCATCAACAGGGGCAACGCGATGCCTGCTGCCAGGTACCGGAACAATCACTCCCTGCGCCTGCAGCAGGCGCACGCCTTCACGCAGCGTGAGACGGGAGACACCGAGCATCTCGGCCAGGTCTGCTTCGGCAGGCAGCGGCTCCCCCGCCACGACGCGCCCCGCGATGATCTCATCGAGCAACCCGTCAACGACGGATTGCGTACGGGTGACTCGCTCGACCTTCATACTCCAACGGTACTGGTCTTCACCGCTTCGCCATGGTTCCGCCCGGAAAAAGCGTTTCGCGGTAAATCGACCGATTATTTCGTGGTCATCGTCCTGTCTGATCGTCGCACCGCGGAGTACGCTCGAAGGGTGACTGAGCGTGCACCACTTTCTCGTAAACTTTCCGCCATCGCCGAATCGGCGACCCTCAAGGTTGATGCCAAAGCTAAGGCTCTGAAGGCCGAGGGCCGCCCGGTGATTTCGTACGCCGCTGGCGAGCCCGACTTCCCGACGCCGCAGTTCATTGTGGACGCGGGTATCGAGGCTATGCACAATCCGGCGAACTTCCGTTACACCCCGGCCGCTGGCCTGCCGGAACTGCGCGAAGCGATCGCCGCAAAGACTCTGCGTGACTCTGGCCTTGCCGTCGAGCCGAGCCAGATCATCGTGACCAACGGTGGCAAGCAGTCGGTGTACCAGGCCTTTCAGGCGGTTGTGAACCCCGGCGATGAGGTTCTCCTGCCCGCGCCGTACTGGACCACCTACCCCGAAGCCATTGCCCTGGCCGATGGCGTGCCCGTCGAGGTGTTCGCCGGCTCCGAGCAGGAGTACAAGGTCACCGTTGAGCAGCTCGAGGCCGCTCGCACCGAAAAGACCACCGTGCTGGTGTTCGTGTCGCCGTCAAACCCGACCGGTTCGGTGTATACGCCGGAAGAGACCAAGGCGATCGGCGAGTGGGCTCTGGAACACGGCATCTGGGTGATCAGCGATGAGATTTACCAGAACCTCGTCTACGAAGGCACCAAGGCGGTCTCGATCGTCGAGGCGGTTCCTGAGCTTGCGAACCAGACGATTCTCGTCAACGGTGTCGCAAAGACTTACGCCATGACCGGGTGGCGTGTGGGCTGGATGGTCGGCCCGAAGGACGCCATCAAGGTTGCAGCGAACCTGCAGTCGCACCTGTCAAGCAACGTAAACAACGTGGCTCAGCGCGGCGCAATTGCGGCGCTGACCGGCCCGCAGGCCGAGGTTGAGCAGATGCGCCAGGCGTTCGACCGCCGCCGCCAGCTGATCGTGGCTGAACTCAGCAAGATCGACGGTATGAAGGTTCCGAACCCGCTCGGCGCGTTCTACGTCTACCCCGACGTCACGGGCTTGCTTGGCAAGACCTGGCGCGGCAAGACGCCGACCACGAGCCTCGAGCTGGCCGACCTGATCCTTGATGAGGTCGAAGTTGCCGTGGTTCCTGGTGAGGCATTTGGCCCGTCTGGCTTCATCCGCATGTCGTACGCGCTCGGTGACGAAGAACTGCTCGAGGGCGTTCGCCGCCTGCAGGAGCTGTTCTCCTAAGCACGCTTCATGAAAGTGGGCCGGTTCTTGTCGAGCCGGCCCACTTTTCTTTGCCTTTATGAGCAGCTCTGCGCGGCCTCAACCATGCTCTGCGGTGGCTCACCATACACGCTGACACCGTTACCTTCGCCGGTGTAACCACGAGCGATCGCCCATGCGGTGGCCCACTGCTCGATGCTCTCCTGCGTCGACCAGTCGTACATGTCACCGCAACGGATAGTGAGCGCGTGCCCAATCTCATGCGCGACCAGGGCTCGCACCATCGAGTCATATCGGGAGCCCCACAGTTCGGCCACCGAGTCGCTCAGCGTGATCGTGGCGTACCCCGGATCCATCCACCAGTGCGTGGTTCCGCCCACGGAAAGCCCGCCGCCAGCACCGGCAACAATCGGCGCCCAATCAAAGTCGAGCATGAGGCCGGGTGCGAGATCCCGCGCGAACTGCTCAACCTCAAGTCGCGCGGTCAGCAGCGGTCCTGCTTTCTCGTCGAGTTCGGCCTGCTGCGACGCCACGAGCACAGTCGCGGCATCGACATAGGTGCTGACGGCCGTGGCGCTGGAACCATCGAGCTGGGTGAGCTGCGTGAGCACGCTGGATGCCCGTTCAAACGACAATTTCGTTTCGTTCTTGGCCGCGATATTTTCGGCCAACAGCGACTCGGAGTATTCGGTGGCGGAACCAAAGAAGTCGGTAGCCGCGGAATCGACCGTTGTCGTAGCGGTCGCGACCGCCGCGATGCCCTGATCGAATGCGACAATGTCATCGTTCGCAGCATCGGCTCTGGCTGAAATCGCGGCCGCTTCTGCTTCCCGCTCCCACGGCAATGCGGGCATCTCTCCTGGCGAGCGTGGCGCTGACAGTGCGTCCGGTGCTCCGGCGAGCGCGTCGTCGAGGGCGGTGACGCTGTCGGTGAAAGATTGCGCCAGTGCCGGGTCAAACAGTCCGGCGGTCGCGGTCTGTGCAATGGTGTCGGCAGCGAGCTGGCGCACCTCGGCATCGGCAAGCGTCGCGGTGCCGACCGTGTTCGCCGCTACGACGTCGTCTTGTGTCTGCTCGAGTTGGGCAACAGCCGCCTCGTAGGTCGCCTCTGCGGCGCTCTGCCACATGATGAAGCCAATCACGCCAGCGATGGCCGCAAGCGTCACCACCGTCATCGTGATGATGAGACCGGTGCGCCGCTTCTTTTTCGGCTGCGGCGGCGCTGGCCACGACGAGGATCCATCCGAGGGCTGGGCTACGTACGGCGGCTGCGCCAGATAGGAAGGTGGAGGCGGCGCTCCAAAACCCGGATAGCTCGGCGACACCGGTGGCGAGGGCAACGGTGGAGGCGGGCCCGGATACTGTGGATCCGTCATCACGCCTCCTCGCGCCTAAATCTCGACGCCCACCAGGATGGGCTCGGGCTCCAGCAGGAGTCCGTACTCCGAATGTACGCGTCCGCGAATGTACCTGGCCAGTTGAGCGAGCTCTTCCGCGCGCGCCGCGCCCCGGTTAGTGAGCGCCAACGCGTGTTTCGTCGACAACCCGGCGTGGGATCCGGGGAGGCGGAACCCCTTGCGAATGCCCACGTGCTCAATGAGCCAGGCCGCACTCACTTTGAAGGTGCGCTCCGTGTGCGTCACTTGCGGCACGTAGCCGTCGTATTCGTCGAGCGCGATGACCCGATCGGCGACATCAACCGTGCCAGACATAAGCCAGCGCGGGCAGTCCTCTGGCAGCGTCCGCACGAAGGTTTCCGGCAGAATCGCGTTCTGGAAGAACGAGCCAGCGCTGTACGTGTCCGGGTCATCGGGGTTCAGCACCATGCCCTTCGACGCGCGGGTTGCCAGCACCGTCTCACGAATCTCGGCGAGCGACATGCGGGCATCGTCGTCCAGGCGCAGCGCCTGGCGCAACTGCTCCCCCGCGACCGTCACCGGCTCGGTACCGACGGCGCGCAAGTCAAATGTTGCCGACAAGATGACAGCGTCATATTCGGCGACGGAACCATAGTGCGCTTTCAGAACGGACGTGCGAAATCCGAGGCCGAGGCGAGCAGCGGGAGCCACAATGACCTCGCCGGTTCCGGCGTCGATGAGTTCGACTTCGTGCAGAGTCTGCACCACTTCTTGGCCGTAGGCGCCGACGTTCTGCACCGGTGCCGCACCCACGGTTCCGGGGATTCCGGAGAGGCCCTCAACACCGGCGAGCCCGGCGTTCACCGTCCACTCGACGAACGCATCCCACTGGTGTCCGGCTTCAACCCGAACACGAACAACGCCAGGCGCGGGGGAACCGACCACGGCGATGCCCTCATTGCGCAGGCGCACGACGGTGAGGTCGAGGTCATCGTCGCCGACAAACAGGTTGGATCCGCCGCCAAGCACGAGCCAGTCGTCACCGCTACGCCAGACATCGCGCAGCACGTCAATGGCTTCGTCACGCGAGGTGGCTTCGATGAGGCGCCGCGGGGTGCCGCCCACGCGAAGCGTGGTCAGCTCGGCGAGCGGACGAGGGGTGAGTTCGGGCACGTTACGCCTTTTCCGGGGCGACGAAGACCTGCGCTTTTCCGAGCACGGTCTTGCCCTCGAACATGACGGTCAGGTCGATGCGAATGGCCTCATCAGAAACAGCGGCAACCTTGGCTGTGATGTCGATGTCGGCACCGGCGTTCGCATCCACGACGACGGGGCGCGTAAACCGCACACCGTATTCGCGAATGCGTCCTGCGTCCCCGAGGGCCGAGATGATGGTTCCGACCGCAATGCCCATCGTGAGCATGCCGTGTGCGAGCACGCCGGGAAGCCCCACCGATGCGGCAATATCGTCGCGGTAGTGAATCGGGTTGAAGTCGCCCGAGGCACCGGCATACTTCACCAGTGCGTCGCGGGTGATGTGCAGGGAACGTTCTGCGACGATGTCGCCGACGCCGTACGTCATGCGCTGGCCTCCCCGGCAAGCAGCACCGAGACGGCGGTGACGACGTGATCGCCGTTCGCGTCAACGATGGTGGTTTCACTGTTAATCATGGTTGCGGGGCCCATGGCGCGAAGGCCGGTCACCGATAGCGTCGCCGTGAGCTCATCACCGGCCACAATCGGACGCGAGTAGCGGAACTTCTGTTCAGCGTGAATCAGGTTCTGCAGTTCAATCCCCGAGTTCGGCGCATTCAGCAACTGGTGAATCGTGAAGTCTTGAATCACCATGGCGAACGTCGGCGGCGCGACAACGTCGGCGTAGCCGAGCGCGCGGGCGGCGTCTTGGTCATGGTGTTGCGGGTCATCGGCGAATGTCGCACGAGCGAACTCGCGCACCTTCTCGCGGCCGACAAGGTAAGCAGCGGTCGGCGGGAACTCCTGGCCGACAAGATCCGGATTTACGGGCACGTTCTCATCCTAACGAGCGTGAGTGTGGGGTGCGGGGAGAGCGCCGGAGTTAACCCTGCTGGCGACGCCCCTTGATCGCCTTGATCACCATCTGCGATGCGATAAACACCAGGTATCCGGCGAACAGCGCGTTCGCGATGCGCGGGTCGATGTTCACGGCAATCCATGCGCCGACGGCGGTTGTTGCGGCGGCGGAGAGCCCGATCAGGAGGCCACCGAGAATGTCGACGTTCTTGCGTCGCAGATTTCCGATGGTTCCGCTGATCGCTGTCGGAATCATCATCAACAGCGACGTGCCCTTCGCGATCAGATCGCTGATGCCGAACACCACCATCAGCACCGGCACCACGATGACGCCGCCTCCGACGCCGAGCAGGCCAGCCAGCACGCCGGTGATCAGCCCGAGAACGATGAGTCCTGAAATGGTCATGGCGTCGAGCACGAATTGGGAGTCACGCGAGGGCACCACAATGAACAGGCTGACGATCACAACGACGATGAAAACGACAAATCCCCATCGCAAAGCCGTTTGCGAGATTTTTGGCAGCAGCGCGGTTCCGATCTGCGCACCGATGACGGAACCAGCAGCAAGGATGAGCGCTGGAATCCACGCCACCGAGTCGGTCACCGCATACGAGATCACGCCAACAGTGGCGGTCGGCACAATGGCCGCGAGCGAGGTGCCAGCCGCAAGACGCTGGTTATACGCCAGGAACATGACGAGAAACGGCACGATGATGGTTCCGCCGCCGACACCGAACAGCCCAGATAGGAGGCCGGCGGTGACGCCAATGCCGACGAACGTGAGGATCGTGCGGGGCGTGCGGACGGGGGCGTCTTCGGGCATATTCAACTTTCGTGCACGTCGGCACAAGCCGACGGTCGGACCTTAAATCGTTTCGCGCAGCGCCAGCAGCTCGCGTGCGTGGGCGAGCGCCGCCTCAGAGTCAGCCATGCCAGACAGCAGCCGCGCCATTTCGGCGTCGCGTTCGGCGCCGTGCAGGTTGCGCACGCTGGATGCCGTGACGCTGCCGTCACTCTGTTTGACGACGCTGAGGTGATTGTTCGCGAACGCCGCTACCTGCGCCAAGTGGGTGACGGCGATGACCTGCGACGTCTCGGCAAGGCGAGCGAGACGGCGCCCTACCTCGATCGCGGCGGCACCGCCGATGCCAGCGTCGACCTCGTCGAAAACAAACGTCGGCACCGGGTCGGAGGCGCTCATGACAACCTCAATTGCCAGCATGACGCGGCTCAGCTCGCCACCAGATGCGCTCTTGGCGACGGGGCGGGGTGAGGCTCCTGGGTGCGGTGCGAGAAGAATCGTGACGTCGTCGCGACCGTTCATCGTGCCGACGGCGGGGGCGACCTCCACCTCGAGGCGCGCGTCAGGTAGCGCGAGCTCGCGGAGTTCGGCGGTGACGGCCTTTCCCAGCCGCGCGGCCGCTTTGGTGCGTGCCGTTGTGAGCGCCGCAGCACACGCGTCGAGCTCGACGGCAAGCGTCTCGCGCTCCGCGGCAAGCCGTTCGAGCGTTCCGGGGTCATCGTCAAGTTCTGCAAGGCGGGCGGAACCAGTAGAGAGCAGGTCGATCGCGGCGGCGAGAGACCCGTGCGAGCGCACGAGTGCACCGAGCACCGCACGCCGTTCTTCGACGGTCGCCAGTTCGTGGGGGCCGGACTCATCGAGGTCGGCGAGATACGCGGAAAGCTCCTGCGCAATGTCTGTGGCCCGATAGCTGAGATCCGCCAGCTGTTCTGCGAGCGTCGTCAGCGCAGGATCGGCGGCACGTTCCAACGCTCGCCGCGCCTCCGCGATGAGCGCCAACACGTCAGCGGCATCGTCCTCGCTGGAGAGGGATTCGTGTGCGGTCGCTGCGGCGATCCGAAGGTCTTCGGCGTTTGCGAGTCGTTCCGCACGTTGCGCAAGCTCTTCGTCTTCGCCCGGCTGGGGGTCCGCCTGCTCGATGTCGGCGAGCACCCCACGGAGGTGCGCTGCTTCGGCGAGGCGCGCGCCCTGGTGTTCCGTGATCTCGGCGATCCGAAGTTCTAGTGCGGTGAAGCGTGTGTAGGCGTCGCGGTAAGCCTCCGCGGCACGGGCAATCGGCTCGCCGCCGAAACGGTCAAGCGCGTCGCGTTGTGCGCTGGCCGAGCGCAACCGCAACTGGTCAGACTGACCGTGCACAACGACCAGGTTGTCGGCGAGGTCGCTGAGCACACTCGCCGGAGCCTTCACCCCTCCGACACTCGCGCGACTGCGCCCTTCTGCGGTGATGCTGCGCGACAGGTACAACTCGCTGGTGTCATCGTCAATGGCTTCCAGCTCGCCACCCGCGTCGGCGACGCGTTCTGCGACGGCCCCAGTCGACGGAACCACCCAGACGCCAGCGACGCTGGCTTGCGATGCCCCCGCGCGGACGGCGGAGAAATCGGCGCGCTGACCAAGCAGCAGGCCGAGTCCGGTGACCACCATCGTTTTGCCTGCTCCGGTTTCGCCCGTAATCGCAGTGAAACCGGCCCCCATCGGCAACGTTGCTTCGGCGATCACGCCCAAGTCTCGCAGGCGCATCTCTTCGATCATGCCTGGGCGTCCTTGACCGTCGGAATCGCCGACGTTGTCGGATCAGCGCCACGCCAGCCGTCGACAGGGAGCTGAAACTTGTTCACAAGTCGATCGGTAAATAGGGCCGTGTGCAGACGTGCCAGGCGTACCGGCTGGGCCGAGCGCCGCACGATGACGCGCGCACCCTGCGGAAGCTCGTGGGAACGACGACCGTCACACCACAGCACACCGGTGCCCTGGTTTCGTTGCAACACCTCAATCGTCACCGATGACGACGGGTCGATGACGAGCGGGCGGGCAAACAAGGCATGAGCAGAAAGCGGAACCACGCTGATGGCTTGCACGGTGGGCCAGATTACGGGGCCGCCAGCAGAGAAGTTGTAGGCGGTGGATCCGGTCGGCGTGGACAGCACCACGCCATCACAGCCAAAGCTGGAAAGTGGTCGACGGTCGATGGCGATCACGACCTCAAGCATGCGCTCTCGCGAGGCCTTCTCGACGGTTGCCTCGTTGAGCGCCCACGTCTCGTAGATGGTGTCTCCCGCGCGGTTTTTCACGCGAACAGACAACGCCAAGCGTTCCTCGACCGTATACTCGCCTGCGATAACGCGGCGGACAGCTTCATCCATGTCGTCGCGCTCGCTCTCGGCGAGAAAGCCGACGTGGCCCATGTTGATGCCAAGAATGGGGGCCGCTCGTCCGCGCACCAGCTCCGCAGCGCGCAGAATGGTTCCGTCGCCGCCCAGCACGATAGCCAACTCGACATCATCGACGGCGACGTTTTCGCCCAGCACCAGAAAATCGTCCAGTATCGCGGGGTTGTCGGTCACGTCGCGCAGATCACGCAGATCTTCAGCGCTGAGCACACATCGAGCACCCGCTGCTTTCAACGAGTGGTAAATGCGTTCGGCGGCAGCCACCGTGTCGTCACGATGGGCGTGAACGACAACGAGAATATTGCGTTCGCTCATGCGCGCTCCGTCATTCGTTTGATGTCGTCTCGATATTCTGTCGGGTTTTTACCGTTGGTGTCGCAAAGGTGCACAAGGTACTCGCTGTTGCCGTGCGTTCCCAGGATCGGACTCGGTGCGAGGCCACACACGCCGAGCCCCTGATCCCACGCCGACCACAGCACACGGCCAACCGCGTCTGCTCGTGTCGCCGCGTCGGTGACAAGGCCGCCTTTCACCGCGGTGCGCCCCACTTCAAACTGCGGCTTGATAAGTAACACGATGTCGGCCGCTGGCGCAGCCGTAGCCGCAACCGCAGGCAAAACGTGTTCCAGCGATATAAAGGAAAGGTCACCAGTGACGATGCTCGGGCGCTCGGTGATTCCGGTGGCAGCAGCGAGATTTTCTGGCGTCATGTAACGCACGTTAAAACCCTCAACCGCGTGCACGGTGGGATCGGCAGCGATCTCGGCGGCCAACTGGTCATGGCCCACATCCACGGCCATGATCGCGGCAGCGCCGCGTTCGCTCAGCACCTGAGTGAAGCCGCCAGTGGAGGCGCCCATGTCGAGCGCAACACGACCGGCCGGATCGACCTGGAAGGCGTCAAGGGCAGCCACGAGCTTGTGCGCTGCCCGGCTGACGTAGTGATCGGCGCCTGCGACGGTGAGCTCATCTGTCTCCGTGACGGGGTGCGCGGCTTTTACGGTTCCGCGACCGTTCACGGTGACCAGACCATCGGCAATAAGCCGAGCGGCATGCGTGCGGGATCGTGCGAGACCACGGTCTGCGAGGGCAGCGTCCAGGCGCGTCATCCGGCCGACTCGCTGGCTGTGCGCGTGACGGGTGCGTCGAGTCGCTTCGCGAGCTCATCGTGAAGCCCGGCGTAGCCGGCGGCACGCGACTCGAGCGGTTGCTCTTCGATCACGCGGACACGGCTCACAAAACCGACACTGTGCTCACTTGACGGGTTACTCACGCCTCCAGACTACGCGGTCGTGGCGACATCGACCCGTTTAGCGACGAATCAGGAACGGGTCTTCGTACAGCTTCTCCGGAACGCGGAACCCGAAGATCTGGCGTCCGGTTGCCCAGATCGCGTGCGCAGCCGCGCGGAGCAAATCGATTTGGTCACCCGCGGCCAGAATCCGAATGTCGGTACCTTCAACACGCACCGAGGCGCCGCGAACGGAGACCACGTCGCCCTTCACTGTCGTGACCGGGTACGGCTCGAACAGGCCGCGGAGGTCAGGAAGAATGTATGTCGGGTGGGCGTGCGACGGAGCAGCCAAGACGTGCTTGGGTCGGTCGATGCCGGTGAGGACGAGAACCGAGTCGATGCCAGCTCGCTGTGCACCAGCAATGTCGGTGTCCAGCCGGTCGCCGATGAACAACGCCTTCTTTGCAGCAAAGCGGTCAACCGCCACATCGAAGATCGGCTTTTCCGGCTTACCGGCGACGGTGGCAAGCCGACCAACGGCCGTGTGCACAGCGGACACCAGCGTGCCGTTGCCAGGCGCGGTTCCGCGGGCCTGCGGGATGGTCCAGTCGGTGTTGGTGGCGATCCACGGAATGCCGCCCTCAGCCTCAGGCAGTGCGAGCGCGTACGCCGCTTCGGCGAGCTGGCTCCAGTCGACGTTCGGCGCGAAACCCTGCACAACGGCGGCCGGGTTATCAGCTGACGACCGGGTCACAACGTAGCCGGCCTTCTCCAACTCGACGACGAGTCCTTCACCACCGACGACGAGGATGGTGGAACCATCAGCGACGGTCGTCCGAAGCAAGCGAACGGCAGCCTGTGGGCTCGTCACGATTTCGTCTGGCGTGGTCTGGAGGCCGAGTTCAGTGAGGTGCTCAGCCACTGTGATGTCGGTGCGCGCCGCATTATTGGTGATGTATCCGATGCGGGCGGTCTCCCGCGCGCGGTTCAGCGACTCAACTGCGTGCGGAAGGGCGCCGGGGCCGGCGTACACCACACCATCCAGGTCAGCGAGAATCGTGTCAACGCCGGCAAGCGGCATCACCGTGGACGGAGTACGAGAGAACAGGCCCATTACTTCTCGGCCGCCTCAGCAGCCGCAGCTTCAGCAGCCTTGGCTGCCTTCTTCGCCTTCTTTGCCTTCTTCTCGTCGTCAGACTTGTCGGAACCCTTGTCCTTCTTGTCCTTCTTATCCTTCGACTTTTTGTCCTTCTTCGGCTTCTTGTCTTTCTTGTCCTTCTTCGAGGCCTTGTCTTTGTCGCCCTTGGATTCTGTGTCGTCCGTGAGCTCTTCAGCATCATCAGCGACATCAGCCTCGTCAGCTACAGGAACGACATCAGCCTCGTCAGCGAAATCAGCGACATCAGCATCGTCAGCGTCAACGTCAACGTCAACGTCAACGGTGTCGTCAGCGTCGTCAGCCTTGCCAGCTTCGTCGGCTACAGGAGCTTCGTTGGCTACAGGAGCCTCGTTGGCTACAGGAGCTTCGTCGGTTCCAACAGTCTCGTCAGCGTCTGTTCCGTTTGCGGCCGCGAGTGCGGCTGCTTCCGCGGCTTCAATCTCGCGGAACATCGCTTCTTCTGCGGCGTATGCAGCTTCTTGTGCTTCGTACGCGGCACGACGTTCCTGAGCTTCGATTTCACGAACGAGTTCTTCGTCTTCCGACTCGTCCACGACAACCATCTCGTCAGAGTCGTCAGTTGCCATCGCTTCGGCGGCGACCTCAGCCCGGCGTAGCCACTCTGCGGCCTCTGCCTCGCGGCCGAGGTCTTCGAGGACAGCCGCGCGGGCAGCAAACAGGCCGGTGCTGTAGCTGTAGGCGACATCGGGGTTAAGCTCAGGGATGTCCAGCTCTGCCAGTGCGCTTTCCGTCTGTCCAAGATCCAGGCGCGCGCCCGACATTGCGATCGCGAGCTCCACGCGCGTTGAAGCCTCAAGCTTGGAGCGGTCGACAGCACGGCCCTCTTCGAGCGCCTTCTCCGGACGGCCAATGCCGCGCTCACTGTCAACGATCAGCGCGATCTGCTCATCGCTGCCAGAGATACGTCGGTAGGTGCGCAGTTCGCGCAGCGCCAGAGCGAAGTCGCCCGTCGCATACGCGGTGATACCAACCGTTTCGCGGACAACGCCAACACGTCCAGCACGGCGCGACGCTGCCATAGCGTGCGCGTGTGCCAGCTCGGGGTCTTGGTCAATGTAGATTGCCGCGGCCGCCAAGTGCCGTGCCACGGTGTCTGCGTTTTCCGCCGACAACGTCTTCAGCTCATTACGAGCGGAACCATGCAGGTCGCGTGCCGTGATGTCGTCAGGTAGCTCGGGATCACGCGGGCGGTCCGATCGAACGTCCTGCGGCGGACGCGACTGGCGACGGTCATCGCCCCGATCATCCCGACGCTGGTAGCCGCCTTCGCGGTTGCCCTGGTATCCACCTTCACGACGGTCACCATCGCGACGCGGAGCACCGCCATCACGGCGCTCGTAACCGCCCTCACGACGAGGAGCAGCACCGTCACGACGCTGGTAACCACCCTCACGGTTACCCTGGTATCCACCTTCACGACGGTCACCATCGCGACGCGGAGCGCCACCATCACGGCGCTCGTAACCGCCCTCACGACGGGGAGCAGCACCGTCACGACGCTGGTAACCACCCTCACGGTTACCCTGGTAACCGCCTTCACGGCGCTCGCCATCACGACGGGGAGCAGCACCATCACGGCGCTCGTAACCGCCCTCACGACGGGGAGCAGCACCGTCACGACGCTGGTAACCACCCTCACGACGGGGAGCAGCACCGTCACGACGCTGGTAACCACCCTCACGGTTGCCCTGGTAGCCACCTTCACGGCGGTCACCATCACGACGCGGAGCAGCACCATCACGACGCTCGTAACCGCCCTCACGACGGGGAGCAGCACCGTCGCGACGCTGGTAACCACCATCGCGGTTGCCTTGGAAACCGCCTTCACGACGGTCGCCATCACGACGGGGCGCAGCACCGTCACGACGCTGGTAACCACCGCCACGGTTACCCTGGTAGCCGCCTTCACGGCGCGGGGCACCACCATCGCGGTTACCCTGGTAGCCACCTTCGCGGCGCGGGGCACCACCATCACGGCGTTCGTAGCCGCCTTCACGACGGTCGCCATCGCGGCGTGGGGCAGCACCGTCGCGGCGCTGGTAACCACCATCGCGGTTGCCCTGGTAGCCACCTTCACGACGCGGTGCACCACCGTCACGACGGTCACCATCACGACGAGGCGCTGCACCATCACGACGCTGGTAGCCACCGTCGCGCTGCGGGCGCTGGTCACGGGAGGCTCCGCTGTTGTCGCGGTACTGGGGGCGTGAGGAGTCGCGAGGCGCGCGCGATCCGCCGTCTCGGGGTTCTTGCGCTTCTGCCATGACGATCTCCTCTGTCGAATTTGTCTATAAATGCAAAATGGCCACCCAGCATTGGGTGGCCATTTTGACTAAAAGGAGTCCGGCGGTGTCCTACTCTCCCACAGGGTCCCCCCTGCAGTACCATCGGCGCTGAGAGGCTTAGCTTCTGGGTTCGGAATGTAACCAGGCGTTTCCCTCTCGCTATGGCCGCCGAAACACTATTGATGTTTCAAAAACCTAACGAACAAGACGTGTCTTGTTGTTGGGGTTCTCGACCGTACATCGAGAACCACTCAGTGGACGCGGAGCATCACTCATGTATGAATGATTATCAAGTCATCGGCTTATTAGTACCAGTCAGCTGCATGCGTTACCGCACTTCCACATCTGGCCTATCAACCCAGTAGTCTAGCTGGGAGCCTCTCACCCGAAGGTATGGAAATCTCATCTTGAGGCCGGCTTCCCGCTTAGATGCTTTCAGCGGTTATCCATCCCGAACGTAGCTAACCAGCGGTGCACTTGGCAGTACAACTGGCACACCAGAGGTTCGTCCAACCCGGTCCTCTCGTACTAGGGTCAGATCCTCTCAAATTTCCTACGCGCGCAGCGGATAGGGACCGAACTGTCTCACGACGTTCTAAACCCAGCTCGCGTACCGCTTTAATGGGCGAACAGCCCAACCCTTGGGACCTACTCCAGCCCCAGGATGCGACGAGCCGACATCGAGGTGCCAAACCATGCCGTCGATATGGACTCTTGGGCAAGATCAGCCTGTTATCCCCGAGGTACCTTTTATCCGTTGAGCGACAGCGCTTCCACAAGCCACTGCCGGATCACTAGTCCCGACTTTCGTCCCTGCTCGACTTGTCAGTCTCACAGTCAAGCTCCCTTGTGCACTTACACTCGACACCTGATTGCCAACCAGGTTGAGGGAACCTTTGGGCGCCTCCGTTACTTTTTGGGAGGCAACCGCCCCAGTTAAACTACCCACCAGGCACTGTCCCTGAACCGGATTACGGTTCGAAGTTAGATATCCAATATGACCAGAGTGGTATTTCAACAATGACTCCACGATGACTGGCGTCACCGCTTCATAGTCTCCCACCTATCCTACACAAGCCACACCGAACACCAATACCAAGCTGTAGTAAAGGTCACGGGGTCTTTCCGTCCTGCTGCGCGTAACGAGCATCTTTACTCGTAATGCAATTTCGCCGAGTTCGCGGTTGAGACAGTTGGGAAGTCGTTACGCCATTCGTGCAGGTCGGAACTTACCCGACAAGGAATTTCGCTACCTTAGGATGGTTATAGTTACCACCGCCGTTTACTGGGGCTTAAATTCTCAGCTTCGCCTTGCGGCTAACCGGTCCTCTTAACCTTCCAGCACCGGGCAGGCGTCAGTCCGTATACATCGTCTTGCGACTTGGCACGGACCTGTGTTTTTAGTAAACAGTCGCTACCCACTAGTCTCTGCGGCCACCAAACGCTTTTCGGAGCAAGTCCGTATACGTCGATGGCCCCCCTTCTCCCGAAGTTACGGGGGCATTTTGCCGAGTTCCTTAACCACGATTCTCTCGATCTCCTTAGTATTCTCTACCTGACCACCTGAGTCGGTTTGGGGTACGGGCGGCTAGAACCTCGCGTCGATGCTTTTCTTGGCAGCATAGGATCACCCACTTTTTATCCGCATCGTGTCTCAGCCGAACGAGAGACGGATTTGCCTATCTCTCAGCCTACGCACTTGCACCAGGACAACCATCGCCTGGCTTGGGTTACCTTCCTGCGTCACACCTGTTAATACGCTAACCGCACCAGAACGGGGTCGCGCGCTAGCCTCCACGGCGAATCCCGAAGGATTCAGTGTGAAGATTCGGGCGCTTAGCACTACTGGATTAGTTTGGGCGGTTCTTCGCCGGTACGGGAATATCAACCCGTTGTCCATCGACTACGCCTGTCGGCCTCGCCTTAGGTCCCGACTTACCCAGGGAAGATTAGCTTGACCCTGGAACCCTTGGTCTTTCGGAGGACGTGTTTCTCACACGTCTTTCGCTACTCATGCCTGCATTCTCACTCGTGTAGCCTCCACGGCTGGTTCACACCGCCGCTTCGCTGGCCACACGACGCTCTCCTACCCATCAATACGGCTGGACCACGAAGGCCTACCAAAAATATTAATGCCACAACTTCGGTGGCGTGCTTGAGCCCCGTTACATTGTCGGCGCGGAATCACTTGACCAGTGAGCTATTACGCACTCTTTCAAGGGTGGCTGCTTCTAAGCCAACCTCCTGGTTGTCAAGGCAACTCCACATCCTTTCCCACTTAGCACGCGCTTTGGGACCTTAGTTGGTGGTCTGGGTTGTTTCCCTCTCGACTATGAAGCTTATCCCCCACAGTCTCACTGCTGCGCTCTCACTTACCGGCATTCGGAGTTTGGCTGACGTCAGTAACCTTGTAGGGCCCATCGGCCATCCAGTAGCTCTACCTCCGGCAAGAAACACGCAACGCTGCACCTAAATGCATTTCGGAGAGAACCAGCTATCACGAAGTTTGATTGGCCTTTCACCCCTATCCACAGCTCATCCCCTCAGTTTTCAACCTAAGTGGGTTCGGTCCTCCACGCGCTCTTACACGCGCTTCAACCTGGCCATGGATAGATCACTTCGCTTCGGGTCTAGGACACGCGACTGAATCGCCCTATTCAGACTCGCTTTCGCTACGGCTACCCCACTCGGGTTAACCTCGCCACGTATCGCTAACTCGCAGGCTCATTCTTCAAAAGGCACGCTGTCACAGCTACTAAGGCTGCTCCAACGGTTTGTAAGCAAACGGTTTCAGGTACTATTTCACTCCCCTCCCGGGGTACTTTTCACCTTTCCCTCACGGTACTTGTCCGCTATCGGTCATCTGGGAGTATTTAGGCTTATCAGGTGGTCCTGACAGATTCACACGGGATTTCTCGGGCCCCGTGCTACTTGGGATACTTCTCGCGTCAACACACGCATTTCGACTACGGGGTTGGCACCCTCTATGACTGGCCTTTCAAGACCATTCGTCTATACGCTGCTGTCACGCTGACAGATCGGCAGACCTGTCTGAAAAGTCCCACAACCCCGAATACGCAACTCCTGCCGGATATCACACGCACTCGGTTTAGCCTGTTCCGGTTTCGCTCGCCACTACTAACGGAATCGCGGTTGCTTTCTCTTCCTGTGGGTACTGAGATGTTTCACTTCCCCACGTTCCCTCTACCCGCCCTATATATTCAGGCGGGAGTCACTAGGTCGGCAAGCCGCCCAGCGGGGTTTCCCCATTCGGAAATCCTCGGATCACAGTGTGCTTATCCACTACCCGAGGCTTATCGCAGATTGCTACGTCCTTCTTCGGCTCCAGATGCCAAGGCATCCACCGTTTGCTCTTAAAGACTTGAAATCACATGAGTATGTGTTAAGAAAATCAATCTCAAAAAAATTGAATTCTAATGATCTATAAGATCATCAATTACGAAACAAACCGAAGCTTGTTCCGCAAGATGCTCGCGTCCACTGTGTAGTTCTCAAAGTACGGGCGGTACCCACACCACTCAAAACCAAAAGGCTCATCATGAATGCAGGTCCGAGGAACAGTCACAACCCGAAGGTCATGTCCGGTCCCTCAGGACCCAACAGCGTGCAGCCACCCATCCGCTCACCCAGAACTTTCCAACCGCAAGCGGCGTACTCATCCCAAGATCACATCCTGGCAGCATGTCAAATGTTCCACCCATGAGCTCCCAGCGAAGAACGTACGCCTTCGATCTGGGTTCTGGAAGTCCGAAGACTTCAGATGCTCCTTAGAAAGGAGGTGATCCAGCCGCACCTTCCGGTACGGCTACCTTGTTACGACTTAGTCCTAATTACCGATCCCACCTTCGACGGCTCCCTCCACAAGGGTTAGGCCACCGGCTTCAGGTGTTACCGACTTTCATGACTTGACGGGCGGTGTGTACAAGACCCGGGAACGTATTCACCGCAGCGTTGCTGATCTGCGATTACTAGCGACTCCGACTTCATGAGGTCGAGTTGCAGACCTCAATCCGAACTGGGACCGGCTTTTTGGGATTCGCTCCACCTTGCGGTATCGCAGCCCATTGTACCGGCCATTGTAGCATGCGTGAAGCCCAAGACATAAGGGGCATGATGATTTGACGTCATCCCCACCTTCCTCCGAGTTGACCCCGGCAGTATCCCATGAGTTCCCACCATTACGTGCTGGCAACATAGAACGAGGGTTGCGCTCGTTGCGGGACTTAACCCAACATCTCACGACACGAGCTGACGACAACCATGCACCACCTGTTCACGAGTGTCCAAAGAGTCCCGTATTTCTACGGTGTTCTCGTGTATGTCAAGCCTTGGTAAGGTTCTTCGCGTTGCATCGAATTAATCCGCATGCTCCGCCGCTTGTGCGGGTCCCCGTCAATTCCTTTGAGTTTTAGCCTTGCGGCCGTACTCCCCAGGCGGGGAACTTAATGCGTTAGCTGCGTCACGGAATCCGTGGAATGGACCCCACAACTAGTTCCCAACGTTTACGGGGTGGACTACCAGGGTATCTAAGCCTGTTTGCTCCCCACCCTTTCGCTCCTCAGCGTCAGTTACGGCCCAGAGATCTGCCTTCGCCATCGGTGTTCCTCCTGATATCTGCGCATTCCACCGCTACACCAGGAATTCCAATCTCCCCTACCGCACTCTAGTCTGCCCGTACCCACTGCAGGCCGGAGGTTGAGCCTCCGGATTTCACAGCAGACGTGACAAACCGCCTACGAGCTCTTTACGCCCAATAATTCCGGATAACGCTTGCGCCCTACGTATTACCGCGGCTGCTGGCACGTAGTTAGCCGGCGCTTTTTCTGCAGGTACCGTCACTTTCGCTTCTTCCCTGCTAAAAGAGGTTTACAACCCGAAGGCCGTCGTCCCTCACGCGGCGTTGCTGCATCAGGCTTTCGCCCATTGTGCAATATTCCCCACTGCTGCCTCCCGTAGGAGTCTGGGCCGTGTCTCAGTCCCAGTGTGGCCGGTCACCCTCTCAGGCCGGCTACCCGTCGACGCCTTGGTGAGCCATTACCTCACCAACAAGCTGATAGGCCGCGAGCTCATCCCAGACCGAAATTCTTTCCAAACAATGACCATGCGGTCCTGTTTCATATCCAGTATTAGCAGCTGTTTCCAACTGTTATCCCAGAGTCCGGGGCAGATTGCTCACGTGTTACTCACCCGTTCGCCACTGATCCACAGAGCAAGCTCTGCTTCACCGTTCGACTTGCATGTGTTAAGCACGCCGCCAGCGTTCATCCTGAGCCAGGATCAAACTCTCCGTAAAAAACGATTGCATACACCCCAACCGGAATAGGCTGGAAATGCAGCGAGTTCAATCATGACCAAAGAGATAAATCATTGCTGACTATCCGTTGCCTAGCCGAAAAACGACTAGGTCTTTGATCCAAAGGAATTCTCACCCAGCCGAAGCTAGACGAGGATAATTTGGCATTTGACAAGTGCACGCTGTTGAGTTCTCAAGGATCGGATGCTCCCCCACCAAACCATTCCTGGCCTGCCGAAGGGCAACTTCTCTATCTTA